>CAYYUI010000035.1:0-45927 GCA_964474705.1 uncultured bacterium
ATGACAGAATTAGCGCGTCATTGCGAGCGAAGCGAAGCTGGCGCATGCTCATAACCGACGATTGCCGCGTCGCTGCGCTCCTCGCAATGACAGAATTAGCGCGTCATTGCGAGCGAAGCGAAGCTGGCGCATGCTCATAACCGACGATTGCCGCGTCGCTGCGCTCCTCGCAATGACAGAATTAGCGCGTCATTGCGAGCGAAGCGAAGCTGGCGCATGCTCATAACTGACGATTGCCGCGTCGCTGCGCTCCTCGCAATGACAGAATTAGCGCGTCATTGCGAGCGAAGCGAAGCTGGCGCATGCTCATAACTGACGATTGCCGCGTCCCTGCTCGCGCAGGCCAGGATGGCCAAGTGCCGGTGAGTCGCCGGAGTGCGAACGAACCGGCCAATGACAGTGTTTAAGCGCGTCATTATACAGATCGGTCTCGCAGTCGTAGTCGCGTTCGTTGTCGAATCGAAAATCGGCAACGATTACGACAACGAAAACCGCCATTCACAGAATGAAGATAGTCGTTGGTCTGGCCGCCCCACAGCAAAAACGTTTTTATCTGTGTCTATACGTATTCATATGTAGGGGATCTCAATGACTCCTCAGACGCCAGTTGATAATGACATTCTCATAGCCGGAAAAAATTTGTAAAAAAACATTCAGATTGGCTTCGTGATTGCCGATAGACATGCTGAGATATTTTCTACACTTTCATGGAGGCAAGCATGGTTAAACATCAAACCACTGCAAAAGGACGCTGGCTGCTGCTCTTCGTCCTGACGTTGGCCAGTATCATCTTTACGGGCTGCGAAAGCGGCTCACTTGGTATTCAGGGCGGCACCATCACCGGTTATGTCCTGAATTCAGCGAACAATCAACCTGTTTCTGAAGTTCTTGTGCGCGGCGACGGTGCTACAGCAGCCGGAGCGCACGAAAACAAATCGGTATACACCGGTGGCGACGGATCATTTGTCATGCACGATCTGTCCAAGGGCGCCTGGACTCTTTATGTAGAAAAGTATGGTTATTCCCTTGTTTCAACGCAAGGGACCGGAACTCAAACCGCAAATTTGCAGGCTGCCGTCGTCAACGTCGGCAATGGCGAAACCGTCACTGCTCCGGTCATCAAAATGAGCAAGAGCGCCGATCTCATCAAGGGCACTCTCAAAGGTTACCCGATCGACTCTATTACCGGTCGCCCGCTGACCAACTTCACCGTTACCCAGACTACTCCTTATACCCAGAGACGCACCAAGCTTTTCGAAACCGCTGCCGACTTCAGAGATATCGGCTGGAGCGGTCTTGAAGGTGGCGATCATCACTACACCATCACCGCTACCAACTACAATGAGTATACAACCGCCGGAGCAACCGGGAATAACCCGGCGATTTCGATCGGTGCCTCACCGGTCGATCTCGGTGTCATCAAGATTCAGCCGATGACCGTCAACATCTCCGGGAATCTGCGCAACCTGCCCGGTTACATTCTCGATGCTCAGGCCCGCGACATCGTTGTCTGGGCTGAAGCCGCCGGCAAAGTCGTTGCCACTTATACCGACGCCGCCACCAACAATGCCATGAAAGGCTCGATCGCCTACACGCTGACCGATATCCCGGTTACCGCCGGCACCGTATCGGTTAAATGCAAAATTCGTGGTTATGATGTCGTGACGATCAGTTCAGCAGTCAGCATTCCCAGCAGTCTGCCGGGTGGCACCATTGCCGGTGTCGACTGTGACTTTGCCAACATCGAACCGATCAGAAGAGATCTTCGGGTTGTCATCATCAGCACCGCCCCTGAAAGCACCAATCCCGGCAGCTTCATTCCGGGTCAGACTGCCCGTGTCTACATCAAACAGGGGGGCAAGGATATAGTTCCCTACGTCGATGTCGTCAGTGTGAACTATCGTGCTGAAGCTTATTTCAGCGGCATCATCACCGGTTACGATCTGAATGTCGTCGGTGTCAACATGAGCGCCGGTTATTATTCCGCCATCTCTGATGCCATCAAGATTCAGGAAGACAGCACCTCAGCTTTCACAGTGACCCTGCAGCTCAAGTAAGTAGAAAACCTCTCAAAAAAAGGGTCTGGCCAACTGGCCAGACCCTTTTTCGCTTTTCTGCTATATCAGACCAGCAGACCGCGGGCATATAGAGCCGCATCGGTATCGGCGAACTGCGTCAGGATGATTTCCACATGACGTTTTACGCCATCCCGGTCACCGCGCTTTTTGCAGATGACCGCCAGCTGATAATGGGCATTATCGACGTATTCACAGTCAGGATACTGGGCGATAAGTCTGTTGAATTCAGCTTCAGCGTCGGCCAGCTTACCCTTGTCGAGCAGCGCCTTACCTTTGAAGTAGCATTCGTCAGCGATTTCGACAGGTCCTTTGCCCATTGTGCGGCTCAACTCGACGTACTCATCCTTGCCGAAATAGGCGGCATCGGTATCGGGATAATTCTCGAGAAGATACTCGTACCAGCCGAGGGCTTTCTTCTGATTTCCTTTACTGAGAGCGATCTTGGCAAGATTATAACAGGCGTTGTCTGCCAGTCCGCTGTTCGGAAAATCCTTGAGGAAGCTGCGAAAGATATCCTCTGCCTTGTCGACCTCGCCCTTCTTGAATGCGGCGATGCCAGCGTCCATCAACTGTTTTTCGGCTCCGGCCATTAATTTTTCTCCTTGTTGAGATATCTGCCGAGAAACTGGTCGCGAAACGCCAGAAAACGTTTTTCGATCAGAGACCGGCGAATGCCATTCATAAGATTAATCATAAATGTCACATTATGCAAACTGGCCATATGCAGGCCAAGAATTTCCCGGGCTTTGAACAGATGCCGCAGGTAACCGCGTGAAAAATTTCGACAGGCGTAGCAGCTGCAGCTGCTGTCCATTGGCTCATCCGAAAGCTGCCAGCGCGCATTCATCAGACTGATACGCCCGTCAGTGGTAAAAACGGTTGCGTGACGGGCAATACGGGTCGGATGCACGCAGTCGAACATGTCGATACCGCGCTCTACGCCATAGAAAAGGTCTTCGGGAGTTCCAACCCCCATAAGGTAACGCGGCACATCCACCGGCATATGAGGCATCATACCGTCGAGAATCTCGAGCATCAGCGGCTTTGGTTCACCCACCGAAAGGCCGCCTACCGCCAGACCTTCGAAGCCGATTTCCGCAGTACGGCGAATCGATTCAAGCCGCAGCGGCAGATACATCGAACCCTGCACGATGCCAAACAGCGCCTGACCGTTGCGCATCGTCGGGTGATCGGCACGGCAACGGCGCGCCCAGACGGCAGACCGCTCCATCGCTTCTCTGGCGACCTTTTCGTCTGAGGGATAAGGGCAGCATTCATCGAAGACCATCATGATCTCAGCGCCGATCGAACGCTGAATGCGCATCGATTCTTCAGGAGTCAGCCAGTAGCGGGCACCGTCGATATGCGAAGCGAACTCGACGCCCTCGTCGTTGATCTTGTTCAGCTTTTTCAGCGAGAATACCTGAAACCCGCCGGAATCGGTTAGCATCGGGCGATCCCAGGCCATCATCCGGTGCAGACCGCCGAAATGGTCGAGAACGCCGGTTCCAGGGCGGAGCATCAGGTGATAAGTGTTGCCGAGAATGATCGAAGCACCGGTTGATCCGATGTCTTCAGGCGTCAGGGTCTTAACGGTGCCTGCGGTGCCAACCGGCATGAATACAGGGGTTTTGATCTCGCCACGTCGGGTCTGAATGCGGCCCGCCCGGCCCCAGCATTCTTCTGACGCGTATTCCAGCTGAAATGAAAATTTGTTTTCCGTCATATAATTACCATTGAATCCCCGAAGCTGTAAAAACGGTATCTGTTTTTGACCGCTTCTTCGTAGAGGCCCAATACCCTTTCCCTGCCGCAAAAAGCCGCTACCAGAACGATCAGCGTCGAACGCGGCAGATGAAAGTTGGTAATGAAGCAATCTACAGCTTTGAATTTGTAACCTGGTCTGATAAAGCAGGCAGTCGATTGCCAGCCGGTTTTCAAACCACCATCTTCGGAAAATGCCGATTCTAGAGTGCGAACGCTCGTGGTGCCGCAGGCCCAGATACGTCCGCCTGCCGCACGTGTCTGCCTGAATCGAACTGCGGTTTCTTCAGAGATGTAGAAAACCTCCTCGTGCATCTGGTGGTCGTCGATGTATTCGGCTTCGATCGGCTTGAAAGTGCCGAGACCCACATGCAGTACCACCTCAGCGGTCCTGACCTGCCTGCTTTTGAGACGGGCAAAAACCTGTTCATCAAAATGCAAACCCGCAGTCGGCGCCGCAATCGACCCTTCGACATTTGAATATACCGTCTGGTAGCGTTCTGGCGCGCTTTCGCGCGAAGTAATATAAGGTGGCAGCGGCATTTGCCCGGCAGCGCGGAAAATTGCAACCGGGTCGCTGCCATCGCTGGTTCTAAGAACCCGCAACCCTGAATCCAGCACTTTTTCGACTTCAACCACGCGGTTTCCGGGGAGCAGATGCCGGCGACCAGGCTTGAACTTCTTGCCCGGCCTGACCATAGCCTCAAAACGGCCTTCGCCAAGAGTTTTAATAAAAAGCACTTCGGCGCCGCCGGTACCGTTCTCGCCCGGCAAAGTGAAAATGCGGGCGGGGATGACTTTTGAGCTGTTCAAAATCAGCAGATCACCCGGAGAAAAATACTCTACTATATCTGAGAACTGCCGATGTTCGACAGTTCCGGCGGCACGGTTATGAACAAGCAGTCGGGAAGCCGATCTGGTTGCTGCCGGCGTCTGGGCGATCAACTCCGGGGGCAGAAAAAAGTCGAAAAGTTCAGTCTTCATTATCCGATTCCGTAGAGTGAGTGGGTGGTGCATCGACAATGGCTGCCTGAGTGGCCAGGTCGGACGCCTGAAAAGCGGGGAGTTCTTCACCTGCCGAAGCAGAGAGAACTGAATTGCCGGAAGCGACGACTTCAAGCGTTGTCGCAGTTGCAATGATGGTTTCAGAGGCGGTCGGCAATGATGCTGAAGCGATTATGGCAACCGGAGCGGTCGCCGTCGACGAAAAGCTTGCAACCAGCTCGACTGCGGCCAGATCAGAAAATTGCGCACTGCCGATGGCCGCCGCTTCTTCCTGATAAGGCATGTAATAACTGATTTTGTCTATATAACGGGCTTCGCCCGGCAGTGAATTGTTTCTGAACTCGATGCGCGCGCCTTCGAACCCCTTGATCAGGGCATAAAGCTCGGCCAGTGAAAAATCGGTCTGAATATGCTTGAACGCTTCGTTGATGATCTGCGGCAGTTTTACGACGATTCCCGGGGTCATTACCTTGTCGAAAAGCACCTTCATGAACTTCTGCTGCCGCTTGATTCTGCCAAGGTCGGCTGCGGCATCAGCGCGAAAGCGCACGTAATTGAGGCACTGCCGGCCGTCGAGATGGTTCATTCCCTGATTGAAGTGAATATGCACCTTGCCCCAGTTGTCATCGTAATTCATGGCCTTCTCGATATCGATGTCGAGCCCACCGAGAATGTCGATGATGTTAACGAAACTCTGAAACCCGACCTCGACATAGCGGCTGATCTGAACGCGCAACAGATCTTCGAGAAGAGTGCGCAGGACGTTAACCCCGTAGCGGGGCAATATTTCATTGATTTTTCGCGCCTTGCCGTTGATGAGCACCCTGGTATCGCGCGGAATCGACAGCATGCTGACCCGATGTTTGCCGGGATTGATGCCAAGAACAAACATGGTATCAGCCCGATGCGTTCCGTCGACCGAGTCGACCCCCAGGACCAGAACGTTTACATTGCCGATATGAGCCTGTTCACCAGTCGATGGATTGCCTTCTATCAGGCTCATGCCGATCGGCACCACGGTCATGCCGAACAACCACCTGTGGGTAACCCCGGCAAAGTAAGTCAGTGTCAGAATGATGAAGAGCATTTCGAACAGCAGCACCCCCCGGCGGATTCCTGATCGGAACCGGGCCGTCCGAAAATGCCTGTCAACTGTCGCTGTAACTGCTTTCATGCCAGCCAATAATACCAGAGGCACCGGGTAAACTCCAGTGAAAATTGCGACCAACAAGGTGAACGCAAACTTTTTGCTCTTCTGCAGATTGTTTTATACGGTCAGTCGTTGCCGCCGCTTCCGCCATCCTGGCTCACGCGGCATAATGCCCTCGTGGCACAAACGCTCAGCGACTTTACTCAGAAATGAGATTTTTTCTTCAGTTCGAGAACCTGGTGATAGCGTTCTTCAAAAGGAATTTCGGCTTCTCTTATCTGGTCGCGTTCTCGAACCTGACGAACGGGGTCGAGAGTGTCGGCGACTGCGAGAATTCGCGTCAGAACCGGCGAATCCGAGGGGGGGAATGTATGATTCTTGACTGCCGAAATGATTGCCGCATCTATGTCTGGGGTAACCCTGAGAAGCCATGCGGCAGCCGCAGCACCGTGGGCCAGCATCGGCGTTTCCTTTTCCAGATCGGTGAGAATGAACGAAGTATTGCCGACCAGACCGATTATTTCGGCATCAGGAGCACTTCTGAAAAGATCGTGTGCCATACCGGCGATAAGCGCCGGTCTTGGATCGACGCCGAGGTCGAGCGCATACCTGACCGCAAGTTTTGTGGCACTGCGCATATGTTCCTGAAGGCCTTCAGGAGACAGTTTCTGTCTGTCGCTGACCAGTTTGAGCCAATGGTGGTAATCGTCGCCCAGGCAACCATAATAGTCATGAAGCATGATCTGAAAGAAAACTTCAAAATCGAGCTCGGCAAGGTTGAACTGCCGGTGTTGCAGGGCCGCCCTGATTCCGGTCGAAGAAACCGGTGAAGTTCGGCATGGAACCCGATGGACAATGGCATCCGGCAGAGGTGAATCTGTCTCGAATCCCGGCCGGTCGACAACGATGAATTCGGTCATCTGCACAAGCTTTTCCGGGTTTTTCCAGCCGGGAAGCTCTTTCAAAGAGTCGCCGCCGATAATCAGCAGGAATCTGTAATCAGGAAACCGCTCATAAAGCATTTCGAGGGTTCGGCAGGTATAAGAGGGCCCACCGAGTTCCTGTTCGATATCACAGATTCTACCGCCCGGCAGGTCGCGTATCGCAGTCTGCAACAGCTGACGGCGATGATGATAATCGAGCATTCTCTGCCCGGGCTTATGAACCGCATGAAAAACCGGCACGAACCAGATTTCATCGAGGCTGCATTCGATCAGAGCCGCCAGCGCAATCTGCAGATGCTGCTGATGAACCGGGTCAAAACTGCCCCCGAAGATTCCGATTCTCAATCAAAAAACTCCCGATAGGCAAATTCCATGTCGCCGATCGAAAAAATATCTTCTTCCTGGGCATCGAGACGGCTCAATTCATCGACAAAGCCAATCTTGCGCAATTTTTGTCGAAAAATCGCGATCGCTTCATCACTGGTAAAATCGGTCATCGCTACCAGACGTTCGATTTCCGGGCCGCTGACGATCCAGCGTCCTTCGGCTTCCTGCTCGACATTGAAGGGCTCGACAAATTCATAGAGTTTCTCTTCCTCGTTGGGGGAGGTCAGTTCGGGAGCACGCAGGTCTTTGAGACAGTTGCCGAGATACTTAAGCAGGTCGTCGACACCCTCACGGGTCGCACCAGAAATCGGAAACACCCTGATCCCCCTGGCTTCCATGGCTTCTTTAAAGTCAGGAAACAGCTCGCGGGAATCGGGAAGATCCATTTTGTTGGCAGCAACCACCACCGGCTTTTCTGCCAGTTCGCCGGAAAACTCTGAAAGCTCGGCCATTATTATATCGTAGTTACGGGTAATGTTTTCCATGTCGAGCTGACTGACATCGATGAGATGCAGCAGAACCCGCGTGCGTTCAATGTGCTTGAGAAACTGAATACCGAGACCGCTGCCGGTATGGGCGCCTTCGATAAGCCCCGGAATATCTGCCACGCAAAAAGCCGCAAGCCCTTCGGGCTTGACGATGCCGAGACTGGGTGTAAGCGTCGTGAATGGATAATCGGCGACTTTGGGCCGGGCATTGCTGACCGCCCGCAGAAATGTCGACTTGCCGGCATTCGGCAGACCGACGAGACCGACATCGGCGAGCAGCTTCAATTCAAGCCGCAACTGGAAACTCTGACAGGGCTCACCTTTTTCAGCGATTCTCGGGGTGCGGCGCACCGAAGTGGCAAAACGAGCATTGCCCCAGCCGCCGCGGCCGCCACGGGCAATTATTTCCTTCTGACCCTTCTGGTCGAGGTCAACAAGCAGCTGACCGGTCTCCAGATCGTAAACCAGCGTACCGACCGGCACCTTGACTATCAGGTCGCGGCCATTGGCACCTGCCATGTTTTTCTGCTGACCATGCCCCCCGTCTTCAGCCTTATATATGCGGGTAAAACTGAATTCATAAAGGGTGGTAAGATCGTCGGTGGCTTCGAAAATAAGATCGCCGCCACGCCCGCCATCACCGCCGGCCGGGCCGCCAAGCGGCACGAACTTTTCACGCCTGAACGCGACAATTCCATTGCCGCCACTGCCGGAAGACACCTGTATTGTAACTTCATCTACGAATTTCATGCGGCGATTATACCATAAATTCCATTGACTGTCGTGATTCTGGTGGTGTAATCTTCAAGTGTAATTTTTCACTAACTTCTTTTAATTCGGAGGCCTTAATGAAAGTCCCTCTCCTGGATCTCAAACCGCAGTATCAGCAGATCAAAGAAAAAGTCATGCCCGAAATCATGGAAATCATTGAGAATCAGGGTTTTATTCTTGGTCCAAAAGTTGACCGGCTCGAAAAAGAAATGTCTGAATACATAGGTGCCCGGCACACTCTAGGCTGCTCATCAGGAACCGATGCCCTGCTGCTCGCCCTCATGGCCCTCGATATCGGCCGCGGCGATGAAGTCATCACTACTCCCTACACTTTCTTCGCAACCGCCGGTTCGATAGCCAGAGTCGGTGCCGTTGCCCGCTTTGTCGACATCGATCCGGCCACTTTCCTGATGCGCGTCGACCAGATCGAAAAACTGATCACTCCCAAAACCAAAGCCATCATGCCGGTACATCTGTTCGGTCAGTGCGTCGATATGGAACCTTTGATGGCAATCGCTTCCAAACACAAACTGGCAGTCATCGAAGACGCCTGCCAGTCCATCGGTGCCAAATACAAGGGCAAAGACGCCGGCACTTTCGGTGATGCCGGATGCTTCAGCTTTTTCCCCAGCAAAAACCTCGGCTGTTTCGGTGATGGCGGCCTGGTATCTACCAACCGCAGCGCCCTGCACGAACGCCTTAAAGGGCTCAGGGTGCATGGCGGCCAGGTTCAGTATCAGCACCTCGAAGTCGGCTTGAACGCCAGAATCGACGCTCTGCAGGCCGCAGTAGTATCTGTCAAGCTCCCGTTCCTGAAAAGCTGGACCGAAGGGCGCCGTCAGAATGCCGCCATCTACAACGACATGTTCAGCGGCAACAAAAACATCGTTACTCCGATTGAAAAGCCCGATTGCTACCACATCTACAATCAATATGTCATCAGGGTAAAGAATCGTGACGCTCTCAAAGCCCATCTTGGCGAAAAAGAAATCGGCTGTTCCGTCTACTACCCCCTCTCGTTGCATCAGCAGAAGTGTTTCGCCAGTCTAGGCTATAAAAAGGGCGACTTTCCCGAATCGGAAAACGCTGCCGACACCACGCTCGCTCTGCCGATTTATCCAGAGCTGAAACGCGAGCAGATTGAATTTGTCGCCAGAACCATCAACGAATTCACTTCCTGACCGGAGCGGTCAGACTTCAGTCACAGTCTGCATATAAAAATCACCGGCGACGAACAGGGCTTCCGGTGATTTTTTTATTGCCGTTGTCGCTAAAGTCTGCGGCCCAACCTGCCGATTTATTGAAAGATAAATAATCTGCAGGAGGCAAATTGATGGTTCAGGAAAGCCTGATTGAAGGAATTTTCAGAAGTCTGAGGAAAAACGCCGGCTGGGCCACAGTCATAATCGGGCTGGCCGTCTGTGCCTCCTTTCTGCTGAACCGCTACGCTCCGACGGTTTATCAGAGCAAATCGCTGCTGCGCGTCATGACCACCGAAAACGCCAGTGAAGTCAGCCTGGCGGCAACGATGCAGGGAATTCTCTCGCAGCACAAAGTCGTTGAGGAAATCGCCCGCAAATGCGCGGTTTCTGAAGATGATATCAGACGCGAAGAAGTCATCGCGTTCAAAGATGCCGGCCCCGGCCTGGTAAGCCTTGCCGTTCGCCATGAGAACCCCGTCCAGCTGAAAGAACTCGGCAATGCAGTCATTCAGGTTCTTTCCGAGCACTTTCTCGGCTACAACTCCGAAGCCCAGGATTTCGCGGTCAAGGCTCTGCAGAACAAACTCCAGCACCTTGAAACCAGTATTGCCGATCTGCGCCGCCAGCTGGTCAGCACCAGTATCGACGAAACTGCCAAAGTTGACGATCAGACCCTGACCACTGAGATTGCCCTCAATCAGCTCGAAGAGAAGATCGACCTCAACACCAGTCGGCTGCAGACCACACCCGCAGAAATTTTCTACTATCAGGAAGAAGCATCCACGAGCTATCAGAAATTCAATCAGGAACTGAAAGAAGAGCGGAATCAGCTGGTGGAACTTTTTAAGAGCTATAAAGACAAACACCCGCGGGTCATCGCCTGCAAAAACCGCATCAGCAGTCTTGAAAACCGCCTGGCCAATTCGAGAACCCGGGTGCAGAAGAAAAAAAGCAACCCTGAGTATCAGCTGTTATCAGCCGAGATCAATGCTGACCGCGAAAAACTTGCCGCTCTGAAAAGCCAGTTCGCCGAAGAACGCACCAGAGTCGTGAGCAGCGACAAGGGCAGTATTCCATCTTCAGAAAGCATCGCCATGCGTATTTCGACTCTCGAAGAGCTGCATCGCAAAACTATTCTCGAACTGGAAGAATCGAAAATTACCAGCAGCACCACCGCCGGCCGCATCAACGTGCTGAAAAAGGATGCCAGGCCGCCCGTCACCGTCGGTTTCACTGCCATACAGCGCGACTGCCTTGCCCTGGCTTCCGGCGTTCTGATGGCGATTTTCCTGCTCTATTCACCGGCCCCGATGAGAGCTGAACTCGTGGGTGTATCAGGCAACGTCCTTGCAGGAGCGGTTCCGGCCCCAAGCAATCATCTGATGCTGACCGCCGAACCGGCAGAAATAATTCTCGAGGCGCCCTCTCTTGCCCGCGAGCCACTGGCCCTCCCTGAACCGGTGGCCGAAGAAAACGAATCTACAATGTGGGATGAACGCCTGATCGCCCTCAATGACCCGGGTTCCGAGAATATGAAACCATTCAGAAACCTGGTGTCGAATCTGCAGATAAGCATGTCAGAATCTCAGACCCGCATTGTCCTGGTCGGCTCATCGAGAACCGGCACCGGCCGCACCACCCTGCTGACCAACACCGCCGTCCTTCTCGCCCAGACAGGCTATTCGGTTCTGATGATCGACGCCAACTTCCGTAATCCGGTTCTGCATCGCATGTTCAACCTGAACAATACCTGCGGTCTCGCCGAATTACTGGGCGGCGCCAATCTTCGCGATGCCCTGCAGACAACAGAAGTCGCTAACCTCTCGTTGATCAGCGCCGGCATTTCACCGCAGACTCCGGCCGAAATTCTCGGTTCTCCGGAAATGATCGAGCTCCTGACCAATCTGAAACGCCGGGTCGAAATAATTCTCATCGACACTCCGGCCCTGCTCGAATACCCTGAAACCGCGATTCTCGCCGGCCAGACCGGTGCCATGGTTTTCCTGCACCGTGACGGCGAACCCGAAGACGACCTGCGCGCTTCCCGCAAGATACTCAGCGGCGTCAGAGCTAAAATTCTCGGTTACGTAAAAATCTGATTCTGAAAGTATATCGGTTCTATTCAACATAAGGCTGCTTCAATAAAAAGAATTTCCCACCGATTACTCGGATAAACGCGGATAGACGCAAATTTTGTCATCGATCGGTTCGCACCCAATCCTGGATGCGAACCGATTTTCATTTCCGGCCGGCAATTTTACTGCCAGACAGCTGATTGATAATGCTTTACAGCCGGGTATGTTTCTATAACACCCTCAATTCATCCGTGTCCATATGTGTTCATCTGTGGGAATTGTATAAACTCAAAAACTCCCTGACAAATCGATATCCCGGGCAAAATTTTGCATCGCGGGCAAATTCAAGGTAAAATGACGACATGTTAATAACTCCGACCATTCAACAGACGATAGCGATTGTTGTGGCACTGGTGGCCATGATTACCGATACAAAGTGGGGCCGTATCTATAACTGGCTGACCTTCCCGGCCATGCTGGCCGGCTGGCTTCTGAATCTCTATCTCGGCGGGCTGCCGGCCCTTGGCTACAGTCTGGCGGCAACTCTTCTGGGCATAATGCTTTATCTTCCCTTCGGTGCCGTTGGCCTCATGGGAATGGGCGACGTCAAGCTTCTCGGCGCTATCGGCTCTCTGGGCGGCTCGGCTTTCGTTTTCAGCGTTTTCCTTTACACATCGGCCCTCGGCGGCATTCATGCTCTGCTGATTCAGTATCTCAACTACGGCCGCGATGCCATTCCCATGCTGGCAACCAGTTTTACGACCGGTATCTTTCGCGAAAAGACCATTCAGAAAGAGAATGCCACCACTTTCAAAGAAGGCAAATACCGTTTCCTTCTCGGCATTGACATTTTTCTGGCCACGATCATTTCCTGCTACCACATTATCTACGCCGCCTGGTAAGAATCGGGCCGCCTTCCACTCTATCGTTTCAATTGCAATATTGAGTCATGCAGAGCAAAAGAGAGTCTGGTCAACAAGCAATTCTCGGTCAAAAATGTCATTGCGAAGGGCAAAGCCCTGAAGCAATCGCAAACTTCAAGAATACGATTGCTTCGCTACCGCTCGCAATGACAGGCTTAAGCAAAATTCGCTCCCTAATTGGTGCGGTTTTTAGCTCACCGGGAATTGCTGATGTTCGACGGCCCGGCATTTCTGCCGGGGTGATTCAATCATGCAGTTATTCAGTAAGAAAAGGTATAAGGTTTTATCCGACCAAAATCATGGGGAGTGCTCTATTTCCATGAAGCAAAAATGAACGGCCTTTATGTGTTACAAAAAAATATCTGGTTTTTTTCCAACAGTACTATATTATTATGTCTTTTCGCAGGTTAGGAAAACTCTGATTTTTGTCGAGTCAGGGTACAGTCTTGTCTGTTTTCTTTGTCTGTGTTATTGTTTCTCCATATTTGTGTCGAGGAGGATCCTCCACCGTGAACAGAAGAGCGATCGTTATAGCATTAGTGGCTTCGCTGGCCATATCAATGCTTCTCTGGAACAAGCTGCAGACCAGCCAGCCGGCTCGTATTGAAGCACCCGTCGTCCAACAGCCGACCATCCTCAAAAAGGCTGTTGTCGTCAGCAAGGGCAGGCTTGCTGCCCGTACCCGCCTTGAGCCGACTGTTGTCGCCGCCAATTTTGAGCTGCGCGAAATGATCGCTTCTGCAGTGCCTGAACTGGCACTTACCAGCATTGCGTCACTCACCAACAGATATACCTCGGTAACCATCCTCCCCGACGATATCATGACACCGATCAGACTCATGGACGAAGCTCAGGTGCCCAACCTTGCCCGGGCCATTCCTCCCGGCAAACGTGCGGTATCGATCGCCGTCACCAAAGCCACCTCGGTTGGCGGCTTTATCCAGCAGGGCGATTTCGTCGATGTCATCGCTACTTTCAGACCCCGCAACAGTGAACCGATCACCAAGATCGTCCTCCAGGACATCCAGATACTTGCGGTAGGCAGCACCTATGAATTCGAAGGTGGCATGGCAACGGCTGCTCCGACAATCTCGGCCGGCAAAGTTGAGCTTGTCACTCTTGCTCTTGCACCCACCGACCTTGAAAAGATGATGTATCTCGACTCAGGAACCAGTTTCAGACTGGTTCTGAAAAACCCGAAAGACAAGGATCAGAAGGTAACCACCAAAGGCGCCACCGAACGTATCGTTCTCAGCGATATCGGTCATCCCGATTTTGTTCAGCAGGTTGTCAAAGCTGCCGATACCACCTCAGCCGACACCACCAAAACCGCACCGGTCGTCATGGTACCAGTCGACGACGGCAAGGTCGAAATAATGTACGGCGCCACTGCCAGACGCGAAATTTACAAATACGGTGGCCCTGCCGCAGCCCGCTTTCAGCAACTGCCAGGCAACTTCCCTGCTGCACCGGTAGAAACAGCAGCTCCTTCCGCTCCGGCAACTCCCGCTGATGCACCTGCCGCCGCCGCTCCCAATGCTGAAAATCCCCTCGCAGCAGAATGATCAGGAGAATAACCATGAATAAGATTATAAGCATCAAAAGACCGGCTCTTCTAATCCTGGTTTTACTGTGCGCTTTTATCGGCTTCGCGATGCAGTCGCAGATTGCCGCCGCCGAAAAGCTGATGATTCCGGTTGGCAAATCGACCGCGATTCCCGCCAACGGCGTTAAAAAGATCATGGCCGTCAAAGAAGGTATCGTCGACGTTCTCAACGTTTCTGAAGACGAAATTATTCTTTCCGGTCTGGGTCTCGGCGAAACTCAGCTGATCCTCTGGGATATGACCGGCCGCCGGGTTTACGATATCGAAACCTACTCTGAAAACGAAATAATTCAGGCAAAATTCGCTTCGATCATCACCAGCAAGAACGTTCAGCTGGTAATTTTCCCTGATTCAGCCTATCTCAAAGGCCAGGTCGGTTCAGAAGAAGAAAAGACCCGCGCCGAAACCGTTGCCAAAAGCCTTCTTGGCAGCAAGCAGCTTATCAGCCTCATCGAATTCGAAGTATCCACCCCTTCACTGCAGCAGCGCATTGAAGCCGCCATCAAACTGCCGACCGTCAAAGTCAGCGTGATATCTCCTGATGCCGACCCGACCTCAGAAAAGAGTCTGCTCGGCACCGATACCGTCGACCTGCGTATCGTTCTGCATGGCACCGTTAACGATCAGAATGACTACATTCACCTTTGCGAAACCGTCAAGGGCTTCGTTCAGGATGTAAAACAGATAAGCAACCTGGTTACCATTGAAAATCCGATCCAGGTCGTTTTTCAGGCCTACATTCTCCAGGTCAGCAAAAACAACAGTAAAGATCTTGGCATTGAATGGAATGGTGAAGGTCAGACAGATGCCGGCACCATCAAATTCCTCGAGAATGCCGGTTCCACCGCCGGACAGGCTGCCCTTCCCAAATACATGAACCCCTTCAGCTTCAAAAACATCAATCGCTTTGACCTGATCTCTGCGATAGTTAGAGCCTGGGAAACCGAAGGCAAAGCCAAAGTTCTCGCCAACCCCAAGATTATGGTTTATGCCAACGCCGGGGCAGAAAAATCTGAAATCCTTGCCAGAAAAATCTCAGGCGCCGGCTGGGAAAAACTCGATGACGAAAACGAAGAAGAAACCACCATTGAAAAAGATGCCGGTCTCGCATTCGTGAATGTCGGTCAGACGATCTATTTCCCCAAGGGTATAGATCAGGCAGGCAGCCCGATTTTTGATAAGGCCGAAGCTTCTCTCAAACTGGCGATCAGAGACATGTATGTAACTGATAACGACCTTAAATTCTCGGTATTTGCCAAACAGGAAGAACCGAGCTTTCTTCGTGGTACCGATGGTCCCCCCGACATCCTCAAGAGAAGCATCATGACGACCCTGAAGATCAAGGATCAGCAGACCGTTGTCCTCGGCGGGCTCATCAACCGCTCTGAAAGCGTCTCCTGGAAGGGCGTGCCCATTCTCAGCAAAATTCCGTATCTTGGCCGCCTCTTCAAGAGCAAATCGGTCACCAACAGTGAAAACGAACTGGTCATTCTTCTTACCCCGAAAATCACCAACCGCGAAACCGACCTGGCCGGCAAAAGCAAATTCGAAACCGTACCAGTGCCGCGCCGCACTGACAAACTTGAAAAGCTGCACGATATGTTTCAGCAGATCAAGTCAAGTCATATCCCATCCGAAGACTGAAACAGCCTGCTTTCGACCCGGCCGGGCCGGGTCGAAACAGCTGACAGTGAGTGATTAAATTGTCCAGTACACCTACCATCAAGCTCCTGATCGCTGACGACATGGATGAGCTGCGCTCAAATGTCCGCAGGATGCTGAAAAACCAGGACAATATCCGGGTGGTGGCTGAAGCCCGTAACGGTCGCGAGACGATCGACAAGGTCAAGGAACTCCAGCCCCACATAGTTCTGATGGACATAAATATGCCAGAGCTCGACGGCCTGAAGGCTTCCGAGATTCTGGCCAAAGATTATCCGAACGTGCAGACAGTGATAATGTCGATACAAAGTGAGCAGGAATACTTTCGCCGGGCGATGAAGGCCGGCGCCAAAGATTTTCTCGTCAAACCATTTTCGACCAATGATCTGGTCGAAACGATCAACAACGTCTTCAACAGCTGGCTGAAAGACAAGCCCGAGCTGTTTGCCAACGAGCCGAGTGCCGAAATTCTTACATTTTTTGCCACCAAAGGCGGCGTCGGTCGCACGACTCTGGCGGTAAACCTGGCTGCCAGCCTGGCTATCAAAGGCAAAAAAACCCTGCTTATCGATGCGTCGCTGCAGTTTGGCGATGTCGGCATTACCCTGAATCAGGCCGCCAAAAGAACCATTTCCAATGTGGTCGAATGCGGCGAATTCGGGTTCAATGATATCGAGAAGAATGTAACCCGCCACGAGAGCGGCCTCGATCTGCTGCTGGCCCCGCGCGAACCGGCTTTCGCCGATGCAGTCAAGACTGAACACCTGCTGCGCATCATCGATACGGCCAGACCTTTTTACCAGTATATTATTTTCGACATGCCCCCGATGATCACCGAAAAGGAACTGGCGATTCTCGACCGCAGCAATATGGTGCTGCTGGTGGCAACCCTCGAAATCAGTTCTCTGAAGAACACCAAAATCTGTTTAAAAACCTTTGCTGATATCAATTTTGATATGAGCAAGGTAAAATTGATTCTAAACAAGGAAATATCCAACGTCGGCATCGGCAAATCCGACCTGGAAGCCGGCCTGGCCATTCCAGTCTATGCAACCGTTCCGATGGAAGCCGAAATTGCCCAGCGCTCGCTCAATCAGGGCGAACTTATTGTGATAAAATCGCCTGCCAGCGCCATCGGCCGGTCGATTCTCGGCATGGCTGAACGCCTGGCCGGGCCTCAGGCAAGAGTCGACACAGGAAAAAGTGCTATTTTAAAAATAAAAGATCTGCTTTTTGGTTCAAATTAACGGAGGTAAGTGGTAATGGGTGGTCTGCTTTCACGATTAAACGAAGAAAAGAAATCTGAAAAATCCGGAATTGTTGAATCGGCGACAACGCGCGAAATTTCTGGCTTTGAGCGCCTGAAGGAACGCGTTCACACCAAACTTATCGATGATATGCCACCGGCCATCATGGCCGAACCGAATATCGACAAAAAGCGCAACATGCTGCGCGAACGCATTTTTGCCGTCATCGCTGAAGAAAGCCCCAAGGCGAACATCACCCTGACTCAACGTGAAACTGAAGCGCTCAGCAATACCCTGCTCGACGACATGGTCGGGTTCGGTCCGATCCAGCCGCTTCTCGACGAAGAAGACATTTCTGAAGTCATGGTCAACGGCCCCTTTCAGATCTATTACGAAAAGAAGGGGAAACTGATTCTTTCCGATATCAAATTCAAAGATAATGACCACGTCATGCGCATCATCGAGCGCATCGTCGCCCCGATCGGCCGCCGCATCGACGAATCGGTCCCTTACGTCGACGCCCGTCTGCCAGATGGTTCGCGCGTTAACGCCATCATCCCGCCGCTCGCTCTCAACGGCCCGACGATCACCATCCGAAAATTCAAAAAAGAAGCCCTTGGCATTCAGGATCTGGTGAAATTCGGCACCCTGACCCAGGAAATGGCCTCTTTCATCGAAGCCTGCATCAAAGTGCGCCTCAACATCGTCGTATCCGGTGGTACCGGTTCCGGTAAAACCACGACTCTCAATATTCTCAGCTCGTTCATTCCCGAAGACGAACGCATCATCACCTGCGAAGACGCCGCCGAACTGCAGCTGCGTCAGCCGCACGTGGTGCGCCTCGAAACCCGCCCCGCCAACATCGAAGGCAAAGGCGCGGTCAGCATGCGCGAACTTATCAAAAACACCCTCCGCATGCGCCCCGAACGAGTAATCGTCGGCGAATGCCGCGGCGGCGAAGCGCTCGACATGTTACAGGCCATGAACACCGGTCACGACGGTTCACTGACCACCGGCCACGCCAACACCCCGCGCGACATGCTCGCCCGTCTTGAAACCATGGTTCTCATGGCCGGTATGGACCTGCCGGTTCGCGCTATCCGCGAGCAGATCAGTTCCGCAGTGCATATGATCGTGCAGCAGTCCCGTCTCAAGGACGGCTCGCGCAAAATCACCTATCTGACCGAAATCCAGGGCATGGAAGGCGACAAAGTCGTGACCCAGGATATCTTCCGTTTCGAGCAGACCGGCGTCGACGAAAAGGGCAAGATCCAGGGCCGCCTCAAACCGACCGGCATCCGCCCGAAATTCGCTTCGAAATTCCAGGAATTCGGTATAAATCTGCCCCCGAGCATTTTTACCGATACGGCAAAAGGATGGTAAGAACTTGATTCAGTTTATCTTTGTCGGATTTGTAGGTGTAGCAACTCTGCTGTTTGTGCTGTTGCTGTTTTCCCTCCTCGGCAAACCACCCGGCGAGGATGTTCGTCATCGCATGGAACAGTATCTTGTCGAAAACGAAATCGCTGCCGAGCAGTATCATGAACCTGACGAAGACGAAGAAAAGCCGGCCGTTGAAGTAAACGACGACGACTGGCTCAAGGAAAACCGTGCAGCCGGCGGTGGCGCGAAAAAGATCCTTGCCAATATGGGTACGATCATTACCCCCAAAGGCATGGCAATCAAGATTGCCGACCAGCTGGCAAAAGCCGACATTCCTCTCAAGGCCAATGAATTTGTGGCAATCCAGTTTCTGGCGATCATGATCTCGCTTATCGTCGGAATGGGTGTATTCAAGAACGTTCTCGTCGGCATGGTTCTTGCCGGTGCCGGTTATTTTGTGCCGCTGATGTGGATTTCCATCGCCAAAGCCCAGCGTGTCCAGGCTTTCAACGATCAGATTCTCGATACGCTGGTAATGCTATCGAACGGCCTGAAAGCCGGTTATTCATTCCTGCAGTCGCTCGAAATGGTTTCGAGAGAAACTCTGCCCCCAATGGGCAAAGAACTCAAGAGGGTTCTCAAAGAAAACAGCCTTGGCATCAATCTTGAAGACACTCTGGTCGCTTTGAACCAGCGCGTCGAAAGCGAAGACTGGGATCTGGTAACTACGGTAGTTCTTATTCAGAGACAGGTCGGGGGTAACCTGGCCGAAATTCTCGAAAAAATCGGCTATACGATTCGTCAGCGCATGAAAATCAAAGGCGACATTCAGACCAAAACGGCCCAGGCCAAGATTTCCGGTCTGATGGTCGGCGCACTGCCGATTCTTCTCGGTCTGGCGATTTTCGCCATCAACCCGGGCTTCATCATGAAACTGTTCACCTTCCAGCAGGGCTGGTTCAGGGGCTGGTTCGTGGTCATCGCCGGCGGCATGTGGGAAGCGATCGGCATGTATATCATCATGCAGATCGTCAACATCGAAGTATAAGGAGGAAAATATGAACATAGTATTCATGGTTCTCGGTGGTTTCATAGTTTTCCTCGTCATCCTGCTGCTGTTTCCGTCAGGCAGCAAAAGCGACATTCAGGGTCGTCTGGCTTCACTCGAAGATTCTCCTGAACTGAAGACTGCCGAGGTTCAGGAAGCGGAACTGAACCGACCATTCGTAGATCGCGTCATCAGGCCCTTCCTGACGAGGCTGGCCGGCAAACGCGACCCGAAAGAAATGAAAAAGGTTCAGAAAGGCAGCCTGAAAAAGGAACTCGCCCAGGCCGGCTACCCCGGCGGCCTGACTGTTAGTGAATTTGCGGTTATCCAGAATCTTTTCCGGGTTATCGCTCCTGCCTCTTTTGCTGCCATGGCCATTGTCGTCGCCCCGCAGCTGACTATTCTCGGGGCGATGATGGGCGGTATCATCGGTATTCTCGGCCCGAATATGTTCCTGAAGAGACGCATTGCCGACCGTCTGCACAAGATTCAGCGCCAGCTGCCCGATGTTCTTGACCTGCTGACGGTTGCCGTCGAAGCCGGTCTGGGTTTTGACGCAGCCTGCGACAAGGTTGTCGAAAAGATGCGCGGGCCGATTCCTGATGAATTCGGTCTGACTCTCAGACATATGCGCATGGGTCAGTCACGCCGCGATGCTTTCAAGGGCATGGCAGAGCGCGTCGATCACCCCGACCTGAACGCTTTCATATCCGCGATCGTGCAGGCAGACCAGCTCGGTGTTTCCATCGGCCAGGTTCTGCGCATTCAGTCTGAGCAGCTGCGTGATAAGCGTCGCCAGCGTGCCGAAGAAGAAGCGGCCAAAGCGCCGGTCAAGATGATGATACCTCTGGTATTCTTCATTTTCCCGAACGTTGGCGTGGTTATCGGTTGTCCGGCGATATTCCAGATGATCGAAGTCATGTCGAAGACCCCGATGTAAGCGATGGCAAGTTTTGTGAAGATTATCAACGAAAGAGATGGGCAGGTGATCGGCAGCAGTGTCAGAGTGGCAGGCAGTTTCTGGCAGCGGTTTCGCGGTCTTATGCTTGTTGAGAGGCTTGCGGAAGGCGAAGGTCTGCTGTTATCGCCCTGCAATTCGATACATATGATGTTCATGCGGTTTCCGATCGATGCGATCTTTCTCGATGCGGGCAACAGGGTCATGGCGCTGTATGAAAAACTGCTGCCCTGGGTTGGTTTATCTGGATGGCACAGAGATGTAAGCTCTGTTCTCGAGCTTAAATCAGGTACGATAGAAAAAAATGGTATCAGAGTAAGTGATATTCTGAGAATGGAGCGAATCGAATGCTGAATAACTTTACGAACCAAAAAGGAGACGGGAAAATGAATTCTAAGAATTCACTCCTCAAACTGGGCATGGCCGGCCTGGCCTTCTGCCTGCTGCTGACCGCCTTTCTCACCGGCTGCGGAGGCTCAAATTCCTCAGGCGGCACCGCTGCTTCGACGGCAGCCGGCACCGACGGCAGCTCCACGACGCTGCCCACCACCTATTCTATTCGCGGTAAATTGATTTCAGATAAGACTACACAGGCCCCAGCTGCTGGGGTTAACATTAAATTACTGGTTCAGGACCTTGCTACCAGCAAGTTTGCAGATACAGGCAAGTCAGTAATCACCCTGACTTCCGGGGAATATTCGTTCACCGGCCTTGTTAGAGGCATATATGTTCTCTCGGCCCAGGCAAACGCTACCTATCAGGAAAGTCAGATGCTGGTTGTCATCGATGAATCCAACACCGAGGCAAATGTTGCAACCGATAATATGATAATCCTCCCGGTCGGAACCCCTGCTTCAGGTGAGGTGACACTGAAGGGAAAAACAGTCGCCGATGCAACTGGCGCAAATCCTATTGGCGGGTTGACTCTAACCGTTTCCAAAATGGATACCGCAGGTAACTGGCAACTGGTAACCGATAAAGTCACCCAGACTCTTTCTTCCGGAGAATTCATTTTTCAGGGCATGAAAGCCGGAACCTACAAACTCGACATAAGTGGGGTCGTCGACGGGGTCAACAGATATAACGCCACTTCCAAACTCGCAATAATAAGCAGCTCAAATAGCCTGACCGAACTGGATCTTGGCAATGTTGTAATACTTCCGTTCGGCAACACCCTTACCGGCGAAATCACTCTCAAAGGCAAAATTGTCAGTGACAGCACCGGTGCCACTGCCATCAGTGGCCTAGTCGTTAAACTCTCATTGCTTGAAGCAACCGGCAACTGGAAACTGATCGCCGACAAGGTCGCACAATCTGTTTCCACCGGTGAATTCGCATTTACCAGCCTGAAAGCCGGCACTTACAAACTCGACATAGACGGTGTTGTTGATGGAGTCAACAAATACACTCCTACCTCCAAACTCGCCATAATATCAACAACCGTTACAAGCGACTTTGACGCCGGCAACATAATTGTACTGCCTTTTGGTAGTATTCCAACCGGCGACATGACTATCAAAGGCAAACTGGCTGCAGACGCCAACGGTTCTACGCCTATAGGTGGCCTCGTAGTTAAATTGTATATTATGGATCTTGACGGCGCATGGAAAGATACAGGGAAATCGATCGTCACTTTATCTTCGGGCGAATTTGTCTTTTCACAACTTGAAACAGGCAATTACCGAATTGATTCGAATGGTTATATAGGTGACGTGGCCAAGTATTCAGCAATGTCAAAGCTTGTAATCGTATCTAGCTTAAATAATAATACCGAAATCGATTCGGGTAATATAATGATGACACCCGTACCAAACCCTGTTGCTTCTATACCAACAATAAACCTGAAAGGTCGTGTCATAGACATACTTGCCAGTGCGCCGCTAAGCGTTGCAATGGTATCTTTCGACTCAGGTCAAACAACTGTTACCGATGGTTTTGGTATGTTTGAACTGCGTGGTATCGAGGTTGGCACAAGGCGCTTAAATATTACTAAACAAAGTATGTCGTCGTATACAGTCTCACTCGAAGTTAAGGACGGTGCTGATTTTACAGGAATCATTCTAAACAATGTTAAATATCCGATTATCTCAGCGGCAGACCGCACCGTCGACCTGTTTTCACAAGGATTGGATTTTAAAATCACCTTGTTACAGCATTTTTCCGGTAGCCTGATGGGAACAGTAAAAAAGTTCAAGATTGAAAACGGTGCAGTCAGCTATAAAACTGAACCGATGGCAAATTTTGAATTTGAACTCTGGCAGGTTTTTCCTGACAGTAGCACCGGTCGCCACAGTTCGGTTAAGAGTGACGAAGATGGTGAATGGAAAATGGATAACCTGCCCCCAAATGAAGACAACAAGGCATCTTGGTATGCCGTGGCACCAGGCTCTGCGGCTGATGTTAAACAGGGGCAAACTGGTAATGTTGTAGCTTTTTCAAACGTTGCCCCGGAGTGGAATGGAAAGAACCCGATTCTCGCGAACGGCTATATTGTTAAAGCTGGCGAAACTACAGTCATGGATTTCATATTGCCATCTTTTCTCTATTATTCTTACGCTTCTACTATCCAACCGGTCGAGAATGCCAGTTTTACAGCCAATCTGACAACCGGCACATACCAGAAAGATTTCCAAACAACTCCAATGAAACCTGTTTACTTCAGCTGGGTTCCAACTGCCGCTTCACAGGCATTGACCCTAGAGTTTACCAGAGCTTATCTATCAGAAGACAATGCTGCAGTGATTCAGGTATTCCCCTATGAGAATAAGTCCCCCCTCAACCAGACATTTCTTTCAAATAGTATTGGCCTCGATTTCGGTCGTTTCGCCTGGCGGACTATAGTTTATGATCCCAAGGCCCCAACGGTTCCAATTACTTCTATGTCACATCTGTATACTGTCATACCTTCATGGGATGACCTTACACCAGCTTCAGGAACCGTAATTGAAAGGAATGCGACCTCTTCCTATCCAGTGACTTTCATGGCGCCAAACGATAGCGAAGCTACTGCTATCAGCATGGAATTATATAGAGGTACAGCCGCCGGTAATAAGGTCTTGATAGCAAATCCCGACACGAAAGCCATTACAAATAAAGCTATCTGGACAATTACTTTTGCAAGCGATACTCCTGACATTGGAAACTACACATGGCGCGCAGTTTACTACTATCTTGACGGACCCAGGATGACTTCAGAATTTGCCGATATCAAGTTCCAATAAGTATTAAAAGCGGAGCCTCATTTCGAAGGAATTTGAAATGAGGCTCCTTTCTTTTAGAGGAATTTTTCCTTGTCGATAAAGGAATTTTTACCTTTGATTGGTGTAAAACTACTTGATTTTTGGTCTGAAATCGAGCATGCTTTTTGCATAGATATATTTATTGGTAGAGTTTCTTGTGATATTCTGAGTCAGTAACGACAGCCTGCCGCAGCAGGCGCCAGGCGACAAGAACGCAACAGTTCACCGGCGCTCGCGAATGCCATGGATGGGCAAGTGTCGGTGAGTCGCCGGAATGCGAACGAACCGACCGAAGGCCATGGATGGGCAAGTGTCGGTGAGTCGCCGGAATGCGAACGAACCGACCGAAGGCCATGGATGGGCAAGTGTCGGTGAGTCGCCGGAATGCGAACGAACCGACCAATGACACGACAAACCGTTATTGAGGGGCGAAGATCCGAAGCGATCGTTGGTGCTGACAGGCTAAGAGAAAGTCATCCGGTGTTTCAGGAGAATGTTATGAAAAACAAATCCACAGGTGGTCTTAATTATCGCCAGGGCAGCGTTCTGCTGATGACCGCCGGCGCCGCATTCGTTCTTCTGGCGCTCACTGCAATGGTTACCGACGTCGGTTATCTTTATTTCAATCAGGCGCGCCTGCAGACCGCCGTAAACGCCGGCTGGAAGGCCGGCTACGACCGGATGATCGAAAAATCGCAGCATCAGTCGCCCCCTCCCCTCGAAATCCAGACCGAAGTGCGCAATCACATTCTCGAGGTAATGAAAACCAACGGCTACAGCGACACCGAACTGGCAACAGTGAACGTTGAATTTGGGCCGAAAAACCATCTTAAAGTATCTTCTTCGCAGAAAGTCGGGCTGTTTTTTGCCCGCATCATGGACTTCACCTATTCAAACGTCGGTGCCGCCCGTGAAAACAACGCCCTCGACGTCGGGCAGGGCATCGTGCCTCTTGCAATACCACACGGCGTCATCAAAGACATGTCGCGCAACACCTACAGTGGCGAACTGTTCGGCGGCGGCAGCGGTTTTACACCTGGCAGCGCTTACATTCTCAAACTTGGCTCAGGCGGCGGTTCCAGCGATGTCACTGCTCCGTCAGTAGCTGAACTCGGGGCCATGGCCGGTCTCAGCGAAAACGAACCGCTTAGAATGATCTATATTCCGATGCGGGCCGGCCAGGCACAACCCCTGCGCGCCTATGGCGTCGTCTTCTGGTGCCTGCGCTGGGGCAACGACGACCCGGGCACCTATGTTCCTGTTTTATGGCTGCTCGGCAACAAGGCGACCGGCGGCCCCGATGGTTCTTTCATCACTTTCTACAACGACAACATAATTCAGCAGCTCAACTCTAAAGGGGTCACCTGGGAACCCATCGAAGGCAGCCGCATCACTGAACTCACCCAGGGTGCAACAACCGTAGAAATGCTGTTCAACCGACCTAAGGTCGCTGTGTATTCCAACCGCGGGGCCGGCACCATTGCCGGTATTCTCAGCGACGCCCATATTCCTTACGGCGCATACAGTCTGCTGTACCGCAATCATCTCAGCTACGACTCCACGATCAACACCCTCCTGAGCGACACAAACATGGTCACTACCGTCCCCGATGCTTTTCACATCATTCTAACCGAAGCCTACGAAGACATGACCGGTATGAATTACGGGTGCACCTATAACACCAAATGCTGCGAAGACATGTTCCGCGAACTTCGCTTCGGTGACTCCACCAATACAGAAAACCAGAGACTGGCTGTTGCCGCCTACATGTGCCCATATTGCCGCCAGTACTATGCCACAGACTTCGCTTTCAACATCGACCCGAAAAACAAAGATACCGATGGTGATGGCATAAACGACACTTATGTAACCGAACGTGAAAAAGTCTGGAGCAGCGACCGTGTCTACTCAGGGAACACTCTTAAAACATGGGTACCGCGCTATGCCGACGTAAGAGCCAACTGCCAGAACCTGCATCGTCGCTGCGTCGACAAAGTTAACGCCAGCAACCAGTTTTATTATAATGTTATCAGCCCCATTTTAACCAGACCGCTGATGTGCGGTGATCTCAGCACCAGATGCCAGAGCTATCGAAATCTGCGCAGCGTTGCAACCGGCCTTGGCTTCGCCGCTGACAGCGGTTCTGAGCCTAAACCGAAAGTCATTCTCGACCTGAGCGGTACATCGGCATCGGTCGACCCGACCACGGACGGCTGGTTCAACAAGGGCAACCCGGTTCAGAAAATGAAATGGGCGGTTGCCGAAAAAATCCGCGCCCACCTGGGTCTCGGGGGCTACCTGTTCGCTCCCGACTTCACCGCCGAAACCCTCGATCTGGCATTGTTCCAGTCGGCAATCAAGGCTGGAAAATCGGTCAATGACGCGTATGCCTGGTGTCTGGCTTTTGAAAACTTCACTTTCAGAGGCTTCCCCTTCTCGCCGGCAGTGTATTCAACCATTAACGGCATGGCCAGTGGCGCACCGCAGCTCTTTAACCTGCTTCTCCCGAACGACATGCGCTGTCAGACCAACGGCAGCGGCAATACCAGCGGCGGTATCACCAACGCTTTTTCTACCAGCGTCCTGAAAGCAATGGTTACCGTTCTTGGATCACTGAGTGCCAATCAGGTCAAATATTTCAAAGGTAAGCTCGATTTAGGTGAATTTGCCTCGATCGGCGGCACCTATGCCGACAATGCCGGCAAACGTCTGGTTCTCGACAACATTCTTCAGGCATCATTCTGCGACAAACCGGTCACCGGCGGCAACAACACACCGATCGCCGGCAAACAGAAGAGCAACTACGGCCCCATCGACCCCGACAACATCACCGGCGGCGGGGCGAATGACTACGAAGACCGCTTCAAATTCGGTTTCAACGGTCCGCTGCAGATCAACGACCGCGTGGTGACCGAAACCGGTAATATGCGCGGCCCGACCGATGCAGCAGTTGATTTCAGACTCTTCGGCGACGGAACCTACCCGCCCAGCACCAGAGTAATCGTCCCGATAACCGACATTCCACCAGAAGCACAGGCCAGCCAGCCCAACGCCAAAACGGTATACGATGTTCAGGGCAAAGATCATCCCAATGGCGCTTACACTCTCGATCAATATGCCTTCACTTCTTCAATAAGAATCATCGGTTTTGCTGAATTCGAAATTATTGCCGAAACTGACCCACGTGCCAGGGTCGGCGAAAATTACCAGTCGGGTGACGCCGGCGACCTCGGGCCTTATCAGCCCGGACAGGTCAGAGCGGTATTTATCCGCTACGTGATCAAGCCGGGTGATGTTCCATTGAATTAACCCGGACAGATCAACAAAATAAAGCGTCAGCAGTGACGCTTTATTTTTTTTTCGGTTTGAGTTAATGTATATAAGTGAAATCAGCGAAAAATAATAGCATCCAGATTCGCGGCATTATTACCACAGGCATGTGGCAATTTTCTCAATGTTTTGTTTGCTGCTCAAGGCTCTCAGAGCGGTTCGGTCAGAGGTACGTTTCTTGCTAGTAATTACTCAGGAGTACATATATGTTTAAGAAAAGAAGAAAAGGTCAGGCGATAGTTGAGTTGTCTCTGGTTTTTCCGTTCTTTCTGCTGATCATCATCGGCGGCATCATCGACTTCGGTTTCGCCTTTTACAATTATCTGACTCTGCAGCAGCTCGCCAATGATACGGCTCAGTATGCGGCCGACAAAAATGCTTCCGACTCGCAGATCAATGCATTTGTCAATTCCAGCAAGCTTTACGGTCAGCTGGCCAAATGGAACGGCGATTTCACCATATATACTCCGGAACGCGTAGCTCTTCAGACAATCGGCACGGTTGTCAAAATCAAGCTCGCCTACAATTCCCCAATGTTCACGCCTTTCTATCAGGTAATGTTTCAGGCTGCTACCGGCAATTCAAGCATCAAGCTAGTCGCTCTCGCCTCCTACAAGAAACCGGAATACGTCAAAAATAGGTTATAAACGAGAGGAAACCAGCATGAAACTCAGAAATAGAAAACATGGACAGCAATTGGTAGAAATGGCTCTTACCCTGCCGATCTTCATCATGGTCGTCATCGGCATTGTCGACTTTGGCCGGGCTCTGCACTGCTGGTCGAACCTGAACTATCAGTGCATGCAGGCCGCCAGAGCCGCAACCAAACGCATTCACCCGCTGATTGCCCGCAATGTTTTTTCCAAAGACACGCACCCGGCGCTTGAAGTCGTGCAGCAGGCCTTCTGGAAAAACCGTTCGCCGATGATGCCCGAAGCCGACTATTCAAATCTGGTATTCACCGGGGTAGGAAACAGTGACCAGAAAGTCGAAATAAAGGCTTCCTTCAACATGTCGCTGATGACGCCGCTCATCGCTTCGGTCGTCGGCGGCAGCAACCGCGATGGTGCCATCACCATCAATGCCCTGGCCTGCGAAAACAAAGAATAGAAACCAAGAGGTAGGTTATGGACAGAATAGTCAAGAAGAGTTCGGGATCGGTTCTGCTGATGACTGCCGGCTTCGGGATCTTTCTGCTTGGCATTACCGCTCTGGTAACCGACGTTGGTTATCTTTACTACAATCAGGCCCGCCTGCAGACCGTCGTAAATGCCGGCTGGAAAGCCGGTTACGACAAAATGATCCAGATAAAAGGCACTGGCACGCCCGTTCTAAGCGAAAGCGATAAAAACATCATCCGCAATCACATTCTCGAGGTCATCAAAAGCAACGGTTACTCAGACGATGAAATGGCCAGCCTCGAAGTGGTTTTTGAAAACAACAACCATATTACCGTTAAATCACAACAGCAGATAGGATTGTTTTTCGCCAGAGTTCTCGACATCGACTCAGCCGGCATAGCTGCCGGCCGTGCCAACCAGCCCGGCGACTCCGGCAATATCGTTCCTATCGGCATGCCGCATGGGCCGACCAAGGACGTCAGCCCGACGAAGTATCGCTGCGACCTGTTCCAGCCCGGCGAAAAATTTGCTCCGGGCCAGGAATACATTCTCAAACTCGGCGAAAATCCGTTGACTTCAAGTGGTGACATCGCTCCCTGGGGTGTAATACCATTTTCGACCGGCGACGAAAACTTCGGTTACGTTATCGGTCAGGAATACATCATCAAGCAAAGTCCCTACACCGATCCTCTGAGTCCCGGAAACTTCGGCTGTCTCGATCTCGATGGCAATCACGGCGGTGGTGCCAACGATTACGAAGACTGGATCAAATACGGTTTCCCCGGAACCCTCGACATCGGCAATCTGGTTTTCCCCGAAACCGGTAACATGGCAGAACCCACTATCCGCGGCGTTCAATATCGCCTTGACAACGGCCTGGTCAACATGCGTATTCCAGTAGTTACAGGATTTGGCAACGGGCAGAGCACCCCGGTTGAAATAATCGGCTTTCTCAACTTTCGCCTCACCGGCCACGGTCTGATACCAGGCAAAAACAAGAATAGTGACAAGGCCACAGTCAGAGCAATTTACACCGGCCTCATCGACCCGGTCGAAGGCAAGCCTAAAAAGAGTTTCGGGCGCGTCGACCCCGACAATGTCGCGACCAACACTTCGCAATATCTTGAAAACTTTGAATACGGTTTCAGCGGACCGGTAGATTTTGGGCAGATGCTGTTGCCGGAAAACGGCAATGCCGCTACGCAAACCTCTGAAGCCGTCAGTTACCGTCTCGACCCGAACAATCCGACCGGAGCCACGAGAACGGTTATAATTCCGATCACTTACGTGCCACCTGAAATCGGGGTAAACAACCCGGCAAACGCTTCTGCAACAACGATCTACGATCTATATACCAATGACAATCCTGGCGGAGCTTACAGTCTTGGCAGCTACGCTTTTGGCTCATCAGTTAAAATCACCGGTTTTGCCGAATTCGAAATTCTCCCTGAAGATCAGTATTCCAGGGTGGGTACAAATTATGATACGGGTGACTCGGGCGATCTGGGGCCCGTGTTTCCGGGGCAGGTTCGTGGCCGGTTTCTGCGTTATATAATTGAACCGGGAACGATTCCGCTCAACTAACTTGTGTTGAATGCTTGCGGGGAAACAGGAGGTAAGGGTATGAATCACAGAACCGACAGACTATCTACACGCAGAAGGGGCAGTATTCTGCTGATTACAGCAGGGGTTGCCATTCTGATGGTCGGCCTGACAGCTCTGGTAACCGACGTAGGCTACCTCTACTACAGCCAGGCGCGCCTGCAGACAGCGGTGAACGCCGGCTGGAAAGCCGGTTTCGACCGGATGATGGATCTGCAGAAAACAGGAAAGAGCTTTGACGCCAGTGACATGGAGCTTGTCAGAGCACATGTGAAAGAAGTGATGAAAGCCAACGGCTATTCTGATTCCGAGCTGGCTAACGTCGAAATTACCTTTCCAAACAGCAGTTCGCTGAAAGTTCATTCAAAACAGAGCGTTGGTCTATTTTTTGCGAAAATCTTCGACATTTCTTCTGCAGATATCGCTGCCGGACGCGATAGCACCGATGATGGCGCGGGTATCATTCCGCTCGGCATACCTCATGGCGTTACCAAAGACTTCAGCAAAAACATGTATTCATGCTCGATGTTCACCGGCGAAGAAGGCTTCAAGGCCGGCAGCGAATACATTCTCAAACTTGGTTCCGGTGGCAAAAAAGCTACTGACGACCAGCCTCTGCCCGATGATGCCAAAATGATCCTTGTTCCCATGAATTCGGGTGCTCAGAGCGACGATGGTTATCTCAAGGCCTATGGGGTCGCCTACTGGTGTCTGCGCATCGGCGACGGCAAAGATACCGGTTACGTGCCTGTCTACTGGTTACTGGGCTATCTGGGCGGTTCTTTTTATCTGACCTATTACGATGAGATCGTCACCCAGTTGAAGAAGCTCAAAGTTAATTATACGATTATAAAAGGCGCGGCTAATATTCAGGCAATTTTTGATGCAGTCAAACCAAACATTCTTGAACTCTACGACCGGCCGCGCATTGCCGTATATTCATCACAGGAAGGAACCGACCCCGTTGAAGATGTCCTGCGTGCCGCTTACATTCCCTACGGAGAATACAGCATGCCCACCGGCTACCAGCGCGGCGTCTACGATGCCAGCGCCAACAAACACATCTATGACGATGAAATTCTCAATGGCGTTCTCGATGATTACCACTGGGTTCACCTGCACCACGAAGATTTTACCGGTTTCAACGGCGGCTGCAGCTATTACCCCGACAGCTGCAAAGACTTTTTCGACAATTCCCGCCTCGGAACCCAGGCAGCTGCTCAGGCTCGCATGTGCACCTACTGCAGCAGCAATTACAAAGAAATCACCACTACCTCGACGGTCTGGGATGCCAAAAAGAAAAAATGGGTCACGGTCACCTCGACCGCATGGGGATGGGATGGCTCATATAACGAAGCCGGCTGTCTGCTCGCCAACACCCGTTGTGCCGAACGTGCCGGCAAAAATGGCATTCTCTACCGCAAGGACGCCCTTGTTAAAACCAAAATATGCGGCACGAATGCCGATGGTTCTATCAACAAGTCTTTCCCACAATGTACCGAATACCAGAGACTCGTCGACATAGCTGAACTGCACGGCTACATAAGCGACCCCAATTCTGAACCCAAGCCTCAGACTGCAGTCAGCACCGGAAACAATGGCCCGGGCATGTCGGCAACTCAGGATGGCTGGTTCAACCGCGCCAACAAGGTGCAGCTGATGAAATTCGATGTCGCCCGCACAATACGCAATCACGTCGAAGTCGGCGGTTTCCTGTTCGCGCAGTGCTTTGCACCCGAAACCCTCGATATCGCTCTGTGGCAGGCCGCAGTTCACGATGGCATCCCTCCGCTCGACGCTTTCTCTGACTGCTTTGCCTTTACCGGCTACTCATATCGCAGATTCCCGGTAAAGAGTGGGGTAAGCTATTATTCAACCATCAACGCCATCTACGGCACCGGCATCTACATGCCGTTCAACCTGCGCGATTCTCTGTCGGCCAAATGTCAGAACCACGGTGCCTGGCCTGATACTGGCTCAGGTCACACCGCCGTTTTCACCGATGCCTGCATCAACAAAGAAAAATGCGAAGTGCTGGGGTACCTTAAAGCGAACGAATCACATGCCAAATATCTTTCCGGCAAGCGCGGCAAGGGCGAATTCACTTTCCTTGGCGGTCACTACCACAAAAACACCGAAAGTAAGCGCCTGGTTTTGAACAACATTCTGCTCGGCGCCCTGGTCGAAAAGAATGTCACCGGTGAAGTCATTCCGCCGGTTCTTACCGGCAAGAACAAAAACAACTACGGCCCACTCGACCCGGACAACAGTCTCAGCGGCGGTGCCGATGACTACCGTGAACGCTTCAAATTCGGCGTCAATATTCCGATCGAAATCAACGACCGTCTGGTTACCGAATCAGGTAATATGCCCGGCCCCACCGACCAGGCTGTCGACTTCAGGGTTAATGGCGACGAAACCTTTGATCCGCACCGCAAGGTCATCATTCCGATTACTGACATCGGCCCCGAAGTTCCGATCAACAATACTCATAACGTCGGTGCCGGAACCATTTACGACCTGCAGGGCCAGGATCACCCGAACGGCCTCTATCGACCGGAACAATACGACTTCGGTTCTTCGGTGCGGGTAATCGGTTTTGCCGAATTCGAAATTCTTGAACCCGATGAATACACCCGTGATGGCGATGAAGAAGGCGTTTTGAACTACGAAGCCGGTGACGTCGGCGACCTTGGGCCGTATCAGAGCGGTCAGGTACGCGGCAGATTCATCAGATACATCGTTCACCCAAGCGAAGCCCAGTCGCTTCTCTATTGAAGATAAAAAAACTCCCCGGAAAGACGATCTTTCCGGGGAGTTTTTTTGTGCAATTGCCAGGTCTGCTGCCGGCCCTCGCGCTTATTCGGTCAGGGCTATCGCTTCGATTTCAACGAGGCAGTCGAGCGGCAGTTTGGCAACCTGCACGCAGGAACGGGCCGGCGGTTCCTTTTTGAAGCGGGAGCCGTAGATTTCATTCACTTTGGCGAAATGGCCGAGATCTTTAAGAAAGATGGTGGCTTTGACGACTCTGGAAAAATCGGAACCGGCGGCTTTCAGCACGGCTTCGAGGTTTTTCATCACCTGTTCCGCCTGCCCTTCGATGTCGGTGGCCTCGATTTTGCCGGTTTCAGGCACTATCGGCACCTGCCCGGAAGTGAAAACCATGCCATTGATTTTAATTGCCTGAGAATATGGGCCGATAGCGGCGGGAGCTTTGTCTGTAGCGATCACTGTTCTGTTCATGACAGCCTCCTGAGTTAATTTTCTAATATCTAACAGAGAAACGCTTCAAGGTCAAACCTGACGAGAATGATGGTAACAATTTTTCAGGAAGCTGACGATAAGGGCTCAAAAGCACCGAGTCGGCAACTCAGCTGGTTGATATTTCGACCCGGGACGTTGTACAATTTTCAGGTGTTAAAGGAGATTATCATGAAAAAAACAGCAGGCCGTCTGATCTTTGCAGCTACGCTTGCGGCACTGTTCGCCGCCTCTCCGCAACCGGCCGGCGCCGTCCAGGAAATCAAGGAAACGACGATGCTTTCCCAGTTTCTGGGCGAAAATTTTGACTATATCAAGAAAATACTCAAACACAGTCACGAAATGCAGCACCAGGCCCGGCCGTTCACCGAAAGGCGTCACCGTGAGCGCTACCGCTTCGAACCTGGCGACAAGCACCCGCGTGAAATCATGATTCTGGCCCGCAAAGTTTCGGCCCGGTTCAAAATGATCAACGGGCTGCTCTATCACACCGAGATTCCCAACCGGCTGCTGCTGCACAAACAGACTCTGGAAACTGTCGAAAGCATGGTCACCTTCAGCAAAAGAGCCATAAGGGCCAACAAAGATTACAACTATGCTTTGTATCTGGCATCGGCCCAGGGTATCGAAAAAGAAGTATTTGCCCTCAACGAACTTCTCAACAGTCTTGAACAGTCGATCAATGCGAACATCGATGAAACCGACGCCTTGAAGGAAGCTCTCTGACAAGCTTCCGGAAAATGAGGAAAGAATGAAGTTTCTGCGAAATACTGCTCCGGCAGCGGTTCTGCTGCTAAGTCTGCTGTGCCAGCCGACCATCGCTCCGGCTTCCGAAAAAGGGCTCGTAACCTCGAGGGAACGTGCCAACGCCCTGATTCAGGAAGGTCTTAACTACCTGATTCTTGAACAGAACAAGAAAGCCGAGCAGCTGTTCATTCAGGCCAAGTCGATCGACCCGTATTCAGAGCAGGCCTATAACTTTCTCGGGCTGCTCTATCTTCAGGAAGAGCTCAACGAGAAGGCTGAAGACATGCTGAAACGGGCGATTGCCATCGAACCGATGTATCCGGAAGCGCTGCGCAACCTCGGCAAGCTCTACCTTCGCCAGGATCGTTTCGATGAAGCTACCAGTCACCTGAAGCGCACCCTGTCGCTCGATCAGAACCAGCCATATACCTGGTATCTGCTGGGTATGGCGCAATATTTCAGCGGCCATATCACTGATGCGATTCAATCGTATGAGACCGCCTTTTCGATGGAGCCGAACCTGCCGGTTGAAGCTCATTACAACCTGGGTGTCGCCTACCATGAGTCTTCTCGCTATCTCGACGCGGTAAGATCTTATGAAGAAGTGGTTCGCCAGGAACCGGAGCATTTGAATGCCCTTAACAATCTCGGTCTGGTCTACTCGATCATCGGGGAACGCGACCGGGCCATCGAACTGTTCAACCAGGTTCTCAAAATCGACCCGAAGAACGTCAAAGCGCGCATCAATCTCGGCAATGTGTTTCTCAGCACCAAAGACCTCGTCGAGGCCGAAAAAATCTACCGCAGCGCCATTTCCCTGGACCAGAGTGACATCAGCCCGAGACTGAACCTCGGCGTCGTCTACTACGAAAAGGGTGATTTTGCCAAAGCCCGCCTCGAATGGGACAAACTCCTCAAAGAAAACCCGGAAAACGTCAGAGTTCTTTCGGTAATGGGCTCGGCTTATCTTGAAAAGCGCGATTTCGACAAGGCTATCGATATCTTCAAGCGCATGGCCAAACTGATGCCTGAGAACGGCAGCATTGCCAACACGCTTGGTTACCTTCTTGCTGACCAGAACCGCGAGCTGGGTCTGGCCGGGGAACTCATCGAGAAAGCCATCGAACTAGACCGGCCGAATCGGGCTACCTACTACGATTCACTGGCTTGGGTGCATTATCACAAGGGTGACTACAATAAGGCCCTTGAATATCAGGACAAAGCGCTGAAGATTTTTCATCTTTCGCACGAACCGATTTCAAGCGAAGTTCATTATCACATGGGCCGGATTCAGGAGAAGCTCAACAATTACGGCCAGGCCAAAGAAGCTTACGAAGCTTCGGTTAAGAGCAATACTGATAGCGAGATGGTCAGGCTTGCTTCAGAGAGCCTGCATCTGTTGCAGGGCAAGAAGTGACCGACCCTGCAACCGGCGCATTGCAGGGAAAGGGCCTGGGCATGCTGATCATCGCTCTGCTGTGCTGGGCAACCGGCTACGGCCTGTTTCTGCATTTTGCCCCGTCAGCCGGCTTTTTTAGTGAGAATGCGGCAACTTTTATCGCAGCTGCAGTCATGACGCTGCTGTCAGCCTTCGTGGTTCACGGTTTTTCCTGTCTGAGACTGCACCGTACCGCCTATCTGCTCATCGGCGCTCTTGCAGTTGCCGCAGTTTTTCACGCTGCCGGCCCGATGGTCGAGCGCAGCCGGCTGATCAACCGCAGCGGCTCCATTCCGGGCGAGATACTGTTTATAAGTTTTGCCAGCAGCGGTTTTGCCGGCGAACCGGACCGACTGCTGATGGAAACCCGCAATCGCATTTTCATGTCGGTCAACCGGGAAGTTGCCGAAGCTATTCCGGAACCCGCCGGGGCCATCCTTCTGCTCTGTCTGCTGCAACTGGCGCTGGCTTCGGGCATCGGCCTGTGGATAGGTAACGGCATCGACGCGGTTTCACATTTGATCCCGGTGGCGGTCGTCGCGACCCTGGCTGATATCTGGAGCGTTTCTGCCGGTGCCACTTCGAAAATCATCGTTTCTTCGGCCATCAATTATTTTCTCCTGCGGTTTCCGTTACCCGGCACCAACGAAATTCCTTATCTGATCGGCCTTACCGACTTTCTTTTTTTTGCGATCTTTTTCTCAGCGGCGTGTCGTTTCGGTCTTGGTGCCCTGCGCAATGCGGTGCTGCTGCTGAGTTCTTTTCTCGTTGCGGTGGCAGCGGCGATTTTCTTCTCAGCAGGGCTGCCGGTTCTTCCATTCATGGCGGTAATTTTTGTGGCTGGAAATTTTCGTCAACTTGAGTTAAAAAGAGAAGAGATCAAACAGATACTTATCTTTTCAGTGGTGATTCTGGCGGTTTTTTCGGCAGTTACCTTCTTCGGCAGGTAAACCTGTCGTGCCGCCACAACAGAGAAAGGCAGGGCAAGGACATGATCGCTTACAGCAAGATGCACGGGCTGGGAAACAGCTTCATCTTTTTCGACGAAATGAACCAGGAATTCAATCTTCTCAGAAAGCCTGAAACGCTTCGGCTTCTTTGTGATGCTCGTTCCGGAATCGGCGCTGATGGCATCATCTTCATGATGCCTCCCCGCGACCCGAAGCATCATTGCCGCATGCAGATGTTCAACACTGATGGCAGCGAAGCTGAAATGTGCGGCAACGCCGTGCGTTGCCTCGCCCATCTTTTTGCCAGACGCCAGACAGGTGCCGGCCAGATTCTTATCGAAACCAGCAGCGGCGTCAAGGAAGTCGGACTCGTGAACAGTGCCCGCGGCGAATCTTTTTATCGCGCCCAGATGGGTCCGGCTATTTTCGACCTGGTTTCGACCGGCGAACTGCTGCCGGCCGACCGCTGCAAAGCACTGACCTGGAACGAAAGAACCTTCGAACCAATCCATGTTAACGTCGGCAATCCGCACGCCGTCATCTTTCTCAAAGCTCCGATGAGCAGCGATGAAATGAAAACCGCCGGTGCCTGGCTCGAAACACACCCGAACCATCCGCGGCGCATCAATATTGAATTCGTTGAAGTAATCAGCCGCAAAGAAGCCAGAATCAACATCTGGGAACGCGGCTGCGGCATGACCCAGGCCTGCGGCACCGGTGCCACTGCGACTGCAGCTGCCGGCATCAAACTCGGTCATTTTGACAAACAGGTTACCATTCACATGCCGGGCGGCGACCTGCTGATCGAACAGGATCCGAAAGGTATCATGTTCATGACCGGCCCGGTTCAGGAAATCTGCGAAGGCCAGATCGCCCCGGGTCTTTCCTGGAAACTCAACCGCCCATGAGCTTCAGAGAAGAAGCGCTGCGGGCAGTAAGGCACACATTGTCAGAAGTGCTCAACGGCCGGGAGATTCCGGCCATCGAGTTTTCTGACCCGCGCTTTGCCGAACGCTGCGGCATCTTCGTCACTCTGAAAAAGCATGACGACCTCAGAGGCTGCATCGGCTTCGTCAAAGGGGTAGAGCCTTTACGTGCCGCCATTCAGGAGATGGCGATCGCGGCCGCAACCCGCGATCCGCGTTTTCCCGCAGTGACTGCCGACGAGCTCGCCGAAATTTCGATTGAAATTTCGGTGCTGACCCCGATGACTGAAGTTGAAACCCTCGATGAAATCGAAATTGGCAAACACGGTCTGATGCTGATGTTTGGGCGCCATTCGGGGCTGCTGCTGCCTCAGGTTCCGGTCGAATGGGGCTGGGATGTCGAAGAATTTCTGACCAATCTCTGCCACAAGGCCGGGCTGCCTCCTGGTTCGCATCTGCAGCCGGGCGCCAGGCTTCTGAAATTTTCGGCCGACATCTTCAGCGAAGGCGAAACCTGACAAAATTTGCCGACGACCGGCCCTGAAATAGATATTGGGAATTGAAAAACCCTCTGAATACGCAGTCCCACTGCATTTAATGCTGCATAGCGCGGTCGATACATCGAAGACGTTCGCGAAGCAACCTTTTGCCAAGGGCCATATTCATTATTGGCGGGTTAATTGACCGGTAAACCGTCAAAAATGCCCACCGTCAATTAAGTTTGGCTTTTAACCTTTTCAGGCTTTTTAAAATGGCAGTAATGCCTTCAGAATTAGTCATAAGGCTCAAACAATTAGACGGAGAATTTTACCAGACTGCAGGAAAGCTTGTAATGCACGCAGGCCAGTTATGGTTCAAAATCATAAGAAGCTGTTTAAGCCTCTTCAAGTAGATGGTTTGACGCAATATTTAACAATTGCTATAATCCGACCAGGTTGAGTAGAGAGGAAAAACAGAATGCCAAATTCTTGTTATATGCGCATACTGGTGCTGTTACTTTTATTTCTGTCGTCTCTGACTGTATTTGCCGAAAAAGTAACGAAATTCGGTCACGAGTCTGGACAAAATTCCTCACGTCAGGATTTTACTTTTCCCGGCGTTCCTGTGCCCATTCCAGGGACGGTCATGTTCCCACAGTCCGGCAGGCTACTCTGCTATATCCCATATCAGGTACAAGTCAAGACTCCACGTGATGGGGTTATAAGCATTATTCTCGTAAAGAAACTCTCGGAAGAGTATGCTCCAACCACAGCCATACATGAAAAAGCAAAAGAGGCCATAACAGCGGCACGTAACAGCATCTGGCTAAAATGGCAGAAGTTCAGAAACGATCTTGAAGATAGCAAAGTAAACATCGCCAAAGAAATTGCAGAATCTTCCGATCTTGTCAAAGATTTAAAGAAAAAACAAATGTGGAAAAAGCCCCTCGAGTTCAACTCTTCCAACGCCACTTCACCAAATAAACATGATTGGGTAGAGCCTGAAGAACTTAACCTCATAAACCAGGGCAAAAATATCTCAACGGGCGCCCTGTTCCCTGTTGGCCATGTTTACCCTGATGAATCGCAGGTTTATGGGCTTGCCGTAAGATACGAGCGAGGCAACTTTGCTCCACTTTATGATATAGATGATGTTATCAGTGATGACTACTGGGAGTTTGTGACCGAGTACGTGCGACAATACGGCACCGCCGTTTTTGAACCAGACTGGGACAACCCTGAAAGCTGGGGAAAGCCCGTTGAATTACCCCCGGCAACCTTTAATACAACTAATACAACGAGGTGAGACAAAATGAAAAAGAATGTGTTGCTTTGTCTGATCTGTATATTGTTTCCGCTACTGGCATTGGCCGATACTGCTTACGTAAAGATATATCCAGGAGATGATCTCACGGTTGCCCGTAGTTTTTTTGATCGGCCGTTAGAAGAGGTAAAAAGGGATATTCTTTCCAATCTTGAAAACATAAACAGCCCTTTTGAAGATACTCACCATAAACTTCTCCACTTGGCTTCGATAAACGGAACCCCCGAAATTCTGAAGTTTATTTTAGATAATGGTGCCGATATTGAAGTTCGAGACAGCTCTTCAGGCACTCCTCTTTATGCTGCAGCAATGACAGGAAGGGCTGATTCGGTTAAAATTCTTTTAGAGTATGGGGCCGACCCAAATTGTAATTGCCCAGACAATCCAATACGAACAGCATTTACAGGATATATAAGATTCTTGCTCAATGATATAGACAGAAGAAAAGGTATCTACCCGAAAGAACTATACGAATTATCAAAAGAAACAAGACCATGCAGACCAAAAAGTTATCAAGAATACGGAATCATAATACAAATGCTATGGCCTGTTACACAACTTGAAGAAAAAATTTTGGGAACCTGGAAAAATGAATTCTATTTTTATATGCGCTCTAAACTAACAACCCCAGAATTGGACAAAGAATGGGATAAATTTCTCTCCATCATTCCCCAGACCTCTGGTAAATAACATGAGTTTTGAGCAGTTTATAGTGCGTTTTCTGCCTCCACCCCGAATACTGCCAGTATTTCACGCTGGATCCCTGGTAATTTCGGCAAGTTTGTTGCTGTAGCTAATGCAAGATAGCTCTCAATACAATATGGACAAGTCTGGAACCTTTCTATGACAATTTCCGAGGCTTTGATCACTTCAATGAAACTTACGAACTCTACTGCCAAACAATTGAAGCAAAGTAGCAGTATGCTCAGTATCGGCCTTATAAAAAGGAGATTCTCAGAATAGGCCAGTCATAAGGCTCAAACAATTAGATGGAGAATTTTACCAGATTGCAGGAAAGCTTGTAATGCACGCAGGCGGGTTATGATTCAAAATCAGAAGAAGCTGTTTAAGCCTATTCTGTGGAGGTAAGACGAAAAAAAACAACGCTATTTTTCGGGTTTGACGCTTGTCTGATGGCGTGTTAGACTTTAATGTACTATTAGCAATAATCTGGAGCAGCTGATGAATCGAAAAGGGTTTGCTTACCTGGTGGCGGTATTGATACTCGGTCTGCTGGCCTTTATGGGCATGTTTCTGCAGCAGAGCAGTTCAGCCGAGTATTCTCAGGCTGCCGTTTCGGTCTATCGAACCATGGCCCGTCAGCTGGCTGAGGCGGCCGCCGACGAAGCCTGTGTGCTGCTCGAAGAACGCTTCAGAGATAAAACGACCACCGGTTTTCTGCAGCAGCTTCTCTGGCAGGCATCTACTTCGCAGACTCCCAAAAACGGCGGGTCGACAGGCCTCAACCCAACGCTGCTCCATGATTTCACTGATCTAAAAGACAAGGTAACTCAGGTTCTTACTCTCAAAGACTACCACATGACCCGCGCCGGCTTCGAGATCGAAAAGATTCTTCCCAATATCAAAGACTGCCGGCCAATTCCGCAGGGGCCGCTCGACAACCCCGACAACTACCACCATTCTCCCGACCGCACGAGCAAATTCGACAACCAGTATTCCAAAGACTGGTATCTGACGCTGCAGATAGACGTTTCGGTCTCACTGCAGAAACGACGCAAGATCAAGATCGATTATACGATTTCACGCGACATCAAGCTGCTGAATATGGGGCCGATCGCCCGCAACTACACGATGTTCAGCATCATCGGCCACCACATAACCAGTTCCGATGTAACCCAGGTGCAGAATATTCTGCGCAACGAAATGAACAACCCCGATTCGCCCGGCGGCAGGCTCTTTCTCTGGAATATGCCGTTTCAGTCGCGGGTCTATGTTCACGGGCCGACGATCATTTCCCTTGAAAACCCTGAAATGACCAGCGATTTTGCCAACCGCGGCGCCTTCAACATCTACGACCCGAAATACCCAAAACCGGGCAACAATCAGGCGTTTCAGTATAACGACACCTTTTTCGGCATGTCCTATTTCCCAACGGTCGGCAGAGCGATATTCCCCTCCAAATCCCTGTGGGATGCCATCTCTATCTGGTGGCGCGACGGCAAAGAAACCAAAGACGACATGGCAGCCAATCAGAGCATCTACCATTCGTTGTATACGCACAAAACCGTCTACGGCGGGGTAATGCCGCACAAAAACAAATCCCTGATGGAAATCCTCGGCGACGTTTCGACCGATGGCATCCAGGACACCTACTACAAAGGCACCAACGTCTACCAGAAATTCATGCCGGGTGGGCCGTTCTGCCGCACCCCCTGGAAATACGTGAGCAATACGCTGATGGGCGAAGACCGTTATCTGCCGAACAGTAAAGCTGACTTTGACAAAGCGGTCACGAAAAAATTCCCGGGCGACGATGAACATCTTCGCCTCGAGCACCGCTGGAACAAGGACGACACCAAGGTTGCCGAGCAGACCCGCATCTACTCACGTGTATTCGAGATCAAGTATAACAATGTCACGAACGGCATCACTTCCCCACCCCCCGAAAAACATCTTGAATTCTCGCTCAGCTATTTCAACGACCCCGACCCCGACGGCTTTCTCAGCAAGCTGGGTTACGCGGCCGGCGCAGTCGGCGGCTCATTCTGGAACACTCTGACCCTGCCGTTTGAAGCAATCGGCACGCTGGCAATGCCCCTGATCACCAAGATTTTCGGGTCAGGCGAAGGCATTGCGCTGAATGCTGCCGAACAGAGCACCCCGAACCTTTACCCGACCAATTTCAAATTCAATTATCGCGCCATGGCGACGCGCAAGCTCAAAGACGAGAGCGAAATTCCGCGTGATGCCGATGGCAGATGGCTTTTGAACGGAGTCTACTGGCTCGATTCGTTTCAGGTAGAAACTCCGGTCGTCTATGTCGGCACCGGTACGATCATCGTGTCGCGCTTCACCCCCGACCGGCCGTTCAAAATCAAAGGCAGCATCATTTCGCTGAAAGCAGAAGACAAAGTTACGCCTCTCGGCCATCTGAACCTGTTCTACCATCCTTATCAGTCGACCGTGACCGACACCCGGGAACGGGCTATGATCATCGAGGGTTCAGGCAATCTCATCGAAGCGAGCGTTTTTTCGTGCTACGGCATCAGAACCACTGACGGCAACATTGCCGATCTGACCAAAGTCGGCATCTATCCTGATCAGCCTACCGACAAATGGGATGCCAACTGCCTTGGAAAAATTTCCGAGGTATCGAACATAATTTTCGGCAACTACGTCAACTTTTTCGTGAACAAGCAGCACCAGGAAGGCGACCTGTGGGTATTCCACAATTTCAACAACCCGCTCTACTTTGAAAAGGCAGGCGGAGGCGGCTACCGCATCGTCCAGGAAAGCCTCGACGCTTCAGAAGACAATCGCAAGGCATACGAGCTTATGACCCATGAATTTTTCCTCAGCCCGAAGATTCAGCATGTCGCTTCGATCGGAGGCGGCGATGACTGATAGAAAAGCCTTTTCGACCCCTGAACTGCTGATGACCCTGGTGGTCTTTTCGTTCGGCATCCTGCCGCTCATCGTTCTGTTTCAGAACAGCCACAAACAAACCGCTCAAGCCAAAAACCTCATGGTTGCCCACAGTCTGGGGCGCACCATAATCTCTGAAATAAAGGCGCTCGGCTTTGAGGCTCTTGAAGCCGAAATGAAAAGTCCGAAACTCGGCATCGTCCATTCAAGCCGACCGGTCAGCGGGCCACTTGTCAATGAAGATGCTGAATCAATCAAGTATCCAGATTATTATCAGCGTTTCAATACTACAGTGAAGCTCGAAAAGGCCAGTACCGAAAACAACAAAAAGATCAGAGTCGAACTCGATATTGAATGGAAAGAACCGAACCGGAAATTCAACCTTGGCTTTGGAACGGTAATCGTAAAATATGGCGCATAATACCCACCGCCGGGGGGTAACCCTGGTCGAAATGATGATTGTCGCAGCAATACTGACACTTTTGCTCGGATTTGCCTGGCAGTTTTATTTCGGCGGCCGCGAAACCATGCGTCACACGGTCAGCCAGAGCCAGGTGCAGGCTGATACCCGCATTTTCCTCGACCAGCTCGAGCTTGAAATGACTTCGTGCTATTCTTTCGTCGAAGTCGATTCGACCAACAAGAAGTTCTCGTTCTACAGCTTTACCTACTCCAAGGTAGCACTCGATGACATTTACTACGATACTTCCGGCAACCCGCGCAGCACCGGCAAAGACAGTGATGCCCGCATCATGGTCGCCAAATATGAATACCACTGGGAAAACGGCAATGTCATTAAAAAACGCACTCCGGGTTTTCTCTACTTTCTGCAGGAGCCGATGAAGTTCGTGCCGGGCGACTCGAGCGTTTTCACCAGCAACTATGGCCCGATGGAAAAAACCGTATTGCGCAACATTGCCGACTTTGAGGTCAGAGGCTATGCGCAGACTCCCGACCCTGAGAGTGATACAGGCACCAAAATCGAGCTGATGACGGTCGAAAAATCCGCAGATGCGGCATTCATAGTGCTGCGGCTGCACACAATGAAAGATGAAGCCCCCAACCGGCGCGACGAGGAACTCGATATCGTCACCAAGTTTTACAGCAACACCAAGCTTGCAGAAATAGCCAACCCAGGCTATTTCTCGTCAACTGACAAAGACGGGAAGTACTAAAATGGACAGGCGCTGGCCGATAGTCGGTATAACCATTCTGATGATCGTGCTGATCTACAATTTTCTGACCATGATTTTCAAGTCAGACCAGAAGCGGTTTTCTCACGACCGCATTTACGTAGATTATTCCGATTACCGGCACGGCCCCAAAACTCCCAAAAGCTCAGGCACAGCGGCGCCTTCGCATCCGAACGCCTACAAGGCAGCCCGTGAGGCCCGCGAAATCAAGAAATCGATGTTTTCAAACGTCATGACTGCGACCATCAGCTCATACAATGCCTATATGAACGAATCTCTCAAAGACAAACCATCGACGACTCAGGACTTCCCGAAACCACGCACCAACCCTCAATATGACCAGATGATGGGCCTTGCCAGACAGTCGGTACCGGCTTTTCAGGCCGGGCTGCAGTTTTTTGCCGCCGGCAATTTCGACAAAGCGCTCGCCAGTTTTAACGACGCTCTCAACAATGTCGATCAGATGGATGTCAAACATCGCGTCGACATTCACAGCATGATGGCGGAATGCTATCTGAAAATGAAGAATGATGACGGCTACATTCAGAACAAGATCCGTCAGGTTCGTATGGAACGCCGCCTGAAAAAGATTCTCCAGGACACTTTCCCCGACAAACAGGAAAAGCTGGCTCTTTTCGACTGGTCAACCACCCAGGAAGCATCAAAACAGCTATTGAGAATGCGATCCCTCGCAGCGCGCGGTGATTCACCAGAACTGCAGCTGATGCTCAAACGTGCCGAACTCGACCTGGAAGTCGCCCGTAAAGTAACTCAATAACCCCCCACAGACAGAATCCCGTTCTGCAGGACTAAGATTAGCTCAGAGCTGGCTTATGCCTTCGGCATACGCTTCAGGGCTTTGCCATTTGCAGTGACACTTTAAAAACCGTCGCCAACTGCAGTACTACGACGGCTTTATCGCTTTGCCATTTGCAGTGACACTTCAAAAACTGTCATTGCGAGCGCCGCGAAGCAATCGCCACCTTCAAGCTTAAGACTGCTTCGTAGCTTCTCACTCCTCGCAGTGACATGAAATGCCGGTACGGTATAAAAAAACGCCCCGTTACCGGGGCGTTTTTTTTTGTGAGTTTTTACTCGGCGGGTTCTTCCATGGCAGCTTTGCGGGAAAGATTGACGCGGCCCTGAGCGTCGATTTCGATAACCTTCACCTTAACTTCATCGCCGACGTTCACGACGTCTTCGACTTTGTTGACGCGGCGGTTTTCGAGCTGGCTGATATGAATCATACCTTCGATACCGGGGAGGATTTCGACGAAGGCGCCGAAATTCATGATGCGTTTAACTTTGCCGACGTAGATCTTGCCGACTTCGGCATCTTCAGTGACCTGACGGATCATGAAGACAGCCTTTTCGTTGGCGGCTGCATCGGGGCTGATGACGAGGATCTTGCCATCATCGCTGGCTTCGATTTCGACACCGCATTCTTCGGTGATCTTGCGGATCATCTTGCCGCCCGGCCCAATGACGTTTCTGATCTTTTCGGGATCGATTTCAATCGTCACGATGCGCGGAGCGTAAACAGACAGTTCGGGGCGGTGCGTCTGAATCGCTTCATTCATTTTGCCCAGAATGTGCATTCGCCCTTCTTTAGCCTGTTTCAGAGCCACCTTCATGATTTCGAGGGTGACGCCGATGATCTTGATGTCCATCTGCAGGGCGCTGACGCCATGAGAGGTGCCGGCAACCTTGAAGTCCATGTCGCCGAAATGGTCTTCATCACCGAGGATATCGCTGAGGATCTTGAAGTTATCGCCTTCTTTGATCAGACCCATGGCAATACCGGCAACCGGAGCCTTGATCGGCACACCGGCATCCATGAGTGCCATACTGCCTGAGCAGACTGACGCCATCGATGAACTGCCGTTGCTCGACATGATTTCGCTGACTACACGGATCGTGTAGGGGAAGTCGGTGGGAACAACCTGTTTGAGAGCTCTCTCAGCAAGGGCGCCGTGACCGATTTCGCGTCGGCCGGGGCCGCGCATCGGTTTGGTTTCGC
>CAYYUI010000036.1:0-45606 GCA_964474705.1 uncultured bacterium
AAAAACTTCGGAAAAAGCGCCAAAACCCTCAACAAATCACTCTTCATCAAAAACGTCATCTGGCAAACCTTCGAAAAACTCCAGGCCGGCGAAACACCCTTCGACATCGGAAACCTGCGCTCATTCTGGTATTACATCAAAGACACCATGCACAAAGCCGGTGCCGCCAAAGGCGATCCTTACCTCATCGTCTCCGAAATGTTCATGCTGATGGTTAAATCCGGCCTCTTCAAATACCGCGACTTCGGCTTTGATGACGACGACCAGGGAAACCGCTGGCATGCACGGCGGCACCCGCATATAATCCTGTTTGCCGAAAAAGTTGCCTACAGCGACCTCATGCAGGAAGTAAACCGCGACTACGACATCACCACCATCTGCACCGGCGGCCAGTCTTCGTTTCTCAGCATTGAATATTTTGTTGAGGAACTCCGCCAGCGCGGCGTCGATCTTGCCGCACGCTTCTCGATCTTTTCGATCGTCGACTTCGACCCCGCCGGCGACACCATCGCCACCAGATTCGTCGAAAACCTCCATGACAACGGCATCGAAAACATAACCGTCTTCCCCGGTGAATTTTACAAGCACTTCCGCCGCAAAGACATCATTATCCCGGCCAACATGACCAAGGAACAACGCAAAAAATACTACCTGCTGCCCCTCAAAGTCAGAAAGTCCGGCCTCGCCGCCAAATGGGCCGCCAAAACCGGCGGAGTTAACGGCAAAAAAGGCATCATGCACGGCATCGAAACCATCGTCATGCCCAAAGTCCAGGTCATGAAAATCTTCCTGGAAGAACTCTCAAAAATCATCGCCATCAACTTCGAACAAATCGCAAAATACCGCCAGATGCAGAATCTGCAAGACCAGATGCAGGCCTTCGCCCTCAAAAAACTCCAACTCGGCCTTTAACAACCAGATCGTCATGAAATTATCTATACAGCCGGCGCCGGTGCAGCCAACTCACTGCCCCGCGCCCCAAAGAAACCGCCTTAACGACCACACAACCAGATCCCCACTCCAAACCCCGATTCCAATAGATCGTATTTTCACGAAAATAACCAAAAAACTGCAAAAATCTAATTTTTTCGTAGGTAGAACTGACCGGAGATATAATTTTCGGTCAGTTCTTTTTTTTTTCAGAATCTGAAACTTTTAATGGGCATGTTAAAATCGCAGCAAATTCCTGCCAGATAAACTATAAAAATGAACCAGGGCAGTTAGGAGAATCTTGTGATCAGACTTACCCATTTTCTTTTTTTCCTGCTTGTTTGCTGTCTTCTTTTATCTTCGCCCGGCCCACTGAGCGCTTATGAGTATCTTCTCAATGTCGGCGGCGGTAGCCAGGCTGAACCTGAACCTCCCAGAATCGAGGTCAAGGGGTTTTCACTGTCGGGCAATACCTGCCTGCCGGACAGTCTGCTGCAAAAAAAGCTTCAGCCGTTCGTTGGCCGCGAATTGTCGTTTCAGGAGCTTAAACAGACTACCGACCTGCTTACCAGTGAGTATTTTCAACGCGGCTATGTGACTTCCTACGCCTGGTTGCCAGAACAGGAAATTGAAAACGGCAACATCAAAATTCAGATCAGCGAAGGAACAGCTGGCGAGATAGATGTCTACGGCAATCAGACCTTTAAAACGAGCTTTATCAGGAGGCATTTTGCCAATGCTTTTGCCAAAGATGATGTTTTAAATAACCTTAAGCTCGAACGGGCCGCCCTCATTCTCAACGACATACCGAATCTCAGCGTCAAAACTCATCTTGAGCCTGCCGAAGAAAGCGGCAGAACCAACATCAGGGTTGAAACCGCCGAGAAGGTTCCGGCACCTGTTCATGGCTCAATCTTTTTCAGCAACCACGGCAGTCGCTTCACCGGTCATAACAGACTTGGCGCGAACTGGACCCTCGCCAACGTTACCGGCAATGCAGATTACATCGACATGACCCTTATGATGTCACCGAACCACGAGTCATGGCGCAACATGCTATACGGTAAGGCCGCATACACAGCACCGATAGGTTATCGTGGCACCAGGCTCAGCCTCGGTTATGAGGTTACGGGCTATGACCTCGGCGGCAGACTCAAACCCCTTGGCATCCAGGGCGACAGCACCCTCATCAGTCTTGGTCTCAGTCATCCGTTGCGCCGCAGTCGCGAGCGCAATCTGTTTTTGACTGGCGGCATTACCAAAAAAGACCATAAGAACTATCTTTTTGAACGCACCCTCAATACTTCGACCGATCAGTATTCGGTTTTTGAGGCTGGTTTAAATGGTGACTGTCAGAAGGAAAAGCGCAGTCTTGCCTGGTCGGTTCTTCTTACTTCCGGGCTTGGCGAAGCTTTTGGCGGCATGGACGACAGGGATTACATCAATTCAAGTCGGCCAAACAAGGCAGACGGCAGCTGGACAAAGTTCAACCTTGCCATTAATGGCACTTTCACCCAAAATCAGCAGCACAAACTGGTTTTGCGCGGTGAAGGTCAGTTCAGCAATGATGCACTTCTTTCACCAGAACAGGGTTCTCTCGGTGGGCCAACAAGCGTCAGGGCTTACCCGATTTCTGAATATTCAGGTGACCAGAGCTATCTGCTGGCGGCCGAATACCACGTGCCATTCAGAAAAAATTCCAGACCACGCAGCAACGCCGGCTGGCTGGTTTTCGTCGATCACGGTGGAACCCATGTCAACAGCCGCATCGCCGGCGAACGTGACGGCAGTCTTACCGGTGCGGGTGTAGGCTTGAGATTCAACTTTGCCCGCGACTTGAGCCTGGCTCTCGATGCTGCCTTCCCCGCCTGCGATGAAGACGCATCAGATGGTGACCACGCACGTTTCTGGCTGTCGGTAACGCAGCAGTTCTGACCAGGAGAATAACCGTGAATAAAAAAAATATCAGCAAATACGAAAAAAATTTCCTGCCGGTGATCGAAAAGAAGGGCAAAAAACAAAACCGTTGCGCTAATGCCTGTATCGCTGCTGTTACCTGCATGCTGCTGAACCCGTTTGCCGCCATTGCCCTGCCCCATGATCCAACGGTTGCGGCCGGTAAAGCCGAAATAAACCAGGCACTTAACCGGATGACCATCAACCAGAGCACCAATCGTGCAATTATTAACTGGGGCGGATATTCTATCAACCTGAACGAAATCGTCGAGTATATTCAGCCAAATGCTGCATCGGTTGTATTGAACAGGGTTACCGGTGGTGATCCGTCAAAAATTCTCGGGCAACTCAAGGCAAACGGCCAGGTGTTTATCATCAATCCGAATGGTATTCTTTTCGGTGATAAATGCCGGGTAAACGTCGCCGGGCTGGTGGCAACGACCCACGGGATTAAAGATGCAGATTTTATGGCCGGGCGGCACGATTTCAGTCGTGATCTTGACAAAGAACTGGCCGCGGTCGTCAATCAGGGCGAAATAATCATCACCGAAAATGGTTACGCCGTTCTTGCCGCCCCTCTGGTAAGCAACGAAGGCTTGATCATCGCCAACATGGGCAAAGTTAAGATAGGCAGCGCCGATAAATTTTCGCTGAATTTCGATGGCGGCGAACTCGTCAATTTTACGGTCAGCAAAGCCCCTGAAGCCAGAGAAGCCAAACCAGGCACCGTACTCATGCCAACCAGTCAGATTGCTGAAATGGTCAGACAGGTTGTAAACCGTACCGGTCAAAGTGAAGCGCAGCAGATTATCGAAGAAAACGGCAGAATTAAACTGACCGCTGCCGCCGGAACCGTTATAAATACAGGCAAAATCAGCACCAACGGCGCAAACGGCAAGACAGCCGGTTCGGTTGAGATCGTATCTGATCGCGCCACTCTTATAGCGGCCGGCAGCAACATTTCAGCCGATGGTCAGGGTGCGGGTTCTGATGGCGGAAAGATCCTCATGCTCTCAGACAGCAAAAACGGTCGGGCGGTTCTTGAAAAGGGAGCAGATATCAGTGCCCGGGGCGGTAACGTCTCTGGCAATGGTGGTTTTGTTGAACTATCGGGCAGCAAGTTCGTCTGGGCCAGCAATGCTGACGTTTCTGCCACGAATGGCAAAAGTGGCTCGTTCCTTCTTGACCCGGTCAACATCAACATCACCGACCAACCAGACGCAGAAGGTAATGTAAACACGACAACCTTGTCAAATCAGCTGAAAAGTGGCAACGTAACGATTTCTGCTATGGGTACAGGCACTCAGGAAGGCAATATCAATCTGAGTAATACGGTCGATGTCACCGGAATTTCAAACCCGCAGACCACCCTCACTCTTTCGGCCTTCAATAACCTCACCCTGAACGCCATAGCCTTCAGTAGAAGCGATAGCGGAATCATGAATTTCGTGCTGGGTGCCGGGAACACTGTCAGTATAAATGCTGGTTTCGATCTTGGTTTGACAGGGTTTCTTGGCATTGGTGCAAACAGTGATGGCGGCAGCATGAGCTCTTCGTGGGGGTTTGGCGATGCTGACAATGGCAATCTTAAAACACCTTTAAAAATTGAAATTGCCAGCGGGGTAAAAGTTAAAACCCAGAAGCTTTCAGCTGTCTGTTATGATCTTTTCAAAAATAACGGAACCCTTGAATTCCCGGGAGTTGAAAGCAATTTCTATCTTGGCAGCAAAAACGCTAATGCCACAATCGATGCCGGGAAAAGCACTTTCCTGAATTTCGGCACCGGTATGGTTTCTGCAAGTGGTGATAACACCACGTTCCAGGGAAGATTTGTCGGCGAAGACCTCATGGTTTACGACACCAGATTTGTAGACATCGATGTGGACATCAACAATGACCTTGTTTTTGACAATAGTTATGTAACCTGGCAGCCTACCGGTACCGTGACCGGTGAATACGACCCGAATGGTTCACAGGTTCCGACAACAATAACCACCGGGACATCAACGGGAACAGGCACGGGGACCGGCACATCTACCGGAACAGGCACATCAACGGGAACCGGAACCTCGACAGGGACCGGCACATCTACCGGAACAGGCACATCAACGGGAACCGGAACCTCGACAGGGACCGGCACATCTACCGGAACAGGGACCTCAACGGGAACAGGAACCTCGACAGGGACCGACACTTCAAGTTCAGGCGCTACCTACATCATTACCGATGACCGCTATGATGATGGCTACGAAACCAGCGATCAGGATACCTTCATCATTCTGCCCGACCCGGTACCTGAACCAGGCAGACAAAACACCCCTGATACAACCAGGACTTCAGAAGAAATTGCCGCTGAAAAGCGTGCCAAAGAAAGAATGTTCGATATTCAACAATTGCTCAAAAACCGCCTGCTGGTGCTTTTTGGCGCAACCCTCAACGATCGCCTTGCGGGCCTGCAGAAAATCGCCTGGCTGATCGGTCGAGAATCAGCCGGAATCGAACAGATGGACGTGGAAAACATGGACAGACTTGGCGGAGCCGCTGAAAAAGCCAAAGAAATCGCAGCAGCAGCGGTTAAAGATGTAGCCGTAAAGGTGCTGTCTAATCTCGACAAGGTCAAAGATGCTGCCGAAAAAATTGCAGACCCCAAGAAGCGTGCTCTCGTCGAAAAATTCCTTGATAAAGTCGAAAAGGGCGTTGAAAAAGCCGATGAACTCGACGGTCGCGTCAGTCAGATGCAGGATTTGATCGGCGGTGACATGGGCACCTTCGATGCAGTCAAAGAGATTGCCGGCGAAGTTCCCGGTCTTGGCGACATTATCGGGCCACTCGAACATGTCGCTGAACTGACAAAACTCTCGGTTACCATGGCTGAGTATTTTATGATGGACAGCGTCATTTCTGACCTGCGCGTCAGCCTCGAAAATAATATTACCAACTTCGAAAACCACCAGCAGGATATCCGCCAGACCCAGCAGCTCATGGACAACCTTGGCAAGATGGGCAAAGATCTTGCCAACGACCTGCAGAATATCAAAGATCCGGCCGAACGTGCAGCAGTACAAAACTCGCTCAACCAGATAACCGATATGTTCGACAAATGCGGTGTTGCCAAATACCAGAACATGTCAGCTGATCTGAAAAAATCCGCCGGCTGATTCCAGTAATCTCCCGCTTACCAGCAAGGGTCACGGTCTGCCGTGGCCCTTGCTTTTTTTCGTTGAATTTAAAGGGTTGTCAATTGAAGTCACTTTATCTGTTTGACCTCGTGATGGCTAATTAACTATACTGCTGGTGAATGGCAAATGAAACGCGGCCACCAGCTGTGCCGCCTTTTAAAACGACATTTTTTCAGGATGCTGGGCATTCCTTTTCCCAAAGAATACGGCGGCGCCGGGGGCGACAATCTCGGTTATATCATGGCTGTCGAAGCACTCTCGAAAGTCTGCGGAACCACCGGCGTCATTCTTTCTGCCCACACTTCACTCTGTGCCGCACCGATCTACGAATTCGGCAGCGAAGAGCAGAAGCGGAAATATCTGCCCGACCTGGTATCAGGCCGCAAGCTTGGTGCTTTCGGTCTGACCGAGCCGAACGCCGGCACTGACGCGGCCGGTCAGCAGACTGTCGCAGTTCTGCAAGGCGATAAATACATTCTCACCGGCTCGAAAATATTTATCTCCAACGCTGGCTATGCTGATATCTATATCATTTTTGCCATGACTGACCGCAGCAAAGGGACAAGGGGCATTTCTGCCTTCATTCTCGAAAAGGGAATGCCCGGCTTCACGATTGGAAAAAAGGAAGAAAAGATGGGAATTCGCGGCTCATCAACCTGCGAATTGATTTTTGAAAGCGTTGAGGTGCCTGCGGCCAATTTGCTTGGTAAAGAAGGCGGTGGCTTCGGTCTCGCCATGAAAACTCTCGATGGTGGCCGTATCAGCATCGGGGCTCAGGCTCTTGGAATCGCGCAGGGTGCCATCGATGAAACCGTTAAATACGTCAAGGAACGCAAACAGTTTGGCAAGCCGATTGGCTCTTTCCAGAACACTCAGTTTCAGCTTGCTGACATGCAGGCGCGAACCGATGCTGCTCGACTGCTCGTCTACCGTGCCGCCTGCCTGAAAGACGCGAAGCAGTCTTACAGCGTCGAAGCTGCTATGGCAAAGCTTTTCGCCTCTGAAACGGCAATGGCTGTGACCACAATGGCTGTTCAGCTGCATGGCGGTTATGGCTACACCCGTGAATACCCGGTTGAACGCATGATGCGCGACGCCAAGATCACCGAAATCTACGAAGGTACATCGGAAGTGCAGAAAATGGTGATTTCTGCCGCCGTGCTCAAATAGGCTGAAGGAGTGAACAATGAGAATCGTCGTCTGCATCAAGCAGGTTCCAGATACCACTGAAGTTAAAATCAATCCGACCACCGGAACTCTTATCAGAGAAGGCATTCCGAGTATAATCAATCCTGACGACAAAAGCGGCCTTGAAGCCGCCCTCGTGCTCAAGGAACAGCACGGCGCTCATGTCACTGTTTTGACCATGGGGCCGCCCCAGGCTGACCTTGCTCTGCGAGAAGCCCTCGCAATGGGAGCCGACGAGGCAATAATGCTGACCGACCGGGCCTTCGGCGGCGCTGACACCTGGGCGACTTCAAGCACCATAGCCGCTGCCATCAGAAAACTTTCCTGGGATCTGATAATCTGTGGCCGCCAGGCAATCGACGGCGACACTGCCCAGGTTGGACCGCAGATCGCCGAGCATCTGCATGTGCCGCATGTGAGCTACGTAACCGAACTGAAAGCCGGTGAACGGAGCATCGAAGTTAAACGCAAGTTCGAGGATGGCTGGCAGCGCATTCGAGTCAAGTTTCCCTGCCTGATCACCACTTTGAAGGATATGAATCAGGCAAGATACATGTCGATGGCCGGCATTTATGAAACTTTCAAACGCGAAGTCAAGGTCTGGGGCCTAAACGATATCGAGGTCGATCAGGCCAATATCGGCCTGAAAGGTTCGCCAACCCGGGTTAAATCCTCTTATACCAAGGGGACACGCTCAGCCGGCAAAGTTTATGAAGTAGATCCGCGCGATGGAGCAAAAATCATCGTTGAAAGTCTGAAAGAAAAATTCATCATCTGAGCGCCAGGAGATAAACAATGAATATATCTGAATATCGTGGTGTCATGGTTTTTGCTGAACAGCGGCGTGGTGAAATTCAGAAAGTCGCCTTTGAGCTTCTCGGTGCCGGCCGCGGTATCGCCGATACATTGCAGGAGCCTCTATCAGCAGTTCTTGTCGGTGCCGGTCTCAACGATGAACATGCGAAAATGCTCATTGCGCACGGTGCTGATCGTGTCATTCTCGTCGAAGACACGTATCTGGGCGTCTATATGACCGAGCCTTTTACCCGGGCTCTCGCTGCAGTCATCGAATCTGAAAAGCCCGGCATCGTGTTTTTCGGAGCGACCACTATCGGACGTGATCTGGCCCCGAGAGTCTCGGCAAGGGTCCAGACCGGTCTTACGGCTGACTGTACGGCTCTGGCAGTCGATGATGCCAGTCGCAATCTACTGATGACCCGACCCGCATTTGGCGGCAACATTATGGCCACCATCGTCTGCCCTGAACACAGGCCGCAGATGTCGACGGTTCGCCCTGGTGTCATGCGCAAACTCGAAGCCGATAACGCGAGAAAGGGTGAAACGGTGAGGTTTCCCTTCAAGGTTGAAGCGGCCGACCTTAATGTCGAGATACTTGAAGAGGTCATTCAGAAAGAAGAGAAGAAGAATATCGAAGATGCTTCAGTTCTGGTTGCCGGTGGCCGCGGTCTTGGAAACCCCGACAACTTTAAATCACTGCACGGTCTTGCCGAAGTTCTTGGCGGTCAGGTCGCAGCCTCGCGAGCAGTTGTCGATGCAGGCTGGACCGGCCAGGACAAGCAAGTCGGCCAGACCGGTAAAACCGTGCGGCCCGACCTCTATCTGGCGTGCGGCATTTCAGGTATGATTCAGCACGTTGCCGGCATGGAGGAATCAGGATTTATCGTGGCAATCAACAAGAATAAAGACGCTCCGATTTTTTCTTATGCCGACATCGGCATCGTGACCGATGTAAACCGGCTGATCCCCGCTCTTCAGGAAGAGCTTGCCCGCGCCCGGAACAGCTGATAAAAAATCTGCCGGCCTGTTTCCATATCTGGAACAGACCGGCAGATTTTCTAGAACTGGCTGGTTTTGTCTGCTTGAATCAGTTGCCGGATTTAAGGAGATTGAGGATGCGGGTTACCAGGATATTGAAACTGTCGTTGTCGATGGGTTTACTGCTGTTGTTGGCCGTGCATGAAAAGGTGTAAATCGGGCTGGTCGCAGTTTTCTGCAGAACCCAGGTGTAGTTCAGCACGCCGGGCTCGCTGCCACCTTTGAAGCCGACGAAATTCCAGTCTGATTTGTTGACGATGCCGGCTGCAGGATTTATGCGGATTCGCATACTGTCGCGAAGACTGTAGATCGTGTCGCACAGGGTTCTGGTGCCGATGTGCCATTCCAGCTCGTCTATCAAGACCGGGTTGGTCAGGCCGTAAATCGAAGAATATGAGGCAATTGAACCGGGAAGGATCGCATCGAGGTCTCGAATAATCGCAGCCTTGCCGGCCGCGTCAGCTTTTATAAATTCAGCTGCCCGGGCTGGAAAGAAAAACTTCATTTTCAGCAGCTGACCGGTGTTTAAGACGTCTTTGCAGCTTTCGGGCAGATATTTGCGCACGGTTTCAGTGCCAAGAAGATTGAACACATGGTCGGTGGCGGTGTTGTCGCTGAGTGAAATCATCAGACCGGCCAGAGTTTCAAGTGAATGCCGGCTGCCGGCGTGCCAGTCCTGAAGAATGCCGCTTGGAAAGGATTTCCATTCTTCGCGCAGTTCGATCAGATCGCTCCATTGGCGGCGCCCGGCGGCGACGTCATCTTCGAGAGCCTTGAGCAGAAAAAGTTTGAAGCTGGAGCCGATTGCCATAGGTTTGTCTGAATCGAGCTCGATTACAACCTCTGGTGTAATTTCGGCATCCTTTTCCTTCTTTCCTGCATCAGCAGTCTGCTGCGGGTAGCGAAGCACGCAGATCGAAGTGCGATCGGCGCTCTTCTTAAAACCTTCAAGAACAAGAGCGAAGCTGTCATCTGTCTTTTGCGGTACTCCAAACCAGAGACCGCAAATGCGGTTGCTGGCATCGATGCTCAGACGTGCCGGCACGGTGCCGCTGGCAAAGTGCAGGCTGTATCCCTCGTCGAGCGTTTCAACCCTCTCGTAGTCGCCGACTTCGTTGCGATAGAATTTGACGATTTCCTGCAGCTTGTTTTCGGGAACCTGTTTGAGAAAGGCCGGATCGAACATGTTGCTGATCGAGGCACTCGCGGTCGAAAAGATTCTTCCAAAAGCCTCTTCAGGGGTTAAGTCGGCATTGTCGCCGGCGAAAGCGCCGGTCAGGCACCCTGACAGAAGTAACAGACAGACCAGAAAGTATCTTTTCATCGGATTTCTCCTCCAAATTGGTTTCTGAAAGACAATTCTGCAATTTTAACATAACTGTTTTTGCTTTGCCTTAGGGTTCGCGGTATAATCGCAAAAAACTTCAGGAGAACCAACATGGCCAAGAAACTTGTCATCATCGGATCAGGGCCTTCCGGCCTGACTTCTGCCATTTATACCGCGCGTGCTGACCTGCAACCTCTCGTTGTCGAGGGCTTCATGAAGGGTGGGCAACCCGGCGGGCAGCTGATGACAACCACCGAAGTCGAGAATTTCCCAGGTTTTCCAGAGGGCATCGATGGCCCTGAACTTATCAGCCGCATGAAGAAGCAGGCTGAACGTTTCGGCACCGAATTCATTATGGAAGATATTGAATCTGTAGATTTTTCGAGCAGGCCATTCACTCTCAAGACCTCCGGGCGCACCATAACCGCTCACGCTGTCATCATTTCCACCGGTGCCAGCGCTCAGGTTCTCGATATGCCGGGGGTAAAAAAATTCTGGGGTAAAGGCGTCTCGGCCTGCGCCACCTGCGATGGGGCTTTGCCGATTTTTCGCAACCAGATCATTGCAGTCATCGGCGGCGGTGATTCCGCTATTGAAGAGGCGATTTTTCTTACCAGATTTGCGTCAAAGGTGCTGTTGATACATCGCCGCAATGAATTTCGGGCCAGCAAAGCCATGCAGAAGAGGGCTTTCGATAATCAGAAGATACAGATCGTTTTTGATTCGGTGCTTGAAGAAGTTTATGGCAGCCAGTTCGTTGAAGGTATCAAACTCAGGAATGTTAAAAACGGTGAACTGAGCGATTACCAGTGTAAAGGCTTGTTCATGGCCATCGGTCATACTCCCAATACCGAGTTTCTCCAGGGTGCTCTCGAACTTGACCAGAAGGGTTACATCAAAGTCAAATCACCGTCTTCTGCGACTTCGATCGACGGAGTGTTCGCCTGCGGCGACGTTACCGATCCCCATTATCGCCAGGCGATCAGTGCCGCCGGAACCGGCTGCGTTGCAGCCCTCGACGCTGAACGCTGGCTGCATGCCAACGATCTTGGCTGAAAATTCTGCCGTTATATACGATCAGACGCCGGTGCGGAGGGCCAGCCAGCCGCACAGGCTCAATAAGGCGGTTCCGCCAAGTGTCTGCAGTATCGGCACTCTGATGATGCGATATAGCGTCAAAAACAGTGCCAGAACGGCAATTCCGATTGCGGTGAAAGCAAAAAACCATAGCATGGAACAGCTCCCTGCAGTTTAATTTTTCAGACCGGCAAGACGTTTTTCAGCCAGCGGCCAGGCGGGAATCTCGGCAATCGCCTTTTCATACCATTCTCTGGCTTTGCCTTTGTTTTTCTGGCTCTCATAGAGGGCGGCCAGGTTGAACATCAGAAACGGTTTTGTATAGCCCGGCTGCAGCTTTTTGACCGCTGCCGCAAGGATCTCAGGATCTTTGTTATTCACCGCTTTTAAGGTGTCGAGATCAGCTTTGATCAGCTCCGTGACAATGCCGGCCGGGATGGCAAATGTTTCCTTTTCACTGACTGTCATGGTCAGAGGTTCTTTAGCAGTTTCAAGGCGGCTGATCAGCATTTTTCCTGCTGCTTCGGCGGTTTTCTGGTTGCCGGTGCTCAGTGCAGCGCCGAAAGTTTTGAGGCTCTCTCCGGTCAGACCCTTTCCCAGGCCTGTTTCAGGGTACCAGAGGTAGAATTCCTGGCCCAGAGTATTGAAGTCAGGTTTCAGTGCCATTGGTGCCGCGGTGCACATGGCGATATCCTTTCTGACGAGAAGTGGCAAAGATCTACCGAAAGGCATCGGTTTACTGATCGTCATAGCTTCTGCTTCGAGTATTGCCAGGGTGGCTGGCTCTTTGGCGTATGTGCTCCTGACCAGCTGAATAATGCCTTCACGCGATGGCTGTGCCAGCAGTTCGATTTCAGCCCATCCGGCAAAGTCCGGTGTAATACTGAATTGATGTAGAAAAACCGCTTTGTCTCCCTTTTCGAGAACGGGGCGTTCGTGTCTGCCGGGGCCGGTTTTAATTTCGGCAGGCAGATATACCTGTGATGAAACATTCTCGAGGCGGGTTGCAGGTGCTTCAATGTCGACTCTTACAGTCAGAATCTTCTGTTCAGGCTTCCATTCTGAAACATCGATTTTCGTTCTCTGCCATTCGGGAAGTCTGATCTCGGGAGACATGGAGTGACCTGTCGCGGCAGCCATGGCAAAGCAGGTCGTCAGTGCGATCGTGGCAAGGTAATTGAATGGCATCTATATGTCTCCTGGATTATTTGAAACTGATTTTAACTCTATAGTTCATGAATCGGCAACCTCTGAAGCGACGATTTTCCCACCTGTTGATCCGGGCAGCAGAACGAGCGTCAGGGCGACAAAGATAAGAGCTGTACCTGCCAGGCCACCGGCTGCAATTTTTTCGCCAAACAGAAAGAAGGAAAGAACAGCCCCCGAAACAGGCTGCAGGTAAATGAGGAAGCTCGCAAGCGACACCGGAATCAGCCTGAGAGCACTGTTCCATAGAGAATAAGTCACCACTGAATTCATGATTGCCAGATAGAATAGAATCATAATCGATTGCGAGTTCCATGAGCCAGGGCCTTTGAGACAGATCTCGGCAAGTGCCGGCAGCAGAAGAAGCAGCGCCCCGAGCGAAAATGTGTCGCGGCAGATCAGACGCCAGTGGTAACGTTCAATCAATCTTTTGCCGACGATTCCATACATCGCCCAGGCAAATTGGGGAACCAGTGTCAGCAGGCAGCCTGCCCATATCTGCCACGCGGCAATTCCAGGGTTGGCGGTGAAATCGTTGCCAAGCAGTGCCAGGCCGAGCAAAGCCAGAAAGATAGAAATGAACTGCACCGGCCGGATTTTTTCCCCGAGAAAGAAAGCGGCGAGAACGACGGTGAACAGCGGGGGAGTGCCGGAAAGGATCGATGCTGCCATTCCTGGAGCCCAGATCAGGCCGAAATTCATGCCGACGATCAGCAGAAAAACGCCCCAGAAAGCCAGCTGGAAAAAACTGCGCCGGTCTTCAAGGGCAACTCCTTGAAGCGGCAGACTGCGATCGGCAGCCATAAAAAAGCCGCCGGCGATCAGAAACCTGAGAAAGCCGAGAAAAAGCGGCGGAATGTCACCAAGGGCCAGTTTGGTGAGCGGGTAGGCGACGCCCCAGATCAGCGCGGCACAGGTCACGCGCAGAATACCGCCAGTGGTAGGTGAAATCGTCATGCCAGGCCCCTTGAAAATATGGTTGCCATTCTACCAGATTCCGATTCGCAAGTCTCAGACCTTCACAAATTCTGCAGAGCAACCAGGGGTAAATGGGTCTTAACATTTGTCAGCGAAAATTTTCGGGCAATGGCTGGACGTACCCCCGAATCATTCATATAATTGATCTATAATTCATCAACAGCAGGTAAAAAATGACACGATCGACCAAATTCAGTTGCCTGACACGTCTCTGGCTGTCAGTGGCTTTTTTGCTGGTGCTAACTGTGCTGCCGGCTTTTGCTGGCGGTTTGAATCTTGTTTATGAACAGGTCGTTAAAGATTCGTTCGGTAATGAAATCGGCTATCGGAGCGTTAGTTTTAAAAGCCCGTCCGATCTGCCTGCCGGCTCAGCCTGGCGCAACTACCTGAATCTGAAACTGTCTGACGGCCGCACTATTTACGAATATGCAGGCGCGGTTTCTCAATCTCTTGCGAAGCCGCTGAACCTTACCTTGAGCGATCGCAGCAGTAATTCTTATACTTCCAAGTCAGCCAGTGGTTACAATCTTAATCTCTACAACTACATCAACAGTTTTTCATCAGATTCAAGCAAGACTTTTCTGTTTCTGCATGAATTTGGCCATGTTGCCATGCTCAATGCTTACCCATCGTCATACAATTTTTCCAATCTCAACTATGGCAGTGATGGCAAACATTATATCGATGAAGTTCTTCCCGATGACAATACCGCCTGGGTTGAAGGTTGGGGTAACGCCTTTGCAGCCAGCAGAAACAATGGCAGGGTTTTTTCTTTCGATCTGAACAGCGCGACTTCACTGGCCTTTCTCAAAGATAATAACTTCACTGAAATGGCCCGCAACGAATTGTTTGTTGGCAAAGCTGTCTACGACTGTTTCAACAAAATCACCAGCGGCCGCGACAAGGTTTTCAATGTAATATCCCGTACTGGCCCGCATGCTTCGCTGCTCGCCTTCTGCCAGAAATACACCGCCACTTACCCCGACGACAAGGCCGCGCTCGCCAAAATTCTCTATGAAAACAGCCAGGGTCGCATGACTCTCGATCAGATGCTGCTGTATGTCAACGGCGGTTCCAGAAATGTCAGCCGCGCGCTCTACAATTACCTGGCTCAGGCAGGTCTCGTCGTCGCCACTTCGACCACCACCGCCCAGCCGGCTGCCACTACCAATACATCAACTACATCGACTGCTACAACTTCTACCGGTAATACCTCCTTCTGGGGAAGACTTTCCAGCTGGTTTGGCAGACTTTTCGGTTCTGGTGCAGCCAGCCCTGCCGTTCCGACTCCTGCCGCTTCCGTCGAAGCAGCAGCCCCAACGACAACCGGGTCATCGGTTTCAATTCCTGCCGAGGGCGCAGCCACCGCACCGGAACAGCCCGGAAGCCAGACCGATGAATTTGCCGGAGTTAACGATCTTGGTCAGGCCCAGGAACTCTATTATCGCTGCTTTGCTGAATATAATCGACTGATGGCCTCTTCAGACAGCTCTAAACAGCAGATAATTGATGCTCGAACCAGAATGATGAAAGCCAAAGAGCGCATCAGAGCTCTGAGAAACGGGCGCTAAGCCTTCCGATTCAGTTTAAGTTATAAAAAAAAATCGGCCACCCGAAGGGTGGCCGATTTTTATCAGCAGGGCAATTTACTTCTGCTCGGGCTCTTCGCTGCTTTCTTCAGCAGCTCCGGCCACCCGCTTGCGCAAAGTCGGGAAAAGGATGACGTCGCGTATTGAAGCCGAATCAGTGAGCAGCATTACGATTCGATCTATGCCCAGCCCCAGGCCGCCGGCAGGTGGCATGCCATATCTCAGAGCGTTAACATAATCGCTGTCCATCTGATGTGCTTCATCGTCGCCGGCTTCGCGCTGGCTCAGCTGGTTTTCGAAGCGGCGCAGCTGGTCTTCCGAGTCGTTGAGTTCAGAAAAGGCGTTGCCCATTTCGCGGCCATAAATGAACAGTTCGAAACGGTCGACCTTGGCCGGATCATCCTTGCTGCCCTTGGCCAGTGGTGAAGTTTCCTTCGGGTATTCGTATACGAAGGTCGGATCCATGAGGGTGGCTTCAATCTTTTCTTCAAAGATTTTGACGATTATTTTGGCGGCGCTGTCGTTCTTTTCTATCGGAACATGCAGCTTTTTGGCCTGTTCAGCAGCCAGTTCACGCGGGCAGCTGTAAGTGAGTTCGTTGCAGCCGGTGACTTCTCGTACCAGATCGAGCATGGTGACGCGTCTCCATGGTCTGGCAAAGTTCAGTTCACGACCCTGGTAAACCACCTTCATGTCGGGGAAAAACTTTTTCGCTGCATGACAGATCACTTCTTCCGAAAGATCCATCATGGTTTCCATGTCGCCATAAGCCTGGTAAACTTCCATCATGGTGAATTCCGGGTTGTGCTTGATCGAAATGCCTTCATTTCTGAAGTTGCGGTTGATTTCAAATACTCTTTCAAAACCGCCGACCAGAAGGCGTTTCAGGTAGAGTTCCGGGGCAATGCGTAGGTAGAGTTCCATGTCGAGAGCGTTGTGATGCGTGATAAACGGACGGGCGGCGGCTCCGCCGGCTACCGGGTGCATCATCGGCGTTTCGACTTCCAGATAACCGTTTCCGGTCATGTATTCGCGGATACTTTGCATGATCTGACTGCGCTTCATGAAGGTATCGCGAACTTCAGGGTTCGACATGAGATCGACGTAGCGCTGCCGGTAGCGCATTTCGACATCGGTCAGGCCATGAAATTTTTCGGGTGGCGGATTCACTGACTTGGAAAGAATAATGATTTTTTCGGCGCGAATCGAAATCTCGCCGGTCTTGGTTCTGAAGGCAGGCCCTTCAACGCCGATGATGTCGCCGGCGTAAAGACGTTTCAGCAGCGCAAAATTTTCTTCACCGACCACATCTTTACGTATATAGACCTGGATCTTGCCGGCCTGGTCGTTGATATGAATGAATGCTGTTTTGCCCTGATCGCGTTTAGCGGTGATGCGTCCGGCAAGCTTCATTGGGGCAGTCGTGAAATGCTCCTTTTCAACTGCCATGGCTTCAGCTTTTTCAAATTCAGCTTTGGCCTGTTCAGAAGAATGAGTGCGATCGTAACGGCTTCCATAAGGGTCGATGCCGTCTCTTCTGAGTTCTTCGATGACCTGCAGACGCTGTTCCTGGGTCGAATTGAGCTTCAGTTCTTCCATTTGCTGATTAACATCCCTTCAAGATAAAAGTAAAAAGGGGCGAAACGGATTACCCGTCATCGCCCCCATCAGATTCATTGTTGATTACGCGAGCAGTCTGACGTTCGTTGCCAGTGGGCCCTTTTCGCCGGAAGCCAGTTCGAATTCGACCTGCTGCCCTTCGCGAAGAGTTTTATAGCCATCGCCCTCGATCTGCTTGTAATGTACAAAAATATCCTGGCCCTCGAGGCTTTCAATAAAGCCGTAGCCCTTAACGTTATCAAACCATTTCACACGACTTTGCATTGCAATTCTCCTGAAATAAATAATGCATTAACTTTGCGGCGGTTCCTGCAAGAGTTCGTTTGTTTAATTTATCACAATTTACAGGTCGATGCAACTGGACAAATCGCAACAGTATTCTTTTGTGCCAATCAGGGAATTGAAAAATTAAATTGAACCCGGCCCGGGCAATGAATATATTTATCGTATCTACTTTCTGTTATTCTCAAGAAAAAAGATAGGAAACTCTTCAGAGGGGCCTGATTTTCTATGAAAGACAGGTAGAACATATGAATATTTTGAATCCTGAACATCAAGATGAAATGCCCGGATTTAATACTGTGAATCTCGTGGTTTACTGGCTGACCGTCTATATGGTCATCGTTTCGTTTCCTGTAGTCATGGCGCCTCTGGTTGGGCCTGAACTCTATTTCAGATACGTTCATGCCTGGTTTCCGCTTTTTTTCTATCTAAAATCGCCCGGTGCATCATTTGCGATCGCAAAAATCTGCATCATTTCAGGGATACTTGATATTTTCTTCGTTGCAAACTTCATGGATCGCTATGACAAACTATGGTACTGGCTGCGCGTTGCCATTCTCATTGCAGTGGCATTTCCATACCTCTATTTTTTTAACGCCTATTTCAGCTGCTGGTTCGACGCTCTGTTTCAGAGTACGGTGCCGGTAACCGTGCAATGATAAGCTTTGTCGACCATCCATGCTGAATGCGGTTCCTGATGACAAATAGTCAAATGCCGCCAGTTTGTCGTTTCTCAACTGTCCGGCCAGCTTTTTATTTCTTCAAAGAGCTGGTCGGATACAAAAATCCGGCATGCCAAAAGCCGGTTGCCGAATTCTCTGGTGGCAAGCAGTGATGCTTTCCAGTTGCCTTTGAAGTTGAGCATGGCGCGATAGTTGCTGGCGTTTAATTTTTTCAGGCAGTGATGCCGGTCGGAAATTCGGAAAAAAATGATGTAGTCATCGCAGGTGTAGATATTTCCCGATCTGAGGTCGCGCAGCAGAATCTGGTATTCCTCGATTCTATACCTTGTCTGCCGCCGGCCTGGCAGTGCTTCGCCTTCCAGCTCAACGGGCGGCGGCAGAGGTTCTGGGTCGGTGATAAGCGTTCCAGAACCGGTTTTTGTAATCTCTTTATCGAACAGCCAGTATTGTCCATCGAATTTTTCGACACCATAGCCGCGTTTCCAGCTGCCCCCGACGATTTCGACGTGCGTATTGAACTGATGGTCGTCGAAAGGGTCGATTATGAATTCGGTATATCTTTCAAGATAGCCCTGAAAATGTTCGGGATAGAAAATCACATCGCTGTCATACAGCGGAAATCCTGCAACCAGAGCACAGATAAACAATACAGTCAGGCGGGCTGCTCTGAATCGCCACGGGCCATTCAATAAGCCTCTTGGGTCATACCAGCGATAATTTCTGTCGCCAAGACTGTTGCCGCCGTTGCTCATTATTGCCTGCGTCTTTGTTTCACTGCTGGCAGGCCGTGAACCGACGTTCCAGTATATGAGTCCAGGCGATGCTGATGGCATCGGCTTCGTTATGGTCTTTAACCTTGATTTTGAATTCGCTTTCGATCCAGTGCACCACGTCATCCTTGCTGGCGTTGCCATAACCGGTCACTGCCATTTTTACCTTGCGTGGCGGGTAAAAGAACACTGGAATGTCGCGCTCGGCAGCACAGAGCCGGGCAATGCCGCGCAATTCACCGAGGGCGATCGGCGTGCGCGGCGAAGTGCGTGCCGGCAGAAAAACGTCTTCGATGGCAACCTCGACCGGTTTGAAACGGTCAAAAATTTCGTTCAGAAGACTGTGAAGACGAAGCAGCCTTTTTTGCGTGTCGCCGCGATGCAGAGTCAGGCTGTCGCTGAACAGCAGGCGCTCTGTTGCACGGTCGATCACGCTCAAGCCTAGTTTGTCGGCCAGATCAAGGCCGACAACAGGTTCATTCTTCATTGTCTTTGCCTTTTTTCAGGCTTTTCAGGTGTTCCGGGTCGGGGAAAATAACTACTGACACCCCGCTTGCGAGGCCCCCGGTAATTGCTGCCACGACAACCGAATTCCGCCCGGTGTATTCTGCATACAGCAGCACCGGAAACATTACGCAGAACATGAAGACCATTCGCCTGATCATGTGCGGAGGGAGTTTACTCATCTGTTACCTCCGTTATTGGACGGTCTTCTGACTTTGTTACGATTCGGATTGTTGCGGGAAAAACGTCTTTTCCGGTCTGGCCGATTTGCCTGCCCGGGCTGCCCGTCGTTGTTGAGTTGCCGGGATGGCTTGCGGGGCGGATTTTGATTCATGTTTACCTGTTGCCTGACCGTGGAATGTTTCAGTGGCGGCCGGTAACTGTCTGTTTCCTCGTCAGAAAACTCTTCCTGGATTCTTTTCTGCTCGGTTCTGGCTGCGGTCTGCTCGGCTTTTTCCTGCTCATGCCTTACAATCGCCAGGGCGAGTCTGACTGCATCAGAATCTTCTTCGAGGTGGCCACCAAAATTTTCAAAGTAGCGGTGTTGAGATTCGTCGCAGTCAGCGTAATGACGGGTTTCGCGCGGGAGCTGTCCTTCATTGCTGCCTGTAGCAGACGAAATGTTTTCAATCAGATTGCGCACATTGATTGGCCGGCCGGATTCTTCGCTGGATGGAGCCGGTACAATGGCAGGCTCAGCTTCTTCGACTGCTTCGGGGCGGGGAAGTTGCTGACGGTTCTGCTGCCGGGCAAGTTTCTCGGCTTTGCGTCTTTCGAAGAATTCTGCCTTGCGGTCTCTTCTGGGTGGTCTCGAATCAACTGCAGGAATTGGTGCTGCAGCTGAATCTTCGTCTCTGGGAGCCTGGTTTTCCTGGACTGCGTCCCTGTTTGCCTGTGGCTCAGAACGATTTGCCGCTTGAGTCTGCGTCTGTAGTGATGGCTGAATCGGGGCTCTGATAGCTTCTTTGCGACTTTCGGCCATGATCTTGGCATCCTGAAAAAATGCCTGGGGCAGGAAAGCGTTGAGATTGAATTCCTGGGCTGGAAGGTTCAGGGCCTTGGCAAGCTGATTGCGCAATGAATAGATGTCGTCGTTACTCCATTCTACCTGAGGCACAAGATGCTTGAGTTTCTTGGAGGCGTTGTCGGTGCGGAGTGCTGCATAGTTTCCGGTCATGATGCCCTGAAAGATTTTCAGTTCGTCCAGAATTTCCAGCGGGTATTTGGTTTCCTTTTCGCCTTCAAATCCGCATCTTTCAAGAAGCTGTTCCAGGGTAGAATATACGTTCATGCGGGCTCTGAGGCCATCGTTGAAACTTCGGAAATCTTTGAGAAATACCGATTTAAGATATTCGAAAGGCGGAGTCTGGCTGAAACAGACCAGGAATTTGGTCAATGCCCTGCGGTGACGTTCCGAATCCTTTTTGATTTCATCGGCCAGGTTGTTTTCGCGTGAAAATATGGCCTGAATTACCTCATCGGGCTTGGAAGAATAGTCTTCAGAATTTTTGAACCGGCGGCTGAGGATTTCACCAGTTTTTCCCTGATAAATACTTGATAATATTATCAGGAAAAAATGGACGTTCGGATCCATTATTTCTCTTTCAATCCAGCGCCAGAGGCCTTTACGAACATATTTGTTGCAGCGTTTGTGCATGGTCGAAAGACATTCATGAACAATTGCCTCTTTGAGGGCAAACAGCAGATCCTGAGATACGCCGGTAATGCCGGTTGAAGCCCCGGTATCGCTTTTAGCCGGTTGTTTGCTCTGCTGACCACCGGTGCCGGACTGCCGGGTTTGTTCGTTCTGGGGCGCGGATTGCTGCTTTTCATTGCGCTGAAAGCGTTCGTTGCGCGAGTCTTTGCCGGGTTGCTCGACCGGTTCCGGTTTAACGATGTGTTCCAGCTGAATTTCAATAATCGGGCATCTGATTCGACCGGGCTGAGTGCTGACGCTCTCGGTGCCTTTGCGGATGAGAATGATTGCCTTTTTGATTCTCAGTGCTGAGACTTCGCGTTCCTTCTGGAATATTTTGGCTTTGCCGGGCAAGCCGTATTTCTGACCGATTCCAAGGTGTGGAATCGAAATGTCGACGATAATGAACTTTTCCTTTTTGCCATCGGGGGCGCTGAACACTATGTCGATTTTGTCTTTGCCGGCATCGATAGGGCAGTCCATTTCGGAAATTTTCCAGTCGCCGGTTCCAACTCTTTGCCGCAGATTTTCAGCGAGCTTCGCCTGATAGGCTTTGAGCCCTTCCTTGATTCTGGTGAATTCGAGCTCGGGCTGGTTTTTGTCGGGTTGTTTCGCACCCCTTCTGGTTTCGTTACTCACAAATTTTGACTCCATTTTGCAGGCTTTAAAAGCCGATTCTGATCATGGGTGCGGTATGAAAAAACCGCACTCTTTCCGGAGCTGGCGAAGTCCGGAGGCTTCGTGTTTCTATCAGATAGGAAAATTCGCTACCGCTTATGTCTGACATCGAATGTCTGATGCATACACGGGCTTTTATCTGGCAGGAACAGTGAACGAGATTATATGGTGGGTATTGAAAATCGAAGTTGGTTCGATTCTCACGTTGGTTGCACCATATTGTTCCAGTAGCCCAGGTAGATCATGATCGAGAGTAAACAGCCCCAGATTCGAAAAAATCGGGTGGAGCAGGTCTTCTATAAGGCCAACCACTTTGCTGTTGCTGCGCAAATAGTTGATCAATACGACCCGGGCTCCGGGGCGGGCAACTCTGAACAGTTCTCTGACCGCTCTTTCAGGGTCTGGAACGACTGTCAAAACATAAGCAGCCATGATGAATTCAAACGAATGATCCGCAAAGCCAAGATTCATGGCGTCCATCTGGATGAGATCAACATGACGGTGACCTGTCTCACAAGCTTTTTGTCTGGCTTCTTTGAGCATCCCAAGGCTGTAATCGAAACCAAGAATGTCGATGCCCTTAGGATAATGTTCAAGGCTCAGCCCAGTGCCGACACCGATTTCCAGAACCCGGGAACCGGGTCTGGGTGCGAGAATCTCGACGGCTCTCCTGCGGCCCCATTCCAACCATGGCTTGAAAATGAGGTCATAAAGAGAACTAAACCGGTCGTAAGTCTGCTGAACGTTCTGGGAACTGATCAAACACCGCTCTCCGTGAGTACAAAAAAGTTTGTTTTATGTAATTTGAAACAGGTTATTTAACATATAACACAGCCTTTTCGTCATTGCAAGTTTATTATGGACACCCGTCGAGCCCTCTGCTATACTTTGTAATCGGTACATCTGGTGTTCTTTGCCGATGCGCTCCTGTTTTTGAATTCACAATAGCTGGATGACAAAATGGTCAGACCTTTATATCCTCTGAGAAATCCACCCGGAAAGCCTGCTCCGGTTCCGCCGGCTCCTCTCTGGAAAAGCCCGCACCTGATCGGCGCTGCTGCCATTCTGGTGCTGCTGATCGGCGTTTTCATTTTTCACATTTCGCGATCGAACATTATCAACCCTGAAGCCGGCCCTGGTGGAAGCAGCGATAATGGGCTCTTTTCATTTCTCAAACCATCGAAATATTTTGGCGGCAAGCCACGCGACCTGGCTTCACATAAAGAACAACTCGTCAGCATGGGCATCGCTTCTCAGTCTGAATCGCTTTCTCGAAAAATCGAGGCAAAAGATCTCCGCGAAGAAAGACGCATTCTCGCCATTCAGAAATACGAAGCATCGCGGGAAACGGCCGCCCGTTTCCAGCAGCAGCGTGAAGAATTGCGCCGGCGCCTGCAGACGCCTACTTCCCTGCAGCTAAAAGATGCGGTTATGGCACTGGAAGATTCGGATAACCTGGGCATCATGAAGCTCGAAAGCCTTCTTGAAGAGAAACTTAATTCGCAAGGTGCTGCCGGCGAAGATGTTGATGCTCTGGTCTATGCTTATGACCGTCTTGCCAAAGTTTATGAAGATAAGAATATGCAGGAAAAGGCAAAAGACGCCTATCTGAATATTTTCAGACTGATGAAAAGACAGGCCCCCGACACACAGGGGCCTGACTGGGATAACGCGATCGGTAATATCGAGCAGTTAAGCGTTAAATCACGCGGCAATTGAGTATGCAGTTATCGTTCAACGGAATGTCGTGGGTAAGCAATGGTGCCATTTCTGAGGCTGGGCGCATGATGACGAAGCGCCTGGTTTCTCTGGGCGCCAGATTCTTTTCTTCATGGTTGAGCTTCTCGACCAGTTTGCTGGTGTTGAGGCTGCTGTCTGCAAACGATGGGAAAATGCGCAGATGTTGAATTTCCTTGTCAGTGGTATTGACGACATAACCGCCGATGTATACGTAGTTGCGGTCGATTCTGATGCCGGTTTTCTTTACTACGACCGGCCCCGCGTTGACCTGCGGCAAACGGATGTATTCCTTGCCAACTTTCTTGAAAGCATAAGCTTTGCCTGGCTTGAAAGCTTCAGTTGTTTTTTTCGCAGCCTGCGCAAAGTGACTGTTGAAAGAAAGAGCCATCAGCGACGCCAGAATCAGACCGAAATGTTTCTTGTTAACTTTCATTTGTTTGACCTCGGGATTTCTTCTTTGCTATCTATATCGGCCATATGAAGGAAGGTGTTTACAGCTTTTGAAAAATTTTTCTTCCGGAATTTCCAGGGGTATCACCCTGGTGGAAATACTTGTCGCTCTGTCCGTCGCTTCACTGGTAATGCTGCCGGTAATCCTGCTTTTCGGCGTTTCCGAAAAGGTTACTTACAAAAGCATCAATGAAGTGGTTGCCTGCAATCTGGCTCTGCAGAAAATTGAAGAGCTCAAAAGCAGACCATTTGAAGAGTTGCGCAAAATTATTGAAATCGCCGCTGCCGACCCGGTCGAGGGCCCTTTCAGGGAAGTCGTTCTGCCGCTTGAGGTTAACGGCGTCTGGAACAGTCCCGGTGTCGAATATGCCAGGGAAACCAGACTTTCGTTCTATCCCAACATCGACCCGGATCCGTCCCGTCCAGATTTTGAGCTGCAGAAACGCCGGGTTCGCATCAGAGTCATCGTAAAATTCATAGAGGCAGTTATGGGAAAAAAGAATAATGAAAAATCATTCGAACTGGCGACCATCCTCGGAGATGAGACGCTCGGTGCCGGACTGAACTCATCCTTCCCGATGCCCGTCACTGCTCCATGAAAGGTGAAATCATGAACAGAAAAGTCGTATTTGCCCGAAGACACGCTTTCACCCTCGTCGAAGTCATGATTTCGCTGCTGATTTTCGGAATTGTTCTGGCCATCGGCTACACCTTCATCAACCGAACTTTTATGAGCCTCGAGCGTCAGCGTCAATCACTCGACACTCTGCACGAAGCGCGCAATTTTCTCATGGTGATCGAACGTGATCTGCGCGAAATGACTGAAGTGGTCGAACTCGATACCATTTTCAAACCCAGCCTCTTCGATGAAGAAAATGCCCTGCTTTTCAAAATGTCGATCATGGTGCCGGCCCGCGGCGGAACAGCACCGCAGAAGGTTACTTATACTTACGAGGGTCCTGAAAAGCATCTTGACAATCCTAATCGTGAAAAATTCATATACCGGGAAGTTGAAGGCGGTGTCAAGAAAGCCCTGATCACCAAACAGATGCAGTATCTGAAAATCTGGGGCACCGATGGCACCATTTTTAGAAACCGCAATACCGACGAAACAGTGATAGATTACCGCAATTATCTGGCACCACATTACTATCACCCGTCGAATCCGGCTGCCAATGGTCTTCGCGACCTCGCAAAAGTCAAGGGTATCGAAGTTCAGCTGTCGATGCATGAAATGTTCGATCCCGAAGGCAAGCCCATCAAGCAGCGAACCTTCGTGACCCGAATATATTCAAGAATTCTTAATGCAAAATATGAATGAATTCTGTATAAGTGAATAAGCCATCGCTACAAGCCAAGGAGTTACTCAGTGAAAACCGCTACGATTCGCCAGAAGTTTCTTGATTTTTTTGGCCGCAACAGCCATAAGGTTGAAAAATCAGCACCTCTTATCCCGCAGGATGACCCGACGATTCTTTTCATCAGTGCCGGTATGGCTCCATTCAAGCCTTATTTCCTTGGCCTGAAAAAAGATCTCAGCCGTGCCGCCTCATGTCAGAAGTGCTTCAGAACGACCGATATCGAAAACGTGGGTTACACGGCCCGTCACCATACCTTTTTTGAAATGCTCGGCAATTTCAGTTTTGGCGATTATTTCAAAAAAGAAGCAATTGCCATGGCCTGGGAATTCATCACCAAAGAAGTGAACCTGCCAACTGACAAACTGTATGTCAGTGTTCATCACAGCGACGACGAGGCTCTGGAAATCTGGCACCGTGATATCGGCGTTCCGCGCGACCGTATCGTTAAACTTGGCGATAAAGATAACTTCTGGACTATCGGCGTTGGCCCATCAGGCCCATGCTCGGAAATCTATATAGATCAGGGCCCCGAAATCGGATGCAAAAGTCCCGATTGTGCTCCCGGCTGTGATTGCGCCCGCTTTCTCGAATTCTGGAACCTGGTTTTCACCCAGTATGACCGCGCTGAAGATGGCACTCTGACCCCGCTGGAACGCAAAAATATCGATACCGGCATGGGTCTCGAACGCCTGGCTTCAATTCTGCAGGGCAAATTCGACAACTTTGAAAACGATGTCTTTGTCGGCATTGTCAATAAAGTCGAAAGCCTTACCGGCCACAGTTTCAATGAATCACCGAAGATAAGAACCGCTCTCAAGGTGGTTTCAGATCATGCCCGTGCCCTTTCTTTTGCACTTGCTGACGGCGCTCTGCCCGGCAGTGAAGGGCGCGGATACGTGCTGCGCAAGATTCTCAGACGCGCTTCGAGATTTGGATACAGCTACCTTGGCCAGGATAAGCCTTTCCTGCATCAGATTATCCCGACGGTTGCCGAAATCATGAGCGACTACCCTGAAGTGGCCGAAAATGCTCAGCATGTCATTCGTATCGTCAAAAATGAAGAAGAACGTTTCCTGCAGACCCTCAAAACCGGCAGCGAAATGCTCAATGAATTCGTCGCCGAACTCAGGCACGCGAAAAACGATCTTCTCCCCGGCGACAAGGCTTTCCTGCTCCATGACACCTATGGCTTTCCTCTCGACCTCACCCGCGAAATCTGCCGCGAAGAAAAGATCAGAGTTGACGAAGCCGCTTTCAACGGTGAACTCGAAAAGCAGCGGGAACGCGGCCGTGCCAATGTCGTTTCGGCCTTCGTTAATTTTCAGGCAGTGAACCCAGGGGACTATAAACCCACCGTATTTACCGGTTACGATTCGCTGAAAGATACCGCCAGAGTTCTGGATATCGTCGAAGCCAAAGACAAGGTGCTGGTTGTAACTGATAAATCCCCGTTCTATGCCGAATCAGGCGGACAGATCGGCGACAAAGGAACTATTTCGGCCTCTGGTGCTGAATTCAACGTCGAAACGACCGAGAAAGCCGAAAATGTCTGGCTGCACATCGGTTCATGGAAGAGCGCTTCACGTTTCAAAAAGGGCGACGAAGTGACGATGCAGGTTGAAACCCGCAGCCGTCGCGCCACGATGCGCAATCACACCGCAACCCACCTGCTTCACAAAGCTTTGCAGGAAATCCTTGGAGATCACGTAAAACAGGCCGGTTCAATGGTTTCCCCCGATCGCCTGCGTTTCGACTTCACCCATTTCGAAGCCATTGGCCCGGAAACTCTCGAAAAGATCGAGAATCGCGTCAATGAGCAGATTCTTGAAGCTCATAAGGTGCACGTAGACGAGAAGAGTTATGATGATGCGGTTAAAACCGGAGCCATGGCCCTTTTTGGTGAAAAATACGGCGATCGTGTCCGCATAATCAGCGTCGGAAACTATTCAAAAGAACTCTGCGGTGGCACCCATATCGGTAATTCCGCTGAAATAGGCCTCTTTTCAATCGCAGGCGAATCGTCGATCGCGGCCGGAGTGCGTCGCATTGAAGCGGTTACCGGTGCTTCATCTCTCGATGTTCTGCATGATATGCGCAGGTTTGAACGCGATCTCGCCAGAGTGCTCGATTGCGACCAGAAGAGCCTCATGCTCAAAGCCGAAAAACTGGTGACCGAAGCCCGCGAACTGCGCCGTGAACTTGATAAAATGCGCAAATCAGATGCCCGCGGCCGTCTTGAAACGGTTAAGGCCAACGCCAGACAGATTGGCGGCATGTCAGTAATTCTGTCACGCACTGAAGGCCTCAGCGTCGATGAAATGAAGGAAATTTCCGATGAACTGGTCGGCAATGCCGGCGAAAAAACCCTGGTGCTTCTTGCCACCGGCGGCGAAAAGGCTGGATTCGTTCTTAAACTGACCGGCGACCTCGTAAAAAAGGGTCTGCATGCCGGTAAGCTGATTAAAGATATCGCGAAAATAGCCGGTGGCAGCGGCGGCGGTCGACCTGATATGGCTACTGCCGGTGGCAAAGATGTCGAAAAGATCGATGCAGCGCTCGTTGAAGCCGAAAAACTCATCGCTCAGGCCCTGGCCGGCTGATGAAGATTCTCGCTCTCGACGTCGGCCAGAAACGCATCGGGGTTGCAACCTGTGACCGCCTCGAAATTGCCGCCTCACCATTCTGTGTGGTGAAGGCCGGCAAAAATGCGGTCGATGAGGTGTTGAAAATCATCGACAGCGAAGGAATCGAGGCGATTGTCATCGGTCTGGCTGTGTCTTTTGACGGCGTCGAGCGAGAACCTTGCGAACGTGCCAGATACTTCAAAAATGAGCTCGGAAAAAAGACCACTCTGCCGATAGACTTTTTTGACGAACGCTTCACCAGTAAAATCGCCGAAGCTTCGTTGATTGAATCAGGAATGCGGCGTGAACAGCGCCGCGATGTCATCGATGCCGTCGCGGCCTCACTGATTCTGCGTAATTATCTCGATCGAAGAAGGAACCAGGGCGTCAACCCTGAGATCAGCTTAAAGGAAAAATGAAATGAGCAGTCTGAAATACAAATGTGTTCTGGTTTGTGAAGATATCCGCCAGGAAGTGGGCGGTCGGGTAAGCCTCATGGGAGTGCTGGGCTCAAAACTTCTGGTGCAGAGTTTTCCGCTGCCGTTTCCCAAGCTGTGTCTGTTTATTGAATGGGGTGAAATTGTCGGCAAGGTCAATGTCACTCTCAATATCGTTCCGCCTGCCGGTGTCGAAATTCCAAAGGTCAAGCCATCCGCCCCGATTCAGGGGCAGCCAGGTCTGGTTGCCAGATCGATGATCGTGCTCAGCAATTTTGCCTTTCCGGCTCCAGGCAACTATGTTTTCGAATTCGAAGCCGACGGCAAAGTGGTTGGCCGCGAAAATTTCCTTGTAGAAAAATATGAAGGCCCGGTATCGGCTCCTAACTGACTATGAACAACAACGTCGCCCCGGATTCATTTGACGCGATTCTGGAATCGGCTTTCAACAAAGTCGACAGCTTCTTCGAACTGATTCTGCCCGCTCTAAAACCTGTTTCTGAAAGCAAACTCGACAAACTCGCCTCGGTGCTTGAAGCAGGAAGTGTCATCGAAAAGCAGCTGTTAGCCAGACTTTTTATTGAGCATCTTAAGGAGACCGGAGCGACGTATCTTTCGACCAGATTAAATATCAGCCGGCATAAACTCTTTATCGAGGCCTCCGGAATACTCGGAGCGCTTCAGTTTGAACCGGCTCTCGAAGGCCTGAAAGCGGCGCTGTCGGTTAAAACCCCGGATCTTGTCCTTCCGGCAGTTAAGGCAATCGCCATGATGCCGGCATCACGCAAAGTCGATGACGTGCTGGTGAGCTTTTATCTCAATTTCCCCGATGAAACGAAGATTTCGCAAAGCATAAGATACCTTCTGCCCCGCCAGGCTTCTATCGTCCATGAAATGCTCGAAAAATACCGGTCGCTCGATGGCGATCGGCGCATGTGGGTGTTGAAGTTTCTCTCTGAAACCTCAAACCCTGAATCATTGAAACTTTTCAGCGAAGAACTGGCTGCTGAACCCCTCGAAAGAGGCCTTTACTGTGTCAAGGGCCTGGGCCGAATCGGCACTGATGCCGCTGTCGAGATTCTGAAAAAACATCTGGGCAACAGCGAGTGGTTTATCAGAAAGCGCATTGTTGAAGCTCTGGGTGCTTGTAACCGTGCCGGTGCCGTGGAACCGATTCTGACGCTGATCGACGATGAATCGGTACAGGTGCGCGCCGCAGCTGTCGAAAGCCTGTCGAAAGTCGGTGGGCTTCAGCCCGATCTGCTGATCAACAAACTTGAAAAGGCCGGTCGCCGCTACAAAATCAACCTGATCAGGGCAATGGGGCAGCTCAAAGATGAAAAATTCGTCAAACCTCTGGTCGAAGTTCTCAAAGACCGCGACACCCTCTTTTTCAGCATCGACGCAATCGGCGATCTGGGGTCACCTCAAGCCGAATTTCCTTTGCGCCGGCTGCTGAAAGATGAAATATGGTTCAACCGCCTGAACGCCCTTGAGGCCCTTGCCAAGCTGCAGATCGCCGAACTGGGTCAGATTGCCCAGGAAGCTGCCGAGGATGAAAACGACATGGTGCGCCATGCCGCTGCCCGTATCCTGGCAGCTCTCAAGGCCAGATAATCATCGTTCGACGCAAAGAGCGAAGCAATCCCAACCTTTAGCATACGATTGCTTCGTCGTTTCACTCCTCGCAATGACAAACTTAACACTGTCACTGCGAGGAGCGCAGCGACGCGGCAGTCGCTGGTAAACACGTCTGGCCATCCCTGTCCTTCCAGAGCGACGCAGCGGTCGTTGCATGGATGAATTCACCCATTAATAGTGTTACAGTCTGATAACGTGTGCCAACCGGTAATACTTTCATCTGATTGATTTTTGCTGTACATAAAAGTATAATACGCACGCAGAAAATTGTACACCGTGCGATCCAGCAGAGGATAGTGGCTTTCCCAGATGAATAGCCGCTTTTGTTTCTGTTTCACGCATCGTGGTAACCTTGACGGAGGTCAAAGATGAAACAGAGAGTTTTGCCAGCCTTCCTGATTCTTGCAGTAGCGGTATTGCTGGCCATTGGTTGTGGCGGCGGCGGCGGCAGTTCGATTTCCAGCAGCTGGATTGCCGTATCTGATCCGGCTAATGCCAGTGACTGGCAGATCGAAGTCACGCCTTCAATAGTTGCAGTCCGGCCAGGGCAGACTATTTCACTGTCAGTATTCGTAAAAGATGCCTATGGACACCCTCTCGATGAGACCAAACTTCTGTTTGCCTCGCAGCTCGGCGGTACATTTGAAGAAAAAACTGTCGATACTGTTAAGGGCTGGGCCTCCAACATGTTTACCGCCGGCAATCAGCCTGGCACTGAAGCGATTATCGTTATGGCCAAAGAAACCACAGCTGCCAAATCAATTCTGGTGCAGTCTCACTCCACGGTGAGCCCTGTGATAACCATGGTCACCAGTTCCGATTCCACTCTCGCTGACAATGCTGTAACTGTCGCAGTTGGGGTTTCGGTCGATGGCGTTCCCGGCAACGACCTTGAAGTCAAACTTTCTTCAACTCTTAAGGGCGATTTTGGCTCTGAGTCAGGAAAAGCTGAAAATGGCTGGTTTTCGACTACATTCAAGCCAGACAGTTCAGTAAATGCCGGCGTGGGTACAATAACTGCGATGGTTAACGGTACCCGGGTTGAAAAGTCATTGGCAGTCGTGACCCAAAAGGTCGCTTCTCCTGAGTTGAGTATTTCAGTAAGCCCAGATTCTATTTTTCAGGGGCAGACGGCTGCGGTTATCGTCATTGCCAAAGATGCCGCCGGATCACCGTCAACGGCCAAGATCAATTTCAGTTCATCGCTCAGCGGTTCGTTCAACCCTGACGATGGCACTCCCGATAACGGTATGTTTTTCACTGAGTTTACCGCCGGCAAGGAAGTCGGCAGCGCAACTCTGACTGCTTTCAGTGTTGATGCTTCCGCTACGACAGTTTTATCGATCGAGAAACCCCAGATCGTCATTAAGGTTTCACCTTCACGTGATTCGGTAAAAGTCGGCGAGCGACTCCCTGTTTCGGTTCTGGTAACCGACACCTATTCACGCCCGATCGAAGACGCGCCGGTCTACCTGAGCGCTGAACTCGGCTGTTACTGCTCGCCGGATGAAGGCAAAACCAATGATGACGGCTATATGTTTTTTGACTTCATCGCCAGCAAAACTGCCGGCATTTCGAATATCAACGCTCTGACCGCTGGTGCGACCGGGACTGCAAAAATCACGGTGGTAGGCCCATGAGGAATTCAGGAGACAGGAAAATGTACAGCAGCAGAAAAACTTCACTTCTCTTTGCATTGGTGCTGGCCCTCGCCGCAATCTGCGGTTGCGATGCCGGTTCGAACAGTCCGGTCACCACCGATCTGTCAACGGGCCCTGGATACAAAATTCAGCTGGCCTCATCGCTCAGCAGTGTCAAAGTTGGTGCAACCACGACCCTGACGGCAGTGATCTTCGAGCCGGATGGCACTCCAATCCGGGATGGCGAAGAGGTTTCTTTCGGAAGCTCGGAAAAAGGTTCTTTTTCTGATAATCCGGTTAAAACCTCAGGAGGAACCGCTGTGGTAATCTATACAGCCGGTGATTACCCGATGAAATATGACAGCGTCACCGCTTCCTGCCATGGCGCTACGGCACAGCTTCAGATTGTTATTGTCCCCGAAAATTTCTGAGGACTTTTGAAAGGCAGCCAGTAAATGAGAAACTCAAAGTTTTTTAATCTCTTAATTCTTGCATGTGTTTGTCTGTTGCTAATTTCGCCGGTTTTCAGCGAAGAATCCGGTGATGATAAATCTCAGAAAAGCTCTGAGATCACAGAGCAGGCTGATGACTCAGAAAAGACTGATGAAAGTGCTGTACAGTCCTCCCAGAGCGATTCCGACAAGGAAAAACCTGCCGACGCAGATTCCTCTGAAGAATCCGACAAGGCAGCAGCAGATGAAAAGGCTGCAGCAGACGAAGAAAAGGCCGCTGCTGAAGAAAAAACACCAGACCAGACAGCATCTGCTAACAAAGCGGCTGCACCCGACGAGAGCCTTCCTGATGACTATAACCCCGATTATCTGATTTCAACGCGCTATTCAAAAAGTCAGAGCGGCAATATTACCACCTGGTATCTGATGTACACCCGTTCGAACGACATTGTATCAACCGTCAAAGAACTTTTTGAAGAAGAAATCAGCGCCGGCGATGTAAAGATTGGCGAAAACCCGGTAACCAACTCGATCATCATCAAGGCCAAGAGTGCTGACAGCCCGATTGTCGAAGAAATCATCGATACGGTTAAAAGCCTGGATTTTCGCAGCGGCCAGGTTCTCATCGAAGTCCTGGTCGTCGAACTCACTGTTTCTGACGAAGACCTTTTTGACTTCGAACTGATGAACATTGTCAAAGAGCCGCTGAATATCAAAAACACTCTCAGCACTATCGGTGTTGACCACGGCACCATAGGTGAACCTGATCCGCTCTCGAAAAGTGACCGCCTGAAGATTTTCGTGACCACACCAAACCGCATGAAGCTTTTTCTCAATGCCTACAAAGATGCAGAAAAGGCAAACGTCATTTCGTCACCCCACATTGTCGCCGCCAACCATCGAGAAGCTACTTTCAAAATCGGCAACAAAGTTCCGATCATTGAAAGTATCCGCCCTTCAGATGCCGGCCCGATCAAATCTTTCGACATCAAGGAAGTCGGTATCGAGCTGACGGTTACGCCGCACATCAACCGCGGCAATCAGATCGACATGGAAGTGTTCCAGACTATCAACGCTTTGCAGAGCTACGATGCCAAAGAAGGCACCGCCAATATGTCGAACCGCGAAGTTAAGACCAATGTGTCGCTCGCTGATGGCGAAACCCTGATCCTTGGCGGCTTCATCGAAGAGCGGGTTACCAAGATCGAGAACAAAATTCCAATTCTCGGCGATATTCCAGTGCTGGGCAAGGCTTTCAGAAAGAAACAGAACAACAAGGAAAAGGTTGAATTGCTGATATTCCTCACTCCGAAAGTTCTCGACACTGTCGAAGATGTCAAAGTGGCTACTAAAGACAAGATCGACAAGGTTTCATTCAAGGACAAGCTGCAGAATCTTGTTACCAACATGAGGGTCAAGAGAGAAAAGCTGAATCCGAATCAGGAATATCTTATCGAACGGGCTTCGCGAGATTGGGCCTACGATTATGACCGCAAGGAAATCGAAGAGCTCGTCTGGGATATCCCCTCGACTGTAGACCCGACTACTCTGGGACTGCGTCGTACCGGCAGCATGCCGTTCGGTTTCGGACAGTCCAAGCGTTTGAAGCCACCTCGCCTCAATACCGAACTGGTGCCTTCTGAAGGCTTCATCATGTCGAAAGAATTCGAAATCGCCGAACCTGAGAAATTCCGCGACGTGCTGCTGCATGTTGCAAGCAAAAACGCTGCAGTTGTCTATCTGAACGGCACTCTCGTCGACCAGGATCCGACAATGAAGCTCAAGGATGGGCACGATTACGAATACTGGAACCGGACTGTAGATAGAATTCCGGCCAGTTTGCTGAAGAAAGGTGCCAACTCGATCGTCGTTTTCCTCGGCTGCGATAAGACAACCAGCGAGGCTTATCTCGACATCGAACTGATTGGAAACAAGCCATGAGAAAATCCTGTCTCGTCATTCTCGGCGTTTTTCTGCTTGTTCAGCTGGCTTTTAGCGCTCAGATACTGGCTGCTGCCAGGATCATCAAGAACGTCAGGGTCACCGAAGGTGGCAAAAAGCAGTATTATGACCTGTTCCAGAGCCCGGTCGAGAAGTCGCTCTGGTATTGTGGTCAGATCAAACCGACCGTTTTGACGAGACAGGTGGAAAACCAGGAAATCCCTGAGATTTCAGTGATCCGTTTCCAGAAAAAGAACGTTAAGAATCCACAGCAGCTCGATCAGGGAGCGCACTTCAGAATGCATCTGTCTCTTGGGCCTTCTGAAGAAGTCCTCGAACAGCTGCGCAAGAAAATCCCAGAATCCGGAAACCGGCCGGTAATTCTGTCGCCGGTGCCATTTGGAGCATTGAAGCTCTATCTGCACCGACCCGACGGCCGGCAAATTCTTCTCGATGCCGAGGCTCTGGGTGGAATATCCAGTCAGCGTTCTTCGCAGAACGTTGCTTTTTCGACCCTGCTCGGCAAAAATGACTCAGACCTGATGGAAGCACTTCTTCGCGGCAATACTGGCGCAAAATATCAGCTTCTCTACAATTATGAATACGTCGACCCGGTGTTTGCAAAGTTGCCGGACAAATTGCCTGGCGGCCGTGACCTTGATGAGCCGTCGACCCCGGAAGCCTCATCGGGAAGAAAACTGCCTGGTTCTCGAGATTTGCCAGGCTCAGAAAAGGATACTGCTTCTGAAAGCGGCTGGGAAAAGGCTGCGGAAGGTTTTATCGGCCTGGGAAAGTATTCCAGGTCCGTTCAGGATCAATGTTTGATCCTCGAAGACAAAACTGATTCCTGGGCGAATGCCTATCTTACGCTGCCGGTCATTACCATGCCTTCTGGCATAGAAGTAAACCGAATAGACCTCGAGGTTTCATTGATGCACGGAAAGCAGGTATTCGCAACCGAACCGTTAACCTGGACTCCTGCAAAAAACTGGCGTGACCGTCACGGTGCGCCGCTTGTCTATGGCGTTTTCGACCTCGACGAGCTTCGGCGCAAACATCCCGACGATTTGAAAGAGGCGTGGTTTGCCGTTAAACAACGAATCGAGTCGAATGGCAGCGACACGCTGATTTCTGAAGGCAGATGCGAAATGCTTGAAGGCGATTCCCCGGTCAGCGATCCGCTGCAGATCGCTGATGTACTCGAATTTGAAACCAGATTGCTTACCTGGGCTCCTGAAGGCAAAGACGGATTGAAACGTGTCGAAATCGAATTGCTGAATGAAAACTGGCAGTCGCAGCGTTCTATCGAGCCTGCCTGGAAAGATGGGCAGCCGGTTCCACCGCAAATTGCGAGGTGGCTGGTTCGTAGCCAGCAGCAGGATACTGCAAGCAGTTCAAGTAAGGGTTCAGATAAAAAAGTGGAACAAAAAGCATTTCTCAAGGCAAATGTTTTCTTCATCGTTGCTGCCGGAAAAACAGAGAAGCGGATTCCCTGGGAACTCAACGGCGCTGATCTGAACAAATCTCTGGTAACTCTCTCGGTTGTATTTTTCGACAAGGACTGGTCTGGCAAATGACATTTTCAGGCCCAGGCCACTCGGTCTCCAGGCTATTTTCAGGAGCCATGTTTTTTCTGGCGATCTTTTTGGGTGCCCTGTTCCTGGTGACGGGTTGTGGCGGAGGTGGCGGTGGCGGTGGAGTGGTCCAGAATGCCACGGGCGGTGGAACGATTGCCGTAAAAGTTACTGCACCTGATGAACTCAGGCTCAACCTGGCAGCAGCCGGCCGCGAGGTGCCACGTGCGATGGTCTGGCTGGATACCCAACCCGCAAATGTTTACCTGACCAATGAAAAAGGTGAATATACTTTTTCCGGAGTTCAGACTGGTGTTGCGCATCGGGTGGTCTGCAGATACGATGTCGCGGCAACCGGCGAGCTTTTTCTCGCCAGATCCGCAGCAATAGTGCTTGGCGATGCATCTTCCGTTCATAAAACAGACGATTTGCCTCTGGAAAAGGGCCTCTATTCGATTTCCGGCATTCTGCGCAATCAATTTGGTAATGTTATTCCGGATGCCAGACTTTCACTCTGGGGCATTCCATTCAAAAGTGGTTCCGATGGCAGTTTTTCAACTCCTGCATTGCCTTCATCTGCTGCAGAAGAAAAGATCAGTATCGAGGCGCAGGGTTATCGCAGCATGCAGATAACTCTGCCGTTTCTTCATTCACAGAACACCATGTCAGCTGTCGATATAACCCTTTCAGATAACAATGAACCGAATTTCGCTCCGGTCGTATTTTTCTCGTCAGCTCCGCAAATGGTGAATCCTGGAGAACGCGTTCAGATAAAGATCGCTGTCATTGACCCCGACGAATACAATATCGATAAATTCGTGCCGGTCTGGAACAATCCACCAGGTTTTCTCGAAAAGACTGCCGACAGATTTGTTATCTGGTGGACAGCTCCTGATTCGCCAGGTCTGGCAACCATCAGTGTCAGTATTGCTGATTCGCGGGGCGCATGCGGAGCCGCAGGTATCGGCATCGCGGTTGGCGGTCAGCGTCTGCCGGTGGTTCGCATTGACAAAGTTGAACCATCTTCATCTGCTGTCGGTCAGCGGGTCGTTATCTCCGGTTCCGGTTTTGGCAACAGTGCTCAGTCGATTAAGGTCAGCTTCAATGGCCTTGATTCTACCGTTCAGTCCTGTTCTGATGATGAAATTATCACACTCGTGCCGCCTGGCGCTACTACCGGGATTCTGCTGGTCTCGATCAACGGCAATGAAAAATCTGCCGGGATTTTTGCCGTTGTTGACGCCGGTATGGCTGTTGAACCGCAATATGGGCCGGTTGGTACTGTTGTTCGACTCACAGGCAAAGATTTTGGAACCGACCCGGTTCAGGGCTCCGTCTATGTAAATGGCACTAAGGCTGAAATTATTGCCTGGAGCGATTCGCAAATCGATTTTACTGTTCCTGCAGGTTCGACTGCCGGAGTGGTAATGTTCAATCTGCGTGGCAGAGAAAAAACCGCCGGTTTTTTCAAGGTAACCAGAATGTTCAGTATTTCTGCCCTGAAGGCAACAACCGGAACATTACTGACAATAACCGGGGAAGGGTGGGGGACTGCCCAGGCAGCCAGTATGCTGTCTTTTTCTCCTGAAGTTTCCGCATTTGTTAACAGCTGGTCTGATGCCAGACTGGTGATAACAGTTCCTGCCGGGGCCCGCAGTGGCACTCTGGTAGCAACTGTCAGCGGCAAAACATTTGACCTGGCGGAATTGTATATCAATGCCGTGAAAAGTGTTGCTCCGGAACGCGCTGTTGCCGGTGATGAAATGACGATTACCGGAACCGGTTTTGCATCCTCCCAGGGCACCGGTTATGTTGCGGTCGGTGACCGCAGGCTCGAAGTTTTGTCATGGAGCGATAATGCGATTAAAATCAGAATTCCCTCAGGAACCAGACCGGGCAACCTGGTAGTCAGGGCTGGTGATATTGATTCTAATGGTATTCCGGTCGTTGTTACCGCGATTTCGTCTATTTCACACCTGCGCCGGCCGGCCGGAGCTCCGGTAAAAATCAGCGGCTATGGCTTTGGCAGCAATACCGGCTTTGTGCTTTTCGGCGATGTTGTCTCTGGCGAATTTTCGATCTGGCAGGATGATCTCGTTGAAACGACTATTCCTGAAGATGCTACCGGCACTGTTCAGCTTACTGTCAGCAATATGGGTGTCAGAGCGCCTGCCATTCCATTTTCCGTTGTCTGGGTCGATGGAATAGATCAGACAGATGGATGGCCAGGCCGTGAACTGATCATAAGCGGCAATAATCTGGGTGATGGCAGTGGGAATGACCAGGTGACAATAAACGGGGTGGTCGCTCCGGTTATTTCATGGAATGACCGGGAAATCCGCTTTCGCGTTCCTGTTGGAACTACGACTGGGCCGGTGATATTGACAATCAGTGACTGGCCGTTCGAGATTACCGATGAATTCACAGTTTACAATTCATATGAATACGCCCAGCAGATTCCAGACTGGAGCGGTAAGCGCATCAATTCTCGCCCTCTTTTGCCTGGGCTTTCTGAAGACAGTGCCGGAAATATCTATGTTGCAGACTATGACAACGGTTGGGTATGGAAGCTTGCTGCCGATGGAACTCAGAGTAAATTCGGCAACCTCAGCAGGCCTTGGGGAATTGCGATTTCGCCCTTGAATGGCAGACTTTATGTGGCCGAATCCGGTGGCAATTGCCTGCAGGTTTTCGATGCGCAGGGCAATCTCATCGAAAAAATTGGAGCTTCGGGCAGTGCCAATGGCCAGTTTTCCAAACCGCGCGGTCTGGTGTTTGATAAATCAGGTTTCCTGTACATTGCCGATTCAGGTAACAGCAGAATTCAGGTTTTTAATACAACCGGAAATCCTTCATTCAAAGCTGCCTTCGGCTCATCCGGAACCGGCAACGGTCAGTTCGTGAATCCTTCCGCGGTTGCAGTCGACAGTCAGTATAACGTTTATGTTGCCGATGTCGGCAATCATCGGGTGCAGCGTTTCAGCCCCGACAGTGTTGCAAACCCGGCAGTCTGGAATTTCAATGGCTGGATCGGTTCGAAAGATCCGAATCTTCAGACACCGGGCTGGCTGGTTACTGGCTCAGGCTTGCCTTCAGCCGCTGATGGCGGGTTCTACAATCCCTACGGAATTGGGCTGGCAGGAGATGAAAAGATTCTGGTTGCAGACTCAGACAATAACAGAGTTCAGGTGATCGATGCCCTGACCGGCGGGTTTGTCTGCCAGATTGGTGCTGCCGGTACAACCAGTGGTCAGTACAATCAGCCTCTTGCCGTATGTTATCTGAATGGCCGGGCTCTCATTGCCGACTCGAGTAACGCCAGAGTGCAAAAATCAACCCTGTCCGGGGAATATATTTCTGAAGTTTTGCCTGATACTTCGCAGTTGAATACCCGCCCTGGGCGTATCGCTGTCGATTCATTGCGGCGCCGGGTTTATGTCCTCGATATCGACGATGGTTCGATTACCGTATTTGGGCTTGAAGGCCAGGTTCTGCAGGTCATCGGGTCGAGGGGCGCCGGGTCGGGCCAGTTTTACAAACCTGAAGGGCTGGCGCTCGACCTTAACGGTAATGTGCTGGTTGCCGATACCGGAAACGCCCGGATTCACATCATCAGTCCGGAAGGTGTGTTTCTTAAAACATGGGGCGTCTATGGCACCGGAGCTGCTCAGTTCATTTCGCCAAATGCTCTGGCGGCTTCTTCTGACGGTGCTTTCATCTTCGTGACCGATTCGAAGCAGAACCGCATTCAAAAGTTCACCAGAGATGGCGTGTCGGTAAAAACCTGGGGAAGTTCTGGATCAGGCGATGATGGCTTTTCTTTTCCTTCCGGCATTGCTGCAGATCAGAAAGGCAATCTTTACATTGCTGATAGAGATAATCATCGCATCAAGAAATACTCTCTCGATGGTGCCTTTATCGGCTGGTGGGGCAGTTATGATGCTGGTGCCCAGACATTCTGGCTCGACCCGGATTCTCAACGCACCGGAGCGCCCAGTGATGCTGATGGCGGCTTCGATACCCCGACCGATGTGGCTGTTGACAGCCATGGGAAGGTTTATGTAGCCGACTCAGGGAACTTCAGGGTGCAGGTTTTCGGCAATGATCAGTCTTCTGCCCCTTTCTGCGACTGGCAGGCAGAGATTTATGCAGGCGAAAACCTTGGTTCTCTGACTGTTGATGAATGGGCGACTGTGTACACAATCCCGACTGTGGGGATTGTGCGAAGATACGCTCCTGAACTGTGAAATGGTAAGACTTTGCATTCCCTTTTTTTTGAGAAAATGATTGCGGAATAGAATTGCAGATGTTACGATTTCCTCACTTGTATAGATAAAAAAAACGGAGGCTTTACGTGCGGAACCACATTGTCGGATTACTTTTTTTGTGTACCCTTTTTATCGCGGGCTTTGCCACTCCCGGCTGCGCTCAAGCGCCCAGTCTGGCCCCGGCTGATGCCTACTATATAACTGCCGATACCGAATTCGGCAAGGAAACTTTCACCGTTATCCGTGACGGTCGAAAGGAAGAGCAGTTTTATTTTGTGCCGGCCCGGCCCCATGTCGCGCTGGAAACGAAAAATGGTAAGCAATACCCTGTTTTTCAGCTGTTGACCTATCAGCGCAAGATGGCTGATGCCAAAGAACCCGTTCAGGGCGGCGTCCTTCAGATGTCTATTCAGACTGGCATTTCTGATAAAACCCAGAAGAGCCTTTTGAACACAATCAGGGGGCAATTCCCCCTCTCTGATTCCACAAAAACCCATCGTCTGTCACCGATCCCGATGAAAAATGCGACGATCAGCATGTATGACTTCGATGGCAAAATGGTTTCTTCTGCTCCCGTAAAAGAGGGCGTTGCGCCGATGTTCGGCAACCAGCAGTATCCATTCATGCTCAACCTCACCGATCTCGGTTTCGATGTGCTGAAAGCCCTCTGCGAAGGCAAGGGCGGCGTTCCGGTCATCATTACCTATACTTTTGAAGGCATGACCGCTCCGGGCGGCTTCAAAATCGAAGTCGACTGGGATATGTGCTACAAGCACCTGAGCACCGACACCAAACTGCGCGGCAAGGTCGGTTACGGCAATCTTGGTGCCAATCTCGGTGCCGACCTTTCCAGCATCCGCGACGAAATGGTCAGCAACGGCATGATGAAAATCACTGCCCTGACCAATGAAGCTCTCTCTGATTCAGCTCTCGATGCCGCGATGAATCCGGTTCTCTCGCTGATCACCTCCGAGCTGTTCGAAAACATCAAGTGCCCGCCGCAGATCACTCCTGCCGCCGCCGCCGAAATCGCTCCGCCGGAAGGCATCAAGGAACCTGCTGAAAGTGGCGTAGTCGCCTCTGCAACCGAAGTAGCCAAAGCAAACGGTCTGCCAGCAGCTACACCCACTCCTCCGGCTTCCAGTGGTGCTGCCGCCGCTGCTGCTGCTCCTGCAACTGATGCCGCTGCCGGCGCCGCCGGCGATGCCGCCGCTGGCGCTGCTCAGGGTGCTGCCGCCGCTGCCGGTGATGCTGCTGCCAGTGCCGCTTCTACTGCCGCCTCAACCGCTGCTTCAGCGATTCCATACGTCGGTACAATCATGAAGGTGCTCGATGTCGCAGCTGATATCGCCAAGAACACCAAGGTCAATATCGGTGCAAGTTTTGCTCTGAAAGATGCCAAACTGGTCAAAAAGGGCAAATTCACCTACACCTACGACCGTCAGGCTATTGTTGACCGCAAAAGCTCGTTCGGTGGGCCGATCGGCATCGGTTCTTTCGATGCCGGCATCCGCAAGGAATGTCAGATCGTTCTTCCCGAAGGTCACTGGGAAAGTGCTTTCTACTATCTTCCCTCGGTTGGCAGCCTGAAGGCTCTGGGCCTAAGCCAGATGAACATCAGTGTTGTTCCGGTCTGCAATGGCGCTCCGGTTTCTGGTATGGCTATTGAATCGGCCTTTGTCAAGAAAACCGATGAATTCTGGACTGATAAGTCTGGCAAAGAAGTGAAATTTTTCCTTTTCGCGCTTAAAGCCCTTTATGCTTCTCCTGAATACCAGAGCAATCCTGACAGTTTCAAATTCCAGACCACCATTGAAGCTGTCCCGGAAGCCGGCCAGAAGGTTAGTGTCGTTTCTGAAACCCCGATTTTTAACGGCACTCTGGCAATGAATGCTCCTTCTGAACTTATGCAGTCAGTAATTGTCTCTGCCGATGATCTCAGTTTTGGCCCCGGTGCAGATGAAGTCAATACTGTCAGGGGCACTCTGGTAGCAGAAGTCGTTGATGCCAATGGTAAGTCAACCGGTAAAAAACTTGAATACCAGATCAAACTCGATGCCAACAAAACCACCCAGGCTTTTCTGGTTCCCTGTAAGTCTTTGATCAAGATCAACAGACTGCAGTTCATTTCGAAGAAAGGCAACAAGTATGACTGGGCTATGAGCGGCAAAAACCTCAATGAAGAATATCCCGGTTACGATATCGCTTTCTACGACAATGACTGGCAGCAGAATCTCGCTGCTGATGCTATCACCGGTGCTCCAGATCCGGAATCTGTAAGATAAAAATTGTGAGAATGCCAGGCATCGGATTGTCCGGTGCCTGGCTATGCCGGCCATTCGTGGCCTATTAAAGAGGAGACATTCATGAAAATCAAAGGGCGTTTGCTGGCTGCCGGGCTGTTGATGTTCGGCTTTCTGGCCGCTGTGACCGGGGCTTATGCCCAGGCTCCCAGTCTGGCTGCCAATGACCATTTTGTCGTGACCGTAGATACCGAAAATGGTGACGAAACCTATACCGTTATTCGCGATGGCCGTAATGCCGAACATTTTTACTATGTTCCGATACGGCCAAGAGTTGCAACTGAAGTAAAAAACGGCAAGAAAATGCCGGTTTTCCAGCTGCTCAGCTATCAGACCAAAGAAAAAGAAGGCGGTATTCTTCAGATGTCGATGGTTATGGGGGTTCCCCAGGATACCGTTGATAAGATAAAAGCCAAACTTTCCGGTCTCAAGATTCCGGCTGGCAAAATTCCCCGCCTGTCACCGATGCCGATCAAGAGCGCTGAACTGACTCTTTACGACCTGGGCGGCGCCATGCTCGACCAGGATTCCCCCAAGGGCGGTATCGCTCCAATTTTTGGTACCCAGCAGTATCCGTTCATGCTGCGACTTAAATCACTCGGGGCCGACGTCGTTGAAGCACTCAGCACCAGAAACGGCGGTCTGCCGGTTCTGATCACCTATACCTTTCAGGGCATGACTGCCAAGGCAAACTTTGAAGTCGAAGTCAACTGGGATGCCTGCTACGAGCATTTCAGCACCGATTTCGAACTGGCCGGCGAAGTTGCCAAAAATTCCGTCAGCGGCGCTATTGGCCTCGATATTTCTACCCTGCGCGAAAAATTCGTCAGTGAAGGTCTGATCAAGATCACTTCGCTCAGCACTGAAGCCGCGACTTCCGCTCAGCTCGATGAACTGATGAACCCGGTTCTCAACATGATTACCAAAGAACTGTTCGAACAGATTCATGCGCCTGCTTCTATTCCCGCAGCTGAAGCCGAAAAGCTGAAAGAAGACCAGGAAAAGCCCCCGATAGCTGCCGCTGCCCAGGGCGTTTCTGAAGCTTTCATGAAAGCTACCGGCAGATTCTTCAAAGCTGGCGTCAAGATTGACTACGCACTTAAAGACGTGAAAATCGTCAAAAAGGGTACCTTCAAGTATTCTTTCAATCGCCAGACTATTGTCGATCGTACCACCTCTTTCGGCGGTCTGCTTGGCATCGGCGAATACCCGTCTGACATTCAGAAGAAATGTATCACCACCATGCCGGCCGGCAACTGGGAAAAAGCTTTCTATGTTCTGCCGGCCGTTGGTAACCCGAAATCGCTTGGTATCAAAACTCTCGACATCAGTGTAACTCCTGAAGAAGAAGTGGCTTCTGATACCTGGCAGCAGATTTCTGGCTTCGCAGCTCAGTCAGCAGGGTTCAACAAAAAGAATTCCCCGATCTGGACCGACAAAGATCTCAAGGAAATTCTCAGATTCGAATTTCCTTTAAAAGCACTCTATGATTCAGAAGGCTTCAAACGCGAAAAATATCGCTTCAAAATCGTTACCAGAATTCAGCCCGAAAGTGGCAAATCAGTCGAAATCGTCACTTCAACCCCGATTTTTGACGGCGATCTGCCAATGGCCCCGCCAACCGACCTGGTTGACGTTGTCACTCTTGACGCCAGCTGTCTTACTTTTGGCGAAGAAAAGGGTAATGTATTCAAAGTTACCGGTAAACTCGAAGCCGGCGAACAGAACTGGTCAGTCGTTCTCGATGCCAATAACACCTTCAAGGCATTTATGGTTCCGGCATCAGAAAAGGAAATCAAGTTCTCTTCCATGAAATTCGTGCAGAAAACCGGCATGCTTGGCGATTGGAAAAGCGTCAAGGCCAATTTGAGAGAACTTGAACCCAGCCTTTATATCATGCTGTTCGAAGGCGACTGGCAGAAGAACCCGGATCCTGCCAAACTGCCCGAAACTGCCATTGTTCCGCTCAACTGATTCAGGTGAAGATGCTGCACCCGCAAGGGTGCAGCTCGTAATTCAATTTAAGGGAGTAAAGTGTGAGAAATAAAAATTTGTTAGTGGGTCTTATGGCCCTGGTCTGCGGATTTTTTGCGAGCTCGCCGGCATCTGCGCTGCCCAGCCTCGATGCCCAACACTGGGATACGCTTACAGTAGACGAAAAAGTTGGTAACAGCACAGAAGAATCGATGATCACAGTCATCAGAGACTCTTCAAAACCCCTGGTCTGGTACTATGTTCCGAACCGCCCGAGACTGGCTGAAACCGTTTCAAAAAAAGACGGTAAGACAGTTACTAGGCCGGTTTTCCAGCTTATGACTCTGCAGACCAAGGACGCCAAAAGCAAAAACATCTATGAAGAAGGTCTGCTTCAGTTCTCTCTGCGCATGGATCTGCAGCCGGCAACCGCTTCTCAGGCCAAAAACCTGATTTTTGAAAAACTGAAGAAGCAGGGTGCTGCCACTGAAACTTCCGATGTCAGCCTGCTGCCCCTGCCGATTTCTTCATCATCGGTTTCGATCTATCAGCCGAGCGGCGCCTGGCTCAATGGTGGTATCCAGCAGCCGGCCATCGCTCCAATCTTCTCGACCCAGGCAGTTCCTTTCCAGATCAATCTGACCAGCCTCGGTGCCGATGCAATGAAAGCCCTCACCCAGAAAGGTCAGGGCGGTCTTGGTGTTTATTACGAAATGCATTTCGAAGGCGTTCTGCCCCCGGCCAAACTCACTGTTGAAGTCGACTGGGACCAGACCTACAAGCATTTCAGCGACAACAAGAAAGAAAAGCACTACTGGAACGCCCTGCTGTTCGCCGGTGGTACCAGCCGCACCGAAACTGCCAGCATTTCGAACGAACTGCTGAACAACAACTGTATCAAAGTAACCATGGAAGGCCGTGGCAACGAACTCGAAGCACTGCAGAAGGTTCTTGACCCGTTGCTCGAAAGAATCAACAGCCAGATGATCGAAAACCTGGCTCCACCAGAAATGTGCAAACCTGCTGAAGCTGCTGAACCTGACAATGGTATCGGTATGTTCTACGGCGGTGGCAGCTCCTATTCGATGAAGAACCAGCAGAACGTCAAGAAGGGCAAAGAAAAATTCACTTTCGATCGTTCCATGATCGTTACCCGTGCCACTTCTTGCGGTGCTTTCATCGGCATCGGCAACTATGACAAGGAAATCATCGAAGCCGCCAACATCGTAATGGATCCCGGTCACTGGGAAAAAGCCTATTACACCATTCCGGCCGTCGGTAATGATCCGAGCCTCCTGTCGATCACCCTCAACCAGTATGTTCAGTACAAAGAAGGTTCCGGTAAACCCGCTGGTTCATATCCCAGATTCTCCGGCGCCGAAAATCCTCAGCTGATTACCTGGGGTCCTCAGGCTCTGAATGGCAAACCCGGTTGGGTTAACCGCGATGGCGAAGCTGTTTCAAACATCAGCTGGCCGCTGCAGGCTCTCTATGCTGAAGCCAGAGAAGCGGCAAAAGCTGCTGCCAAAGCCGCTGGCGCTGATGAAAACAAAGAAGTCGTCGTCGATATCAACAATTACGTTGAATACAAGGTCGAAATCAAGATTTCTTCAAAAGGCAAAGGCGCCCTGGTTGATGAAGTCGAATTCTCAAAAATTCTGCCGATGATGGCCGGCGACAAACCGGTTACCAACCCGATGGC
>CAYYUI010000037.1:0-45427 GCA_964474705.1 uncultured bacterium
AATTAACAAAAATAGTCAGAAAATACTCACCGGTAATCAAATGGAGAATTACTGGCTGCAATACGGCAGGGGCAGTAAAATGCTTAATCAGAGATGGGTTCGGCTCATCTCAGCCATAGCTTCCAGGCCAATGGTGAGCATTCTCTCTTTGCCCAGGGTCACCTTTTCGCCATGAGGGTCATAGTTGCCTTCATCCCATTTTAGCGGGTTGCCATCGACCGTTGCAATAGCACCGGCCCGTATGCCGCGTAACGAAGCGATTACAAACAGAGCCGAACATTCCATTTCAACACCTGGCACACCTGCCTTGCTGTACAATTCAAGCGAAGAAGGCAGAACGCCCGGATAAAAAAGATCGCTGGTAACGATAATACCGCGCTTAAAAGGTGCCGAGATCTCTTTGCAAACTTTTTCAATTGCCAGACAAACTTCGGCGTCAGCTATGGCCGGATATCCCTGTGGCACGAGCAGTGGCGTGACTCCATCTTCACGAACTGCACCAGTTGCAATTATGTGGTCTCCCTGACCCAGATAGTCCTGAAGGCTACCACAGGTACCTACTCTGACGATGACCCTGGCGCCGATTTTGATCAACTCTTCAAAACATATTGAAGCGCCGGCCGAACCAACGCCATGTGAGGTTATGGTAATTTTTTCACCCTTGTAGGTTCCGAGATAGGTGCGGTATTCACGGTTATATGCCAGTTCCTGGGGATTTTCGCAGAGCCTGGCAATCTTTTCGGCACGGGCCGGGTCACCACAGACGAGAACATAAGGCGAAATCTGGCCTTCTTTAAGCTTAAGATGTGGAGTCATATCATTTCCCTTCCTGTTTTTCATTTCCTGGGCGCCATGAAACAGTTGTTTCAATCAACCCGGATCGCCACCCAAGTCTGCCGTTATAACCCGCCCTGGTCAACAGCACCAGGCGACGTTCTGCTAATTTGATGGGTACAACGACAGTGAAGCAGCTACTAAACTATACCCAATAGGCCTAAAGAGGTCAAATATAATTATCTGATCACTTTTTGCACAGTCATATTGTACCGTTTCTAGACAGCACCAGCTGGCCATTACAACAGCAAAGCCGGCCACAGAAGGCTTATAATGCCCTTTTACAAAACCTGGCACGCAAAATGCATAGATATGGCCGTGCAAATATTTAGAAAGGAGGAGTGTTATGATGGACCTCAGCATTCTTGTGTTTTTTCAGCGCTGGATGATTACCAGCAACAACGAAATGAACTGTCACGACATGTCTGGCCGCAACGAGAGCTCCCTGAACGGGCACCCTCCGTTGATCAATCGAGGCCGCTGACCCGAACCGCTTCAAAAGAAGCAGACCTGAAAATCAAATGCCCGGGCGAAACAACGCCCGGGCATTTTCATTCAGGCCAAAAAGCAGGCAGGTCAGGCACCGCCTCCGGTTTCCCATTGCTGCACTTTTCTTTCGCTCTTGGCGATAATGGCCGACCACATGTCTTTCTGGCTGCCGTAAACCCTGGCGAGATAGCTTATGACCATGAGGGTCATTGCATATTTGCCACGTTTCTCAGGAGACAGATGCTGCGGCGCTTCGCCCAGTTTAACTGTAAAGTCGTCAACCGAAGCGTCGATGAGAGTCAGAAGCTCTTCTGACATACCGAACATGCCGTCAGCACCGGCGTGCATAAGAATATTCACCAGCCGATCGTTGTCGACGCCTTTGCCGGCTGGAACCGGCGCCGGCGGCGGCAACGGAATCGCCCTCGATTCTTCACCTGCCAATGCCTTGCGCGCCCTGGATTTGTGCCCGTCAAACATTGAATCGAGTTTGTCGAAATTATCTGATACAGCTTCAAAACAGCACAGGCCGGCCACATCAGGGGGCGCCGCAAACATGTCATAGCATTGCATAACAGGAGCCTGAACCTTATTCATGAAAGGGCGCCCGGCCGGAACCATTACCGGAACCCTTCGTAATTCAACTCGGCCGTCGTTCTTTTCGGCGGCACTGCGTTCTTCAACCCCGATCATGCTGGTCAGAGAACTAATTATTCCGTAGTTTTTCGAGAGCTCGATGATCGTTTTGGCCTTTTTGTCAGTAGAAGTGCGCCGCTGCCTGCTGCCGGCAGCAGCATCGGTGTTTTCAAGTTCCTCGATGCGCTTCTTGGCCCAATAAAGTGCCGGAACATTACTTGCAGCCAACACTGGTCGTTCAGCAGTAAAAGAGATTTCGCGGTCGCCAAGCTTTGCCTTCAGCTCGACATGCAGATCTGCCGGCAGAGGTTTGCCGTTTTTGCATCTGGCTGAAATTCTGAACACTTCGGCGTTGAAAATTGTCTGAATCTCTGTCGGAGCCTGTTCAACCGGGTGGCTCCAGGTCAGGGTGATATCATTGAGAAATGGGGCCGCGATGCGATTGAACTGCCTGAGCACCTTAGGCTCGATACGCTCACCGGGAAAAATGAACTCAGAACAACCATTGCCGCGGGCGGCGATGCCGTTGATCAGAGATGCACTGGCACCATTACCGATACCAAATGAAAAGAAGCGGCAGCGCCGACTGTGAGCCGCTACCAGATCGAATACCTCGCTTTCGTTGCCCACCGCCCCGTCAGTGAATACAATCAGGTCGGCGAATTCGCCGGTTAAAGATTTAACGGCGCCTGCCAGAGCAGATAAAATTTCAGTGCCACCCATGTCGGCGTCAATGCCGGCAATCTTGGCTGTAGCCATTTTTAGAGTTGTATCGTCGAGAACCTGCTGCCGGTCAAAGAGAGCCCGCCAGCTGCTGCCGAAACAGATGACCTGAAAACGGTCACCTTCGTTCAATGATCTGATACAGAGCTGCAGAGCATTGACCGCTTCGCGTATAGGCTCTCCACCCATCGAACCAGAGCAGTCCACGACGAATACGATTTCCTTGCAGCGAATGCAATGTTCTTCAGCAGTGAATTCTGGAAACATTTCGAGAAGCAGGTGTTCGCGGCCATCGTGCCTGCAGTGGGATAACACCGGCCTGAGCTTTTCGGCAAGCTCAAAATTGACCACCACATCGGTGTCGGGCATCACCTGCTGCTGATATAGACTGATATCGGCTTCGTTTTCATTGTATTCGACCCTGATTTTGTGACTAGGCGACTCGACAACCCTGATGCGCCCCTGCTGCATGATTTTCAGTGCAAAACTGAAGCCATAGGGAACCCTGCTGGCGAATTCCGGGGTAATGCGCTCCCATTCGGTAATATCAGCCTTTGCTGATGCAGGAAAATACTTCGGCACAACCGCAACCGGAAACGCAATACGCCCCCCGCCGGCCTGCGCCTTCAGCAATTGAAACATACTGATCTGCACTTCTGCCTGCTGGCCTGGCAAAAGATTGCCGAGGTTCATGACAAACAGATCGGGGCGCTCCTGATCGAGAAGGTAGGCACCATTACCCTGCTGAATGGCCTCATCATATTCTTCGAAGGCCTTCTCGCGTTCTTCAACACTGGTGACGATCGTTTTTTCGCCACTGATTATCTTGAGACAGCTCAAAGTGGCATCATCTGGCAATGGAAAGGTAAATACCGCCTCAACCGCAACCTTTTCATTATTCGCAAACCTCTGAATTATCTGCCAGTTAACGGTCAGGCCATTGACAATACCCTTGACTGCAAAAGCCTGCAAAGGTATTTCATGCCCGGTCACCTTGTCGACCATCACGCAATGAGTTTGCATACACTACCTCTCATGTTTCAGAATTTTCACCGAAAAGCTGCAGCATAAAATTCTGCAGCCTGCGTAAACGAGCTGGAGTAACCGGGTAGCGCCCGCCCTGAACATGCAGTTCAAGACCCGGCATGACTTCGAGGCGCACCCAGGTGGTAGGCACGGGCAACTGCACCTCACCCTGTTCCTGGCCGCGCAGACGCACGACAATCTGCTCGAGAGACAGATTGTTCTCTTTGAGAGAATTTATACGCTGCAGCGTCTGAAGGTGCGTTTCTGTATAATAGTGCCCGCGGCCGGCACCGGCAGGTGCTGCCAGCAGACCAGACTGAACATAGAACCTGATGGTTCGACGGCTTACCCCCGACAGTTCAGCCAGCTGCCCGATATTGTATTTTTTTTCTTCCATGCCCTAAGCATACACTTTTTTCGACAGTTGTCAATACGACAGTTACTGTTTTATTTAATTTGCTTTCAGCCCTTATGAAACATGCTTGCAACTATGAGAAAACCGGGAAACAGAACGATGCAGCCGCGGTTGCGCGGCGAAAAAGAATTTGCGCCGATCTGCCGGCAAGGTTGACAGTTCGGCCCGGTATTGCTAGGATGCCTCATCAGAATCACTCTTCAAGGAGAAGGAAAATGGCTATTGTACGACCCTTTAAAGGCCTGCGCCCCCCGAAAGATATCGCCCCGAAACTGGCATCTTTCCCATACGACGTCATCAACTCTGATGAAGCCCGTGAACTGGCAAAAGGCAACCCCCAGTCTTTTCTGCATATCAACAAACCCGAAATCGACCTCGACCCCGGCATCAACCTCTATGATCAGAAGGTTTATGACAAGGCCGTCGAAAATTTCCAGATGTTTCAGAAAAAAGGCTGGCTGGTTCGTGATGCCGGCGAATTTTTCTATATATACCGTCAGGTTATGAACGGCCGCGCCCAGACTGGTCTGATGTGCTGCTGCAGCGCCCAGGAATATTGGGACGGCAAAATCAAACGCCACGAATTCACCCGCAAAGACAAAGAAGAAGATCGTCTGAAACATGTCGACCTGACCAACTGCAACGCCGGCCCGGTCTTTCTGACCTACCCCGCCCGCACCGCCATCAACGCCATGGTCGATCAGATCACCAAAAATCCGCCCGAAGTCGACTTCACTTCTGAAGACGGTATTCAGCACGTTCTCTGGGTGGTTAAAGACGCCGAATGGGGCAAAAAAATCACCGCTGAATTCGCCCAGATCCCGGCTCTCTACGTTGCCGACGGACATCACCGCACCCAGGCAGCCTGCCGCATTGCAAAAGTGCGCGCCGAAAAGAACCCGAAACATACCGGCAACGAAGAATACAATTTCTTCATGTCAGTAATTTTCCCGCACAATCACCTGTTGATTATGGATTATAACCGTGCTGTCCACGATCTGAACGGCCTCAGCGAAGCCGATTTCCTCAAAAAAGTCGGTGAAAAGTTCAACGTCGAAAAACAGGATTACAAGAAACCGACTGCCGCCAATACCTTTGGCATGTATCTGAAGGGAACCTGGTACAAGCTGACCGCCAAACCCGGCTCGTTCGATGCCAAAGACCCGGTCGCCTGCCTCGATGTATCGATCATGCAGAACAATCTGCTCAACCCGATTCTCGGCATCGGCGATCCCCGCACCGATAAACGCATCGACTTTATCGGCGGCATCCGAGGAGTGAAAGAACTCGAAAAAATCGTCGACAGCGGCAAATTTGTCGTCGCTTTCGCCATGTTTCCGACTTCGATCGAACAACTGATGAAAATCGCAGACAGCGGCGAAGTCATGCCCCCCAAATCAACCTGGTTCGAGCCAAAACTGCGCTCGGGCATGGTCATTCACACTCTCGACTGATTCTCACTTGCCTTATTGGGCTCAACGCTTTATCCTGAAAAGAGGCGTTGAGCCCTTTAACCTGTTTTGGAGCATCACCATGAAAGCATTTGTTGATCATGACATCTGTATCGGCTGCGGTCAGTGCGAAATGATCTGCCCGGCCGTTTTCAAACTGCACGACGGCAAATCCACCGTCATCCAGAAGCCTGTGGCCCACGAAAACGAGGCATCTGCAAAAGAAGCCGCCGATTCCTGTCCGGTTACGGCAATTTCTCTGAGCTGAACATGTTCCGCCACCCGGTAAAGCGCATCGCGGCTATTCACGACCTTTCCGGCTTCGGCCGCGTCTCTCTGACGGTTGCCATTCCCATACTGACCTCGATGGGCTTTCAGGTCTGCCCGCTGCCAACTGCAGTATTGTCTTCGAATACCGAGATTCCAGGCTTCAAACTTGTCGACCTCACCGCCCACATGCGTGAATTCATCAACCACTGGAAATCGCTGAACCTCACCTTTGACGCTATCTACAGCGGTTTTCTCGGTTCACACCTGCAGATAGAGATTGTCAAGGAATTCATCGATCACTTCAAAGCCCCCGGCCAGCTCGTGGTCGTTGACCCGGTCCTCGGAGACGACGGCCGGCTTTATGATTCGATGACCCCAGACATGGTCAGCGAAATGAAAACCCTCATCTCACGCGCCGACGTAATCACCCCCAATCTTACCGAAGCCTGCGCCCTGCTTGATTTGCCTTACAGCGAAAAGCTCGGCGAAGCCGAACTCAAACGCATTCTCAAAGCCCTCAGCGAAAAGGGCCCGGGCATCGTCATCATCACCAACGTCAACAAATCAGACCGCAAGAAACAGACGTTCGTCTATGCCTACAACCGCGATGACCGCCGCACCTGGAAAGTTCAGTGCGACTATATACCCGCCAATTACCCCGGCACCGGCGATACTTTTACCAGCGTCGTCACCGGCTGCCTGATGCAGGGTGACAGCCTTCCGGTAGCTCTTGACCGGGCCGTGCAGTTCATCTCGACCGGCGTTCGCGCCACCTACGGGCACAGCCACGATCCGCGAGCCGGCATTTTTCTGGAAAAAGTTCTGCCCAACCTCAGCGCCCCATTCCGACCCGGCTGCTTCGAGCTGCTTGAACAGGATTGAACCTATGCCAGCAGGCATGATTCTTACCGATCTCGACGGCACCCTTCTCAACAGTGCCGGAAAAATCAGCGACGAAAACCTGGCAATGCTTGTCGAACTCGGCCGCCATGGTGTTGTGCGCGTCGCAGCCACTGGCCGCAACCTGCATTCGGCACGCCAGGTAGTCGATCACTCATTGCCTTTCGACTACCTGATTTTTTCGACCGGAGCCGGCATCAGTGCTTTTGCGGATGACAGAATTCTCTGCGCCCATGAGCTCCAGACCTCTGATATTCAGGCTCTGGCCAAATTCTTCATTGCCAGTTCCGTTGACTTCTCCATTCATCACCCGATCCCCGACAATCACCGTTTTCACTGGTTTGCTGCACCTGAACCGACTTCTGATCTGCTCACCCGGCTCGCTCACCTCAAGGATTTCGCTACCCAGGGCCCGTTTGAACAGATTGACCGGGCAACGCAGTTCCTCGCGATCTCTCTCGATGGCCTTGGCATAATCGCTGAGCTGCAGCGCCTTTTTCCCCATCTCAGCATCATCAGAACCACCTCGCCGCTCGACCGAACCCACGTCTGGATCGAAGTTTTTCATGCGGCCGCCTCGAAAGGCCATGCGGCAAAATGGCTGTGCAACGAACTCGGAATCGACAGACGCAATACCATGAGCATCGGCAACGATTATAACGACCTGGCAATGCTCGAGTGGACAGCCCATGGCTTCGTCGTTGCCAACGGCCCTGAAGACCTGCGCCGGCGGTTTGCCCAGGCACCAGGCAACGACGAGCACGGTTTCGCAGCAGCGGCAAAACTCTGGCTGACGGAGCTCAACCCATGATCTATCTGCTTTCAGGCCCTGTCAACAGCGGCAAAACAACCTGGGTTATCAATGATTTTTCCGAACACCCGGAAGCCGACGGCTTTGCCTGCAAAAAAGTCTGGCAGAACGGCTTGAATATAGGTTACGACCTTTTCCATCTGCCGACCGGCCTTTCATGCCCTTTTATCCGAGCTCCGGAACATCTGCCCCCCGACTGGGAAGAAACCGCCAGGCTCGGCGACCGCTTCAGCTTCAGCTCCGCCGGGCTGCTTTTCGCCAGACATATAACCCAGAATGCCATTCTCAACCATGCCGGGCGCTTCTATCTCGATGAAGTCGGGCCACTAGAACTCAGCGGCCAGGGGTTCAATCACCTGCTGGAAGCCCTGCTCGGAGCCGATATCGACCTGGTCGTAGTCGTACGCACCACCTTGCTGCCAAAAGTTATCGAAACCTTCAACATTTCATCGTACCGGTTGATCGATATTGCCTGAATCAACGCCAACACAGGCACCATGCTTTTCAGCAGTGTTGACGTAAAAAAAAATCTTCGGTTTTTTTGCCTGCATGCAATACATAACTCAAGGTTGCTGGCGCAGCTGCGAGAAAAATCTGGCTGCCCCCGAATGCAGACTACCTTGCGGCACGCCCTTCATGAAATTCCCTGAATTTATATCACGGGCCCGTTCATGAACTTTTCGCAGATAATCGAGGTTCGCATATAAATCCCGGCAGAGCCTGAACCCAAGCTCATCACTCAGCCGGTCATCACAAACCAGCATTGCCATCAGAGCCAGAGTTTCGCTGTTGCCATTCTGCAAACCATAAGTATTTGCCGGAACCGGCATCGGCGTTAAATAAGGCAGACCGGCAGTCAGACTAGCTGTTTCCGCTGGCGAAAACGACAGAATACGCAACGGCATGCGCTTCTGAAGTTCGCTTACCGAGCGGGTCGGAATCCCGGCAATGATCACCGCCGCATCGTATTCGCGTCTTTCCATGTCCTGAATTACATCATCATATGAAACATAAACCGGAAAGAAATCTGCAGCTGTCATGCCGCAGGCAGAGAGAATCGCCATCGTCGTCAGTGCGTTGCCGCTGCCGGGTGAGCCAACGACGACCTTGCGGCCGCGCAGCTGCTGCACATTCACTATGCCTGAATCAGCCGCAACCACAACCTGAACCACTTCAGGGTAGAGAGCCATGAGAATCTTCAAGCCGGAAAAGGGCCGCCCGGCAAAACTTCCGGTGCCGTTGATCGCAGCCAGAACGATATCGCTCTGGGCAATCGCCAGATTGAGTTCATGTCGCTGCAGCAGATTCATATTGTCGATTGAACCACGTGTTGAATGCGACATGACGCTGAGATTGTCTGAATGAGTAGTCCAGACGTTGGCAAAGGCATTACCCAGCGGAAAATAGGTTCCGGTCATGGCGCCGGTACCAAGCGTCAGGAAACTGACCAGTCTCTCGACACGGAAGGTTGCTGAATCTGCAGCGAAACCCAGACCGGGCAGCAGCAAACACACCAGCATTATCGAAATCAGCCATTGCTTCTTCATTTCTGCGATACCTCACCCATCCCGGCAGTGTAAATGGCGCTGCGGTTGCGCCCGCCTTTCTTGCATTCATACAGAGCGGTATCAGCCTTGCGAATGAGCCCCAGCATGTCGGTATCATGCGCCGGGAACTCGGCAATTCCAATACTGATGCTTACATGCAGCGGCCGTTCATAGCCGGTGAATTCATGTGCCTCGATCGATGTCCGCAGACGTTCCGCGACAACCATGGCGCCGGCAGCGTCGGTTTCAGGCAACAGCGCGATCATTTCTTCGCCACCATACCTGGCGGTCACATCTATATCTTCGCGCACCGATTTTCTGAACAGGGCGGCAACCTGTTTGAGAACTTCATCACCAACCTGATGCCCGTAGGTGTCGTTAAAGCTCTTGAAATGATCGATGTCGAAGAACAGAAGCGAAAATATCTTGTGATATCGCCGTGCTCTCTTGATTTCTTCAGCCAGTCGCAGCCTGAAATGCCTGACCATGAACAACCCTGTCAGCCCGTCGGTGATCGCTAGCTTGAAGAGCTTGGTGTTGTCGAGCACCAGCGCTGCCTGATTTGCCATTGTCTGCAGCAGATCGGTGTCACGCTTGATGAAATCGCCGCCATCTTTGCGGTTGACGATATTGATTACTCCGAAGGTGACGTTTTTGACCTTCAATGGCACGCAGACCAGCTGCCTGACGCGGTTTCTTTCTTCGTCGTAGTGTTTGAAATCAGGATGATGATCAGGGTCGTTGATGGTCAGCATTTCTCCGGTCTGCAGCACCTTGCCGGCAATTCCCTCACCAGGCCTGATGTTGATATTGCGTTTGAAATCGTTTACCGGAACAGGCTGGCCGGTTTCTTCATCCCAGATGCGAACTCTCTGCAGCTCCAGCACTTCCTGGTTCTCATCGAGCAGCATCAGCGAGCCTCTCTTGGCATCGGCGGCTTCGATAGCCTTGTCGATGATGACGTCGAGAAGCCGCTCAAGATCAAGACCGACTTCGACCATGGTTTTGCCGATTTTGTACAATACCCCGACTTCGAATACCTTGCGGTCAAGCTCAATATTCTTGTGTTCGATGGTGCGGGCGCGGTCCTGAAGTTCGGCATAGGCAGCTTTCAGCTCTTCCATCTTGCCCGCCAGACTGTCGGCCATGAAATTGAAATTGCTGGCCAGCTGCCCGACTTCATCGGTATTCGCAACTGAGATGCGCACGTCGAATTTTCCCGCTGCCAGCTCGTTTGCGCCTCTGGTAACCTGCAGAATCGGCAGTGCAATGTTCTGAGAGATTATCAGGGCGATGATGATCGCAACCAGCATTGTCAGGATGAGAATCCAGTACAGGTTCGTCTGAAAAGTCTCGACCAGCAGATATACTTCCTGTTGATCCTGAACGAGAAAGACTTTCCAGCCAATGCCGACCACCGGCAGCATCGAAGCCACCAGCGGCTGTTTCAGCTTGTCTGAATCGATGGCACAAACGCCATATTCATTGATCAGCCGCTGACGAAGGATTTCGAGATCCTGCGGATTCACTTCCGCGAGCGATGACAGAACAACCCGATCGTTTTCGTCGAGTAGATAAACGCGGGTGCTGTTGCCGACAACATTTTCCGAAAAAATAGTGCTCAGCTGCACCAGGCTCAGGTCGACGCAGACAAACCCGAAGTTGTTTCCCTCGCGGTCTTCGAGAGGAGCGACGATCGCCACCGGGCACCGGGCATTGGCATCTGCATAATGCCAGAGCACGAACGGGCGTTCCTGCAGCTGCTTCATAACCAGCCCGATATCAAGACCACCATTGGCGGGACTGCCGTTGGAAACCGCGGTTACCTTGCCCTGCAGGTCGAAAACCTGTATTTTTTCGATCGAGAAATAGCGGTTGTCGAATTCGCGAATCACCGACTGAATGCCGGCGGGGTCGTTGGCCAGAACCGGTGCGCTGCGTGTCAGAAGTGAGATGATCTCATACTGGTGGGCAATAAAACGGTTCATATCTATCGACGCCTTGCGGGCATGCGCCAGCGAATTGTTGACGATGACATTCAGCAGGCCTGCCGAAGCGTTGCTCAACATCACATAACTGATATAAATCAGCGGCGTCAGGGTGATAACCAGAAAACTGACCACCAGTTTGGTCTTGATGCTGTTGAGGTAATTGAAGATGCTTTTCTGCCAGTCTGAATTTTGCATTGTGTTCACCGCTTATGATACTGACATTTTTGCTGAAGGTTCTCAAGAATTATTTCAGCAGTTGAGTCGATACACCAGAACCGGTTCCGCCTTTCCCTTGATGCTGATACCGCCGAGATCTGTAATGCCGATACGCCCGACAACCTGACTGGCCGTAGACCCGTCGGCTATGACATGCGACCCGGTATCGGCACCGGCCATGGCATTAAGTCTGGCCGCCAGATTCACCGCATCACCGATCACAGTGTAGTCGAGTCGCAGATTGCGAGCCCCCAGAACTCCTGCCACTACCGGGCCTGTGGCCATGCCAAAATACCCTGAATGATTCTGCGCCGCCATGCTGCGTTTCATGTGAATGACGGCATCCAGACAGGCAATTACCGCCCTTTCTTCACCACCACAGGCCTCATGGTCGAAAAAAATCAGTATCTTTTCTTCGATAACTTTGTCAATGACTCCGGAGCTGTTCCTGAGGGCTTCCTGACAGGTTTTCAGATTGAAGGTCAGCCGGTGATAGATTTCGTCAGCTGATTCGGCCGCGTCGAGCTTGATCGAGGCGAAAAGTATGGTCATCCGGCGTCTTTCACCTGCCAGCGCTCGCCGAAAGGCTTCTTTGTCACGGACAACATTGATGACAGCTGACGAAACGAACCTGCCGAGCAGAGAACCCTCTTCAAGACCACGGGCCATCTTGTTGAATGACCCCCTGATCCGGTCAAATTCATCATTGTTGCCGGTTACCGGTAACCGCGCCTGAAATTCACCACGACGAACGCTGATCAGGCTGTTCTGCAGCTCGAGCAACGGCTGCATGAAGAGACGGTAAATTTTTATAACCAGTAGAAGAAGCAGAATCAGGCTCAGCGCAATTATCATGTTGAAACCATTTTCCAGTTGGATCTGCCGCTCGAAGATCTTTTTCAAGGATGTGTAACCGGTAAGAATATACAATCCCAGGGATTTTCCCGGTCGCGATTTGATCAGAATGTGCTCGTCAGTCGTCAGCAGTTCGCGCGAAGTCAACTGAATCTCGACCCGCCTGGTCCGGTCTGAAAGATTCCATACCGCCGGCATCATTTCGCAGGTCTGCCGGCAGTAATTCTGAAAAGCAACCTTCCGCAACGCGATGAATTCAAAGTTTTCGGCGCGCTCAGCCGGGTTGCGCAGCAGAAAATCAAGATAACTTTCGGCTTCGTTGAATTCGCTCCAGATAGCCAGCAGAATCGCTCTGACGACACCATCGATTTTGAGCGGCACGACCGTGGTCGCCGCCATTACAAAAGTAGACCTGGCCTCGACCAGATTGACCGGGTCGGCCAGAAGATTATGAAAAAGTTCGCGGCCGATAACCCCCTGAAAAAACTGAATGAGAAAATCAAGGATCATCTCTTTTTTGACCTCATCGAGGGAAACATCTGACGGGCCCAAAGAACTGCCCGCAGCTCTCCCGGGCCTCATTCTTGCCATCCAGGCAGAAAAGATCGGCGCGAACATTTCTCCTGAAGCCGGTTTCTCGTTGCGCCGCACTTTAAGCATATTCTCGCCCGAATCAGTCTGAATTGACGAAAAAATCACGCTGTTGGCGCTATGCTTCGGGTATAGCGCCGCAATGTCGCTCTGCACATATTCGAGCACTCTGCCCATATCATTGCCCTGCAGGCTTGCACCGATATCCGGAATCTTGTCTATCGAACTCAGTCGATGGTAAAAGTCGGCCATCGACTGATGAAAGCGGTCTTCGAGTGTCTGCATGTTGCGCTCGAGCGAAGTTTCAGCCTCCTGCTTCATTTCGCTCACATGGCTGTCGAGCGAATATTGCACCACCTTTCTGCCGATGCCGGCCGGAAGATAGAAAATCGAAAAAATGGCGGTAAAAAGAACCAGGCCGATCGAAATGCGCCAGCCACGATGAAAAATGCGCCTCTGCAGCAGCAGAAAGGAAAGAGCGGCAAACAGCAGTGAGAATGCCCACAGAAAAAGACTTTCCCCCGCCGACAACTCGGCATCCTTTTTGCGGTGCTCGACCAGAATGATCAGCGCTTCATCGCCAACCAGCATCGGAGCGCTGAAAATATTGCATCCGGCAAAGATCGAGACGTCAGACATCAGGGGAATCCTGGCGAATTTGCCGCGAATGAAATTTTTCAGATCCGGCTTGTCGGCAAAGAACCCGGACCAGAAGGTTTTACCTGCTGCCGACAATGGCAGAAGGGCGATTCCTCTTGTCTCTGAATCAACTGCCTCCGCAAGCATTCTGCTCGAATAATCATCAGGTATCGCAGCCGCGTCAAATACTGCGCTGATCATGATCCGTCGCCCTTCAACCTGCGGATAAAACCAGTAGAGCCAGCAATATCGACCTTCAGAAGTGAACGGCAGCATTATGCCTTCATCCTTGCTTCTGATGGTGTCCTGAATTTCCGGAATCTGAGCTATATTTACCGGAAAACCGGTCATTTCTTTGAGATGCCCGGCAATTACATCGGTGTCGGCTTTGTCGCCTGAATTCCCGTCAAAAAGCGATACCAGAGAATGCAGGTTATTCACTCCCGGGGCAGTCGAATGCTTCAATACCGTCACCAGCGGTTTTTCAGAAGATTCCCGCACCGCCACCACGATATGATGAGCGGGCAAAGAAGCCTGCAGGCGCTGATCATAAAGCCCGGCAACTTCAGATGCTATTTCTGCAGAGCTGATAGCGGCACACCTGCCCCTGAGAAACCGGTGAAAATCAGTGAGTTTCTGCAACACCTGGTATTCAGCGCTACCTGATACCTGCATATTCTGCAGCATCGTCATCGAATTCTGTTCTGCTGTCTGAGCGAGCTTTACCATGACCCTTTCGCGACTTGAGGCCCAGTCAAGCATGACAAGCATGAATGGCACTGCCAGAAACAGCCAGGATACCAGCACTGAAATTCTTTTTCCGCTCATACTCCCGTCACCTCATAACCATCGCTGCCGGTAACTGCCGAGCAGTCTACCTCAGGCACCAGTTCACGTACAGCTGCGCTGACAACGATATGAGTGAACCGTCCCTTTTTCGATTCAGCTTCGAGTTGCTCAGCCTGATGTCTGGCATGCCCGGTCAATGTATATTCATGCCGGTCACCGCTGCCAAATGACCCGACAAGAAGCTCTCCGGCAGAAAGACCCACACCCATGCCATAAGCGAAATCACCTGCTTCGATTCGTTCGGCAATGAATTTACGATGTTGTCTGATCATGCCTCTGGCCGCATTGACAGCGTTTTCACAGGCAGTCTCTCTCTTTTCGGCAAAAAAAGCGGCAATGATTGCATCGCCGATAAATTTGTCGATTTCTCCACCCTGCGCGGTTATTTCGCCGCTCATCAGCTCGAGGTGGCGATTGAGCATTTTGACGATTGCTTCGGGAGGGTAGGTTTCAGACATTGTTGTGAAGCTTCTGATATCGGTTGCCAGAACCACTCCCCATTTTTTTTCGGGCGCCTTCTGCACGTTGCTCACATCATCGAGCCGGCTGGTCAGCGAACCGGAAACGAACTGTGCCAGTTCATACCTTTCATTCAGGCCCATAGCCATGTTGTCGAAAGCATCGGCAACATCGCCGAGCTCGTCGTCGCGATCAAGATTCAGGCGCAGACCAAACTGGCGATCGAGTATGCGTTCAATGCCTGCCTCAATGACCCGCAAAGGCGTAAGAAAAAATGAGGTGATCCCCATAGCTACCAGGCTCAGCAACAGAAACAAAACCAGCGCACCGACCCCCAGCATCCGGTAATGCCGCCTGGTCAAAATCTGCAGCGGCTCCAGGCTCATGGTGCTGCCGATGACGAACCCGGGCATGAACTCGCAGGGCAGACAAACCTGCAGATCATTGCCGTTTCTGTCAACCAGAAAAGCCCCGGTGTCGTGCGAGCGCTTCAGGTTGCGAAAAAACCAATGCCGGTCGGGGCCTCGTTGACTGACCGGGCCGACCAGACCTGCACCTGTATCGCGGCGCTCGGCGGCACCCCAGAAACGTTTGCCGTTCCAGGCTGCCGCCCGGCTGATGGCACGCCGGACAAAACCTGAACAGGCTTCAGAAGAATCGGCAAAAAAGATCACCGCCATGCAGACACGGTCGCCACTCGAAATGTAATCATAGAAGGCGTAATTGATATTTATGCCCATTTCCATACTGAAACTTTTCTGTCTGGCAAATACTATCCCCTCAGCCACCCCGCTCGAAGAGATCATCTGGTAGGTTTCAAAGCCGAGTTTCTGGCTTTCGCTGAATGAATCCATCGCCAGCTGGTAATCCTTTGCCGAAAACTGCTTCAGACCGCCATAAATCATCGGCGAGAAAAAATTGAGGCGCGACTGATCACGACGGCCGGTATAATTTTCGGCGAATATCATGCGGTCAGCCTTGCCGAACTGCATAATGCCAATCCCGTTCAAAGCCGTTCCGGCAGCCGCGAATTCGGCAAAGCATTTTCTGACCGCCGGCTCAGCCTCTGGCATCTGCGCCTGTAGAGCCTTCTTGAAAGCCGGATCGCTCATCATTCTGCGACTGGTATTCTCGAAAGTCGTGCGCAACGAAGTGCTGTTGCCATCGATCTCGCGAATCTCGCTCCGCATGTTATCTATCAGAGCACGATATCTGGCATGCTGATCGTTCTGAATTACTGCAACTCCGGCCGGCAGAAGCAGAAAAACCGGGGCACCGCCCACCACAAGAATCAGACCCAGCAACCGCGCTCTTACAGTCAGAATAAATGGCCTGCCCATTCTGATTCTCAAAAACAACACCAGACCCCAGACAACAGCAAGCAGCCCGGCTGCTCCAATTAGCCCCGAAAAACTCCCGCCAACAGGCTTTTCGGCTGCCAGCCAGAGTTCATATGGCAATTTGCGACTGAACGAGGTGCGATAAAGAATGATATCATCCAGACCGGCAGCAATGCTGAATGACGCTATCGCCGCATAAGTGCTCTCTCTTTTCAATTGCGCCAGCAGAATATTTGCCGGGCGACTGCCCTGACCGGTGCGGGCTATAACCGGCTTCAAATCTTCCTGCAGAGTTTCAAGAGGAACGAGCATTGGAACGGATTTGAACAGCGAAGACGCAGCAATCTGATTCAGGGTCATGTCTGCCGCTTCCCGACCGGATGGTTTGCGACTGGAAATGAAGATAAAAGCACCCGGTCGGCGGCCATCGATGTGAATGAAATCCCAGAACATCGTTCGCGTTTCACCCTGAAAAACCACATCGATGCACTTGCCGGCCCTGGTATCGAGCAGCAGTTCACCGGTTGTCCGTTCGCCAAAGAGCTTTTCAAGACGGGCACTCAATTTTTTCTGCTCAGAACTGCCGATGCTGTCCCAGCGGTTCAGTGACGCAAAAATACGGGCAATGAAACTGCCGTTCTGTTTTGCCAGACCTTCCCCGGTCAGACATTTTCCTTCTGTGGCCGAAAAATCGAAAACATAGAGCATTGACGAGGCGAACCATCCTTCGGGCAGACATTCATCAAAAGCCTGTCTGACCAGAACGCCATTGTTGCCAAGCGGCTGGGGCCGGCGGGCGAGTTTCTCGCTGATGCGCCTGAAACAGTCACGCATCTGGGCTTCAACCGAATAATTCACCCTGAACCGCTGTGCCAGCCCGGCCGCCTCGTCCGCCCATTCGGCGACAAAACGTCGCTTATCGAGACTGCTCTGCCGGATATCCCATTGCCAGGCTCCAACCAGGGTCAGAAGAGAAAGCAGAAACACCGCCAGAACCGTTATATCTGAACGCCTGCTCAAAACCCGATCTCCTCATGTTACCCAACTGGAGATAATATAACTCATGTACACCAGCTGAGGCGATAAAAATTCACGGTTCGTCACCCCTCCTTTCGAGCAGGCCATAGTCACCTGCAACGAAACCTGTGATATAATTTTTCGTGTTCCTGCCTCCAGAATATTTGACCAAAGGAGACACCGTGAAACATATCGAACTGCCGCGACAGTCTCTGGGCTTTTTTCCGACCCCATTGCATGAACTTGGAAATCTGAGCCGCGAGCTTGGCGGGCCACGTATTTTCATCAAGCGCGATGACCTCACCGGGCTTGCCCTTGGCGGCAACAAGACCCGTAAACTCGAATACCTTATCGGCGAAGCCGTCGCCATCGGCGCTGACACCCTGATAACCGCCGGTGCCATTCAATCGAATCATTGCCGTCAGACTGCTGCCGCCGCTGCCAGTCTGCAGCTGCAATGCCACCTCGTTCTTGGCGGCAGCGAACCTGAAACCGTCAACGGCAATCTGCTGCTCGACCGTCTGCTGGGCGCACATATCCATTGGGCCGGCGAAAACCGCAAAGGCGAAGATATTCCGCGCCTGGCAGAAAAACTGCGCCGCGACGGCAAAAAACCTTATATCGTTCCTTATGGCGGGTCAAACGAACTCGGAGCAACGGCTTTTGTCGAAGCTTTATGCGAACTCGATGCCCAGACTTACCCACGGCACCTGGACTTTGACCATATAGTCTTTGCTTCAAGTTCCGGAGGCACCCATGCCGGGCTGATGGTCGGCAGACAGCTGCTGCGAAAAAAATACCAGCTCAACGGCATCGCCATCGATAAAGTCGGAACCACAGAAAAGTCGCTCGGGCAGCAGATTGTCGATCTGGCCAACACGACAGCGCATTTTCTTGAAATTGACCACCGGTTCTCTGCATCCGATCTTGATTTGAACGAAAACTACACCGGCGGCGGCTACGCAGTGATCGGCGACGCCGAAAAAGAGGCAATCTCGATGCTGGCTCACCTTGAGGGTATACTTGTCGACCCGGTATATACCGGGCGGGCTCTGGCAGGTCTCATCGACCAGATACGCTCCGGTGCTATCGACAGACATGCCACCGTTCTGTTCTGGCACACTGGCGGCTCACCGGCGTTATTTGCTTACGCTGCCGATCTGCAGACTCTTCTTTAGGGTCTTAAAGCAAACCCGGGCTGATTCAGCAATTGAAACAGCCCGGGTTTTTTGTAATATATCAGTATCTGAAGCTGGTTCTCGCTGAAATCAGCGCCAGAGATTCTTTAAAGCGGTTGTAAACAGCCCTGGCACGCTGGGCAAAAAAGGCCGCCGGCCTGGCAATCGCAACTTTATCCTGGCGTTTGCTCAAGCAAAGCGCCAGATTGTTCATGCCTTCGAGCATAACCCCGAGACGGCTGTAAAGCATCTCTTTGAGACGTTTTTCAGATTTTTCGCAAAGGGCGCGGGTATTGTCTGAACGGTTAACCATAGCCTCGAGCATTTTGGTCATCATTTCGGGCTGCTTCATGAAGAAGTCTTCAACCTGATGCAGCTGTACGACAATCGCGGTAAGGTCGGTCGCACAGACGACGTCGGCAGTGCGCCTCATGTCAGGCACCCTGGCATCGAGATTGAGAAATACGGCGATTTCACCAACGATACTGCCCGGGTTGTCAATGACGATATTGGGGTTGCCGCCGCCGGTTACGACCTCAGCTGCGCCCTCGGTAATGATGAAAAGCTTGTCACCGATGGTGCCTTCCTTGCACAGTAATGAACCGGCTTTGAAAGTCTGCATCTTGACGTCACGACCGACATAATTCACGATGCCGCAGGCTACTGATGAATTGCCGCGGGCCCGCACTTCGGCCTGGCGGGTGATTTCATCGGCCAGAGCCCAGGCCGCATGCGTCTTGGCTGCAACCAGATCACGATCCATCAAAGAGGGGTAGACAATTCCGGCGAGTTCGTTAACGCCGGCGATATAATCACGGGCTGTCGTTCTAATGAAGGTCTCGAGCTCGACTTCTTCCTTGGCAACCCCGGCAAAATGCGCAAAAAACTGTTTCATATAGCGGGCAAAAGAAATGCAGGCTCTGACCCCTATCTTCGGATCAGTAGAAAAATAGGTTTTCAGCTTTTCATGATCGTCAGCAGGAACAGTTTCTACCGAAGATTCATCGAGAGCAAAAACGGAAAAACCCTGGGGCTGCCCCATCAATGCTTCGATTTCCCCGAAAAGCTCCTGATGTGACACGATGCCGACCAGATCGGCCTCATTGAGCATTCTTTTTACGCCGAGTTCCTTGACCGGCTTTTTCGAAATTACCTTGGCAAAACGCCCGGAGGTCACCTTGAAAAAAGCAGGAACTACATCACCCTGAAGAAAAACATGATCGCCAGGAGCAAAGGAACTACATACTGAATTCGCCATTCAAATCCCCCACATTGTACAACTGAGAACCATACGCGATAATTGGTGCAAAGGAATATTATACGATATTTTCGCAAAAAAGTTTTTACGAAAATGTATTTCTTTCTATCACCCTACGTTAACCGGCAGAAGAGCTGCATCTTTTCCGCCTTACCCTTCAATGAAGCCATCGAATGCTTTGCAAACTGGCCGCCGTCGGTCAGGCCGGCAACAAAGCTCTCGGAATAAAGACAGCGCTTCTCCGGCATCTTTTCGGCTTCTTTCTCGATTCTGGCACTGACGTTTACCGCATCGCCAATTACCGTGAAATCACGCTTCTCTCCAAAACCCAGCATGCCGCAGATTACCTCACCGGCATTAACACCAATGGCAATCGGAAAATGCAGCCCGCCATCCTGCTCGACCTGCATGATTCGCGTCACGGCTCTGATTGCAGCAAGGCGTGCCTGTTCAGGATGCTCATCTGCCGGAAAGACTCCGAGAATTTTATCTCCCATCAGTTTGTCGATATCGCCACCCTCTTCAATGACAATACGACATAGTTTTGAGACCTGATCTTTGAGTTTCCTGAAGAGCTCAGTCGTTTTGCCTGCCTCGAGGTGCCTGGCAAAATCAAGGCTGCTAAGATAAATAAGAACAAAATTTCGTCTGCCTTCCGCCAGAGTGTCACCCCCGCTGACCGCATCTCTTGCGCTCCTCGAAAGCATCTTGCCCATCAGTTCCTTTTCGGCAAGACCTCTGGCAAAGCGGTCAAACGAAGCACACAGCTGCCCTAGCTCGTCACGGCGATCGAGCCCGATGCGATAAAAATAGTTCTGCCCGCCGATTTGCTGCATGCCTTCGGTCAAAGCGCGCACCGGCAGCATGATATCAGAGGCCGTCTGAACGCCGATAAACAGGAAAAGCAGCACCGAAAACAGCAAAAAGTAAAACAGCAGGCGGCGAATACGTCTCGAAGCTCTGTCGATCATGCTCTGCGATGCCAGTGCCATCAGAAAACTTTCTGTTTGTCTGGTGCCAGGTCGCCCATAGATGCTGACTTTCTCATCTGCAACCTTCTGCACAAATGCAACCGGCAGATTCGAACCGGCGATCCACGAACTCGCCTGGCGCAGGTCAAGACCAGGGTAAAGATTATACGAATTCATCACCCGCCCGTTATGTGCGTATTCCATTGCCGCAACCGCAAACTGCCCCTGATTCATTCTGGCAATGCGAGTCATATACCCACCACGGCTTACTGAAACAAGCCAGATCAGCAGATGCGCCGGATTCTCGATGGCAGGCAGAGCCGTAACCAGCAGCAAGGCTGCACCAGTGGTAATTTCGAATTCAACCAGCCGCGAAAAAGTGCTGTTCAACCTGATGTAGGCTTCATCGCCAAAATTAGACCTGATACTGCGCATCGCACCATCAAAGAACATTTCTCCCTTCAGGTCCTGCATTTTTAAGCTTTCCCCGGACGGCTTCCGGTCGATTCGGTTCAAAATATGCCTGCCGAGCTGAGAAAGCAGCGACGCAAACGCATTCGTATCGCCGCCTGGTGAATTTGCCGCCTCCTTGTTCCTGATCTCATGAGCTTTCTTGTTGTAGCTGACATTCCAGCCATTGCGCCCGATCATGATCAGATCGCGGGCCGTAGCGTTTGAAGCCCAGTCAGAATCAAGATCTATAGCTTTGAATGCCTCCGAAAAAAAACTGCGCATTTCCGAAAGCAGCTCAGCGGCTTTTGGATCTTTATCCAGGGCTTCCGACAGTTTGAGGATACGTGGATCAGCACTCAATCCACGCAATTGTTCGGCCAGAACCCTCTCATACCAGGTGGACCTCAATTCAAAACTGTCGAGATAACGCTGCATTTCAGTCAGCTGCTGGTGCAGCAACGCCTGATGATTCTGAAAAACGAAGCTGTCGGCAACCAGTTTGACGGTCAACATTGGTATAACCGCCGTAACCATCATCGAAACTATAAGCTTCACCTGAATAGACCGCTTCATAGCACTTTCTGCATACAGAGTTTTTCCGGTATAAAAAACCGCCAGCAACACCAGCAGCCCCAGCACTATCTTCGCAGAATACAACCCGACTCTTTCAATGACCGGAATCGATCTGACGACTTTGATCAAACACTCGCGATTGCCGATTACCCCTTTCTCTTCAAGCACCGAATCCCGAGACTCCCCGGTTCCAGCTGCATGCCAGCTTTTGGCAAAGCCATTACTGCTGAATTCCCTGCCATCAAGTGTTTTTATTGAAACTTCGCAGCCACCAGTGCTGAAATCGTTCGCGAGAAGCTGCAGGCTACCGCGCACTTCATCATACGGAACGGCAAAAATGACAACCCCGGCAATTCTTGACCTGGAGCGGTCGAACTGTGTCAATTTATGATTCTCCTGCGGCAAAGGCAATTTGCGCATCTCTTCAGGCATTACTCTGATGTAATTCCAGAAAAGCAGCTCCAGCGATTCTCCGTTTCTGACTATTCCGGAGCATCCGACCCGTTCATGAACCAGGGGACCGATATCGACATTCGTGCCAAAATAGTCGACCACTTTGCTGTTCAACTTCTTCATCTCTTCAGGCCGGCTGTTTCTCATATCTGAGGCAGTGAGATATTGTGCCAGCAGATAGAAAAAGTCTTTCTGTTCGTCGGTCAGGCCAAAAGAATAGGCAGCACACGAATTTTCAGGATCTTCGTGATCTGTAGAGACAGCAAAAACACGGCTGGGGATGATCCCCATAGCTCTGAATTCTCCAACCGCTGCCTGCACCCTGCTGCTGATAATTTCTGTCTGACCCGGGGAATAACGAAACGGAATTTCTGCCTGAAGATCATTGATGGCTGCTGCAAGTCGGTTTTCCATTGAAGAAACCGGCGCATTTTCCGATTTCAACTGCCCGACCAGGCGGACATTCTGCTCATCTGCCGTATGCAGCGCCTGTTTTTCAGAGAGCTGCTTCTGCCATGCAACCCCCTGATAAACGCCAGTGCCGGTCAAAATGGCAAAAATGGCAACGGCAAGAAGGACCAGCAGATTATGCCGCCCTTCCTGAGCGGAAACAGATTCGCCTCGTTCATCAGCAACAGCGGCGACCGATTGCTGTCTGTCGGTTTCAACTGCCCTCTCTGCAGAAATTACCTCAGACACCCACGCTTCGCCGGCAGCAAAAGTCATGGCACCCTGATCATCATTCACCTGAGCAGATTTGAAACTGTCCTGCAGCAACCCGGCAATCTCAGCATCGAAAATAATCGGCAGTTCGGAACACTTTTTGGTTAAAGCCTCGAGATTGGCGGCACGATGAAAATGCTCCCCGATGATGCTGTAGTCCAGGCGAGTATCAGCGCTCCCGACCGAACCGGCATAAAAATTGCCGCGGGCAAGACCGACCCCGAAAGCATAGGTAAACAAACCCTCAGCCCGGCGCCTGCGGTTTAGCTCTTTTATGGCGTCATTCATTCTGACCGCAGCGGTAACCGCATTCATGGCCGCAACCCTCGGGTCTTCATCTTCAAAGACGGCTTCGATCGCATCACCGATGAATTTGTAGATTCGCCCGCCACAGGCGGCAATTACTCCTGTCATGGCAGCGATATGATGGTTCAGCATGCTGGTGATCTGGTCGGTTGGCCAGGTCTCACACAGAGTGGTGAAACTTCTTATATCGGAAACCAGAGCGATTCCCTCGAATGTCCTGCTGTCGTCTGATTGATTTGCAGCATCTCCGCGGGTAAGAGCTTCGACGGCATGGTCAGAAAGTAATGCCGACAGGCGCTTTCTTTCCTCGAGACCTTCGACCATCCGGGCAAAAGCGCCTGTCAGTTTACCCAGTTCATCTGGTCTTGAAGCATCGAAGCCAACCGAATAATCACCATCTGAAACCCGATCAAGAGCCTGTTTCAGCCCGGTAATCGGCTTCAGAAGAAATGCTGAGGTGAACCAGGCGCAAATAGCGGCAATCAGCAGCGAACAGATGGTCAAAAGCAAAAAAAGCCGCTGCCGCCATGTTTCATCGGCCCTGATCCGGTCATGCCCGGCAATACCGGCGATAATGTATTCCGAAGAACTGCCATAGGGCATCGCAACCATTGTGAAGCCCGCCAGGTGCCTGCGCACCGTTCCGCCTCTTGCCGCTGCAGTTTCGGCAGTATCAACCGCCCCCCGGAATCCTTTGACCACCAGCTCATCATTCTCCTGTCGATAGAGAATCCTGAGCCCCTGCGGGTTATTTCGGAAAGCGACAAACGAAAAGTCAGGGTAGCCATGTCTGAAACCATCGATTGAAATACCGATCGACTTCTCGAACAAACGGCCGCCATCCCAGGCAACGAACAGCAGGGCATCGTTCTGCCCGGTAACCTTGATAAACTCATACATGATGGTGGCATTAACCTGACCTGAATACTGGCTGATATACTGACTGCGCCGCCGTTCTATCTCGTTGCCGAGCGTGCTTCCCGAAAGAGAGCCAAATGCCTGGGCGCCGAATTTTTCCTCATCCGCAACCTTGAAATCTGGAAGTTGTGCCTGCGGATCGCTCAGCAGAATCTTCTTGCGCAGGTTTTCGATGATCGGTGCCCGGTAAACGGCAAATATATCGCGTAACCGGCGTAATGAAGAGGCTTCTTCGACAAATTCCATACCATTGCCGGCAGTATCGAGAAGATAAAAACCGATCAGCGGCAAACGGTCTTCGCCCTTCCCGAAAAAACTCAGAACTCTATCTCTGGCTGCGTCGGCCCGAAATCCTTTCGCAGCAATCGTATCCGCCAGTGATCTGTCTGAGAATGCCTGCAGACATCGGTTCCGGTAATCTTCCTGAAAACGCATCTTGGTGCTTTCAACCTGCTTCAGACAGGAATCGAGCTTGTCGGCGATCTGGTTCTGTTCTGATCTTGCCGTCTGATACTGATATGCGATCCCGGCTGTGCTCAACAAGCCCAGAGGAAAAGTCGTCGCCAGAAAGTAGAGAATCATGAACCGCAAAGTCAGGCCGGGTTCAAGCCAGCAGTTCAGAATCAGACCCCGCAGGGTCAGAAGCATCAGAATTGCCCCGGTGAAAAAATTCAGCATTTTCAGCCAGATTGGCAGCTCGGCTTTAACAGGTCTTCGCGCCAGAAACAGAGTCAGATAATCGGTATCCTGACCCATATGTGTATACACCTTGAAGTTGCCCAGCAGGGCGGGCGGAGGCGGCCCGTGCCGGAGCCAGACTGCGCGCGCCGACCCAAGCGGGCGCACTTCGTCTTTCAGCCAGCGGCGAAACAGAAGTGATCCGGCCATTTCGGCCGAACAAACCGGTAATGCCGACTTCCTGATTACCGGAATGAACCCGGCCAGGCCGCTGCGCCGCATCGAGCATTCCTTCACCGCCTGCTGCATGGCATGTATTTCCGTTTCTTCTCTGATTTCGGCAGTGACCAGATAGCCCCAGGCACAATCACCTATATTTTCGTGGTAATCCCAGATGAACCAGTGCGGCAGATCGTCGTGCAGAATGGTAGTCGTTCGCCCTTTCTGGCTGTTGGCCAGAGCTTCACTGCGTATGGTCTTGCCAAAATAGCTTTCAGCAAATTTGTCGCGCTGCTTGATGGTCGCCAGAGGCATGTCGACACCCTTGTGCTGATCGACAAGATAGTTGAAAACCATGCCCATGGCTCTTTTGCTCTCAACTCTGTCACTGTGGGCAAAAAACAGTTCAAAACCCTGCGCCCCCTTCTTTTTCCTGAAAATATGCAGCTTATACTTCGAGAAAAACGGCTGAAAATGACTTTGCCCCAGTTCCTCGAGCTGCCGCCCGATTTCAGCGTCATCGCTCTGCATGCGTTCAACCGTCTTGATCTTGACGGTCAGCAGACCGGCCAGACGATTCATGCGATAAGTGGTAGTAGAACTGCTGGTCAGGGCTTCCAGTTCCTGCTGGGCGGTTTCGTCCTGCTCACGCTCTTTCCAGTGCAGTTCAATATTGGCAAGAAAACTGAAGCCGATATTCAGCACCAGAACAGGCAGCAGCCACATTACGTACGGCATCAGCTTCGGCCAGACGCTGTTCCGGTGTTTTCCCGCTCCCTGTTCTCTCATGGCAGCATGATACCACATCCCAACTCAATTTTTTCATCAAGTTCATTCAACCAAGTGAAGGTGCGCCCTGCCTTGATCAGATCGATGGTTGTGACAATCAGAATCGTTGTCGTTGTCAGCCATGCCCAGCATGTTGGTTGCGGTAATCGCTGTCGCTGCAAATGATTACGTATGACAGCCAAGGGGGGTAGAATTAAAAATTGCATCTGCCGGATGCATCCATCAGTGAGAAATGAAACTGGATGTGTTATACTTTCTGCAGAGGGGCGGAGGTAGTTTTATTGTGGCAAATACCAGACGGTCGACCGGAAAAAAAGTTTCCTATGCTGATTACCAGCAATGGCCTGACGATGAACGTTTTGAAATTATCGACGGCCAGGTTTACGCAATGAATGCACCCCTGCGCATTCACCAGGAAATCCTGCTGGAAATGGCGAGACAGTTCGCAAATTTTCTCAGAGGCAAGCCCTGCAAAATATACGTAGCACCGTTCGATGTACGGTTTACTGACCGGCCGGGAAATGAAGATGAGATTTTCGACGTCGTTCAACCTGACCTTTCGGTAGTCTGCGACCACAAAAAACTCGACGACAAAGGCTGCCTCGGCGCTCCCGACCTGATCGTCGAAATTATTTCGCCATCATCTGCTTCGTATGACAACATCAAAAAGCGTGCCCTCTACGAAAAATTCGGCGTCAAAGAATTCTGGCTCGTGCACCCCACCGACCGCCTGGTAACCGCCTATCGACTCATTGACGGCGCTTATGGCCGCCCCGAAATTTTCGACATTTTCAATCCAGCCAGCCCCTCCCTTTTTCCCGATCTCAAAATCGACCTCTGCGAAGTGTTCGGTATTTCACCGGCTGAGTTCGCACTTAAAGAAGACAAAGTGCCCTGGCGCACCGAAATCATCAAGCACACTCCCCCAAAAGCCACGCCCGGCAAAAAATCACCCACCAAAGCCGCCAGAAGCAAAACAACCTCCAAACGGAGCTGATCCTGTTCAGGCTCTTACCAGAACAGGTAACCTGACGATTTTTGCGATTTCGGCCATCGCCGGCGAATGCGCAGCTTGATAAAGATCCCAGGCTTGCTGCAGGTTCAGCCAGAACTGGGCTTCCATGCCGAGAAGTTTCTCGAGCCTGAGCGCTGTATCTGGCGTCACTCCCCGCTTGCCATGAATCAACTCATTGATTCTCGGGTAGGAAACACCCAGCCGTTGCGCCAGTTCGGTCTGAGACATATTCAGAGGCTTGAGAAATTCTTCCAGCAGCATTTCACCCGGGTGGGTCGGCGGGCCATATCTGGGGACTCGAATCATTTTTCTCACTTCCTTTGGTTCAATGATAGTCGACAATTTCGACATTCTTCACGCCTTCATCAGACCAGACAAAGCAAATGCGGAACTGGTCGTTGATCCTGATGCTGTGCTGCCCGATGCGTGAGCCCTTTAAAGGTTCAAGAAATTTACCCCTTCGGGGCATAACCGCGTGAGTGACCGACAAGCCCACATCATTCCCGGCGCAGAACCTGAATCCAGGGATTCAATGCTTTTGTAGTGCTATTATGCCAATTCCAAAGCAAAGTCTGAAATTTTCGAATTATATAAAAGAGCATTGAATTTTGGCGAGGTATTAAAGTGCTGTTGCTTCGATCAGCGTGAGATTATCTCAGAGCTGGCTTATGCCTTTGGCATACGGCTTCGTCGCTTCGCTCGCGCAGGCCAGGATGGTCAAGTGCCGGTGAGTCGCCGGAGTGCGAACGAACCGGCCAATGACAGAGGCTTTGAGACTGCTGCTTTGGCAGCTGAATATTCAGACAGAACAAATTGCAATGCACTTTTATATAACAGGCCTGGTCGAAGCAGACTTAGTCAGGCTCTAACCAGAGTAAACATACCACGAAAGCGCCATTGTCGCCGTAGACTTCTTTCGTTCGAAGTTTGGCAAAAAATGCTTTGGTTGCTGGTTGTTTTTTTCTGGTAAACCGTTAGAATGGATAGAAAAGAGACACCGGAGCGAACTTGTGCTGACAAAATATCTTAAAGCCGCTATCAAACAGGCAAAGTATGAGATTCTCGAGAAAGACAAATGCTTTGACAGCGAGATTCCTGGATTCAGGCGGTTATGCCACAGCTCTAACCCTCGAAGAATACTGCAACGACCGCACTGAAGTTCTTGAAAAACGCGTGTTTTTCCGCATTTATCAAATGGTTAAGCTGTAACAGGAGGAAGAAAAGGAGAGTTCGATGACTACAAAGGAAAAACTTATAACAGAAATAGACGGCCTTCCAGAAGAGATTCTCAGCAAAGTCCTCAAATTCATAGAATCCTTGAAAACAAAGCCGGTTAAGAAAAAGAAATTGCCCTCTTTCAGATTGAAAGGTCAGTTCGATGATGCCGACCTGAGAAAAAAGGCTTATGAGTAAGATTCTGGTTGATACAAATGTTCTAATTTATTCCATCGATCAGGATTCAAAATATTACCAGCAGAGTCGCGCCCTTCTTGCATCGAGAAACGAACTTTTCATTACTTCAAAAAGCCTTGCCGAATTCTATGCGGTAGTGACCAGAGCCCCGGTTATAGCTGTGTCAGCATCTGAAGCACTGGAGATGATCGACTGGTTTTCAAATAGTTTCCCAATTATTTTTCCAGACGCCAGATCACTCGAAATACTTTTTCAGCTTGCCGACCAACATCAACCCAAGGGTCTTAAAATTCACGATTTCGAAATAATGAGCATTGGCATTGCCAATAAGCTTGAGGTCATTGCAACCTTCAACGGCAAAGATTTCCCCCAAATTAAAGATATTGGGCTTATGGATCTCAAAATACTTTAAATTCAGCTTAAACCACAAACGATCGTGACAAATTTCCGGCTCCGACATGGCGGCCAATGAATCTGCTCAGGAATTCCTGCATTCAATTGCGTTGTGGCCGGATCTTTGAGTCTCAGCCAACAAATCTGCAGAACTCGACAGGGTAATTTCTGTTGCAGGCAATAATATAACGCCAGAAACCACCACAGCAGCCAGACCTTGAATTACGACTTTCCCTGCCCGTTCTATCAACTCTCAGATCCGGATTCTTTATTTATGGGCAGAGAACGCAAACCAGAACAGAAACGCTTCATGAACCTCTCTTTCTCATGAACTTTCATGTTTTCCCGACCATAATATTCCCTTCCGGCAAATAATCCATCCCCCGTTCAACCATTCCCGGCAAACACATCCGATTGGCCTTATCCCGCATGTAGACTCGACTCCCGCCTTTACCCCTTCAGAGCATAAACGCGATTATTGAATCATGACAAAACAACATAAAGCCGCTTAAACAGCCCGGGATATCAGCCAGGTCTGTTAATGATTTATCAGCAAAGGGCATATCAAGCCGTTCTCAATACGTCATAACAGCCATCTGAATGCCGCCCGTGATGATTGCTTTGAACATGGCAGGAAAAATTTGACAAACATAAATTTTTGGATCATTTTAGAGAAAATTAATGTTTTTATTCTCACTTTAGAGCTTAAAAAATGAAGACAACCAGAGAAAAGATCATTGATGTGGCAAAAAAACTACCGGTGTTTCGGGCTGGCGACCTGCCAGATTCTCTTGATCCAAGGTCTACTCTTTGCCGCATGGTATCAAAGGGTGAACTTGTTCGTATTGAACGAGGTCTTTATGCTCTTCCGAATGCCGAAATCAGTCGGCATCATGCGCTTGCAGAAGCTGTAAAGCGATACCCGGGCGGTATAATATGCCTGATTTCTGCGCTTTTTTTTCATGAGATCGGAACCCAGATGCCCTATGAAATCTGGATGATGCGCCAGGATCGAAGAATGCTTCCAGACAAGAGTTTTCCAGTTCGCTTCGTCTATTGTACCACTGGAACATTTACATATGGAATGGAAACATATCGCATCGAAGGCACGGAAGTAAGCATACACAGCCCGGCCAGAACAGTTGCCGACTGTTTTAAATATCGCAATAAAATCGGCCTCGATGTTGCAATTGAAGCTCTCAGAGAAGGCTGGAAAGCAAAGCGCTTTTCTGCTGACGACCTTTGGGCTGCAGCCAGAGTGTGCCGCGTGCAGAAAATCATTCAGCCATATCTGGAGATGCTTGGCCATTGAATAAGAAGGGAATCAAGGATATCAGCGCTTCTGTTCGCGCCCGGCTTTTGAATCTGGCCCGATCAACCGGCAGAGATTTTAATGAATTAGCGGTTCGCTATACCGTCGAACGCTTTCTCGCGCGTCTGGCCGCAAGTGAGTATCGTGACAAATTTATCCTCAAAGGTGCCATGCTGTATATTCCATGGAAACTCGATGACAAACGCACAACCATGGATCTCGATTTGCTGGGGTTCGGAAGTTCTGATCTGAAAACCATGGAAAAGGTTTTTCGACAAATCTGTGGCACGATTGTTGAAAAGGATGGCATCATATTTGACAATGAAAGCATAGCCGTTTCCATGATCCGGGAAGAAGCCTTTTATGATGGTGTGCGGATCATCGCACGTGCGGCCCTCGGTACTATGCATTTACGACTTCAGGTAGATGTAGGCTTTGGCGATCAGATTACTCCAGCCCCCAAGGCAACAGAATTCCCGGCCCTGCTGGCCGAACATGGCCCGATTATTCGTTCATATTCCCCGGAAACGGTGATTGCTGAAAAGTTCAACGCAATGGTGGTGCTTGGTATGGCCAACAGTCGGTTGAAAGATTACTTCGACATCTGGATGCTGAGCCGGAACTTTTCCATCGAAGCTGATGTACTGCTGGAGGCAATCAGGCAGACCTTCAGCAAAAGGCAAACGGAATTTCCTCAACGTGAACCGGTTGCACTCAGTGAGGATTTTTCCGGCAACGAATCAAAGCAACAGCAATGGCAAGGCTTCATCAGCAAACAGAGAAAGCAGAAGACAGTGCCGGGCCTGCCTGACATCATAGATGCTCTCCGGGTTTTTCTTCTGCCGATAATCTCAGGAATCGACACCGGCGTTCTCTGCGTCAAAACCTGGCAGCCAGAACAAGGCTGGACCAGAATCGACGTTAAAGCTGATCACTGAACTTCCGAAAACATTGTGCACTGCGACTTGCCGCCTTTCGAGCAACCCCACTCCCCGCACGCCTGCCGCACCCGGCTTCGGCCAGAGGCCGAAGCCGGGAATGAATGATGAATTGATGGCAGAATCGTCACAGGAGGTGACTTATACTCCGCCGCATCAGGATTAGACAGATCTTATGGCTTCAGCCATTAGAGATGTCTATCCTGATCGGCACCCAAAGGAAGAAGCGGCCGGGTACTCAGGGCCGAACCACGCGAAAGCCCAGGTAGAAGTCTTGGCTGTATGGATATTCATAACCAGAGTTGGCGATTGAAACGTTGTTAACGCTAAAACTGCTGCCGAGGCGAACTCGGTAAGCACCAGTCGTTCCACCACGATAGTCAGAATTGGCCCCGGTTGGGTAAGATAGCCATCCCCAGCACCATTCGGAGACGTTGCCGCTCATGTCATACAGACCGAGTTCGTTTGCCAACTTACTGCCGACCGAGTGCGTCTTGCCGCTTGAATTCGAAGTATACCAGCCGTAATCGCCAGGCAGATTCGAACCGGTGCTGCCCGCAAACGCCTTTGCATAACCGGAAGTGTTGGTCGCGCCTGAGTTCCCGCTGTCGGCACCCATCGCTGCCCAAATCCATTCCATTTCGGTTGGCAACCGGTAACCGTTTGCCGACCAGTTGCAGATCACAGCATCCCAGGCGGAGTTTGTGCTGGTTGGTATGGCAGCGTAGGTCAGCGTCGAAAAGTCAACGCCAGAAACTGAGTAAGCCGGAGTCAGGCCAGCCGACAGGCTCAGCTTGTTGCAGTAAGCAATCGCATGATACCAGCTTACCTGCTGCACCGGGCCGGCGAGCCCGTTGGAGTATGATGTCTCGGTTGGGTCAGTGCCCATGACCGCAAGAAATTGCGCCCGGGTGATCTCGTATTTACTCATTTTGAAAGCCGAAACATAAGAGGTATTAGCAGCTGATGCATCGCGTTGAAAGGTGCCCGCCGGAACATTGACCAGCTCGATATCAGCTGATACAACCGGAGCGGTTACCGTTACCACACATTCGGCAGTGAGAGCGGGATCAGCGATGCTTGCGGTAATAATGATTTTGCCGATAGCAACCCCGGTCACTTTGCCGGTTGAATCGACTGTGGCCACTGACTCTTTGCTCGATTTCCAGACAACGGTTCGAGAGGTCGCGTTATCGGGAAGAATGGTTATCGTCAGGGCTTCTGAACCATCGACCGCGACCGTTGTCGATGTTTTATTCATGCTTATGCCGGTGACGCTGCCGGCGATTGTCGAGCGGACCGCGATGCTGTTGTTGGTTGTCCCGCCGTCGGCGGCGCAGCTATAAGCAGCGTCGAAATTCTGAAAATAGTTGAAGAAATATGCCTGGGATTCATCGGTTGTGGCGGTTTCCGGGTTATCCAGAAAAGGCTTTTCAGTTGTCCATGAATATGACACCGTAAAAAGCTTCGAGCCTTCGGCCGCCGGGTACAAAGCCCCCAGTTCTGACCTGGTCGGCAGGCGCCAACCGCCACCGTTCAAAGTGAGTCCGGCTGCCCAGTCTCTGGCCTGATACCAGCTGAACGGCGTCGTGGTGCAGAACCATTGCAAACCCGTCTGAATGTCGGTTATGACATTGTTCGCATCTTTTGCAAAGCGGGCCGGGCCAGTTACATTCAGAGTCAGTTCGGCCGTCTTCGTAACGCTGTTTTCGGTGAACGTGCAGGTGAGAAAGGTTGTGCCGGCTGAAGTTGGCGGGGTGTAGGTTGAACCGCTGAGGCTGCCGCCGCCTGATTTTACCGACCAGGTGTGGCCGGTGACCGCCTTCGTCGAAGCATCTGAATAGGTTGCCGTCACTACGATGGTGGTCAGGTCGAAGGTGCCGTTGGTGGCCACAGAAACTGTATCAGGGTTGAGGCCGATCGAAGAAAGCGTGGCTGCCAGCTGGGTCGGAACCGCTTCGCCGAGTTCTTTCGCGGCATCTTTGATGGCGGTGTCGTTGAGGGTTTTCGTGCCGTCGATCGAGGCGCCCAGGGTGTTTTTTATCGTGTTCGCCAGAGCGGTTATGCCCGCTGCTGACGGTGCGAAATCATCGATGGTCTTGCTGCCGCTCGCCGGCCAGGCTTCGTAAGCAAGGGCCTTCGCGGTCGTTTCATAGTTGATCAGCGCATTTTTGACCGAATCTTCATTGGTCTGGCCTGCGGCTACAGTCGCTGTGGCGATAGTTTTGAGAATCGGTTCGGCATCGGCGACCCCCGAAGCGACGATCTCGGTCGTCAGTTGCTGCTTGCCGATTGCAATACCGTCGAGGGTGGCGTCAAGCGTCAGGGTCTGCCCGTTGTCGGAACGATTGATGTTGAAAAACTGGGGCCGGGAAGCTCCGATCTTGATGCGGGCCACGAATTTGTTGTCGATAGCCGCAGCCTTCAGGCCATCGACATCGCGCCCGGATGCAGCAAAAGCGTTGCCCGCTCCGGCATCGGCAACTGCCGAAAGCTTGATGGCGCCGGTTGTCGCCCCGAACTGTTCATCATCGTCATCATCGCCAAGCCAGCAGCCGAAAATCATAAAACTCAAAGAACAAAGCACTAATAGACAGACCAGTTTTTTGGAAATTCTCATTTTCTCTCTCCGTACAACTATTATTTTTCAAAACTTGATCGCAAACACCTTTGCGCCTCGCCAGGCAGCACAACCTCCCTCCTCTCGACACACGCGGTTCTCTGTACCGCTGTCATGCAAACGATCGTGACAAATTTCTGGCTCCGACATGGCAGCCATTGAATCTGCTCAGGAATTCCTGCATGCAATTGCGTTGTGGCAGAGCATTGAGTCTCAGCCAATAAATCTGCAGAACTCGACAGGGTAATTTCTGTTGCAGGCAATAATATAATGCCAGAAACCACCACAGCAGCCAGACTTTGAGTTACGACTTTCCCTGCCCGTTCTATCAGCTCTCAGATCCAAATTTTGTATTTATGGGCAGACAGATCAGAACAGAAACGCTTCATGAACCTCTCTTTTTCATGAACTTCCATGTTTTCCCGACCATAATATTCCCTTCCGGCAAAAATGTCCACACGCAGGCAATTCTTTCTCATTGTTCGCAGCAACGAAAACTAGCAAATAATTATTTTATAAAAGAACTATTTGTGAAATTGCTAATCTCTACAGAAGCCGGCAAACGGTAGCATGTCCGCCGTCGATCAGGCGTTTTTCGACGTTGACGATGCGTCGCGAGCGCAAAAACTTGTTTAGGGGCCGTTAAACAAAAACCATGACAATGGTTTTTGCTTTTACGGCCCCTTATGGCCGGTCGCATGGACAAAGTGTAACGGTAATTTCTTAACAAGGCCTGAGTTCGTCCGCAGACCGGGGGTTCGCCGAACAGACTGATGAAAAACGCTGCGAATTGGGTCAGAAACGCCATAAATTGCCTTTCTTCATCGACAGTGGACTGGCGGATAACGTTGTCGGCAGAATTAACAAGCTTACTGTAATCAAGTGATGGCATCTTGACACCGTGCGCATTATGCGTATAGTTTAAAATGAAGGAGAAAAAAGTGAAATTTCGAGAAATCGAAAAGATATTATTGAAAGACGGCTGGGTCTTTAAAGAGGCCAAAGGCTCGCACTATCAATATGTTCACCCTTCAAAACGCGGAAAGGTTACTGTTCCGCATCATCCGGGAGACATTGCGCCTATCATCGTTAAATCAATTTTCAGGCAGGCTGGGCTGAGCTAAAGGGAGACTTATATGAAACTGGTATATCCTGCGTGTTTTTATCTCGACAGCGAAACTGGAGAATACGCCGTGGAGGTTCCTGACCTTCCTGGATGCGTAAGCGGCGGGGCCTCTCTTGCCGAGGCCGTAGAGATGGCTACTGATGCCGCCTCCGGTTGGGTCCTTACCGAACTGGAAGACGGGAAACCAGCTCCGAGGGCCAGTGATATCAAGGCCATACGCCCTGAGAAAGGCGGCTTTGTGAGTGTACTGGTTCTTGATATGGGCGCATACGCAGAAAAGTTTGGCAACAAGGCCGTCAGGAAAAACCTGACCATTCCAGCCTGGTTAAATACTTTTGCAGAAGAAAATCATATCAACTTTTCAAAAGTATTACAGGAAACCTTGACAGGGCTCTACCAGAAGAAAAACGCCTGACTGACGCGAAACATCACCGCCATTTCACCCGGCCTCTCCAACTCCGTTTATTGCATGGAAATCGCCAAGCGCTGCCGGGGGCGATTTAATCATGACTGCGAGTTGCTCCCCCTACCAACCACCCCGGTGCCGCGTTCGTCGTCGATCAGGCGTTTTCGACGTGACGATGCGGCGTGCGCGCAAAAACTTGTTTAGGGGCCGTTAAACAAAAACCATGACAATGGTTTTTGCTTTTACGGCCCCTTATGGCCGGTCGCATGGGCAAAGTGTTACAGTAATTTCTAAACAAGGCCTGAGTTCGTCGCAGACCGAAGGTTCGCCGAACAGGCTTATAAAAGCGCTGCGAATTGGGTCAGAAACGCCATAAATCAGCTTTTACACTGTTTTTTTTGCGTATCGAAACCTGGTACCCGGCGGCAGTCGCGCTGTGAGCGGGAAGCGTTACGGCTTGACGCCTTCACGCAACCCGCTCCCCGCACGCCTGCCGCCCCCGGTTCGGCCAGAGGCCGAAGCCGGGAATGATGTATGTTGCATTTTGCAGAACCTCAGGGCCGAACCACACGAAACCCGAGGCTGAAGTTCCGGCCGTCCGGGCTGAGGCTGCTACGGAAGGCCACGGTAGCGTAGCCAGCGGAATAGTGCCAGCCACCGCCGCGCAGCACACGGCTCGAGCCAGTTCCAGCACCGCGATAGTCGGAGTTAGAATTAGCAGGGTAACTACTATACCAGTCCCAGCACCATTCCCAGACGTTGCCGCTCATGTCGTACAGGCCGAGCTCATTCGCCAGTTTAGTGCCGGCCGGGTGCGCTTTGTAGCTTGAATTCGTCGAATACCAGGCATAGGCGTCGATTGAATTGCTGCCGTTGTAACCGGCGAAGGCCTTGGTGTAGCCGGTCACATTGACGCCTCCGACCATCGCACCGGGTTGGCTGTCCAGGGTGGCTCCCATCGCCGCCCACATCCATTCCATTTCGGTCGGCAGGCGATAACCGTTCGCTGACCAGTCACAGGTCGCTGCATCCCAGGTGCCGTTGTTGGCGGTTGGTATTGCCGCGAAAGTAAGCGTCGAGAAGTCAACACCGGTGACAGCGTAGGCCGGTATCAGCCCTTCGGCAATACTGAGTTTGTTACAGAAGGCGATCGCGTGATACCAGTTCATCATCTGCACCGGGTCGGTTACCCCACTGGAATTGTTCAAATAACTTGGGTCGGTGTCCATGATCGCCAGAAACTGCTCGCGGGTGATCTCGTATTTGCTCATTCTGAAAGCCGAAACTGTCGAGAGGTTCGCTGCGTTTGCATCGCGCTGAAAGGTGCCTGCCGGCACATTAACCAGTTCGACAGATGTTATTGAAGCAGTTACATTCAGCGTCAGATCGGCGGTCATCGTGACATCGTTTTCGATGAAGGTGCAGGTGAGAACGGCGCTGCCGGCGGTAGTCGGCGGGGTGTAGGCCGAGCCGCTGAGGATGCCGCCGCCTGATTTTACTGACCAGGTGTGGCCGGTGACTGCCTTCGTCGAAGCATCTGAATAGGTTGCCGTCACCACGACGCTGGCCAGGTTGAAAGTGCCGTTGGTGACTACCGAACCAGTTGTCGGATTGAGGCTGATTGCAGTCAAAACCGGTGCTGGAACAGTAATTGTGACCGTCAGGTCGGCGGTCATCGTGACACCGTTTTCGATGAAGGTGCAGGTGAGAACTGCGGTGCCGGCAGTGGTCGGTGGAGTGTAGGTCGAGCCGCTGAGGCTGCCGCCGCCGGATTTTACTGACCAGGTGTGTCCGGTGACTGTCTTTGTAGACGCATCAGAATAGGTTGCCGTCACCACGACGCTGGCCAGGTCGAAAGTGCCGTTGGTGACTACCGAACCAGTTGTCGGATTGAGGCTGATTGCAGTCAAAACCGGTGCTGGAACAGTAATTGTGACCGTCAGGTCGGCGGTCATCGTGACACCGTTTTCGATGAAGGTGCAGGTGAGAACTGCGGTGCCGGCAGTGGTCGGTGGAGTGTAGGTCGAGCCGCTGAGGATGCCGCCACCGGATTTAACTGACCAGGTGTGGCCGGTGACCGTCTTTGTAGACGCATCAGAATAGGTTGCCGTCACTACGACAGTGGCCAGGTTGAAAGTGCCGTTGGTGGCGACTGAACCGGTGGTCGGATTGAGGCTGATAGAAGAAAGGGTGACTGCCGGCTGGGTCGGAACGGATTCTCCGAGGTCTTTCGCTGCATCTTTGATGGCGGTGTCGCTGAGGGTTTTCGTGCCGTCGATCGAGCCGCCCAGGGTGGTTTGAATAGTGTTCGCCAGAGTGGTTATGTCGGCTGCTGCCGGCGTGAAATCATCGATGGTTTTGCTGCCGCTCGCCGGCCATGCTTCATAAGCGATGGCCTTCGCGGTCGTTTCATAGTTGATCGACGCATTTTTGACCGAATCTTCGTTGGTCTGGCCGGCGGCGACAGTCGCCGTGGCGATGGTTTTGAGAATCGGGTCGGCATCGGCGACACCAGAAGCGACGATTTCGATGGTCAACTGCTGCTTGCCGACTGAAACACCGTCAAGAGTTGCGTCGAGCGTCAGGGTTTGCCCGTTGTCAGAACGTTCGAGACTGAAAAGCCTTGGGCGGGCAGCTCCGATCTTGATGCGGGCCACGAATTTATTGGCGATGGCCGCTGCCTTCAGACCATCGACATCACGCCCCGATGCGGCAAAAGCGTTGCCCACTCCGGCGTCGGCAACCGCCGAAAGCTTTATGGCGCCAGTAATCGGCCCGAACTGTTCGTCATCGTCATCATCGCCGAGCCAGCAGCCGAACAGCAAAAAACTCAAAGAACAAAGCACCAGCAGACAAACCAGTTTTTTGGAAATTCTCATTTTCTCTCTCCGTACAACATTATTTTCAAAACCAGATTGCAACACACCATTGCGCCCCGCCGGGCAGCATAACCTTCCTCCTCTCTAAACCCACGGTTCTCTGTACCGCTTTCACGCAAACGATCGTGACAAATTTCCGGCTCCGGCATGGCAGCCATTGAATCCGATCAGGAATTCCTGCATGCAATTGCGTTGTGGCCAGATCATTGCGTCATAGCCTATAAATCTGCAGAACTCGACAGGGTAATTTCTGTTGCAGGCATTAATAAAACGCCAGAAACCACCCAGGCTGACAAATTGGAGTTACATGTCTTTCTGCCTCTTCTAACACTCTCAGATCCGGATTCTTTATTTATGGGCAGATAAGGCAAACCAGAACAGAACAGAAACGCTTCATGAACCTCTCTTTCTCATGAACTTTCATGTTTTCCCGACCATAATATTCCCTTCCGGCAAAAATGTCCACACCAAGGGCAATTCTTTCACATTGTTCGCAGCAACGAAAACCAGCAAATAATTATTTTATAAAAGAATTATTTGTAGTATAATTAATTTAATTCTTTTATAATATAATTAAATGAGGTGCCGGGGAATGCTCAAAAACAGAACGGCTTTCGCACAGCATCTGGCCAAACTGATCGACACGCCGGTGATTAAGATCATAACCGGCATCAGAAGATGCGGAAAATCTTATCTGCTCAGGCTATTAGAAGAGCACCTGCTGCAACAGGGCATCGACCGCGAAAGAATCATCAAAATCGACTTCGAGTCGCTCGAGAATCAAAGCTACGCCGACTACAGGGCGCTCTATGATCATATAAAAAGTATGGCCGGCAAATGCACCCGGCGGGTTTACATCTTGATCGATGAAATCCAGGAAGTCACAGACTGGGAAAAGGCCATTCGTTCACTGGCAATCGATCTCGACTGCGATCTGTATCTTACCGGCTCGAATGCCAACATGCTGGCCGGAGAACTTGCAACAATGCTTGCCGGAAGATACGTGGAACTTCAACTCCTGCCCCTGTCTTTCAGGGAATACCTTGATTTTTATGAAATCCCTTCCGGTGATAAGCATGCTGTTGAGGCTGCCTTTTTTGATTTCATCCAGTATGGCGGATTTCCAGGCATGTATCGTTTGCCTGATGATGAGGACATCAAAACTCAGTATTTAAAGGGTATCTTCAACTCGGTGGTCCTCAAAGATGTCATTCAACGCAATGCTATAAGAGATTCAGAGCTTCTCGAACGTATTCTGATCTACATGATGGAAAACATTGGCAATATTTTCAGTGCCGCCAAAATTGCTGATTACCTCAAAAGTCAGGGGCGAAAAGTGGCGACTGACTCGGTTTACAACTATATCAGAGCGCTTGAAGAGGCCATGATCGTTCATTCCGCCCGAAGATACGACATCAAGGGCAAAAAAATCCTCGAACGGCTCGAAAAATATTATCTTGCCGATCTTGGGCTGAGAAGCGCGATTCTGGGCAGCAGAACTACCGATATTTCGCAGAAACTCGAAAATATCGTTTACCTCGAACTGCTCAGGCGCGGAAACACGGTTTTTGTGGGCAGAGAAGATGAATTTGAAGTTGACTTCGTTGCCTGCCGCGGTAATCAGAAGCATTACTATCAGGTCGCCTACATGATTGAATCAGAAACGACCCGGGAGCGCGAATTCAGGCCACTGCGCCTTATCCGCGACAGCTTCAGAAAAACCGTTATCACCCTCGACAAATACCAGTTTGATGACAGCGATGGCATCGAACACGTTAATCTGATCGATTTTCTTCTTTCAGAATGAACCGCCAGCGCTCTCTACAAACACTGGCAGGCGGCACATATTCGCCGTCGATCAGACGCTTTTTCCCGTTGACGATGCGGCCCCGGGCGCAGAATGTAGCTATCCTGATGGCCGAAGCGGCCGGGTGCTCAGGGCCGAACCAAGCGAAACCCTAATTGTATAAAACCTCCGAATGGTTATTACTGGAACGAGAGGCCACCGGAATCTGGCAGGTTTTAATCGCAGACAAATTTAATTTGACGCACCACATTTCTCCGGCTAATCTAAATTAGTATTTTAGTTTTGACGAGTTTTGGCAATGTGCCCAAAATTTGAGGTGATCAATGAAGTATATCAAACGCGCTATAGAGAAGGCTGTATGCAAGGTCTCCAGGACTTTTCCAGTTTTGTTGGTTACAGGCCCAAGACAAGTGGGAAAAACGACGCTTCTGCAAAAATTGGCAGAAGAGGGGCGACAATACGTCACATTAGATGATCCTGATACCCGTTATCTTGCCAGGCATGACCCGGCATTGTTTATGCTGAGGTATAAGCCACCTGTTCTGATCGATGAAATTCAATATGCCACTGAATTGTTACCCTATATAAAAATGGCCGTTGATAAGTCCAGAAAAAACGGTGAATTCTGGCTGACCGGGTCACAGATGTTTCATTTGATGAAAAATGTCAGCGAATCGCTTGCCGGTCGTGTGGGTATTGTAAATCTGCTTGGTCTGTCAACAAGCGAAATTCAAGCTTCGCCATCCATGGCCTTTTCTACTGATCCCGACAAGTTGCTGCATCGCATGAAGCAAGTGCCAAAGCTGGGGTTGAAAGAGATTTATGAGCGCATATTCAAAGGCTCCATGCCCGCATTGTATGTAAATCCAGAGATTGACCTGAGCACCTATTATCAGTCATACATGAACACTTATCTGCAACGTGACATCAAAGACTTAACCCAGGTTGCAGACGAAATGTCTTTTTATAACTTCATGACAGTTGTGGCCGCCAGAACTTCAAGGCCAGTTATTTACGATGAAATTGCAAAAGAATCAGGGATCAGCGCACCAACCGCAAAAAAATGGCTCTCGATTCTGGTTTCATCCAATATCGTTGCCCTGATTCAGCCTTATCATAACAATGTTTTAAAAAGAGTAATCAAACAGCCCCAGATGCACTTTTTAGATACTGGCCTGTGTGCATATCTGCTCAAATGGAGCAATGCCGAGATATTAGAAAAAGGTGCCATGTCGGGGGCATTTTTTGAGAGCTATGTGTTTTCTGAAATCTACAAAAGCTTTTTGAACGAAGGGAAAGAGCCGCCTCTTTTTTACTACCGTGATCGAGACAAAAAAGAAATCGACCTGATGATCTACCTGAACGGAACTCTCTACCCGATCGAGATCAAGAAAACCGCTTCGCCGGGCAAAGCGGCCATAAAAAACTTCAATGTTCTCAACCCGGTCCAGGAACCGGAAAAATCTGGAGAATTGGAACAGATGAAGGTTGCAATTGGCGACGGTGTCGTCATCTGCATGGCCAATGATATCCTGCCCATCGACCACAAAAACTGGGCTGTCCCGGCCTGGTTGATTTGAATGTTCTGAACCGCACAAAAAGCGATGACCTCTGCATCTCCCGGAAAAAACGTCCAGTGACTGTCGATCATAAATTTTCATGAAGCATCGTAGGCTCGCAATCAGACACGCTTTTATCTTTTCTCCCAATATTGATATGCAAGAAACGAACCGAGGCATTTCAGGCCGGCAGGCATCGTACCCGAATTCTCAGAGCAGATATTTAATTTTTGCCTGTTTGTGTTGTTTTAGGGTAAGATTTCGATGAAAATGGCTAAGCATAAGCCCCAAACCAGCAGACGTTTTATTTTGAGCCTGATTTTAATTCTGGTTTCTTTTGTGCTGCTGGTTGCGATCGCGTTCAGAAGCCTCAGATTCCAGCAGGAAATGCTCAGCCGCCAGAACCGGGCCGAAAAGCTGAGCCGAATCGATCAGGTCTGCGAAGAATATTTCCGACAGCTCGAAACCATGCCATTGCCGGCCGAAGCGATTCCGCTACCGATGAACAAGCCTTCTTTGCCGGTTCTGGCACCACCCGACACTTCGCTCGCCCGCAATATCTTCATGAAAATTGCCATGGGCGCCGGCTCGAAGCAGGCCCTGCTGATCGAAGCCGAGCTCAACTCTTCACCTGACGAGCAGGATTTCTGGCGCTACCTGCAGATGAATGAATACGCTGCCGCCGGAAACAGCTTCGAAATGCGCCGTTGCGCCTTTCAGATTCTTAATTCAAGCTTTGATTTTCTTCTCGACAACGGCCGAACCTTAAAAACCGAAGCAGCCCTGAAAGTCGCCGCAGCTTTTCTTGCCGAGAATAATCCGGAATCATGCCGGCAATGGCTTCTGCGCCTGCGAACCCTGCCTGCGCCGGCGATTATTCCGCAAAGCCCGCAGCAGATGCTCGATGGCGAGATTCCGCCACAACTGCAGACCTGGCTCAACTTTCTGATTCATTGCTATCAGTTTTCTTATGCCGATGCCGCAGAGCCTGGCTGGAAAAATAATCAGACAGACGAGATGCTGGTAATCAGGCATGGAAACGGAACCGCTGCCTTTTCTTATGAAACAGTCGTTTCCGGGCTTGCTGCTTTGCTCAACCAAAGAGGCTTTCCTGAAGCAAAAATCTCCAGAGTCCCTGAAAACACCGAGCTATCGCACCCGCTGAGCAGCTCGAATGGCCTCTGGGTAACCATCGCCCAGACAGAAACTCCGACACCATTTCCAGGCGGGTTTCTGCTGCTGCTGGCACTTACCTCGACCGGCATTCTCGGCCTTTTCTGGTTCTCACTGCACGAATGGCAGTTCATGCAGAAAGCCGGTCTGCTCGAAGAAGAGGAAAACTTCTTCAGGCAGACCGCCCACGACCTTAAAACGCCGATAACCAACATCAGCTTTCTCGGCGAAACGCTTGCTCTGAAGCGATACCGCAACGAAGAGCAGCAGAACCGCTATCTCGACCAACTGCAGGTTGAGACCGGCAAAGCCGCCGAACTCTTCGACCGCCTGCTGCTTTCAGTCAGACTGCGGCGTCATTCCGTCAGCGCCGACATCAGAGAAATTGCGCCGGCAGACATGCTCAGAAGCCTGATGATCAGATTCAAAACCCGCCTCAATGACTGGCAGATCATTGAAGAATTTGCATACAATGAGCTTATATTCGCTGACCCCGACATGTTTGAAAGGGTGATGATCAATCTGGTCGAAAATGTTTTGCGCCACGCAGCAGAAGGCAGAACTCTGGTGCTGCGCACCTGCAGCCTGCCTGAACTGCAACCCGGGGAAATCGCCGTTATGATTGGCGACTCCGGCGCATCTTTTCCGATTAAACCAGCTGAGGGCGATATAAACCTGCTCGACAACAATCTGCTTTACCGCCCCGAACGCGGTGGCAGCGGCACCGGCCTGTTTCTGATACGACAGATAATGATGATGCACAACGGCAGGTTCTTTGTCCGCCGGCGTCAGGAGAAAGGAATCTGGATGGTCACCACCTGGAAAACTGAAAAATTATGACGAAAATTCTCATCGTCGAAGACGAACGCATCATCCGCGAACTGCTCAGCGACAATCTTGAATTCGAGGGCTTTGCCACCGTGCCGACCAGTTGCCTGACTGATGCCGAGAATAGCCTGAAAAGCGACAAACCCGACATGGTGCTTCTCGACCTTAACCTGCCCGACGGAAACGGTGCCGACCGGCTCAAACAATGGCGTCAGAACGGTTTTTCCCTGCCGGTCATCATCTGCACGGTCAGAGACCGTGAAATCGACATCATCAAAGCACTCGACGCCGGTGCCGACGATTACGTCACCAAACCGTTCCGGATTCGCGAACTGATCGCAAGAATAAAGGCCGTATTGCGTCGCACCGGGCATAAGGCTGACAACAGATCACAGCGCATCGGCCGCCTCGAAGTCGACTTCATCGGACGGGCAGTGCAGAACCGGGATGGCAGAACCACTTTGACTACCACCGAATGGCAGATTCTTGAATATCTCTGGGAAAACCGCAACCAGGTTATCAGCCGCGAACAGATCATTGAACGCATCTGGGGTATCGATGACCTTGAAGACAGCCGGGCCGTCGATGTGCACATCGGGCGCCTGCGAAAAAAGCTCGAACCGGCCGGTGAACCCGAAACTCTTCTGACAGTCAGAGGTTTTGGCTACACCCTTAAAGCCTGAGAAAATTCTGTTACAAAACTGTTACACTCTCGACAACCGATCGAAACATCTCCTGCAGATAATAACGATAGCAGAAATCCGAAAAACAAAGGAGCAACTCATGAAAAGACTACTTATCACCCTGTTTTCGCTTTCGTTGTTAATTGTCCTGCAGGTGTCAGCAACGGCCTCTGAACTGGACAACGCGATCATCAGACTATACAGTCATGGCCCTGACGAACAGATCGAAGCAACCCTGCAGAAGCTCACAGCAAACCAGGACCCGAATATTGCCGGGCGGGCCGCGTTTCATCTTGACTGCCTGCAGATTCTCAAAGGCGGTGCCCCGGCAGATGCAAGCCTTGCCAGACTTGAACAGAGCGCCAGAAATGATTCAGAAAAGGAAACCGTGAAACTGCTGAAGGAACTGGTTGAAAAGAAAAGCGGCAAACTGCCGAAACAGTTCCAGGGCAAAATATCTCTCGACATGAAGGATGTCAGAATCAAAGATATCGTGACCATCGTTGCCAAACAGGCAAACGTCAACATTGTCGTGCACAATAAAGTCACCGATAAAATCAGCCTGAAGCTGATCGACGCCACGGTGCTCCAGGCTATAGAAACCATCTGCAGAATGGCAGATCTGCGCTTCGAAAACAATGACGGCATCTTCATAATCTTGCCACGCGACAGTCGCCGCGAAGATTATGAAAAGCGCGAAATCAGGCTGGCTTTTCTCTCTCCCGAAGAAGCGCTAAAAATGGCATCATCGGAGCTGGGAACCGACAAGGGTGACCGGGCACCGGCACATCTGACTCCCGAACAGGCTGCTTCCCGGCCAACCCAGGCCGATGGCAGAAACGTCACCTTCAAGACCACCCCTGACTCGATCATCATGGAAGGCGAACAAAAGGCGCTCGACAAGTTCGAAGCCTTTCTGCGCAATCTCGACAAAAAAGGCAAGGCGCAGAAAATCTCATTCAGAATCTGGAAGACCAATGCCGGAAAAACTGTTTCACTGCAGGACTTTGCCGCCATGGACGATGCAAAAAAGAAAGACGCGGCAACCATAATTTCTGCGCCGGTGCTGGTTACCCTGCCGGGCAAAGAAGCCAAAATCGAAGTTGGCGAAAGGCGAAATGATCAAGAAAAGAATGTCGGAAGGCCGATGTCATACTCTATGTCGTGCATAATTCATGAAACCGAAAACCCTGAACGGTTGCGCCTCATCGGTCGTATTCGGGTAACCGGAAGCACCCAGGAAGACGGCAGAACCGTCGATATAAAAAAGGAATATGCACCGACCCTCGACGTTGCCCGCAACAAATGGGTGCTGCTGCCAATCTACGAGGGCAAGGAATCGTTGTTTCTCGAACTGCAGGTCAGCAACCACATCGAATAATTGTCACACAGATTGCTCCAAAATGAGCGGGACTGCAGCAGGCACCTGCAACCCCGCTCATCCTCCTTCCCGACTTGTTCTCTGTTTTGTTTGCAAAATTTTCGCTTTGCGGCAACTTGCGATTACCTGTTTTGAGAAAGATCTTAGCAAATGCCATAGAAACAGACTGACAACGGCATTGCAGAACACCTGCAGAGGAGAACTGAAGGTTGAGCACCTGTAGAGAAAAGTAAGCGTTTGCCCTGAGGTTAAAAGAATTGGCAGGGCAAACGCAAACTAAAATTTTCCAAGGAGGACTTTTGCCAAAAAATCGGTG
>CAYYUI010000038.1:0-45169 GCA_964474705.1 uncultured bacterium
ACATGCCGATCAGGCCGTCATAGCGACCACCGCCGCCGAGACTGCCGGAGAAATCCGGTGACCGGATCTCAAAAATGGGGCCGGTATAATAACCGAGACCTCGGGCCAGAGAAGCATCGATATTGAATCTTCCCGATGCCGGAGTGCTGTTCAGCAGGGCGCAGAGATCTTCGAGCTCCTGTATTGAAGAGAGGGCATCGGTATCGTCTGCCAGCCCGACTCTGAGACGTGCAATTTCTTCAGCTTCGCTGAGGCCGCAGGGTCGCTGAATCAGGGCTATAAGTTTCTGCGTCTGTTCCTGGGTGATGCCACGCTGGCCAAGTTCCTTTACAACTCCGTCAATACCGATTTTGTCGAGCTTGTCAACGGCAACCAGAGTGCTGCCTTCAAATTCAAGACTGATGCCAGCCGCTTTGATCAGGCATTTCAGCAGGAGGCGATGATTGAGATGAATTTCGAAGTTACTGAAATTCAGCTTGAGCAGAACCTCTGCGACGGCAGAACAGACTTCGGCTTCGGCAAGTAAAGAGCGGGTGCCGGTAATGTCGACGTCGCACTGCAGAAACTCGCGGAATCTGCCTTTTCCCGGCCGGTCAGCACGCCAGACCGGCTGAATCTGGTAACGTTTGAAGAATTTCGGTAATTCAGGACTGTTGGCAATCAGACGCGCCAGGGGAACGGTAAGGTCGTATCGCAGGCCAAGATCGCCAAGGTCCTTCTCTTCGATGCCGCTCTTTTCAAGCGCCCGTGCCAGTTTGTCGCGACGATGCAGAATGCGGAAAATCAGCTGATCACCTTCATCGCCATACTTACCGAGTAATGAAGTCAGATTTTCGATCGAAGGAGTTTCGACCGGAACGAATCCATATTGTTCATAAATATTTTGAATGGTAGTGATGACATGGCGCCTTCTGACCAGTTCGGCGGGCAGAAAATCGCGCATGCCGCTCGGAGGTTTCGAGGAAATTTCCATTTGCTCAGCGGCCTCGCAGCAGGCTGGCGCCATCATTACGGCGAAGGCCTGAAGTGAACAGTGAAGATGCTCTCAGGGTTTCTACGGCGCTGTGACTGCCGTCGATTCCGATGTTAAACTGTGTTTTAGTAGTATTCATTTTACTGCTCCTGAAAAATTGTCCTGAACTATATATCGGAAGATTTCCGGGCAATCGTTAACGGGTCAGGACAAACATTATTGCACCTGATACCGGCAAACGCCAAAGTGCTCTTCGTCTGGCAATACTTGATTGCACCAGAAGTGGGGCAGGTATTTACGAGCCCGCTGATTTATGCTATGCTGCTTTGCAGCAAAATAAAGGATGCTTATCTATGCCGTTTCCAAAACCTTTTTACCGCTGGCGCCCTCATCCCTGGCATGGGCTTGAAGTTGGCAAACAGCCACCATCGCTGGTGCAGGCATATATCGAAATCACTCCATATGACCTGGTGAAATACGAAATCGACAAAGAAACCGGTTACATGCGGGTTGATCGGCCGCAGCGCACTTCTTCGCAGCCACCGGCTCTTTATGGTTTCATTCCCCGCACGTATTGTGGTGAGGGAGTTTGTAGTCTGTCAACCAAAGCTAAGAGTGGCGACGGTGACCCGCTCGATATCTGCGTTATAAGTGAACGCCCGATTGCCAGGGCTGAAGTGATTCTGCATGCCCGGGTAGTTGGCGGTTTGCCGATGGTCGATCGCGGTGAGGCCGACGACAAGATAATTGCTATTCTTGAAACCGACAACATGTGGGCGCATGTCAGTGATATCAGCGAACTTCCCACGGTTCTGGTCGACAGAATCTACCATTACTTCAGCACTTACAAGATCATTCCGGGGCATGAAGTCGATGTGAGCATCGATCGGCCTTATGGTCGTGAACATGCTGAAAAGGTCGTCTGTGCAGCGATAGAAGACTATCACGACCATTTTGGCGGCTGATTTTGTCTGGCCGGCTATTTTCCGCCAATCAACCTGATCAGCTGCGGCAGGTATCTGCGCAACCGGAATAGAGTGTAGATTCCTGATATTGCCGCTCCAGCCATTGCAGCTACAGGAGCCCAGATCGGGATGCTGAACCGACGGTTACAGTGCTCGAAGAGTTCGAGTTCATGCGGTTCGCCGGCGGTGATATCTGATTTATCGAGCAGGAAATAGATCGCACTGCGGTCGTCTCCATCGTATATTTCTGCCAGACGGTCGGTGAAGTCTTCGAGCTTTTTCTGCAGCAACGCTGCTGACAGCTCGACATTGTCGGCAAAAAGCTGGATTTGTCCGGCTTTTATGGTGGTTGCAAAGCCTTCTGAGCAGATAAAGTATTGCTGGCCGACCTTCACGGGCTCTGAAAAGATCAGGTTCCGGCGAATCTCTTCAGGTGAGCTGGAAACGGTGAGCGCGCATCGTCCTTCTGCCGCCGCCGCGAGTATTCCCCGATTGACCCATGCGGCGGCTAAAGAAACGTTAGCTGCGCCGGCCCGGCTGCTTTTTCTGGCCATGGCAATTGCCTCGCCAAGGCGATACTCGTTCTCAGAAGCAGCGGTTACTGGCGCAATTTCTCCTATGCGGCTGTGTATCTCGTTTACTATTGCTGTTGCTGCCTGCAGACCTTCCGGGCCGTTGCCATCGGCTACGATGAGCAGCCCCAGAACCGGATCATAAAGAAGGTGGTCCTGATTTGATTCTCTGATCGACCCGGGTCTGGATATAGATGCGACAATCATTGACTGATCGAGGCCGGGGCGCGATGGTCGAGCATGCGATTATGGGCGTTGACCAGCATCTGTGTCTTTTCGACGACGTCCAGCAGACCTTTGGAGCGCAATCCGGCGATCAGGGTATCTACGAAAACCAGCTTAACCTTGGGATGGGTTGGTTCAACGTAGCCGGTGCTGCGATCGTCGCCCAGGATCCAGTAGGTAAGCCGGTCACAATAGGGGACCCAATTAGAAAAGTCACTGAAATCAGCATAGGCATTCAGTCTGGGTATGACGATCTGGGGCACATATTCAATCTGGTTGGCGGCATTGATATAGATGCGTTCGTTTTCAGGAACGATCGGGGCGATTTTGAGGTTCGGCAGCGTCACCTTGAATCTGGCTTTGCCGAAATGGTTCATGGCGATTTTCTCGGCAAGAGCTTCCCATTTGGCATTTATTTCACGGATTTCCTGAGAATATGTAAACAGGGCTTTCTGGAATACTTCATCGCTTTTAAGTTCAGGAATTACATTCTCGAGAGCCAGGAAGTGCGAATGATTGAACAGTGCGCCAAGCATGAAGCCAAGCCCGTTGTTGAGAAAGTGCCGGCGGGTCAGATGCTGGGCCGCTTTGTCGTGGGTCAGATGCAGGCGATCGCTTATCAGCCATTCGGTGGCCTCCTGAGCTGTTTCGAGGGCTTCAGACGATTTCCATATCTCAGCCTGTTCATTGAACTGCCATGGCTTGAACTTGCCGGGGTAGGCATTTTCGATAACCTGCGACAGGTTTTGATTGAAGAGATCGAGAAGCTTCGAGAGGCCATTCATATGAAATTCCCGGATCGAGATGCGTTTCGGAATCTCTTCGGCGGGTATTCCGAGGCGTTCTTCTATCAGCCAGCGGGTTGCCTGTCCGGCGATTTCCATGCGGTCATCCTGGAACCAGATAAGCTGTTCTTCTTCGACAAATTGCCATGGTTTGAATACATCGGGGAACACCTGATTAACCATGCGGAAACATGAATCATCGAATCTTTCGATAAGGGCGCCGAGGCCGTTTTCTTTACATATCTGGCGGCTGAGCATTACCGGCAGATCTCCGCGGCTGCAGCCAAGTTTTTCGCTCATCAGCCACTCAAGGGCTTCTCTGGCGCAGGCTACCAGGTTTTTTCCTTCCAGCCAGTGTTCGGCTTCACCAAATTGCCAGGGTTTGAATTTGCCAGGGAGGGCCATGTCGATCAGAGCGAAACGACTGCGTTCAGCCCAGAGAAAAACCTGTTCAAGGCCGGCGCTGGAAATGAAATGCTCGTTGAATATTTCAGGCAGATCTTCTGGCTTGTGAAGCTTGGATTTCAGGCGTTCCAGGGCTGTTCTGACCGCATTGGCAGCCCAGACGGGGGCAATTGCAGACTCAGCAAGTATGAAGGCCGGGATTTCTCCCTGTTTGTCATTGATCATGCTGATGATGTCGGCGATTTCCTTTTCACCCAGCTCTTCGAGCTGGTTGCCAAAATAGCGGGCGAAGCCGTCCTTGTCGCGTTCGAGATGTTGCATCTGCATGAGTTCCCTGATCTGGATCACCGGAAGATGCAGGCGCTCTGCCAGCATTTCGTCGCTGAAGAACAGGTAATCTTTTTGCAGGGTATTGATGATCGTTTTGGTGACCGGGTCATTGAGATCGATGGTGGCACGCCTCTGCTGCATCTGAGGTTGTGGAACCTGTGCCTGCGTAAGCCCCTCCGGCTGCATTGCTGCAGACATCGGCTGCATCTGTATGGGAAGGATATACCCGCCCGACATGCCGCTGGCCAGGCCGGCAAGCGGAATCCGCTTTTCTTCGTCGTCGGAAGGGGTAACATAGATTACTTCTTCGAGAGTGGATTCTCCACGAATCGCCATGTCCAGAGCACTTTCGCGCAGGGTTCTCATGCTTTCAAGGCGGGCAACACGTTTTATAGCCATTTCGGTGCCGCCTTCCATGATGACATCCTTCATTGACGATGAAAGAATCATGGTTTCATAAACCCCAAGTCGGCCCAGAGTTCCGGTCTGGTTGCATTCACGACAGCCGGTTCCCTTGAAAAATTTGCTGCCGATCAGTTTGCCCGGGCTTAGATTCAGACGCTGAATGATGTTTTGTGATGGTTTATACTCGGTTTTGCAGTGCGGGCAGTTGCGATGCAGCAGTTTCTGGGCAATGACAACCCTGACGGCAGCCGTGACCAGATAGGCGGGTACGCCCATGTTTATCAGGCGGTTTATGCTGGCAGGTGCGTTGTTGGTATGCAGAGTCGATAGAACTTTGTGACCGGTAAGGGAGGCTCTGAAAGCGATTTCTGCTGTTTCAAGATCGCGGATTTCCCCGACGAGTATGATGTCGGGGTCCTGGCGCAGGGCGGTGCGCAGACCGCTGGCGAAGTCGAGACCGATCTTGTCATTGATCTGAACTTGAGTGATGCCGGATATGCGGTATTCGATCGGGTTTTCGATAGTGAAGATATTGATTTCGGTGCTGTTGAAGTATTTGAGCATGCCGAACAGAGTTGTCGTCTTGCCGGCCCCGGTCGGACCGGTAACCAGAATCAGGCCATAGGGTTCGTCGAGCGCTGATTTCAGTCGTGCCAGATCGTCCTGGAAAAAGCCGATGTTGTCGAGATCGAATTTCGATTCGCGCTGCAGAATGCGCAGAACGGCTTTTTCGCCGAGCAGGCTCGGTACGGTGCTGACGCGGAAGTCGATTTCCTTGTCCTGCATTTTCACCTTCATGCGACCATCCTGAGGCAGGCGCCGTTCGGCGATGTCCATATGCGAGAGAATTTTTATGCGGCTTATCAGTGGTGCCAGAAGACTTTTGGGCCCGGTCATCGCATCGTGGAGCATGCCATCGACTCTGAAACGGACCAGCAGAATCTCTTCGCGCGGTTCGACATGAATATCACTGGCCCGCTTGAGAATTGCCTGTTTGAAAATGGCATTGAGAAACTGAACGACTGCGCTCTGTTCGGAGGTTTTTCTGACGATTTCCAGCCCGGAATCAGGCTGTTCGCCGAGATCGGCCTTGGTTTCCTCGCCGCCGACCGAAAAGCCTTCCCAACTGTAGAGCTGGCGAATAGCAAGTTCTATCTGATTTTTCGGGGCGATGAGTACTTCAAGCTTGCATTGGGTAAGAAAAGCAATCATATCGGTCGCCATGATATCGAATGGGTCAGACATGACGACAGTCAACTTGTTCCCTTCGCGCTTGTAGGGAATCATTTTATATTGCTTTGCCTGATATTCAGGGATCAGTGAAAGAATTTTCGCGTCGACCTTGATGTTCGTGAGGTCTACGACTGAAATGCCGAGAAATTCGGCCCAGAGGTCAAGAATCTGCTTTTCTGAAAGAAAACCCAGTCTGACAATGATGTTTTCGAGACGCTCCAGCGTCTGAGCCTGAATAATTCTTGCTTTGTCGAGCTGATCATCTGCAATCAGGCCCTTCTGCAGCATCAGGCTTTCTACGGTTGGTTTACTGCCCTGAATATTGTTCATAATATCCTCCGACCCGGGATTACTTGACTTCGACTCTGAAGGTGCGGCGTTCCAGTGATACTGTTGCGTTCTGGGTGTCATGATGGGCGAAGAGATGGAAGGTGACGTGCCCGACGCGTTTGGGGTGAAAGTAGATGATCATCTTATTTTCCATTTTTTCGACCCGGTGAACCGAAATGCGGTTGTCGTTATATACATAATCAATTTGCCAGGCCAGTTCATGGTTGCCCGAATAGCGTGGTACTTCGATTTCGAAGACCTGGTTCAGTTTCGCCTCGATGATTTCGCCCTTTTTAATTTCAGCGGGCAGTAACCTGATGCGGCAGTCATTCGAAACCAGATGCCGCGGTCGAGTCATCACCATGCCCTGGACATTGTAAACACCCTGCGGTAGAGGCAGGCCGTTACGGTCAATCGTGTCCCAGCTCATGGTTTGCGAGCGTGTTTCTCCGGTTTTCAGGGGAATTGAATGGGGGGCATCGGCCCAGGTCATGCCTTGCGACCATCTGAAAATCTGGGTGCGATCGTGGTATGCCGCTAGATCCCATTGCTGGCCGGTTTCATAGGGAATATTAACCGTTTTGTCGGTGCGGTTTCGAATGGTGATGGTGAAAGTTGCGGTTTTGCCGGCTATTATTTCGTCTGCTTCAGGTGCAATGGTGATCTGAAGGTCATCCGGGTTGATGAATTCCCATTTCCGCCAGCTTTCAGCACAGGCTGAATGGCAGATCACCAGCAGTAATATCAGGGCGTGAAGTGTGTGTTTGCTTTTCATAAGCAAGATGATACACCAGAGACGACGCTCTGAAAAGTAATTGTTATTTGCCGGGGGTTCATTGACACCTTGTCAGATCGTTCTTATAATTAACGACATAATTGTACCGATCCGGAATTCAGTCTCTTCGACAAGAGCGGAGGAATAATATTATGAATCAGAAGATGTTACGACGAATCTCGCTGCTGACGGTCATCATGTTTGTACTTTCCACTTTCGGTGCCTATGCTCAGTCAGCACAGGTCACCATACCCGTAACTTCGCATCAGCCCGTCGACATTTCAGTTCTCAATAATGTTATTCCTGAGCTGAACAGTCTGCAGAGCAATCTGAGAAGTGCCCAGAGCACCCTCAACAGTCTCGAAAGAATTTCGACTCCCATTTACAACAAAATTGCCCCGACCGGCATGGAAACCATGAGCATCGCTCAGCGCGTCAAAGCAATTCTTGCCAACGCCAAATCAGTTCTGGGCACTACCCTCAAGACTTCCGGCGAACAAGCCAAGGCCAGCATCGCAGCCGGCGCCTCCCCGACCAGTCTTTCATACGATCAGCAGATCGCCTACAGCGTTGAACAACTCGGCGTTCAGGCAGGCAAAATCGAAAGCAGCGGCAAGTATGCCGGCGCCATCGACAAACTCAAAGAGATTCTCGCCACCGTAAAAGCTTCGCTGCAGAAGGTCGTTACCGCGATCAGAGCCAAGATTTTTGCTGTCGGCCAGAAGGTAGGTCTCATCGACAAGAGCAAATCTTTTGAAGACGGCAAGGTGGTCGATAACAGCAAGGGCGAAAACAAGATGATGCTGAGCGCCTCTGCTGACGTTCAGTATGCCGATACCTTTGCAGGCAAACTTTCAAAGGGTGTGAACGAAGGAAGCCAGGCGGCCAAGACTTCTCTGAAGAACAGTTTTTCATTCTCCAATCTTGCCGTAACTACTGCAGTAGCGGTAGGCACCAATCTGGCCATCGATATGGTACATGGCAACAAGCCTTCGCTCAAGCAGGCGGTCAAGTCGGTTGCCACTCTCGAATTTGCCGGGAACGTGGTTGGCTCGGCTCTTGGCGCCGCCGGCGGCCAGTTCACCGCCTCGATCGTCAAGAGTTTTATCCCGGGACCGGTTGGCGCTCTCGTCGGTTCGGTGATTCCGGTTCTTTTCGCTTCAGCCTCGGGCCAGATGGGTTCAAACCTGATCACTGGTCTCAAGAGCGGTGAATTCTCGATTGCCAAAGCTTTTCAGCAGATCGACAAGGCCGACCTCATCGGTTCATCGATCGGTTCAACGATTGGTATGGCCCTTGGTGCTCCTATTCCGGTCATTGGGCCGATCATCGGTGGTATCGTCGGCGGGTTCCTCGGCAGTAAGGTTGCAAAATGGGTGACTTCTTTCGCCAAGGGCGGCAAGGTTTCCTTCTTCGGCAAGGGCTATGGCGTTGCCAATACAACTTCGACCAGTTCAGGCAATTTTGGTAATCTGTCGAGCGGTATCGGCTCTCTGGGCGGTTCCGGCAGGAGCTCGGGTCCGGTGGTCGCTGGTGATTCAACTGTTGGTGTCGCTCAGTTCTCGGTAACCGGCGGTACTTCTGAAAAGCTCGCCGAAGTCGAAAAGAAATATTATGACACCTATCTGCAATACAACCGCATGGTTGAAGCCAACGATCAGGAAGGCGCCAAAAAGGTTTTTGAACAGCTCAAGCAGTATTCAGACGAATATACCACTCTTAAAAAGTCAGTTCAGGCCGAAGTTAAGAGCGAGTAATTCTTAAAATCATCGGGTTCTCAGATGCAAAGAACGGCCCTTAAAGCCGTTCTTTGCTTTTCTGAAGCGGTTCTCTCTTGACTCTGAGAGTGTTGCATAGTAACATGCTCGCGCTCTCGTATTTCATTTTTCGAGGTGCCCGTGGATATTCTTGTTTTGGGCTTCGGTGCTCGCGAACATTCAATCGTTCATGCTCTTTCAAAGTCGCCATCAGTGCATAAAATCATCGCCTGTCCCGGCAACGTCGGCATGGCGGGAATACCAATCTGCAAAAGGGTGCCTTTCAAAGACAATGCTGAACTGGTGAGATTCTGCAAAGATAAAATTGCTCTCGCAGTCGTGGGTTCGGCAAAATTTGTCGAAGAGGGAACGGTTGACGCTCTTGCACTGGCAGGTATTCCAGTTATCGGTGCGGCTGCTGATGCAGGCAGGATCGAAACCAGCAAAGCTTTTGCCGCTCAGTTTATCGCCCGTCACCATATTCCGGCACCGCTGACCCGTATTGTCGTCAATGCTGCTGAAGCTGAAAAAGCCCTTGAGGAAAACCCAGATCTGCTGGTGGTAAAATGCGACGGCTTTTCACACGGCAGTGGCGTCGTTGTCTGTGACACACCTGACGAAGCTCACCATGCCGTGCGAAAGTTTCTCAATCTTCACAACCCGCCCCTTATCCTCCAGGAGAAGCTGATTGGCACCGAATGCTCCTATACAATTCTTACCGACGGCCAGCAGTGGGTTTCTTTCAGTTCCTGCCGTGACTACCGACGGGCTGATGATGGCGAAACCGGTCCGACGACCGGCGGAATGGGGGCCGTCAGCCCTTCTCCTGATTTGACGCCAGAGCTCGATCGCCGCATTGTCGAAACGATCGTTCAACCGGTCGTTAATGGCATGAAAGCCGATAATCTGCTGTATCGCGGCTTTCTCGCGATTCAGCTGATGTTGACCGATAAAGGGCCCAAAGTTCTCGAATTCAACGCCCGCCTGGGCGATCCGGAAGCCCAGAGCATTCTAACCCGCTTTCGCGGCGATCTGGCTACTCTGCTCAAAGACTGTTCGATGGGCTGTCTGACCTCGGTTGGTTCTGAAGTCGCTTTTGGCCGGCATTCAGCAGTGTCTGTCGTTCTCGCCCGGCAGGGTTATCCTGAAAATGAATCTGTGGAACCTGTTGTCAGAGGTTTCGACAAAGTTGCCGACTCGCTGGTGTTTTTCTCGAACTGCCGTCGCGCCGAAGATTCGAATGATTATAAATTCAAAAGCGGTCGCCTTTTCAGCATCACTGCAATCGGTGAAAGCCTCGAAGAAGCACGCGGCAAGTGCTATGCCGACATTGCCAGACTCGAGCTTGATAATGTTAAATACCGAACCGATATCGGTAAGGAGATTAACTCGGATAAGAAATAGAAGAATTTCCCACGGATGCACACAGATAAACACGTATTATTCTGCTGGATTTGCTGACAAAGAAGCTTTTATACAAAAGGCGGCTGCCGGATGTGGCAGCCGCCTTTTGTATAAAAGCTTCAGATATCAGATGAGCTTTTTGAAAATTGTGAACTTGGAGAGGGTCTTGAGCAGCCAGAACTTTTTGCCCTGCAGATCATCGGGCCCAAGCACTGATTCGACTTCACCCTTGTCGTTAACATTGACCTGATACTGTGCCGAAAGGGCGATGTCTGATAGAATTCCCTGGCGCAGCTGTTTCGAGAATTCAGTTGATTTGACTGCTGCGACGACTTCGGAGTTAATCTGTTCGCTCATATAGTCTAGGTTATAGGTGCCGACGATGCCAATTTTGCGGTCGAAAAGCCAGTTTTTAGCATGCAGCTTGTTCGATCCCTTGTATACGTAAATCTTGATTCCGGGGATTTCTTTGAAGATGCGTTTCCAGTCAGCGTAGAACATTGCCTGAGTAGCAAGACTGTCTGTCGAAGCCGGGCTGTTGGTGTGCATAATGATCGGAACGCCGCGACGACCGGCACGCTTCAGGGCGTTGAACATGCGTTCAGTAAGCACGACATACGGATTCTGCAGCATGATTTCCTTTTTGCAGCCATCGATGTATTTGATCATCTGGTCGGTGATGTCGTTGCGCGGGCCGCCAAGAGAGTGTTTGTCGATGATTTTGCATGGGGCTTCGATCGCAGTGGCAAGTGGGTCGAAACCTGTAAAATCCTGGAGATGCGTATAACCGGAAAGCTCTTTGAGAAATTCGTTCGCGGCCTTGTTATACTTTTTGTTGGCAGATGCGGGCATGCTGAAACGTTCATTGAGCAGGTGGCTATACATGGTGTCGTAGCCGGCTACAAGGGTGTCACGCATTACATCGACATTGCCCCAAAGTTCCTTGGCGATCTTATATGATTTGAGTTTGGCAAACTCTTCGTCAAACGCAAAATCGAGCTGTTTTGCGATCTCGCTGCTTTTGATGACGACGTCACAATCGCGGTAAGCGCCCGGATGGTCTTCAGGTTCGAGGAAGTAGTCCATGGAAACGTTGCGGCCACCGACGATCGAATATTCTTCGTCAACGACCACAATCTTGTCATGATTTGAGGCCATCAGTTTGCGCAGATCAGTGATGGCGCTGAGCAGGTTGGTATGAACCGGGTTGAAAACCTTGACTTCAACGTTCGGAAATTCTGTGAGTTCCTGCAGGAAGTCCTGGCCAAGAAGCTTGCGGGTGAATTTCTTGGTGCCGCGGGCGTCGAGAAGCAGGCGCACCTTGAGGCCTTCCTGGGCCTTTTTAAGCAGCATACCGAGTAGAGAATAGCCGAAAATGTCTTCGTCCATGATGAAATACTGAACGTCGATCGATCTGCGGGCTTCTTCAATCAGTTTCCAGCGTGAATACCAGGCTTTCGAATTGCTGTAGAAAAGGCTAACTTCACTGTTTTCGTTGCTGGTGCCATTGGCGACTTTGAATTTGTCGAAGGTTACGTCGACAGAGGGAGCGAATTTTGCGCCCATATCTTCATACCAGACCTGGAACTTTTCAAAATCGTCCTGAGTTTTGTTGAAATCAAACATTTTGCCGGCATAACCGAACCATCTGGTCACTTTGACCGGGAATGCCAGCCATGAGGTATTGCGGTATTTTGCGTAGCTTTCCTGGGAAACACCATAGGTGGAATTCAGGGCGTTTTTCCACTGCAGGTGCTTCTGGCCGGCAGCGAGGTAGGCGATGCGTTCTTTCGCCAGCATGGCGATTTTGGAATTGGGGTTGTTTTTGCCGATCTGTGCAAGGAGCTTCGAGGCTGTTTTCGTGTCTTCCTTGAGCAGTTCGTATGCTTTTGCCAGTTCATAGCGTGCAACATCGGCATATTTTGAACCGGAGCTCGACTCAATGAAAGCGGCGAGCAGTTTCATGGCCTGATCGGGATTTTTTCGACCTTTTTCAGACCAGAGTTGCTCAAGAATGCGCTGCAGGCCGGTTGGCAGCTGTTTCTGGGCAGCAGGAGCAGATCTTTCGCCTTCGCCGGTTGCAACACAGGTCGCAGCTTCTGAAACGACCGCATCGGTTGTGGTGGCTGAGTCTGAAGACAGATCGGTCGTTTCATTGCTGCGATTAAGAGCACCTTCATAGGTGGCTTTGGCTTTGAGGTAGGTTTCAGATAAGGATTTGATTTCGGCAGCCGGTTTGTTTTCGCTTATCGCAGTGCGATAAGCTTTATAGGCCGCAACATAACTCTCATAGTCAGATCTTGCATCGGCCCAGACAGCCTGATTGCCACCGACGAACAACAGCACCGACAGAAGCAGCAGTGAGCATAGTTTCTTCATAAAACAGCCTCCACGATTAGCTTAACATTAACATTATACTCGTGGAGTGCTGAAACGGGAAGTGTACCCCTTAACAAAATTTTTCGGGGTTACTTCTTAACAATAATTACTGCAACCAGGTAAAGAAGTTTTCGCTGTTGATAACCGCACTGATAAATTACTTTCTGATAAATGAAACGGCTCTGAGAAAGAACAGCCCGGCTGACTGGCCGGGCTGCTGAGTGCTATATCTGTCGTTGGCAGGAGGCAATGGCCCTTTCTGCTTTGTATGTTCAGGGTGCAGATTCTGTCGCTGGAGCTGCTGACGCTGAGCGTGGCGCGAAAGTGAAACTCAGAATCAGGATCATGAACGCGGCTATCAGGGGTAAAATCAGCATGCGAAGAAAGAAGGGCCCCTGATAGATGAATGCTCTCGCCTTTCCGGGTTGTTCCTGAGTCATGCGCAGCAGATAGGTGCCCGGCCCGGTTTGACGCGACAGGAAAGTCTGCCATTTGGCGTGGTTGGGAATGAAAGTGGCCGGGTATTTGCGCAGGGCAAACTTTTTGTTCATCAGCAGCTTGCCATCCGGCGCCATCAATTCGACCTCGCCGGCAAAATCACCTTCTTCAGATTTAATATCAATTTGAATCGGGTCGACCCCGTTGGCAACGAGTGAAAGCTCCGTGGTAGCCGGCATTGCATATCCTTCTGCGGCAACGACACCGAGATTGCCTTCACCAATCGGGTTGTTGAGATACGACGGGTCTACGATCATGCCGCCGACGACCAGGAGAATGGTCAAACCAATGGTTGAAGCGATCTTTCTTTTCCAGTTTGCCAGAAACAGATTCATGATGTGGCCCTCCTGGTCGTTCGGCTGAGTGCCGGTTATTTATGCCAGAGCGAGCTGGTCGCCTCTGACGACTATCTGGGTCGTAGTTCCGTCGGCAATGCTGCCGCTTATTATAGCACGCGCCAGCAAGGTTTCCACTTCTTTCTGCAACAGACGTTTCAAGGGTCTTGCTCCGTAAATCGGGCTGTAACCACGCTCTATCAGCCAGGCACGAGCCTCCTGGGTGAGGCTCAGGTTTATGCGCCGTTCAGTCAGGCGATTCTGAATCGAAGCGATCTGCAGGTCGATTATCTGGTCGAGCTCGCTGCGCTTAAGCGGCGCAAAAAGCACGATGTCATCGACACGGTTGAAGAATTCCGGCTTGAAAAAGCGTTTGACTTCACCCATTACCATCTCGCGAGTTTCATCGGTGACTTCGCCGGCGTCGTCAATGCCGGCAATCAGTGTTTGAGCACCCAGATTGCTGGTCATGATCACCACCACGTTACGAAAATCGACGGTGCGGCCCCGCGAATCTGTCAGTCGGCCGTCGTCGAGAATCTGCAGCAGAACGTTGAAAACTTCTGAATGGGCTTTTTCGATTTCGTCGAACAGTACTACCGAGTAGGGTTTGCGTCGAACTGCTTCCGTCAGCTGTCCGCCGTCATCGTGGCCGATATAGCCAGGAGGGGCACCAATCAGGCGTGATACAGAGTGCTTTTCCATATACTCGCTCATGTCGATGCGCACCATGTTCTCTTCAGTGTCGAAAAGTGACTGGGCAAGGGCTTTGGCGAGCTCCGTCTTGCCGACTCCCGTCGGGCCAAGAAAAATGAATGAACCTATCGGCCGGTTCGGGTCTTTTATGCCGGCCCGCGAGCGAATCACCGCATCGGTTACGAGGTTGACCGCTTCGTGCTGGCCGATAACCCGCTTGTGCAGGTGTTCGTCAAGATGCAGCAGTTTTTCTTTCTCGCCTTCCATAAGCCTGGTGACCGGTATGCCGGTCCAGCGACTGACGATGTCGGCAATTTCTTCTTCGGTAACTTCTTCACGGACCAGTTTTCCGGTATTCTGCTTTTGTTTGAGCTCTTCTTCAAGACTCTTCAACTGCTTTTGCGCTTCTGGAAGCCTGCCGTGCTTGAGTTCGGCAGCCTGATTGAGATTGTAGGCGCGCTCAGCCTCGCTTATTTCCTGATTCAGTTTTTCAATAAGCTCGCGCTGGGCCTGAACGCGTTTGATAACGCCTCGTTCGCTTTCCCACTGGGCTTTCATTGCATCGCCGCGATTCTGCAGGTCTGCCAGTTCCTTGCGCAGAATATCTAGACGGGCCAGACTCTGTTCGTCTTTTTCTTTGATCAGAGCGGTCTCTTCGATCTGCAGCTGCATGATGCGGCGTGTGACTTCGTCGAGCTCAGCCGGCATCGACTCGATGTCGGTGCGGATCATGGCGCAGGCTTCATCGACAAGGTCGATTGCTTTGTCGGGCAGAAAGCGGTCGGATATATAGCGATGTGACAGAGTGGAAGCGGCAACCAGGGCCCGGTCCTGAATTTTGACCCCGTGGAAAACTTCGAAACGTTCTTTGAGACCGCGTAGAATCGAAATGGTGTCGGAAACGTCAGGCTGTTCAACAAGAACCGGCTGGAAGCGTCTTTCGAGAGCCGCATCCTTTTCGATGTGCTTGCGATACTCGTCGAGGGTAGTGGCGCCGATACAATGCAGTTCCCCGCGTGCGAGCAGCGGTTTGAGCATATTGCCGGCATCCATCGAGCCCTCGGCCTTGCCGGCACCGACGATGGTATGCAGTTCGTCGATGAACATGATTATCTGGCCGTTGCTGCTCTTGATCTCGGCGAGAACGGCTTTTAGCCGCTCTTCAAATTCGCCTCTGAATTTTGCGCCGGCTATCAGAGCTCCCAGGTCGAGGGCAAAAATCGTTTTATCGCGCAGGCTTTCAGGGACGTCGCCATGTAGAATGCGTTGAGCAAGCCCCTCAGCAATGGCGGTTTTGCCGACTCCGGGTTCGCCTATCAGAACCGGATTGTTTTTGGTTTTGCGCGATAGAATGCGGGTCACCCGGCGTATTTCGGCGTCACGGCCGATTACCGGGTCAAGTTTGCCTGATTTTGCCATGGCAACGAGATCACGACCATATTTGGCCAGGGCTTCGTAGGTTTGTTCAGGATTTGCAGACGTGATGCGCTGATTGCCGCGCACGGCGGTCAGAGCCTGCAAAAATTGTTCCCGCGTCAGATTGAGCTCGACGAAAATTCGGCCGACCTGGGTCGAAGTTCCGGAAGCGATCATCGCCAGCATCAGATGTTCGACCGAGAGATATTCGTCCTTGAGAGCCTTCATCTCTTCTTCAGCTTTTACCAGAACCTGCGACAGTTCGCGGCTGAGATAAAACTTGTCGGGTGTCATTCCCGGGCCTGAAACGCGCGGCAATCTGCTGATCGCCTGCTGTGAACGGTCGCGCAGCGTTGACAGAGGGATGTTGATGTTGTTGAGCAGTCTGGGAACCAGATCGGTTTCATTCGCGAGCAGAGCTGCGAGCATATGCTCGCTGGAAATTTCCTGGTGGCCGTGCTGAATAGCGATGTTCTGGGCCAGCTGCAGCGCTTCCTGTGACTTCTGTGTCATTCTGTTGATATCCATCAGAACACCTCGTGGTTGATGATAGTTTTACTTTTACAGAGCAATCATCATGCCAGATATGGCGGTTGCGGGCAAGTAAGCGCCAGGTGCGCTTCAGTGCTGTGGTGCGGCAGGCTTTTCCGAGACAGTCTTTGTCGCTGCTACGTCGCATTCTGTGTGTGGTGCGTCATATTTGTCGCTGCGGCTGCGTCGTTTATTCATGGGAATCAAACCGGTATCTGCATGTTTAAAAGTTTGCTTGACAGGGGATTTAGTACAGGGATATACCCATAGGGTATCCATTGCCTGTTTAATTTTTTTCAGGAGAGATAAAATGGCTCAACGAGGAATCCGTGAATATCACGGCAAACGAATGCTTGCAAGACACCTTGATACCTACTGCGAAGAGAGCGTCGGTTACGATGGCCACATTGTTCTGGTCGACAAAGACACTGACTGGGCGCAGCTCAAAAAGGATAATCCCTGGTTGAAAACCGAAAAGCTGGTGGCCAAGCCCGACCAGTTGTTCGGCAAACGTGGTAAACACGGTCTGGTGCTTGTGAACAAAAATCTGGCTGACACCAAGGCCTGGATCGAAGAACGCATGGGCAAAAAGCAGACTGTCAATGGCATTGAAGGCACTCTGACTCACTTTCTCATCGAACCCTGTATTCCTCATGAAGCAGAATATTATGTGGCCATAAAAGCCACTGCCGAAGGCGACGAAATCTATTTTTCCCTCGAAGGCGGCATCAATGTTGAAGAAAACTGGGACAAGGTCGTAGTGATCAAGGTTCCCATTCTGGGCGGCATTGAAGATGTGAACGTCGAGAAGGCTCTGCCGGCGGCGCTTGGCAAGAGCAAAAAAATGGTGGCAGGTTTTATTCGCGGTCTCTACAAGTATTTTGCCGCCCTGCATTTCGCTTATCTCGAAATCAACCCATTTGCGATTGCCGGTAACAAAATTGTACCGCTCGATATGGTTGCCAAACTCGATGATACGGCTGAATTCTGCTGCGCCAGGCTCTGGGGCGAAGATATGGAATTTCCGGCTGCTTTCGGTCAGAAACTGACCGCAGAAGAAATGAAGATCCGCGAACTCGATGCGCTTTCAGGCGCATCGTTGAAACTTACCCTGCTGAATCCTGACGGCATCATCTGGAACATGGTCGCCGGCGGTGGCGCTTCGGTTATCTATGCCGATACCGTCTGCGATCTTGGTTTTGCCAAAGAACTTGCTTTTTACGGTGAGTATTCAGGCAATCCCAGCACCAGTTTGACCTATGAATATGCCAGGGTCGTTCTCGATCTGATGACCCGAAAACCTGATGCGAAAAAACGCCCGAAAACCCTGATTCTCGGCGGTGGTATCGCCAATTTCACCGACGTTGCCAAGACTTTCACCGGCATCATCAAGGCCCTGAACGAATACGGCGACAAGCTCAAGAAAGTGAATGCTCGTATTTTCGTACGTCGCGGCGGTCCGAATTACCAGGAAGGCCTCGCGAACCTCAAGGCCGCTGCCGACAAGCTCGGCGTGCCGATTGAAGTGCATGGCCCTGAATACCACATGACCCGCGTCGTTTCAGACGCCCTGAAAACCCGCTGAGGAAAGGAACTGCAATGAGTCGACCAGATTATCTGCTTTTCGATAGAAACACTGTTTCGCTTATTTACGGCATGCAGACCAAGGCTGTGCAGCGCATGCTCGATTTCGATTACTGCTGCCGCAGAGATATTCCATCGGTAGCCGCGCTCGTGGATCCGGGTAAAACCGGCAGCGAAAAGGTTTTCTGGGGCAAAAAGGAAATTTTCATTCCGATTTACCCTGATGTGAAGACTGCCATTCAGAAACACCCCAAAATTGACGTCATGATCAACTTTGCTTCGTTCAGAAGCGCTTTCGATACGACCATGGAAGGTCTCAACGAACCGAAGATCCGCACTGTTGTCGTCATCGCCGAAGGCATGCCGGAACGGCAGGCCCGCCATCTGCGTGCCGTCGCCATCGAACGCAAAAAGGTCATCATCGGGCCGGCCACCGTTGGCGGAATTGCCGCCGGTGCCTTCAAAGTCGCCAATACTGGCGGCACCATCGAGAGCATCATTGAATCAAAACTGCATCGCCCCGGTTCCGTAGGCTTTGTCAGCAAGTCGGGCGGCATGTCGAATGAAGCATACAATATCATCGCTCTCAATACCGATGGCCTTTATGAAGGCATCGCCATCGGTGGCGACGCCTATGCCGGTTCGACCCTTCTCGAACATCTGCTGCGTTTTGAAGCCAATCCGGCGATCAAAATGCTTGTCTGTCTTGGCGAAGTAGGCGGCGAAGAAGAATGGAAGATCGTCGAAGCCGTGAAGACAAAGAAGATCAAGAAGCCTCTGGTAATGTGGGTTACCGGTACTTCGATCAAATACATGCCCAAGGGAATTCAGTTCGGTCATGCCGGTGCCAAGGCCGATGCCAGCCGCGAAACCGCTGAAGTTAAAAATGCGGCTCTGCGTGAAGTCGGCGTCATTGTGCCGGAATCATTTGACGATTACGACAAGGCGATCAAAGCTACTTACGAAAAGCTTGTCGCCAAGGGCACCATCAAACCGGCCCCCGAAGTTGCTCCACCTGTAATCCCGATGGATTACGCAGAAGCGGTGGGTCGCAATATGGTTCGCAAACCGACCAGCTTTACCTGCACTATTTCCGACGATTCAAAAGATGAGCTGCTCTATGCCGGCCATAAGATCAGCAAAATCATCGGCGAAAACTACTCGGTGGGCGAAACCATCGGGCTGCTGTGGTTCAAAGAACGTCTGCCGAAATGGGCCGCCGAATTCATGGAAATCGTGCTGAAACTCTGTGCCGACCACGGCCCGGCTGTATCAGGCGCTCATAACACCATTGTCACCGCCCGTGCCGGGCGTGATCTGATGAGCGCAGTCGCTTCAGGCATTCTGACCATCGGGCCGCGTTTCGGCGGCGCGGTCGCCGGTGCGGCTCTGATGTTCAAGGCCGCCCAGGATGCCGGCCAAAGCCCGGATGCGTTTATTGCCGATCTGAAAAAGAAGAATATCAAGATTCAGGGCATCGGCCACCGTATTAAGAGCCTTAAAAACCCCGATATGCGTGTCGAATTGCTGAAACAGTATGCAAGAAAGCATTTCCCGCGCACGAAACTGCTTGATTACGCGCTCGAAGTCGAGCAGTTGACCACTGCCAAGAAAGATACCCTGATTCTCAATGTCGACGGCGCTATCGGTGTGCTTTCGGTAGATATGATGTACGGCCTAGGCTGGGATGAAGAAAGAATTCAGACCGTCGTCGACAGCGGCGGACTCAATGGTCTGTTTCTGCTTGGCCGCACCATCGGCATGATCGGCCATTACATGGATCAGAGCCGCCAGAAGGCTGATCTTTATCGCCATCCCTGGGATGACATTCTCTACGATCTTCCCTCGGGAGAATAATTTTCATCGCCTGTAAGTTGCGATCTTACCAGCCGTCGGGCTTAGCCCGGCGGCTTTTTCAATGTGCCAACCGGATCACGACAGGCGGGTCATGGGCGGGTTGGCTGTGTTTCACGCTGACAGCAGACTTCTGTCTCAGATTCCGTTCAATTTTGTTGGGGCGAATCAGTTTCTGGTATTGATTCGGGCTGGGAATCGTCTATGTTCAGGAATTTTCTGGCAGCAAGCAGAAGAATGAAAGATATTGAACAGAAAAGAATGTCAGTGACCGTGAGGTCAGGACGCATGGTTTTTCTGGCAACGACAAATGCTAGCAGTTCTAGAACGGCTTCAAGTTTATGGGGCAACAGGGTGCGAATCAGTTCAAGACAGATGACGAGCAGAAGGATGCGGTTGATGAGTTCATAAAGCGTATCGACGTTTGCCCAGTCGACACCACCCATTTTGGCAACCGAAGAAACGAAAAACACTGCCATTCCCGTTAGCAGAGAGATTGCCAGAATGCGTTCCGTCCAGAGCGTGATACGATGCAGCAGTTCAGAAACATTCGCGACTCGAGGCATCAAAAGCCCTCCATAGATATAGAATTGAGTCTCGAACCCCTGCCGCAATATTTCTTTAAAACGGCATCAGGGGCTTGATCAAGCCTGCTGATGTCTACAACATTGCGTTCAACATGAAAGAACGTTACGTAATAAACAGCAGATTAGTTCAATTTAAAGGAATTTTCCCGTTTAGAGCAAATTCTTTTTTTTGGTTTTCCTGATGTCGGTCGCAGTCGGAGTCACTTATTGAATCCTGCAAAACAAAATAGAGTCTGTTCGACGGCCCGGCATATCAGCCGGGTTGCTTTTTTGCTGACAGGAAGTCAGCGATACTCGACAGCATCAGGATAGATGCTGTCGGGTGCTACAGCGATTCCTCACTTCGTTCGTCACAAGCTTCCGAAAAAGCAATCCCGTCTTCTCTCCGTGCCTGTTTATTATTCATTAGAGGGAGCTTTAATTGTGCTGTTATCGATAAAAAGATAGATTGGTAAAAACAAGCTGGTGGGCGTTTTGGGGTGCAACGAGGAATAATTCCGATTAACCTGGGGTTCAGGATCATGCCTCGGTCAGGTTTTGGAGTTTGCACTTGCGGTGCCCAATTTGTTCTTGCCTTGTGAAGGCGGACAATGTATATTTATATCGACAATTAAGGGTTCGGAAGGCAACTTCCGGAGGGTTCTCCAGATGGTCGGGCCGCCGTCTTTTCAAAATCTTTTTTGAAAAGGTGGTTTTTTTATGGGTGCCGAAAATTACGATCAAAACGAGAATAACACCAACGGCAATCAGAATGATAATTCAGGACAAAACCAGCTTCCTGCCGAGAATATCAAGGCAAAGCTGCTCTTTTTCGTTGTTGCGATTGCAGCTCTTGGTGCCGGCAAGCTCCTTGGGGTGTTTTAAGCCGGTATATTTCCTTAATCTGCCTGAAAACTGTCATTGCGAGCGCAGCGAAGTAATCGCATTCTAGATACCTGCGATTGCCGCGTCGCTACGCTCCTCGCGCAGGCCGGGATGGCCAAGTGCCGGTGAGTCGCCGGAGTGCGAACGAACCGGCCAATGACAGGTTCAAGCGAAGTTTTCAATACCATTTGGTATAGAACACCTGCGATTACTTCAGGGTTTGTAAATCTTCAGGCCGACGCTGTAAAGATGCTTCAGTTCAGGGCCAAAATCGTTGTCGGACATATGAAGGATGATATTGGGCAGCGGTTCATGGCGTCCGTTATAGAAACGTTCGGCCTCGATCATCGTCAGGTGTGACTTTTCGCCTTCTCTGGCGATGATGAACTGTAGACGCCGCAGACCGAAATTGCCGGCCTTGAGATGCTCGACGATCTCGTAAAACCTGCTGGTTGGGATGATCAGGTAGAATCGCCCGCCATATGGCAGCATCCAGGTGGCAGCCTCAACAAAATCTTTGACTGTACCATTCAGTTCGTGTCTTGCCATGGCTCTACCGGGGCGAATCGGCAGTCTGCCGCTTCCCATCTGGAAATACGGGGGATTGGCGACGACCAGGTCGAAAGATTCCGGCAGGATTCTGGAAGGGATATCTCTGACATCCATCATTTCAAAATTGACATCGGTGAATTGCCGGTTCATTTCCCGGTTGCGATTTGCCAGATCGACGAATTCCGGCTGCAGTTCGAAGCCGGTTATTGCCAGGGCCGGGTTACGATACTTGATGAGATAGGTAAGAATGCCACTTCCGGAGCCAAGATCTGCCGCATTTAGCATATCCGGGTTGAATCTGACAAAATTTGCGAGCAGCAGTGTATCGATTGCAAAAGCGGTGCCGTCGATTTTTTGAATCAGGCTGAACGTGGTTCCCGGAATGGTGTCAAGGCGTTCATCGGTGTCGATAAATGGTTGGTGCATGGCTTTGCAAGGGTATAACAAGCCGGCTGTTTCCGCAACCACAGATGAGAAAGGAAAAGAGAATTTCCCACGGATTGACACGAATGAATTAAAGTTGAAAAAGAATTTCCCACGGATTAACACGGATAGACACGGAAAAGAAAATTTATGTCAACACTGCATCTATTGTCGACTGGGCTGTGGGCTGCCTGCGCGAGGTTAGAATTCCAGATTGGCTGAGATCGAGGTGCGGCGGTCTTCGCGGTCGCCGGGTCTCTGGCCGATTTCCTGCCCGTAAGTGCTGGCCTGGATTTTAAGATCATGCCAGGCGAAGGCAAAGCCGCCGGTCGGGTAACCGCCGCGCAGGCCCGCAAGAAGATGCAGGTATCTGGCGATTCTTATCTGCATTCCTAATCTGAGGTTGGCGAGGCCGGTCAGGTCTTCACCGGTTTCCCAGTAGTCGGCTGCCAGCAGCAGTTTTTCGTTGCGTTCAGGTGTTCCGGTCAGGGGCTTGATCGAGACTCCGACAGCAAACTGGCGTTTCATGGTGCCGGCTTCTTCGGAAAAGTTTGAATTGAGCAGGTTTCCGGCGAATATACCAAAAGAAGTCTGCCAGGGATTGTTGAGCTGCCAGAGGGCGCCAAGGTCGAAATCCATAGCCAGACCGGTTCGTTCGGTGTCTTTGAGAACATCCGGTGTCAGGGCGGCGAAGTCGCGGGCATAAAAGTCATGGTCGGCGGTTTTTCGGCTGGCGATCTTCAGGGTGCCGCCCCACCAGCCGGTCGCCCGGTCTTTAAAAAGAATCTGTGATTCGCCGTAGCCGCGTGCAAATGAGCCCGAAAAAACGGTATCTTTGTCCACCCTGGATTTCACTACCGGGTTTGATGGATTGTCTACGGAGAAGTTTTCCGACTCGCGATAGCTGGCTGCAACGCCAAAACCGGTGCCGCCGAGGTAATAGGCAGTCGTTGACCACGACTGGTAACCGGTTTGCCCCATTATACTCATGAGATTGTTGAAATTGGCTGAACGGGTCGCTGAGGTGTCTGAATCGGTAAGCCGATCAATATGATCGCTGACATTGTCGTAATCTTCGCTGCGGTCGACGTTTGCGCATAAAACCGAATAGGCGCTGCTGGTACGTTTTCCCAGACCGGCAGGGTTACAGAATAATGCCTGCTCATCATCGGCTATAGCCACTGAAGTGCCTCCCATTCCCAGTGACCGGCTGTTTTCGTAAGTCAGGGGGCGATCCCAGGCCTGGCAAGGCCCGGTGGAAATGCCCAAGAGAATCAGGCCGCAGGTTATACGCCCGATAATACGGCGCCAACTGGCCCGGGTATTTTTGCCGGCTGCTTCCGAATCTATTGGAAAAGATAAACTATTCATCAGTTTGCTCCATCAAGGCCCATCAATGCGGCTTTGAATTCGCTTTCGGAATTACCGAACCAGTCATTGGCGTTTTTGAGCCGGGTTGCCAGATCGCCAACCGCGGTTATGGTCGAACGATTTGCCGGAGTATAGGTTCCGGTCCGACTCTTTCCATCAATTGGCGAAAGTGTAGTCCAGGCGGTTCCACGGCCATCGAAGGCTCTGGTCAGCTCAATATGAGCTTTTTCGAGCGAGCGGGTTGACCCAGCGGCGGTCAGTCGCTGATAAAGGGTTGGCCAGTCAGAGGTTTTCGCGTCGTTGGTATCGAAATCGATCTGGTCTGGAGTGTCGAGCCTGCGGTTCAGATTGGTGTCATATTTCTGCAGCAGGGTTGCTGCCGCCGACAGCGAAGTCATCAGAGATCTGAAGAGCATATCGTCGTTGCCAGGAGCAGCCAGCAGATGCATATCTTCTATGGCCTCGTCGAGAGTTGTCAGGCTGGTTATCAACCTGGCGGCTGAAAAAACTACTGCAGCTGAATCGGTTGGCATCGTTGAATTCTGCAGTCGGTCAAGAACGGCAAACATATTGAAGCCTGCGAGGCCGGCTCTGGCTGAAGCTCGCCCGCGATATGCCGCATCACTGCCGCCACCTTCTTTTATGGCACGTTCAAAGAGATCCAGGGCGTTGGAAAAATCGGCTGCTGCGAGTTTGAGGTTGCCTTCGTCGATCAGCGCGCGATTGTCACGCTCGTTGAGTTCCTGATCGAAAGCTTCAAAGGCATTGCAGCCTGACATGAAGATGCTTAACACCACCAGCAGAGCAATAAGTGAGTTTCGCGAAATCATTGCGGCTCCGGAAATACTGATTTTCCTGCCATTAATCGGCAGACTTCGAACTATTTTGAATTTTTTCGCAAAAAAAAGTCACGCCTGGTATAAAATCATCAGGCTGAAGAGGCAATGTATCTGAAGGTTTTCCAGGAGAATTGATTTGAACAGCGTCAAGCTATCGATGACCGGACTGCTGGTCGACCGACTCGGTTATATGCAGCGGGGGCCATACAGCTTTGGCGTGCCGGCCGGCACCGTATTCGGTCTCAGCGGCAGTTCCGGCTCAGGCAAAACTCTGCTGCTCCGCGCTCTCTGTGACCTTGATCCGACAACCGGTTCTGTAAGCCTGAACGGGCTCGACTGCCGTGATGTCAGCGGTCCCGAATGGCGACAGAATGTTGCCTGGCTGCCGGCAGAAAGTCTGTGGTGGCACGAGACGGTTGGGGCTCATTTCTGGCATAAGTTGCCGGTTGCCTGGCTGCAAGAACTGGGTTTTTCTGAAGATGTTTATGCATGGGAAATCAGCCGCCTGTCAACTGGCGAAAAGCAGCGACTGGCGATTCTGCGCCTGTTGCAGCACCATCCTGAAGCCCTGCTGCTGGATGAACCTACCGCAAGTCTGGACAAAGGCAACATTGCCGCTGTCGAGAAATTTATCCAGAATTATCTTCGTGAACGTAATGGACTGGCGGTGTGGGTCAGCCACGACTCTGGCCAGCTCGAAAGGGTGGCAGCCTGCCATTACGCTCTGCAGCTTGATGGAAGCATGAGGCAACTTCGATGAATGTCATTCCACTTGGTGCTTTTGAGCTGTCTCTTGCGGCGTTACTGGTATTTTTGCTTGCCTGGATAAGCTTTCGCAGCCGACTGGAACTGGAAAAGCCTTTGTTGATTGCGGCGTTGCGGACTACGGTACAGCTGTCACTGATCGGTCTGGTTCTGAATGCGGTTTTTTCTTCGGTCAATTTCTGGCTGGTGATGCTGATCTGGGCTCTTATGCTTGCCGCCGCCGGGTATGAAGTAATGGCACGGCAGAAGATCAGAGTTAAAGGACCCGGGCGCTTTTTTATCGGAACCAGTTCGATGCTGGTTTCTTCATTCTCGATAATGGTTCTGATTCTGACCCTGGTAATCAAGGTTGAGCCCTGGTACAGTCCGCGATATGCGATTCCTATTCTGGGAATGCTTCTGGGGAATACAATGAATGGGATAGCAGTGGCGATGAATACGTTTTCCAATCTTGCCTGGAATCGTCGGGCTGTTATTGAACAGCGCCTGGCTCTGGGGCAAACAGCTTTCGAGTCAGTTGAAGACCTGTGGCGTGAAAGTGTGCGCACCGGGCTGATTCCGATTGTCAATTCGATGGCTGCCGCCGGCCTGGTAAGTCTTCCGGGTATGATGACCGGCCAGATTCTTGCAGGCAACAGCGCTACCGACGCTGTGCGATACCAGATTCTAATTATGTTTATGATTTCGTCAGGAACGGGTTTTGGTGTTATACTGAGTTTGTGGCTGATGCGCCGGCGGATGTTCGACGGTCGCAGCCGCCTGCGCATGCGTGACAGCTTCCATGTGAGCTGAAACGGCGCAGCAATTGCAACTGGAGAGACAAAAATGAAGGCAGGTTTCGTTCAATTCACACCAGAGTTATGCAATCTCGACGCAACATTGACCAGACTTGAAAAGCTTCTCAAAGAGGCACCTCCTGCCGACCTGCTGGTTCTGCCTGAACTGTGTAATTCCGGCTATAATTTTCCAACCCGCAAAGACGCCTGGGAGGCCTCTGAAGAGGCTGACAAGAGCCGGTTTGTCGATTTTCTGGCCGGTTTTTGCCGGCAGAAAAAGATGTATATCGCTTCGGGTTTTTGTGAGCGTGAAGGTTTCAAACTGTTCAATTCTGCGGTGCTTGTCGGGCCAGATGGTTTGATCGGTAAATACAGAAAAATGCATCTTTTCTATAATGAAAAAGATATTTTTTCGGCCGGCGACGTCGGCCTGCCCGTATTTGAAACGCCGGTCGGCAAAATCGGCATGCTGGTCTGCTTCGACTGGATGTTTCCGGAAGCGTGGCGCATTCTGGCTCTCAAGGGAGCTGATATAATCTGTCATTCATCGGCGCTGGTTCTGCCTGGCTTTGCACAGCGATCAGTTCCGATACATGCATTGATCAATCATGTTTACGTCATCACCGGCAATCGTATAGGCACCGAGCATGGCCTGACTTTTACCGGCATGTCTACAGTTGCCAATCCCAAAGGCGAAGTCATTTATCAGGCAGCCGCAACTTCAGAAGAGGCCTGTGCATTTAACTTCGATCTTGAACTTGTTCGCAACAAGTTCATCACACCACGAAACCACATTTTCGAAGATCGCCGTCCGGAAGAATATCAGGAATTGCTGCATCTCTGAAAGCCGCGGCATGTGTGGGAGCAGAAATCTCTGGTGAGATTATATGATCTGCAGCAAAACGCTGTGAGGCCTGGAGAGTCTATGACCGGGATTTGCCAACGAATATGCTACTTATTTGGTATCTATTTGCAGAATATGGTATGCTGTTTGTTGGAGTAATTGATTTATCAGGAGGAACGCTTTGAAAAAAATCGCTTTGTTCTCTGTGGCAGTATTTCTGTTCTGTTTTGGTTTTATCGTGCCTGGCTGCAGCCAGGGTATAGATTCACCAGCCCCGGAAGTTTCTGCTGCCAGCTGGATCAATTCATCCGGTTTCAAAATTGCTGACAATAAAGACAAAATCGTTATCGTTGAATTCTGGGCGACCTGGTGTCCTCCCTGCCGCCAGTCGATACCTCATCTCAAAGAATTGAACAACACCTACAAGGATCGTGGCGTCGTTCTAGTGTCTCTGACCGATGAACCTGCCGAAACCATCAATGAATTCAACAAGAAGGCCGAAATGAACTGGACGATCGGAGCCGGCAGCTCCAGCGGCCGTGATTACGGTGTTAAAGGGATTCCGTCTGCATTTATAGTTGTCGATGGCAAGATTGTCTGGAATGACCACCCAATGAAAGGCCTTGACCAGGAAATCAAAAAGCTCGTGGAAGAACGCGAAGCCAAAGCGGCTCCGGTAATTCCGGCAGCTCCTGCCGCTCCCGAAAAGCCCGCAACTACCGAAGCACCTGCTGCCATTGAGACACCTGCAGCCCCAGCAGCCACCGAAGCACCTGCTGCTCCAGCAGCCACCGAAGCACCTGCAGCCCCAGCAGCCACCGAAGCACCTGCTGCTCCAGCAGCCACCGAAGCACCTGCAGCCCCCGCAGCTACCGAAGCCCCCGTTGCCCCGGCAGATACCGCAACTCAGGCGGCCCCCGTGGGGGAGTAATGCAGCAGTCCGAATTGAAAAGCGGCGACCGCGCACCGAATTTCGAACTGCTTGATCAGAACGGTCAGCAACATTCCCTGAAAAGCTATGCGGGTCGCAAAGTGCTGCTCTACTTTTACCCGATGGCTTCAACCCCTGGATGCACAAAGCAGGCCTGCAGTCTGCGCGATGCTTTTGCCGATCTGAAGGCCCTCAACGTCGTAGTTCTTGGAGTAAGCCCCGATAAACCGGCAGCGCTCAAGAAATTCGCCGACAAATACGCCTTGAACTTCATTCTGCTTTCAGACCCCGAAAAGAAGACTGCCGGCGATTATCATGTCGTAGACGGGAAAATACTGTTCGGCCTTTTCTCTACAGGGCTGGTAAGGTCGTCTTTTCTGATCGATGAACAGGGCATGATTATGAAGACCTGGTACAAGGTCAGTGCCGGAGACACCGCGCCCTTCGCTCTCGAGTTTCTGAAAAACGGCAAGTGAAATGCAATGGGGCTCCCGGTGACGGGGGCCCTTTTTATGTTGCAAGTTTGCTGGTAGTTGCAGCGGAAGTTCATGCCGATATATAGATAGAAGTATAATCTGAACGGGTGCAGCTATGAAAAAGCAGGAAATTGAATTCAGGGTTCTTGATATTATCGACCGACTCGAAAAAGGCCAGCCGATTGAAGATGACACCGTCGAGCTCAAAGCGGAATGGCCACGCGATCACTTCAGGGCGGCACGACGCATTGCCGCTCACGCGAATTCAGCCCGTGGCGAACCGATAATGTGGCTTATCGGGATTGACGAGAAAAAAGGCGTTGTCGGGGCTGATTTCGAGGAATTGTCGATATGGTTCGCCAAGGTGCGGGCACGTTTCGATCAGCTGATGGCACCGAATCTCATCAGCCTCTCGATTCCATACAACGGTAAGACGGTGGTTGCTCTGGTCTTCGAAACAGAGCGCGCGCCATATGTAATCAGAATTCCTGACAGTGCCGGTATCATAACCCATGAGGTGCCCTGGCGCGAAGCCAACTCGACCCGTTCGGCACGTCGTTCAGACCTGATCAAGCTTCTTTACCCGATTCAGAAAAAGCCGAGTCTCGAAATTCTTGACGGAAAAATCGAGTTGCAGCGTGCAATTGCCGGCATGAGCCAGGCAGCAGCCTATCAATGGAACCTGAGCATGAAGATTTACGTGGTCACCTATTCTGCTGAAACGGTGGTCATTCCTTTTCATCGATGTGAAGTTCTTTTCAGGCCTCAGGGCCGGCCGGACGAAAAGCGTTTCGAGAACCTGCGCATCAGCCCGCCGACCTCATATTCGAGCCGCGGTCTGAAAGAGAAGACTCAGTCGCTCACGGTCAACAGTACCGAACATGAGGTGCTGATCGAGACTGCCGGCATGGCGTTTCTGACCGCCGAGTATTTTACCGACGAAAAACCAGGCCCGAAGCTGTTTGATGAAATAGAGGTGAAGGGCTGGCTGCGTTCGCACCATTCCGAAGATCCGGTAAGCTTTGAAGCGATTTTTGAGCTGGTATCGCCATTGCAGCACAAAGAACTTTCCGAGCGCATGCTTGGTGAATGGCGGTTTACCCGCAAAGATCAGGAAACAGAAGCGGAAGTCTGAAGCTTATTTGATGCCGAGTTCGCGGTGATCGAGCACTTCATCCCATTTACTTTCGCGTGACATGTCGAGGGCTTTGTAGAAGGTGCGACATTTCTGGTAATCAGCTTTTTCGGGCCAGACTATGCTGATGATACCATTTCTGGTGGCTCTGGCCGCTCCAATAGCCTCGATGAGTTCTTTGCCCATCTGTTTGACGACTGCCTGATTGCTGGCGCCGTTTAGATCGGAATTCTCGCGGTAGAAAGCGTCACCGACTTTGATCAGATCCCAGTAGTTGGTGCCTTTGCCGAAAGCGGCCTGACCGCGCAGTGCGAAACTGCGACCGGTTTCGTTCATGGCGTTGAGCAGTTGCATGGCGAGCTGATTTACTGCAAAAACGATCTGAGCGGCCCCGGAAGTTTTCCAGGCGCCAATCTGGCTATTGTTCAATCTTTCAGCCATATCAACTGCAAATGCTTCAGGGCTGATGACGGTATTTTTAACCATCAGCCGGGCCATGGCCTCGTAGTTGAAGCCATTGATCGGGGTGGTCTCCGGGCTGCCTACCATGTAATCGCAGGCGTCGCGCAGCTGATACAGAACTTCGATGCCGGCCGGCATGCAGGCGTCGAAAGCGACGACATCGAATTTTCCGTCGGTTTTGCAGCGGCTGTTGAAGGCTTTAAGCACTTCGGCAACTTCGAAAATCGTCAAGGCATCGTGATCGGTGTGATCGTATGCCACAAAGCGGCCACCGGAACGGCGGTCGGGGTTGAAGACGACCTTGCCGGGTTCGCTGCTGCTGACTGAGCCTTCTCCCCACCAGGTGAAGACGCCGCTGCCGTGACTGTTGATGATCAGCGCGTAATGTTTGGCGGGATATTTGTCGTAGGCCCATTTGAGGCAGTCCCAGAGGGTCTGGGGTGAGCCCATGTTGGTTTCGCCGAGTGTGCCTTCATCGATCAGTTTGCCTTTTTCGACGCGCAGGCGGCTGCCACCCTTGTAGTTGAGTTTCTGTTCATCTGAAGAGCCTTCGGACATGCCGTCGAGCTGCACCAGAATAGTTTTGTTCTCGCCGGGGCCCCAGGTTTTTAGGTTCGTCAGATTGCGGAAATTGGCGTTTTCAAGGGTGGTATCCTTGTCATCGTTCACCATGTAGACGATGACTGTCCAGTCGCTTTCGGCACGGCAGACAGAGGGCAGGCCCAACAGCATCATTACACCCAGAAGCAGCAGACTGAATTTTTTCATTTTTCCCTCCGTCAACATCAAGAATATCTATTAATTATTACATAATTTTCGGGCAATCACAATGCTCTGAAACACCGCAGCTGAATTAACGCTTTGTAGATATTGCCGGCCGAGCGGTTCGTGTTCCCCTGGCTGACGATTCGTCAGGCGCTGGTGTGTGGTTATACGCGAGTTTCGGCGTCAAATCTGCCTGCCTCACAAGTCATCTGCGGGGAATCACGACCCGCTTTCCGGCAACTTTTATTGCAATGAATACTCCTCGTGAGATATTGCCGGCCGAGCGGTTCGTGTTCCCCTGGCTGACGATTCGTCAGGCACTGGTGTGTGGTAATGCGCGAGTTTCGGCGTCAAATCTGCCTGCCTCACAAGTCATCTGCGGGGAATCACGACCCGCTTTCCGGCAACTTTTATTGCAATGAATACGCCTCGTAGATATTGCCGGCCTAAATGAAAGCAGCCCGGCAGATGGCTGCCGGGCTGTTTGCGAGAGCGGGGTCAGAACTTGAATTTGTGGTCGACGATGGGGACGAGGTCGCAGCCGCAAACAGTAAGAAGAGCGTCAGCGCCTTTTTCGAGGCCGATATTGACTCTGGCGGTGCCTTCTTTGTTGGAGCTGGCAGTGGAAACAGTGTCGAGTTTGCCGTTATAAACGGTTACCCGGGCGTTTTCGACCGGGTTGCCTTTCGAGTCGATGACCTTGACGATGGCCTGGCTTTCACCTTCGATCGAAGAGGTTTCGACGCTGATGCTGACTTTTTCGGGCTTACGGGTTCTGATCATGGTAGTACCGTCGCCGAAGAGGTGCCACTGTTCCATCATCTTGACGCCTTCGCCTTTTGGCTCGATGCCGTAAATTTCGAGGCCCTTGATGATGCCGTTGGTGGTCAGGCCGCCGACTGAAACATACGAATCATTGACGATGAAATCTGAGACAATCGCCGCCTGAACCTTGATTGGCGGAACCCAGGACTGGTTGGTGGTCGAGCCGAAGATAGCGACGGCGCCGCGCGGATTCTCGATGTCACCGCTGTTCATCCAGGCTTCGCAGAAGCAGTCTTTGCCGACAAAGTTGCCATTGACGCAGGCGACGCTGATAATAACCGGCAGTTTGAGGCCATTGGCGAGTTTGGCGCAGTCGGCATTGCTGAAGCCGGTTGTGCCCCAGGAGCTGTTAGAGCCATGGCCCATGTAATTGATCAGAGAAACGCCTTTGTTAACTGAAGTGAAAACCTGGTCTTTGAGGTTTCCGGCCCGTGAGCCGCTGCGGTCGACTTCGACCGAGAACGGCATTGGCTGGGTCGGAAAATGCGGATGCATGCCCGGCATGCCGGGGAATGAGCCGGGGTAGGGGTAGCCGTCATAACCGCCGTTAGAGCCGCCATTGCCAGCAGCCGATTCTTTGGGGTCGTAAGCGCTGTCGATTTCGCTGTATTTAGACTCGAGCAGGGCAGTGCGCAACTGCTCGATGTATTCGAAGTCGGGCGGATTTCCCTGGCCGCTGCCAATACCGAGCGCGCGCGTATACCAGGCGGCATTTTCGCCTTCGGCCGGGAACTGTTCGTAGTTGATGATTTTGGCAACCTGATAGGCGACCTGTTCAGGTTTGGCGGCAGAAATGCGGCTGATGATTGCATCTGGAACATGGTCGTCGCCGGCAAGTTTTACGTAGACCGGGTCTGAATCAGCTTTTTCATTTTCGCCTTTGTTGGTCGGGATCTGTTCGGCGTCGCCAACCAGTATGACATGCGAAAAACCGACTTCGTCATATTGCTGCTGCAGGAAAGCCTTGATGTTTTCAGCAGTGGGGCCGCCGATTTCGCCGGCGGTGACAAGAACGGTGTTGATGCCGCATTTTTTCTTCCAGTCTGCGAGGGGAGTTGCAGCAGCTTTGAGCTCGTCAGCAGCGATAATGATCAGACGGCCGTTTTCGTCAACAGGAGACAGCCGGCGCGGTACTGAGGCAAAGTTGAGAAATGCCTTGCGATAAAGAGGCTGGAAGGTCTTTGACATTTCAGAACGGCCGCGATGAATATTGGTTCCGCCCTGGCCCGAATAACCAAGTTTGGCGTGAATGCTGGTATAAAGGCGCAGTTTGCCGGTTACCGGGTTATACTGCACCGGAAAAACTTCAAGACGGACACCGCGGGCTTCTCTGAAGATGAAGGGCTGAGAAATTTTGATTACATCTTTGTCAGCCGGAAACCAGGCGTTTTTGGCGTAGACGGGGCCTTTGACGAACGGTACGGTAGCCGGGTCAACATTGCGCAGAATAGCGCCGCGCGATGGAACTACCGGTTTCGTGACGCTGATTTCGGTGAACTTAGAATTGATGACTTCAAGAACCGGTTTCTGGTTGCCGGCGATCATGATCAACCCGGTAAGAACCGGCAGGGCCGGTTTGCCTTTTTCCACCAGCAGGCTGGCATGGTTCATGTACAGACCGGTGAATTCCTGGCCATCAGCGGTAAATACGGTTTTGCCGAGCTTCGGGGTAACGACGTGGATGTCTGAGCCGAGGCTGCGGTCGGTGCTGACTTTTATCTGGGCGCCGGCAGTGCCGGTCAGAAGCAGCATCGCGATCAAAAACAGAGAACTGCAAAAACTCAACTTTTTCATGCCTGATTCCCTTTATTTGAGATTAGGGTTAAGCATATCACGAGGTGCGCTGTCATGCAAAGGAGCACTCGACGGGCATAACTTATCGACTCCTGGAAAAACAGAAAAGAATCCGTTCGACGCCCGGCAAGCGTTTGTCCTGCAGAAGAATTCGATATGAGCCTGGCAGTCAAGGTTTGCGGGGCATATCTGAATTGACGATTTGAAAAAATTAGCCGCTTCCTGACCGGGCGATTTAATGTATAATGGCTGCCGATAACCATGACACAGGAAAACAACTTACCGGCAAGATGGCGCGAGATCATCGACGAATCTCTGTCATCGGAAAACACCGATGAACGCACTTTCGCGCTTGACTTTCTCAGCCAGCAGAGCTCTCTGAACCTCGAGCTGGCCAGCAGTTTGATGCCGCGCATCACGGCTGCAGTCGTTCACCCTGACACAAAAGTGCGCTATTTTGCACGCCGGGCCCGCAATCACATTCTCGATTCTTTTCCCGAAATCGAAACCGGGCGGAGTGAAGACTCTTTCAAACTAGAACTCAAAGAGGGTCAGCAGCTGACCGCCCAGGAAATTCTTCTGCACAAGATGCGTCTCGGCAGCCGCTACGTGGTGTTCGAGGCAATGGACCGCCTTACTGAAAGCGGTGATACGTCACTCGCCGGTCCGCTGATTTCTTATCTGAAAAACGAGAAGGATGAATACAAAGTTTCGTATCTGTTACGCCTGCTTGGCCGCATTGACGACCCACGTATTCCTGAAACGCTGATAAATTACCTCAGTCACGAAGATTCACGGGTTATTGCCAACGCTCTCGAAGCGCTTTGTGAATTCGACCGGCCTGAACTTGCCGATCGTTTTGCCGAATTCGCGACTTCTTCTGACAACCGTATAAGGGCTAACGCCATTCTGGGTCTGCACCGTTACTCCCCGGCCCTTGCCGAACAGCATATTTCCGAGATGATTCGCAGCGGCAATATCGCGCTCCAGGATTCAGGGGTTTTTCTGCTGCGCACGATCAGGCCGGCCAATCTGGCTGAGCTGCTCGAGATTGCCCATCATTCGCGTTATGCCACAGTCAGGCTGAAAGCGCTTGACATCGCCCCGCCTTCCGAGGAAGAGACGAAGCATGCCGAAATGCTTCTGTGTGAAGACTACGAACGGCCTGATCATCGGCGTGATCTGATGCTGCTGGTCGGATTTCTGGCCACGGCGATCGCCATTCTTTTCGTGCATGACGAGTCGAACAAGAAGCTGTTGTCGCTGCTGTTTCTTGGACTGGCGCTGGTGACGATGCTGATGCCGGACAAAGCGCGCACAAGTATTCAGAAAACTTCTCTGTCAATGGGCTTCATCAGTTCGATGGCCTGGGGAAACACCCGCCTGATGGTTCTGCCTGCGCTCATGGGTCTATGGCTGACCTGGAACGCCGGGCAGCTTAACCGGCGCGGCAAGCCGGAAAAAGCGAAACCGGCCCATATTATCGCCTGGTTTTTTGCAGTCGGTTCGATCATGGTGACCCAGCTTCTTCAGGGAAACAATCCGGCTGTCTACGATCTGGTCGGAAGAATTGCCGGTTCAACAAATATCGACCCGGCGGTCAGAGTTATAGTTGAGCGGCAGAACAGTTTTGAAATCACCATTTTCACGTTCATTGCCATGATGACGGTTGGCATAATGACTTTTGAGTCATGGTTTCCCGGCAATCGTGAAGCATTGCCCGATGCGAATGCCCGTTCGCCGCAGAAGAAGCTGATTGTCGCGACAGTTCTCTGCCTGCTGATCATTGTGCTGATCAATGTTTTTCACACGATCGGCGTCAGCCTCGACCTGAAACTCAATGGTTTCAACGATTCTTTTGGAGTATTGAAGAAACTGTTGCGCTGAACCGTGCAATCATGGCTAAAACAGGCGCCGCCCGGCAATATCTGCCGGGCGGCGCCTGTTTTAGCGGCTCATTCCTTGCGGTTTTCGAGGGTCTGCAGGATTTCGCGGCACATTTTTTCAGCGTGGGCCTTCATTTTTTCGGCTTCGGCAGTAATGCGGCCGACGAATTCGTTGTCAGTGATGCCTTTCATGTTGATCATGACGTTCTGATAAGCCCCCCAGATGCCGACTTCGAGAGATCTGGCCCCGACCTGCATGTCGGATTTAGAGGCGATGTTACCGCATTTTGCGGCTTCGAGCATCATTTCCCAGGCGGCATCGCCGATTTTCATGGTTGCCAGCGGCACTTCTATGGCCTTTTTGAGGCCGGCCTGCATTTTTTCGTTGCGGATGCTCTTTTCGGCGTCGGTTGTCTGTGGCAGGCGCATTGCTTCAACGTAGTCGTTGAAGGCGTTGGTGTCGGCGTCGATCATCGGTATCAGTTTCATCGTGGTATCGTGCAATACGGGAATGATTTTGCGCAGCTGGCCTTCAAGGTGTTCGAACTTGCGTACGCCGTAAGTGAGTTTGGCGACCATTGCACCGAGGCCGCTTCCGATGGCAGCGATGGCAGCCGAGGCACTGCCGCCGCCGGGTGCCGAAGTGCGGGCATTGATGGCCTCGATGAATTTGCGGGTGCTCATGTTGGCGAGCGGCTCATTGGGCTCTTCTCGGATGATATACTCAATGATGCGCTCGCGGGGTTTGAACTGAGAAACGGCGCTGAGGCCCATGCGGTCGATGACGAGTTTGATTTTCTGGTCTTCATCGAGAATGAAGAGGTTTTCGCGGGCAATGTAGTAATCGGCGGCTTTGAGCATGGCTTCAAGCGGAATCAGGCCGACGAGTTCCGAGCCGGCGACGCCGACGTTGATTTTGGCGGCTTCTTCCTTGACGGCCTCATAAACTTCGTGTGGCGCGGTGACATGGTAATTGTTGAGGTTGAACGAGCACTGCGCCATGTTGTATTCATCAACATACCAGCCGAGGCCTTTGAGCTCCTTGAATCTGCCGGGTTCGCCGGCACCGCGGCCGGCTTCGCGCAGGTCGAGGGCGATACGGTGGGCCTGGTTGGTGGTTCCGAGAATGTTGACATTGTAGGCGACGAGGAATAATCGAGCGCCGGTGACAGTAGCGCCCCAGGTGGGCACGAATTCAGCGGGGCCGTAGTCTGGCTTCCAGTCGGGCTGGGCGATTTTTTCAGCGAGGCCTTCGTATTCGCCTTTGCGTATCTGCGGCAGTTTTTTGCGGTATTCGCGGGTCTGCGAATGTTCGTAGAGGTAGAACGGCACTTTGAGTTCAGCGGCGGCCCGTTCGGCGAACTTTTTCGAGATTTCGACGCATTCTTCCATGCTGACGTTGGCAACCGGCACGAACGGGCAGACATCGAGGGCGCCCATGCGGGGGTGTTCGCCCTTCTGGGTGCGCATATCGATCTTTTCTCTGGCGACGCGGGCAGCGGCCAGAGCGCCTTCGATTATGGCTTCGGGGTCGCCGACGAATGTATAAACCGTTCGGTTGGTCGATTTTCCGGGGTCGACATCGAGCAGGGTAACGCCCTTGACGCTTCTGATCGCATCAGAAATCGCATCGATGATTTTCTGGTCTCTTCCTTCAGAAAAATTCGGCACACATTCGACGATTTTTTTCATATTCATTCCCTTTTCTGCTTTTGAACTTATTTGGCAACAATCGCGGCTAAAGGCTTATATAGACTATTCCCGCGACTTTGTAAAGTCTCATCGCCACCTCGCGCTACCCTTCGTTTTTGCCCCGCAAATCCCGCCTAACTGCCGTCCAAAGCTAGGCCAGTTTTTATCTTTTAAAAAGCCACCAAGACAATTTCCAAATTGAGGGGTTAAAACTTTGCGCTTATTATGTTAAGTTATTTTTATATAGATAAATTCTTTTGGTTGATCACGGTAGAAAATGAGCGTAGATGACTGTAAAAGCCTTATTGCGCATGTAAAATGCGATGAAAACGGGGGATGGGCGAAGCCACATCTTTTGCTCGACCATATTCAGAATACAGCTGAACTGGCCGCGAAATTTGCTTCCATATTCAATTCAGCCGATTGGGCCTATGCAGCCGGTGTTCTGCATGATGCCGGCAAAAGCACTGCCAAATGGCAGGAATACATTCGTGCTAAAAGCGGCTACGGGCAAGAAGCTCACCTCGAAGGGAAAGTTGGGCGCCTGGATCATTCAACCCCTGGCAGCAGGCTGGCAGAAGACTTGCTTGGGGCCTGTATTGGCCGGGTTATTGCTTATTGTATAGCGGGACACCATGGCGGTCTTCCTGACTTTTTCCCATCCGAAGCTCATGGCGCCAGTGCTCTGAAAATAAGACTGAATGAAGCGAAAACCTCAGAAATGTGTCCTGAAATAATGGCTTTGGCCGGTAAAAAAAAGCCCAGCACACTTCCCTTTAGATTTGGTGACGACATGGGAATGTCTTTATGGATTCGCATGCTTTTTTCATGCCTTGTAGATGCCGACTTTCTAGACACGGAATCGTATATGGATGTTGAGAAAGGCTCTCATCGGGGAAAATTTGAAAGTCTTTCTGTAATCCGCGAGAAATTTTGGCATTATATGGGTAAAAAAGTTAAAGATGCCAGAAAATCCATGGTTAATGAGATCAGGCAACGGATTCTCAGCGATTGTAAAGTTGCTGGTAACTTAGCTCGGGGTATATTTTCTCTGACTGTTCCAACGGGTGGTGGCAAAACTTTTTCCAGCCTGGCTTTTGCCATGGAACACGCGCAAAAACATAATTTACAGCGAATTATCTATGTGATTCCTTACACCAGCATCATCGAGCAGAATGCCGATGTTTTTCGGGATGCCGTTGGCGCAGAAAATGTTGTTGAGCATCATTCCAGCATCGGTGAAGAAGACAGTACGCCGCAGATGCGTCTCGCATCAGAGAATTGGGATGCACCTCTGATTGTAACTACAACGGTTCAATTTTATGAATCGCTGTTTTCGAATAAGCCTTCCCGGTGCCGAAAACTTCATAATATTGCCAACTCTGTTGTTATTCTTGACGAGGCTCAGCTAATGCCTACCGATTATTTAAATCCAATTCTGCAGGCGCTTCAGATGCTTGTGGATTCTTATTCGGTCTCTCTTGTTGTTTCGACTGCTACACAACCGGCTCTTGAGAGCCGTAGCGACGGGCAATATAACTTTCATGGTCTGCGACAAGGTTCGATAAAAGAAATTATTAAAGATGTTGCCGGCATTTATGAGCAATTAAAACGGGTCGAGGTTGAATTGCCGTCAGACCTTGGGGCGAGTATGACCTGGCAGGAAGTTGCCGACGAGTGCTCCCGGTATGACCAGGTTCTTGTTGTTGTTTCCGATCGTAAGAGCTGTAAAGAACTTTACAAGTTGATGCCGGAAGGCACGATTCACCTTTCTGCGTTGATGTGTGGGCAACACCGCAGTAATACAATCGCTGCTGTCAAGGAACGATTGAAAACCGGCGTAATCACCAGAGTAATAAGCACTCAGCTGGTTGAAGCTGGTGTCGATCTTGATTTTCCGGTTGTTTACCGGGCGCTGGCTGGTCTTGATTCAATAGCTCAGGCGGCCGGGCGTTGTAACCGCGAAGGATTGCTTGAAAAAGGTCTTGTAAGAGTTTTTGTTGCCGAGAAGAAGTCGCCACCCGGTATTTTGCGTAAGGCTGCTGAAACCACAAAGAATATTCTGCACGGCTGCGATGATGACCCGCTTGAAAGGGCCAATTTTTCGCGTTTTTTCAGTGATCTTTACTGGAAGGTTAATTCTCTCGATGTGAAGGATATTGTTTCCGCTCTAACGCCTGATCGCAGCACTTTGGGCATTCAGTTCAGAACGGCGGCAGAAAAATTCAAACTGATCGATGATTCTATGCAGAGAAGTGTTCTTGTTCGGTATCTGCAAGGTGAAGAGCTGATTGATCAGCTTAAGAGCATGGGCCCTGAGCCTTGGCTGATGCGCAAACTGCAGCGTTATTCAGTAAACATTTATTTGAACGATTTTAATTCCATGCTGCAAAGAAAATCGCTTGAAGAGGTTCACCCAGGTATTTTTGCTTTGACGACCAGCATGGAATATTCAGAAGAGACGGGGCTATGTGTTGAAGATAACTCTATAGCCCCTGAGGCTTTTGTTCTATAAGGAGGAAAGATGCACAACTGGTGTCTTGAAGTATGGGGCGAATATGCCTGTTTTACCCGCCCCGAAATGAAGGTAGAGCGTGTAAGTTATGATGTCATAACACCATCATCTGCACGTGCCATTTTTGAATCGGTACTCTGGAAACCTGCTATCAGATGGCACATTACCAGAATAGAAGTGCTGAACCCGATCAAATGGGTTTCCGTGCGCCGCAATGAAGTCGGAAAGGTATTTTCCGGCCCATCAGCAGATATGTTGAAAGGCATCCCCGGCAAACCAATTGGAATCAACATTGAAGACGAACGTCAGCAAAGGGCCGGACTGTTTCTGAATGACGTAAAATACAGAATTCATGGTTATTTTGAGTTTATTCCACCTGAAAAACGTCAAAAATCTATTCGTGCTGGCAATGAGATTTGGGCAGATGGCGAAGAGGCCAGAGAATTCGCTGCTTCTGATGAAACCGAAGCAAAGTATGCGTCGATGTTCGAGCGCCGGGCAAAAAAGGGGCAGTGCTTTAACCGCCCATATTTGGGTTGTCGCGAGTTTTCCTGCCATTTCCGCCTGGTAAAACCTGAAACAGAGCCATGTAGTCCGATTGACGAAACCAGAGATCTTGGCTGGATGCTCTATGATATGGACTTCTCCAACCCTGCAGAACCGATGCCGGCTTTCTTCAAAGCCAGAATCGAAAAAGGCGTCATCAATACTGATCGTCGCCAGATCGAGGTGCGCCAATGATTTTGCATGCGCTGAAAGAATATTACGATCGTGTTGCAGCAGACCCTAATTCAGAAATTGCGCCAGAGGGGTTTGAACGAAAGCCTCTCGAATTTCTTATAGTAATTTCTGAAAACGGCGATTTTATTGGAATTGAGGATACACGTGAGATTATTGGAAAAAAGCCGGTAGCCAAAGTTTTCTTATTGCCGAGATCAAAAGGTCGCAGCGGAGCAAAGGCTTATGCAACGACTTTTCTGCTATGGGACCATATTGGTTATTTGCTTGGGCAACCGATTAGCGATGAAAAAAGTCAAAAACAGCACTCAACCTGGTTGAAGGCCCTTGAAGACATGCCTGACGAATTGGCATGTGATATCGGTATTAAAGCTATGCGAAGATTCTATTCTTCTGGCGGTGTGCAGAAAGCTATAGATTGTGAAGGCTTCAAAGATTGCCTAAAAGCCCTCTCTTGTAATATGGCTTTTCGATTACAGACTGATCCTTACCCGGTTCCTTGCCGCCCAGCTGTTCAAAATTACGTGAGCAAATCTCTCTCAGGAGACAAAGAGGCCTCTGATGATGGGGCGACCAAAAACGGTGTGTGTATTGTTACTGGTGAAAGCGGTGAGATTGCAAGAACACATGGCCGAACACCAATAAACAAAGATACGAAATGCTTGATCGGGTTTCAGAAAAACAGTGGCTATGATTCTTATGGTAAGGAACAGGGCTTTAACGCGCCCATAATAAAATCAACCGAATTTGCTTACGTAACAGGGTTGAATACACTTATTAAAAGCAAATTTCAGAGATTGAATGTTGGGGACGCGGCAACGGTTTTCTGGTCTGCAAAAAGAACAAAATTTGAATCGGAGTTTTCATTTTTCTTCTCTGAGCCGCCAAAAGATAATCCAGCCGAAGGAACGCAGAAAATAAGAGAACTGTTTGCCTCTTTCAAAAACGGTGTCTATGTCGAAGACGACAAAGATACTGATTTCTATATTCTTGGCCTTTCACCAAATGCTGCAAGGATTTCTGTGAGGTTTTGGCACCATGGAAAGATTGCTGAGTTTGCCGATCGTATCAGGCAGCACTTTGAAGATCTGAAAATAACCAGACCAGCGCATGAGCCTGAATTTTACTCTATCTGGAGACTATTGGTTAATGTGGCTTCTCAAGATAAGAGTGAAAATATTCCGCCTAATCTTGCTGGCGAGTTTATGCGGTCAATCATGTCAGGTGCCCCATACCCGGCCACTGTTTTACAGGCGGCATTAAGAAGAATTCACAGCGATACGGGGAACAGGGTTAAGCCAGTTCGTGCAGCCTTGATCAAGGCTTATTTAAATCGTTATCAACGCATTTATGACAAGAAACAAAAGGAGTTAAGTATGGCATTGGATATCGATCAACCTTCAATTGGTTACCAGCTTGGCAGATTGTTTGCTACTCTGGCAAAAATTCAGGACGAGGCTCAACCTGGAATTAATGCCACCATTCGTGAAAGGTTTTACGGAGCCGCCTGCGCTTCTCCGGTAACGGTTTTTGCCAATCTGCTGAAACTGATGAAGCACCATCTGGCCAAATTGCCCAACAAGGGCAGGGCCATAACCTTTGAAAGACTTGTCGGTGAGATCATGAACCATCTTTCAGATTTCCCGGCTCACCTTGATTTGCATGAGCAAGGCCGATTTGCAATTGGTTACTATCACCAGTGGCAGGATTTTTTCACTAAGACTGAAACAAAAGAAACTTCAGAAAAAACTTTAGAGGCAGGAGCAAACTAAATGACTACAATCAATAAACGTTATGATTTCGTTCTTTTCTTCGATGTTCAGGATGGCAATCCCAATGGTGACCCAGATGCAGGCAACCTGCCCCGTGTCGATGCCGAAACCGGGCACGGGCTTGTTACCGATGTCTGTCTCAAGAGAAAGGTCAGAAACTTTGTTGGGTTGAGCAAGTGCGAGCAGCCCCCTTATGACATCTATGTAAAAGAAAAGGCAGTTCTTAATTCTCAGCATGAAAGAGCCTACAAAGCTCTTGGAGTTGATCTTTCTGGCGATGACAAAAAACGCAAAGGCGGGGACAATGTTGACAGGGCCAGAAAATGGATGTGCGAAAATTTTTATGATGTAAGAACTTTTGGTGCGGTAATGTCGACCGGGGTTAATTGTGGCCAGGTTCGTGGACCGATACAGATAACCTTTGCCAGATCGGTTGACCCCGTAGTATCTCTCGAACATTGTATTACCAGGATGGCTGTTACAACGCCGGAAGAGGCCGAAAAACAGGGTGGCGATAACCGCACCATGGGCCGCAAATTTTCTGTTCCTTACGGCCTTTATCGCGCTCACGGCTTTATTTCGGCACCATTGGCAGAACAGACTGGTTTTTCAGAAGCTGACCTCGCACTCTTCTGGGAAGCACTGAAAAATATGTTTGAACACGACCGCTCGGCTGCACGTGGAATGATGGCAACTAGAGCTTTGATTGCCTTTGAACACGCCTCGAAAATGGGTAATGCTTCTGCTCATGACCTTTTTGACCGTGTTACTGTGACTCGCGCCAATGCAGAAAGCGGAGCCGCAAGAAAATTTGGTGATTATGTGATTAACGTAAAAGCCGACAATCTGCCGACTGGCATCAGCATTAAGCGTTTGGTCTGAAAAAAACGGGGGGCGAATAAAACTCGCCCCCCGTTTTTATAAGGAAAAGTTGATGTTTAACATCGAAGACTGTCTGCCAATCTCTGGTCTTCAGCATCTTGCCTTCTGCAAAAGGCAATGGGGCCTGATTCATCTTGACCAGGAATGGGAAGAAAATCAGTTCACTGCTGAAGGTAGAAATCTGCATGAGCGGGTTGATGAGGGATATCAGGAATTCCGTCGTGGTTTGCGGCAATATTCTGGCCTTTATGTCAGAAGTCTGGCACTCGGAATTTATGGGCGAACCGATCTGGTAGAAGCGATTCAAACCTCTGGCCCTGACTGTCAGATAGGCCTGCTTGGTCTGAAGGGAAATTGGGTTCTGTATCCGGTGGAATTCAAACGTGGCAAGCCAAAAGATCACAGCTCTGATCTTATCCAGCTCTGCGCCCAGGCTCTTTGTCTTGAGGAAATGACCGGAACAAAAATACCGGAAGGCGCCATATTTTACGGTCAGATTCGCAAACGCCTGGAAGTATCATTTGATGCGAATCTTAGAAAGACAACTCATGATTTTATTTCTCTTGCTCACGAAATGATTGTCAGCGGTAAATTGCCAGAACCAGAATACGGCAAGCACTGCAGGGTTTGTTCATTATTCGAAGTCTGTATGCCCAGAAGTTGCGAAAACGGAAGAATTGATGGCTACAGAAAGGAACTGCTCGGATGAAGCACTTTCGCAATACTCTCTACGTCACCATTGAAGACGCCTGGGTTCACAAAGATGGGGAAACCATAACCGTTCATAAGGATAAAAAAAAGATAGGTCAGTTTCCGGTGCATCAGATTGGGGAACTGGTTTGCATGGGCTTCGGAATAGGCGTTTCACCCCAACTGGTAGAATTTTGTGCGCAGGAAAAAATAACCGTTTCTTATCTCGATGGCCGGGGAAAATTCCTGGCGCGGCTTCAGGGGCCGGTTCAGGGGAATGTGCTTCTGCGTCGTGCCCAGTATCGCGATGCAGATAATTCGGAGCGGACCCTGATGCTCGCGAAATGCTGTGTTGCTGCCAAGATACAGAATCAGCGCACAGTTCTATTGAGACATTTGCGCAACCATCCGGATGGCGAAGGTGAAAGCCAGATCCGGACTGCTCTTGCCGCAATGGAGAACTCGCTCAATTCCGCGAGAAATTGCAGCGATCTTGGCGTTTTAAGAGGCATTGAAGGCGCAGCCGCAGAAGAATATTTTGCTGTTTTCGATTATATGGTTCTGGTGCCAGGCCCGGATTTCAGATTTCATAGCAGAAGCAGAAGGCCGCCCATGGACCGTATTAATGCTTTGCTTTCTTATGCCTATTCCATTCTGGCTCTCGATATGCGTTCTGCTCTTGAGGCCGTCGGACTTGACCCATATGTTGGCTATCTTCATGCAGAAAGGCCCGGCCGACCCAGTCTTGCGCTTGACCTGATGGAAGAATTCCGCGCCCCGATTGCTGACCGCCTGGTTTTAAGTCTGGTAAACATGCGGCAGGTTTCTGCTTCCGGTTTCAAGATTAAACCGAGCGGTGAAGTTGAAATGGATGATGAAACAAGAAAAGCCTTGCTTGCAGCATGGCAGAAAAGAAAACGCGAAGAAATTTATCATCCTTTCTTTGAAGAAAACATGGAAACCGGAATAGTCTATATTTCGCAGGCACGCTTGCTGGCTCGATATTTTCGCAGCGAACTTGATTTTTACCCTGCTTTTATCTGGAGGTAGCATGCTGGTTCTCATTGCTTATGACGTTTCAACTGTTACTCCTGCTGGCAGAAAGCGTCTGAACCGGGTTGCCAAGGCCTGCAAGGATTATGGCGTCAGAGCGCAGAAGTCAATTTTTGAATGTGAGATCGATACGGCCCAATGGGCTCATTTAAAGAACAGGCTTTTGGGAATCATAGATGAAACCGAAGACAGTCTGCGCTTTTATTATCTTGGCTCAAACTGGGAAAGAAAAGTTGAGCACCATGGTGCTAATCAACCACCTGATATGAATGGTCTTTTATTGCTGTGACTCTTCTTTGCCTAACAATTCGTCATGATGCAACTTTAGTGAGCTCGACAGCAGATTTGACCTGATGGTTTTTTTTGTGTATCGTTATCATAGATATGCAAGGAGGCTCACATGAAGGGTAGAGTTCAAATGTGGGGTAATAGCCTTGCTATTAGAATCCCAAGGGCTTTTGCGAATGAGATTCATTTAACCAACAATTCAGAGATTGAAATTTCACTGAAGAATGGGGTGCTTCAAGTTGAGCCAGTTTTAGAAGAAATCGATTTTGAAAAGCTTCTGGAAAAAGTAACCGAAGATAATCTGCATGATCTGGCCGATTTCGGCATGCCGCACGTTAAAGAGATCTGGTAAAAATGGCCGGTGGACTGGCGAAATGTGGAGTTGATTTTTAAAGCTCCAGCCACAGTAATTGAGATTGTGCAAAGTCTGACAATTTCAATTTTGACAAAATAACCCCGATTATTTTTCGCTGACCTCGAGTTCCATTTTTTCTCCATAAAGGTTAGCGACAAAGATGCAGACGGCAAAAGAATAAATTTCCTCTGGCAAATTTTTTCCAGATATATGTTATCCTTTAAAGTAGCGAAATAAGGGTCTGGAACAGTTTTGTTTCCAGGCTCTCAGAATAGTGGTGTCGCGCCCCGCGCGGGCGCGTGGATTGAAACCAGCCTTGCGACTCGATGGCTTTTTCAGCCTCGTCGCGCCCCGCGCGGGCGCGTGGATTGAAACAGCTTTTACACAAGCAGGCAGAAAGCCGGGAGGTCGCGCCCCGCGCGGGCGCGTGGATTGAA
>CAYYUI010000039.1:0-45114 GCA_964474705.1 uncultured bacterium
TATTGCCGAGAGCGGTAGCGGCAGCGGCGCGATGCTGCCGCGATTCACTGACGATGTGACGTTCGAGAAGGCGCAGCGCCTTCATCGACCCGGTATGCCAGGCCAGTTGTGCCGCCAGACAGGCAACCGCAGGGTCTTCGCGGCGCATGGCCTCGCGGAAAAGTTCGGCACGGGCTTCGACCGGCGCGGCAAAACTGTCTGCGGCAAGCAGAGCGGCCTGAGCCAGGCTGCTGTCTTCACTGGCGGCGTAAGTGGCAATGATCGGCCAGGCTTCTTCGCGGCCGGTTCCAGCGGCAAGGGGAAGCAGCCATGCTTTGCGCTGCGGATCAGCCGCTTCTTTTAAAAGAGAAAGAATTAGAAGATATACCCGGTTGCCGCCGCAGGCAAGAAGTGCCCGTGCCGCTTCGAGCGCAACGCGTTTTTCTGCCGACCGCGCCAGCAGCAGCACCTGGTCAGTAAGTTCAGCAACCGGGCTCAACTGCAGAGAAATCAGCACCGGCAGCAGGCGCATCGGATCCTGGGAACCCAGTTCACGGCGCAGCAGGTTGACGCGGTCATGCCCACCGGGAAGCGAAGCCAGCAGCACAGCGAACCCTTCGGGGAGAAAAAACTGCTGCGGGCTTTGAACGAGCGCCAGAGTCGGCGACTGACCCGCATGAACGCTTTCGTGGGTCATCGGCGCATCGAGCGATTCAAGAACCCTTTCAACCAGATTGAAACTCAGGTGCTCAGGGGCGAATGCCAGAGCCCGCAGAGCGGCAATTCTCAATTGAACCGGCCCGGAACAGGCACGGCGCGACAGGAGATCGACCGATTCGCCAAACATTTCCTGCCAGACGTTGCGCACGGCCAGGGGCGCGGGGAAAAGCTTCTTCAGCCCCAGAAAAGCAAGAAGTGAAATGGTCGTATCATCATGATCGAGCAGATCTTCAAAAATCTCACGGTCAGCCGGAACCGGCTCTCGGGCTATAAAGGCAAGAGCCGTTCTTTTTGTCCAGCCATCAGGAGCGTTGACGGCTTCGCGCGGGTTTTTAAGAAGCTGATCGATCAGCATGCGCTTTATTCCGGAAGTTTCAGTTTTTCAAGTTCACTTATGCGGGCAGGTAAATCGCCGGTATCCCATGATGAAAGCGGCCAGACATGGACCGAAAAACTGCTGAGCATCTCAATGGCGGCTTTGCGGGTTTTTTCAGGTGACCGGGTCAGAAGAATTCCCTGCAGATCGGCCTTCTTGTGATTCATTTTGACCAGGTTGCGCAGGTAATCACGAACCATAGTTCTCAGTTGCTGACTGTTACGTTTTTCCGGCATAAGTTTCAGCTGATTGAGCATTGAAGGATACAGACCTTCATGTTTGATAAGTTTCATCGGATGCTTGAGCGAAATATGCATGACGTTGCGGGCCAGAATGAAATCACGCTGTTCTTCTGTGACGGCTGCTGACAACAGCCCGGTCGTAACCAGCAGAATGTTACCCGGAAACGGAATTTCGTCGATGACATCACTCTCGATAACCATGACGACAAAATTGATTTCAGGCCTCGATGTGCTTTCGGCCAGATGCCGCATGCGATCGCTGAGAACCGTATCGGACGCCACCTTTATATTGTCGGGAAGATCTTCGAGAAACTGGTCGAGCAGCAGGTTACCGATCGCCTGTTCGGCCCTGGTTTCGTCGAGCAGACGCGAAAAGTATCTGACAACCGGATTGGCGGCCTGGGCGACATTGGCCAGCAAAACCAGCAGCACGGCCAGAACGATGGCCTTAAGTTCAAGGCTCTTCATTTGCGGCCTCTTTCTGCGGCTCGGCCAGCCGCGTGGCAATTCGTTTTCTCAGAAGCTTTACCTGTTCCATGTTGTTTTCAAGCTGACGGTTCAGCCACGCGCATTTTTTGACCTGATCGGGATCAACCGGAATAACCGTCGTCAGCTGCAGTTTTGAGTATTCAAACCTGTTCATGACTGTATTCAGCACCGATTCAATCTGCACGAGCCCCTGGCGCAGAACCAGCTCATCATCAGGATTTGATGGATATGTCGAGGTCATTTCCATAATCGAACCGCCCAGACGCTCGAACAGCTTCTCGACGTCAGCCATGGCACTGCTGGCATCTTCAATGCTGGCCATCGTCTGCGGGTTCATCTGCTGGGCGCTGACGCTCGAATCAGCCCGCGCAATGCGCTCGTAAGCGTCGGCCCGGTATTGTCCGTCGGGAATCTTTCTTTCCTTGAACCCAAGCTCGGGAGTGATCTCATAGATTTCCCGGGCCAGTGACTCAGAAGTCAGTTCATCCGGTTCGGGCAATGTTTTGTCTGCCAAATCGGCTTTTTTAACTGGCGGTGCTGTGACCACCGGCTCAAAAACTGGAAGAATCTTCATATCGCGCCGGTCTTCCTGGCGAAACACCCCTTTGTCGATAAGGGTTTTTACGGCATGGAAAAGCACCTGACGGTCGATCAGATGGTTCGGCTCGAAGCGGCCACGCTTCAAAGGCAGAAAAGCCCCGCCGACCGTTTCCAGAGGTCTGCTGAAAATCGAGTCAGGGGTAACGTCGGCAAAAGCCCGCGGCAGTCTGGCTGCGGTGCCGGCCTGAAGGCTGAGGCGATAAAGTGCTTCGACCGCCATGCCGCGCGAAATAGAGAAGTCGAGATGGTAACTGCCATCATCAAAGGCATCGATAAGACCGCTGTTAACCACTTCAAGCTCAGTGAGTTTGCGGTTATATACCCGCTCGTAAACGGCAGAAACGAACTCGAAGCGGCTGATACGCTCATTTTCGGCTACCGCCGGCCCGATCGGCAAAAACATGCCGCAGACTAAACAGATTATTAGTACCTGCCGATAAAAGCATTGCCATATATCACGTATGACAGGAGACCCTGCTATGTCAGAAACGCGTTCTATAAGTTCTTCCATTGCCCCTCCGGAAGATGAAAAAGTTGTCATGGCCCAGATTCAGAAATACTCTGAACTAACTGAGCGCAGTCTTGACATGATCGAAAAGCTTCTTCAACAGGGATACGCCATGAATTCACCAGAGGTCAAGCGACTTCAGAACAAGTTGCATGACCTTGAAGTCAAAAGCAACTTCTGGCGCACCCGCATGATGAAGTATCTCTGATACCGGAAGCGACCGTATTCCCAGAGATGCTTCAGCGGCGACCAGCATGGACAGCACCGGGCTGCCGCTGCTGACCGCCAGTTTCCCGACCTCCTGAAGCACCATGGGGTGCGTTTTGAGCCACTCAGGCAGGGAATTGTATTGACTCACTGCGAGTCTGCGGTTTCCTGCCTGAACTGCTTCATAGAGATCCGAAATTTTCAACGCATCGCCTGCTGGAGCCAGTGCCGCCAGCATCAGAACAAAACCCGAAACCAGCAACGCCAGCCTCACCCGCCGGGCCTGCCTCAACAGGTCGGTAATTCTGCTGCCGTTGCCATGACGAACCCGGTCTATTCTATCCTGAATCTTCGGGTGTGTCAGCAACCATTGTGGAATAATCGCCGGCGGCGGCAAAAGCATGTCGTTCAGGGTTTCGAGACCTGACGCAAACACCTGCGGATTCGTGGCCGCGGCCGCAAAAGCATCGGCCTGATACTCGCTGTATCTTGCCAGAGCCGTGAATGTCACCGCAAATATTCCCAGAAACAGAAACATTTCCAGAAGTGAAGCCAGGGTCGACTCTGAGTAATATTCGGGCAGCCAAACCATAATGCCAAGCTTGCCGAAAACCGAAACCAGAATCAGATTGATCGAATAAAGCATATAAGTAGCGACATGCCCGAGGCGCAGGTGCCCAAGCTCGTGAGCGACGACGCCCTCAACCTGGCCGGCAGAAAAAATACCCAGAAGATAACGGGTGATGTAAACAAACCGGTAACGCGCCGAAAGCCCGGCGACGGCAGCATTCGGCACCGGCTCGTTGAAGGTATCCCAGATTTTGATTCCGGAAACCGGCGTTTCTGCTGCCTGCGAAACCTTTTTGATTGCGGCATCGAGAGTCGGGTCTTCATTGTCTTCGGCCCGCCAGGCCCAGTTGAAAAGCTTTGGCGAAATCAGATACAAACCGATAAAAAACAACGGCGCCAGCGCCATGAGCTTGATTTCAACCAGCGCCTGCATGCCGCTGCCGTTCAGATCCTCAATAAGCATCCAGAGCATGATCGGCGGGAAAAACAGAATCGGCACCGTCATTCTGGCTCGAAAAAAATCACTGCTGCTCTGTTTGGGGTCGAGAATCGGCCTGAACCAACGATACATCTCGAACATCACCGGCCGGGCAAGCGCCAGATAAAGAGACAGCGAAATCAGCATCGGCAGTATCTGCGGCAAACTGTCGATCCAGGCGGGCATCATCAAAGCAGCGGGACTGGCTACCGCCTGCAGCAACAGCACCCAGAGGACTATGCTCCAGAGAAGCTTTTCCTGTGTGCCGATAAATGAAGGCACCCGGCCGGCCGCGACTTCTCCGTCAACATAATCAGGCAGCCAGCGGGTCAGTGCCAGCAGGGTCAAATACACCCAGAGGGCAACTGAAGCCAGCGGCATGAATTTTAGAGTGCCGCACAGGTTGACGGTGCCGTAAGAAAGCACCAGCAGATGTAAAAATAATGAAATCATGCCCTGTCAGGTTTTTCTTTCCTTCTTCCTGGCGGCCGGAAAAAGGATATTGTTGAGAATCAGCCGATAACCGGGGCTGTTTTTGTGCAGTTCAAGTCTGGTAGGCCCCTCGCCAACGATATGACTGGTGTCAGCCGGGTCATGACCGCCGTAAAAGCTGAAAAAGCCTTTGCCAAGGTCACCACGGATGTATTTAACCGAGACACCGTCGTTGTTGTCGCCCATCACCACCACTGAAGGTTTGAGCAGAGACTTGCGAAATGCGGTTGTCTGCCCGAAGAATCCCTCGATGACATTGCGATGGTTCTGGGTAAGCATGGTCGGAATCGGATCGACCTTGGCGGCGAATTCAAAAAGACGCATGGTGCCGGCATCACCGTTGTAATTGTTCGACACATCGATATCAGAGAATTCATAAACCATCGGGTCGATAATGATTTTGAAATCTTTGAAGGCAAAACACTGCTCATAATCGAGTTTGCTCTGGGCGAGCGGGTCAGCGTCATCTCCGTCGATCTCACGACTGATGACATCGATGCCATTCGCTGCCAGGGCGATATCGAGAGAATCTGCGGCCGAACACATCGCGAAAAGAAAGCCGCCGTCGAGTACGAATTTTTTAATTCCACGTGCCACCGCGAGTTTCATCTCGCTCACTTTTTTAAAACCGGCTTTTTGAGCCTCGAGCTGCGCTCTGGTCACCTGTTTTCGGTACCAGTCGACAAACCTGAACGAACCGTAAAATTTGCCGAACTGACCGGTGAAATCCTCGTGATGCAGATGCACCCAGTCATATTTGCTTATTTCACCGCTGAGAACCTGTTTGTCGTAGAAAGCCTCGAACGGAATCTGCGCGTAATTCAACACCAGAGTCACCGCGTCATCCCAGGGTTCTGCATAATCAGGGCTATACACCGCCACTTTGGGAGCCTTTTCAAGCAGAACCTTCTCCATATTCTCTTCTTCGATCTGCGCGTAAATCTGCTCAACCTGAGCCGCTGCAAGCGATTCAATCGTGACGCCGGCGCTGCGAGCTCTTTCCCTGATTTCGGGCAGATCTTCAGTCAGAAATGAGCCGCCACGATAGTTGAGAAGCCATTCAACATCAGTGCCGGTCTTGTCGAGAACCCAGTAAGTCACTCCGTAACCGCGCAGATGGTCTGACTGCGAGTCATCCATCGGTATGAGAATGCGCTGTGCTTCGGCACTGACGGCCGCACAAACCAGAAATGCCAGAACCAGTATCAGAACTGTTCTCTTCATTTGCTGCCCCCCGTATTACCACTTCTGCCTGCGATGATTCGACGATACCTGCCGCTTCGCAGATCTGACGGAAACGATTCAACGAAGCTCTGCAGGCTTTCCCTGATCTCAGCTTCCGGCGCCCCGGTTTTCTCGAGAAGATCGAGGCGCAGTTCCAGCAGGTCGGCGGTTTTGTAGTTGCCCGGATGCTCGACTGCAAAAGCCTTGATCTCTTGAATGAGAGATGCGGTATCGCTGGCGTTTCTTTTGAGCAGAAGCATATCTGCACGCATTTCATTAATCAGAGAAGTCGCAGAAGCATTGGCGTTGATGGCAGCCTGAAGTTCGGCGGCTGCCTCGGCATTTTTTCCGGAAAAAGCCAGCCGTTCAGCCTTGAGAGAGCGTTTCAACAGATCAAAATCGCCGAGCGAACGTCGGGTGATGAACAACGCCATTTCGAGCCCGTCATTGACGTAATCGCCTTCAGAAGTATCTTCGACGATATATTTCAGTTCAGCCAAAGCCTTCTGATAATCACCCTGATGCATTGCCAGTCTGGCTGTTTCGAGGCGGCACTGGCTCATCCGATCCTGCTGAAAGCCGCCGCCCATTTCGAGCATTGCAAAATCCGGACTGCTGAGCTTTTTCGTCATTTCAGTCAGCAATGATTCGGCAGCGGCATAATTTTCTTCATAGACAAACAGTCTGGCCTTGAGCAGCGCCGCCTGAATCGCCTGGGCCGGAGCAGCCTGCAGCAATCCGGTCTGCAGAATTCCATCGACGAAGGCATGTGAGGCTTTGAGATCGTTGCGCCTTTCGAGGGCAAATTTTGCAAGATCCAGCTGGAGGGTAGCCTTAAGATCGGCATCAGCAGTTGCTGCACTGCCGGCTACCAGGCTGCCGGCCTCATAAGCTCTCGTCTGCCAGCTGTCTTCGTATCTGGCCATACGCAGCAGCATATCTGCCAGCATGAGCTCGATCGACGAAGCCGGGCGCTTTTTCATCACCCTTTCCGCGAGTTCGAAATGAAAACTGGTCGGCACCAGCAGTGCTTCCTGTTTCAGACGCTCGTAAAATGCATAATCAAATCCACCTGAAGAAGCCACGATGATTGCTTCGATCTTGTCGATATCGGCTGGATCGGCGCGTCTGAAATAGAATTCCAGCAGAGCCTGCATCACCGCCGGATTGTTTCCATCTGACTGCATCTGAATAAGTCTAGATTCCAGAGAAAACCCGGAAACTTTGGCTTCGTAAAGCTTTTCAAACACTTCAGGTTTGAAGATTCCCGCCGCCAGAACATGCAGATACTCTTCAAGAGCTGCTTCATGCTGCCCAAGGGCATCGAGAACCGTTGCCTTCTCTTCAGAGAAAAGTGTAACGTCCTGAAGCAGCTGTCGTGCCTCTTCAAAGGCCTTCAGGGCGTGATCATAAAGCTGATGTTCAATAAGAACAGTGGTAAACTCAGTGAAAAATTCACGGGCCGGCATGTATGGCCGATTGTAAGGCCGGCGCCAGATTGCCGCCGCTTCATCTTTGCGGCCCTGAATGAAGCGGCAATGACCCATCTTGCGTAACGTTGCCCATTCATCAGGAAGAATGCGCAAAATCATCTCGAGAGTTCCCACCGCACTCTCGATCGCGTTGGTATCAATCTGCAGATCGGCCAGTTTGCGCAGCAGCATCAGATAATTCGCCAGGTCTTTTACCTCGAGAATGACCGAGATTGCCTGGTCTTTGCGACCTAGCGCCAGGTAGCAGTCAGAGGCATACTCGGCAAACACGTCGCTGCGATAACGGGCGCGCCGGCCTTCCAGTGTCTGAAGAAGTTTCTCGACTTCACCAGACCTTATCGCCAGATCGAGAAGATCGCGAAACGCATCGGGTGCCGAGCCTGTTTCGACGAGCCTTTCGAGCAGCAGCCACGCTTCGTCTCTACGACCGGCCTGCAGGTAGAACTTTGCCAGATTTCTGCCGAGCAGCACATCGCCAGGCACTGCTTTTCGCCATTCTTCGATCAGGTCTATGCCCTGTTTGAAACGCTGCAGTTCATAAAGCAGGTCGAGCAGTTCTTCACGCGCCAGTCTGACATTGTCGGGAGACTTATCATTTTTGATAATGTCGTTGAGCACTTCGATCGCCGGTTCGAATTCCTTCAGATCGCGCATTACTGCGGCTATCTGCCGTTTTGCCAGGGTCGCATGAATATCGTCCGGATACTTTTCGGTAATTTCCTTGAACTGCTGCCGCGCCAGATTCAGTCGCCGCATGCGCAGGGCACCCATGGCGTTCTGATACAGGTCGGCGGCTTCCGGTGAATATTGCTGCGCATCGACAGCCGCGAGGCAGAAGAACAGAAAAATAACCAGAAGCAATCCCGTGTTGCAGGAATGCGATTGCTCAGCTGCACCCGCGAAGACAGAGTTTAACGCGTCATTGCGAGGAGCAGAGCGACGAAGCAATCTCATACTGCAATAATAAGACTGCTTCGCTGCGCCCGCAAAGGCAAGGATGGCCGAGTGTCGGTGAGTCGCAGGTGTGCGAACGAATCGACCATTGACAGGGGGTTTATTACTTTGCTGCCTCATTTTTCACCCCCGTAAATATTCAGGGATTTGTAATAATCGTTCAACAGCGGTTTGTAAGACGAAGGAAACTCCTCTTTCAGATCACCGGTGAAATCTTTGCTAAGATCACGGGTGTCGGAACCTGTTGCTGTGAGAGGCTTGTCAGACTGCTGTTGAATTATCTCGGTAGCTTTGCGCGCCTGACGTTCTTCACTCTCTTCATCACGGTTCTTGACAGCTTTCTGGGCCTTCAGCATCCGGTCATAAATCGACTTCTGCTTTTCTGCAATCTTTTTCTGCATTTCCGGGTCGAGTATTTTCGTTTCAACATCCTGCATATCATTGATTACGTCGTCGAGACGCCCCATAGTGTTCATCTGCTGCCTGCTTTCACGCATCAGCTTTTCAAGCGCTTCTCTTATCTGGCGCTGTTCCATGGCCATTCGCTTCATCTCTTCGAGTGACTGGCCGTTCTGAGGCGACATCTGCCGCTTCATCATCTGTTGATACAGACTCAGCTGGCGCCGGGTCAGGTTCTTGAACTGCTGCAATGCATCCATCGGGTTCGATGAAGACCCGCCGCTGTTCGACTGGTCCTGTGCCCGCATCAATTCAGCGGCCAGACGGTTGAACCGCCTGATGATCTCCTGCTGGTCTTCCCAGGCCATGCTTAATGCCCGGTCTTCAAGATTCTTGACGATATCGGCAAACATTTTCTGAGTTCCCTTGACGGCCTCGACCGCGGTCGGATCGACCGAAAAGCTGCTTTTAACAAGCTTTTCAAGATCAAACTCCAGTTCGTTGCCCTGCTGCTTCACCAGCACCTGAAGAACCGAAACCTGGTCGATGATGCCCTCGATCTGCGGCTGCTGGCCACGCATGAACTGGTCCGGCATCGTGCTGATTTCCCGATACAGGTATTCCTGATCATGTGAAACCCGCAAAGCACGGCGAATATAAGCTGAAAGGTCGAGCTGCGGACTCTGGCCGCCGCTGCACTGCTGACATATCTGGTCGGCGTTCTTTTTGAGTGCTTCGAGAAATTTCAGCATATTCTGCTGATTCTGCATGGCTGAATCAAGGTTCTTCTGCGCCATGTCGTTCTTTATATCCTCGCCGCGCTTCTGGTAATCTTCCTGCTTCATCCGGTCCCTGATGTTCTTGACGTCCTCGAGCATCGGATTCTCCTGAAAATCCTCGCTTTTCCGGTCGGCAGTAAGCTCTTCAGCCTGTTTCTGCAGCTGTTCGAGCTCCTGATTGATCTTCTGCTGCTGATCCTTGAGATCTTTCAACTTCGCCTCTTCTTCAGCGGTCAAACCCTCGTTCTTCATTTTTTCATTGAGAGCGGCGGTCTCAGAGGCAATCTGCTCCTGACGTTTGTGCAGATCATCGATGGCGTTGGCAAGTGAATTGAATTTCTGCTGCTCGCGAACCTGCTCCAGCAGGTCGATAGTGCGGTCTAGGCCTTTGAGATACTCATCCATTTTGAAGGCTTCTTCGTATTTCTGAATGTCTTTCGGGTCGATTTTCATGTCCTGAAGAGAGTCGCGAAGCTGCTGCATGATCTTCTTCGTCTCATCGTCGAGAACTTCATTCATCAGCTCATTGACTTTCTGCATACGCTCGAGAGCTTCCGGAGTGCTGAACGGGTTGTTTTCCATCGCCTGCTGCAGCTTCTGGAAATTTTCGAGAATGTCTTTCGCTTCCTGCTGCGACTTTTCGCCCTGTTCGATGGCTTTTTCGATTGCCTGTGATGCTTCAAAGTCGAGTTTTTCTTCATGCTTGATCTGCTCGTAAGCTTCCATCAGGGCTTCCTTGCGTATTTTCTGCTGTTCGAGATACTTCTCGAGCTGCTCGCTAACCTCACCCTGCGTGGCTTCTTCGCCACGGTAAAGATCATACATCGAAGGCATGTTGATGAAATAGGTGGTGGTGGAAGCAAGATTCGCCGCCGGCTGCCTCGCATCCTCTACCTGCACGAAATATCTGACCCGGGTGCCGGGCTGCAGTGCCAGAGTATCCAGCATCCAGGGAAACTCAACCTCGAAATCCGGAACCGGCCTGAAATCAGCCTTCATATTCAACGGAATCAGCGAATCACGTTCGCCGACGCTATAGTACAGGATCATGGCCTTGACGCCATAATCGTCGCGGGCCACCACTTTAAGATCCAGACGTTTCGACGTCGGGAAAGGAATATCCTGAGCCGGCGTCAACAGTTCGACGGTCGGAGAAGCGTCTGATTTTGCCCTGATTGTGTAAACCACCGGCTTTTCATTGCGCAACCCTGTTTCATTTTCAAGAAATATCGAATAGCTGGTGTCGGTAGCAAGAATGAATTCGTGACTGAATTCATAACTATTACGAATCTGGCAGCTTTGCGATGCCCCCGGAACCAGGGATAAACCGCCCGCCGCCAGTTTCTGATCGGCAACCACCTCGATTTTTACCGTACTGCCGGTCAGGGCTTCACCGTCACCGCTGTTTTCGGCAAGTTTTACCGGGCCGGTTGCCACATAGGCGGGCTGGTTCAGGGTTACCTGCAGACGTTTGACCTGCGGGCGCGGCACGACCCGCACCGAAAATCTCTGCGACGCAAATTTTTCACAGCGAACCTGATAATCGAGTGAAGACTGCAGTGAATTCAGGGTATAGACGAATCGGCTGTGCGATGCGGTGGTGTCCGGATACATCTCAACCCGGTTGCTTTCAATCTGGTCAGGTTCGAACAGTTCCAGAATCATGGCTTCATTGACCGGCCGGTTGGGAACGGCAGCAATTTCAAGACTTTCGCCCATTGCCGCCATGGCATGGCCTGGTTCCACGACAATGTCCAGCGTCGACCATGGAGCGATCGCTCTAAACGGCATAATCAGACGTCTGGCACCGGTGGCTACCTCTACCGGAGAAAGCAGATACCACAAACCGGTAAGCAGCATGAAAAAAAGCATCGTATATGCCGATCGCCGCCGTGAGAAAACCCGCAACGACACTCTGATGTCGTCAGGGCCAAAGCGTTCGGCAATTTCGGCAACCGTCAACCGGCGCATCGTTTCTGAAGTGCGATTATCGCTGGCCGGGCGGCCCTGATCGACGAATTCAACGGCACTCGACAGACCGGAATTGAAGTGACCGGTCGAATCTTCGATTTCTACAGCCAGCGCGGTTGGCGACGGCGGACGAAAAAGAGCTTTCAGCGCATGCCAGCCCCACCACAGCAGCATATAGTATAAAAACACCGCCGCGATGAATCTGAAAGCTTCGGACTGCAGCGGTGTGCGCTCTGCCAGCAGAAAAACCAGCAGAGCGATAAAGAACGACACCATGGCCCAGAACGCGCATTTCATGATCACGCGCATCTGTCGACCGGCGCAATAGGCGCGCAGCATGGAATTCAACCGCTCGCGCAGCTGCGGATAATTCTGCAGAAATTCGCTCAATCTGCCGTTATTTTGCATAGTGCCTCACTGCATCATCACAAAAACGAGAATATTCAAGGCCATCTGCATCGCCTTCTCCCTGATTTCAGGGGAATCGGTGCGATGAACCCCCGCATCTTCAAGACCATCGCCGATATCAGACTCATAAGTATAGAGAATCTTCATTCGGCCTTTGTCGAAGAGAGCCCAGGCCGCCGGTGGTTTGCCGTCATGTTCGTGAATTTTCGGCAATCCATCCTTGAAATCATAAACCATATTGAAAATCGCATGATCGGCGGGTAGCAGTTCAAGCTCGCGATCCGGGTAAAGACGCCTGATCTCGCGCCGGATATATTTGTCGATGCCGTAACTGTCGTTCACCCAGAGAAAACCGCCATTATCGAGGTAGATCAGCAGAGTGTTGATATCCTGATCCTTGAAGCGCACCTGACCGTGGCCGGTCAAAAACAGCATCGGGTAACGAAACAATTCGGGGTCAGAAATCGACACCGCGACGTTGTCGGCCTGCACCGGAATCTTCAGCCGTTCGCCGGCCTGCTTCATCAGATTAGGCATCGAGGTCGGCCCGACATACCAGTCGCCGCCGCCGTCATACTTGACCCGCGGAATGACCAGCCGGTCGAATTCAGCTGCCGCCAGCGGCATATCGACGACCAGTATCATAATAACCGACATTACCAGCGCACGCAAAGCAAAACAATCTCTTAACCACGTCATTGCGAGCGCAGCAAAACAATTTCGGCTTTGCAGTTTACGATTGCTTCGTCGCTCCACTCCTCGCAATGACACGCTAAAGTTTGTCATTGCGAGCGAAGCGAAGCAATCGCAAACTTCAAAAATACGATTGCTTCGTCGCTCCACTCCTCGCAATGACGCGCTAAAGTTTGTCATTGCGAGCGAAGCGAAGCAATCGCAAATTTCAAAAATACGATTGCTTCGTCGCTCCACTCCTCGCAATGACACCCCGAAAATTGTCATTGCGAGCGAAGCGAAGCAATCACAAACTTCAAAAATACGATTGCTTCGTCGCTCCGCTCCTCGCAATGACACCCCGAAGATTGTCATTGCAAGCGAAGCGAAGCAATCGCAAACTTTTGTAATAACTTTGTAAACTGGCATCAGCTGAGACCTCCAGTTCGACGCAGATACCATTCGGCCATCGGCAGCAGCAGCAGAACGATCAGCAGCAGCCAGCTGTCGCGCAGGTCGATACTGCGACTTTCGAGTTTCTGCCCCGGCACTGCATCTATCGCGGAAATAATTTTTGCCGCATCGCCGTCGGTGGCGAACAGCCCGCCGGTTTCGCTGGCGAGCTGACGCAGCAGGGCTTCCCTGATCACGGGGTCATCGAATTCGGCAGTCGGCATTTCGACGAGCATTTCACCCGAAGTTCGCCCGAGTTCGCGACCCTGATATCTCGCTTCGGCCTCGATTTTGTGAAGGCCGCGATAGGCCGGCACAAATGCAGCTTCGTAACAGCCGCGTTCCGAAGTTTCGATACAGGGAATCGCCGTGGCACTGTTCTTTTCGTCGCGGACATTGACCATGACCTGGGCATTAGCCTGCAGCTGGTTTTTGCTGTCGAGAACCCAGACCCGTATGCTGGTCGCCTGGCCGACATAGCCGCGCGATGATGGCAGTTCGAGGCTGACCTGCGCATCTTCACGCCGATTGGCCAGCCATTTGAACATGTTGAGCGTCATCGCCGAAAACGGCGCAAAACCGCGCTCGCCTGGCACCAGTCTGAAACCCATCGGCCAGAGAGGCGCACCACAGATCATCATGACATGACCCTGCCCGGCCCGGCATTGCACCATGAATGGCAGCGTATCGACGCTGCCACGCACTGTTGAACCAACCAGCACTTCACTGCCTGGTTTCAACCCGCCATATTCATACAATCCATCGAATTTTGGCAGGGTAGCGAAAAATTCAAGATTCTGAATCGGGTCATCGACCAGCTTGAGAAAATTGTAGGGAGTTTCCTGCGATGGCAGAACCATGCTGCCCGGATTTCCCCGCCAGAGTTCACTGCCGATCATCATCGGCAGGCAGGCTTCAAGTGGCGTGCCTGAATAGCCAAGCTGACTTAGAGACTGAGTTGATGGCAATATCAGCAGACCGATACTACCGGCTTCGAGGCGCTTGATCAGTTCAACTTCATCTGCCTTGATGAATTGATGCGGAACGCCGTTCAGTATCACCACATCTGCCGTTTTAAGATCATCGGAAACATTCAGGGAACTGACGCCCTTCTCCGGCTTGAAATCACGCGAACACACCCAGCGGTCATCACGAACTCTCAGCCAGTGTGTCATTCGCGCATTCGGGTCGGTTGACAGCGCGTTGCCGATAAACTTCATATCCCAACTCGGGCGGCCGCTGATCGCCAGCACATTGAGACGCTCCCTCACCACTTTCAGCAGAAATCCGACCGAGTTATTATCGCCGGTCAGCTCGTCAGGAACACCGGGAATACTCAGTTCGAACCTGAAATTTCCTTCGGTTTCGCATGGAATGTTGAAAGCGAATGACGCGCGGCTCCCATCAGCCGCAAAACTGGCAACCGCAGTCGTAAAAGGTTTTCCATCGCGCATGATTGTGACATTTACCGATGCAGTAGCCAGTCGATGCAGGCTAACCTCACCTCTGACCCTGACGCTTGAATTCAGATAACCTACTGCAGGCGGTTTGGGAAGATGCAGCGCCAGATCAGGGGCTTCGCCATCGGCACCCGGAGCGATAAAATAAACGGGAGTTCGCATGTTGCCGAGCGCGGTCAAAGGATTTTCCCCGATAGTACTTACCCCGTCGGTAAGCATGATGATGCCAAGCAGACTTCCTTCGCCGAGATTTCCCATGACATTGCGTAATGAACCGCTGATATCGGTATGATTGCCTTCGGCGGCGAAGCTGAACTGTTCTACTTCCTGGCGAGACACCGGCGAAACATTGTCGGCAAAGCTGAACACCTCCGGAAAAATGCCGGTCTTCTCTTCGATTCTTTTTACAAAGCCTTCTGCGAAGAGCTTTTGCACCCGATCGAGACGGCTTTCACCCTTTGCTTTGATGCTCATACTGCGCGAAGTGTCGACCATGACCGCCAGCCGGTTTTTCTGCGGAATCCAGCCGGAAATAATCAGCATTGGCCCTGCCAGCAGCAACGCCAGCAGAATTACCCAGCCGAGCCGCAGGCCCAGAAGTCGCCTGAATTGGGCTGCTTTGATGTTCTTGCCTTCGCAGCGGTAAGACCACCAGGTAAGCGGCAGCAATGCCAGAAGAATCAGAACCAGACCGGCCCAGCCCCAGCCAAAATGCAGGGTTGCCGATTCAATGGATCTGATCGGTCCGGAGTTGAAGCCAAGTAATCTGAGTAGAAACATTCTTTTAACCTGTAAGCATCTGCAATATCATGAGGTCGATCCCGGAGCCTGGTCATTGCGAAGGGCGCGAGCCCTGCAGCAGTCTCGAACTGACATTTACAATATTGCCGTTGCCTCCTGTTTTTGCAATTTAAGTCGATATCGCCTGTTCAGCCAGCCTGGCCATCTGTTCTCTGCGACGAAGGCCGGTTGGCAAACCAGCCTTCGAGCATTGCCAGTAATACCAGCGCCAGCAGAGCTGCACCGCTCAGGTCGTAGCCGTCACGCAGCAGCGAAACTTTTTCCCTGACCGTCGGGCCGCGGCCCGGATCATGCGCCAGCGGAATGAACCTCGGGATGCGGCGCAGGTTGATGCGGTCGAGCCGACTCTCTTCTGGCGGCGGGTTAACCGCAAAGGCACTGATGATTCGGCCGTTGCTCTGCATTTCATAGTAACCGGCAAGATCGGTATCACGGGTGCTGAAATGAAGCAGCCCCGGCGCCGATGACTGGGTCGTGACCGTCTTTTCGCTGCCATCCGGCAGTTTAAGAGTTATCTTATCGCCGGCCGCTGCGCTTATGGTCGCTGAAACCGGCATACCCGGCCTGACGTTGCCGATACTCAAATCGCCGGAAGTGATCATGGCAATCAGCGTCTGGTGAAGAAACGGCAGCCAGGTTGGCCTTACCGGCCAGTTTGTCCAGCTGGTATCGGCGGTAAAAGTCACCAGCAGCGAGCGGCCACGACCGCGTTTTTCTTCGACGATTCCGGGCAGGCCGTGGCTCATACGACTGAGAAGCATGGCGGTCGGGTTTGGCCTGACCTGAAAGAATTCAAAAATCTGGGCCCGGCCGGGGTCGCCGTTGCCATCGCGGGCGAAGATACTGAAAGCCGGGTGGCCGGCGTCGAGATCGGTCAGCTGATAGCCGACCGTTTTGCTGACGGCATTGCCGACGCGCTTGAAGATTCTCGCCGGCAGCAGATAGCCGCTGCCAAGATCATCTACAAGATGCTTGTTATACCATTCAGGCTCGGCCCGGTCACCCAGAAAAGTGATCAGGTTGCCGCCGGCCAGCAGATACTCCGATAGTTTTTTAATGAATGTAGCATCGAGATGGCGCTGGTTTATCATTACCACCGCTGCATAATTGGCGGGCTCGAGATTGTTAACCTCTGAGGTGCCGCGTGACTCGACGACAAAATTGTTCTCTTTGCTGCGATTGAGCGGATTAAGCGCGAACCTGACGAAGATATCTTCGCGATTTTCGGGCTGGCCCGGAACATTGTCAGGTCTGATCACCAGCACCCGACAAGGTTCGAATACGCGGGCCGCCAGATGTCTTTCGTCATCGCAGGGCAGAGCATCGGAAGGCAGGGCCGCGATCAGATGATTCATACCGGTCTTAGCGAAGGCAATATCGATGATCGTCTCTTTCTCACGACCGGCTTCGACTTCAACCTCGGTATCGAACTTGCGTTCGCCGTTCAGAGAAACGGTCAGCCTGGCTTTTCTCGGGCGGGTAGAAAAATTTGCGACCTTTATCTTCAGCGGAACTTTGCGGCCGGTCATGATGACCGGCGCCTCGATTTCGAGGCCGGTGAGCGCCAGATTTTCGGGTGCGGTGCCACCGACCGGAACCATAACCAGATCGATACCCGGCTCGACTTTTGCCAGGTCGTATTTTTCGATAAATGGCTGCCATGCCGACTCAGTCATGTCGGTAATTACATAAACGGCGCGCCGATAGTTTTTCAACGGTGCCAGCACCTTCAGTGCCGGCAGTATCGATGATGCAAGGTTGGTGCCTGCCATGCTGAGCGGCGCATTGGCAATACTTTTCTTCAGGCTTTCGCCATCCCAGGTCAGCTGCGGAAATATCAGCCGGCCCGGATCATTGATCAGACCGACAGTAGCCCGGTCTTCTGCGTTCATCTGTTCGAGAATCTCGAGAGCCCGTGCCCGGGCGGTGTTATAAATCGAAATGCCCTGGTGCGAGCTTCCCATTGACATCGAATTGTCGAGCAACACCACAAAGGCGGCCGGGGTTGTCGAAGAAACCCTGGCGCTGGCGCTCTGGCCGAAAAATGGTCTGGCCAGTGCCATGACCACAAGAATGACCACCATAACCCGAAGAGCCAGCAAAAGCAGATTGCGCATTTTGCGGCGCCGGGCGACGTATTCCACAGAAAGTCTGATCAGTCGCAGACTGGGAAACTCTTTTCGCACCGGTGTTTTGCGAAAATACAGATGCAGGTAAACCGGCACGGCGATGCCCAGCAGACCGAGCAGAAACCATGGGCTGAGAAAACTCATGTTTTACCTCTCACCTGTAGCCTGCCGCCGCGTGAAAAAGCTGCGCAGATTGGCTTCGAGCGGGGTTGAAGTATCGGCGATCAGATAGTCGATGCCTGACTTGCGTAATGCTGACCGGAAAGTGCCGATCAGGCCGCGAACTCGCTTGAGATATTCGCTGCGCAGAGTGAAGGCATCGGTGGTTATCTCGCTGCGGTCTTCAAGATCCTGAAAAATGGTGGTATCGTCGAACGGAAAACTGATTTCATCCCGGTCGAGCACATGATAGAGCACAATTTCATGGCGCCGGGTGCGCAGCTGGCGCAGCTTTCTGATTATCGTTTCCGCGTTGTCCATGAGATCGGAAAACAGGATGAAAATGCCGCGTTTCTTCATGGTCTGGCCGACCATGTCGAGACTTTCGCCAATATTGGTAGCTTCGACGGCTTTCGTCGCTTCGAGTTCGCTGCAGACCGCCTTCAGATGGGCCATGCCGGTGCGCGGCCTGATTACCTTGCGCAAACCGTCTGCAAAAGTCACCAGCCCGACTGAATCCTGCTGTTTCAGCATCAGATAGGCCAGCGAAGCCGCCAGAGTCGAAGCGTAGTCGATCTTGCTCATGCCACCGGCACCCTTGTAAGACATAGAACCGCTGGTATCCATGACCAGATAACCCGAAAGGTTGGTCTCTTCTTCGTGTTCCTTGATATAGAACTTGTCGGTGCGGGCGTAGACTTTCCAGTCGATGTCTTTGAGCGGGTCGCCAGGCACATACTGGCGGTATTCGGAAAATTCGACGTTGAACCCTTTGAACGGGCTTTTGTGCAGGCCTTCGACCATGCCCTCGACGACTGTCCGGGCCCTGATTTCCATCGAGGAAAGGGACGCAAGCAGTTCTGGATCGAGAAAACGCGAAATCTTCCGGGTTCTTTCCATTGGCTTTGTCAGGCTGCCGGTTCCGGTACGGTTTTCAGCAGCTTTTCAATGATGGTGTCGGCTGTGATTCCTTCTGCTTCGGCACTGAAATTCAGCATGATGCGATGCCGCAGCACTGCAAAAGCCAGAGCTCTGATATCTTCGCAGGCGACATAGAAACGCCCCTGCAGCACGGCGCGGGCTTTGGCGCCGAGAATCAGATACTGACTGGCACGCGGCCCGGCTCCCCAGGTGATATAGTCGTTAACGATGCCGGCAGCCTTTTCGCGACCAGGTCTGGTCGCTTCGGCAATCGAAACGGCATAGCGGATCACGCGGTCAGAAACGGGCACCCGGCGCACGATTTCCTGCAGTTCTCTGATGCGGATGCCATCGAGAACCGGGCTGAGATTGCCAATGGTGCCACCGGTGGTGGCGCGCACCATCGTGATTTCTTCTTCAAGCGGCGGATATTCCATGCGCACGTTGAACATAAAGCGGTCAAGCTGTGCTTCCGGCAGCGGGTAGGTGCCTTCCTGCTCGATCGGGTTCTGTGTTGCCAGCACGAAAAACGGTTCAGCGAGCTGGTAGGTGGTGCTGCCGCTGGTAATCTTGCGTTCCTGCATTGCCTGCAGCAGGGCTGCCTGAGTTTTCGGCGGCGTGCGGTTGATTTCGTCGGCAAGCAGAATCTGCGTGAACAGAGGGCCTTTAACGAAACGGAAGTTGCGTTCGCCGGTCTTCATGTTTTCTTCGATGATTTCGGTGCCGATAATGTCGGTCGGCATCAGGTCAGGCGTGAACTGCACCCGCTTGAACTGCAGATCGAGAAGTTGTGCCAGACTGTTTACCAGAAGGGTTTTGCCGAGACCGGGAACGCCGATCAGCAGCACATGGCCCTGAGCAAACATGGCATAGAGCACTTCCTCGACGACTTTCGTCTGGCCGATGAAAACCTTGCCGATTTCCGCGAGAATCTTCTTGTGAGCGGCTTTGATCTCGGCAAGCGCTTTGACCTCATCGATTTTTGGTTCGGGTGTAAGCTGTGCGACGGTTGTTGTGATGTCCTCTGCCATTGGGCACCTCCTGCAGTTTCGCGTCAACCTTATCACGAAACCACCGACTGTACAAGCCATCAATAACAAAAAGAACGAGGCGCAGATCAACCCGTATTATGCAGATTGAGAAAGATAAGGGCGCAGAGACACAGAATTTCCCTTTATTCGACCTTTTTCAGTATGCCGTTTTCGAGGATGAATTCGTCGGTTTCTTCTTTTGGGGGCTTGACTTCAGTGTTGCCGTATTTGATGAAGAGACTCGGCCGGCCATCGCCATCATCGTCTTCGATGCTGGCCTCACCAGCTTTGTAGCCTGTTTCTTCCCAGATCGGGGCATATCTGCCCTCTTTTCTCTGCAGCAACGAGAATTCCTTGAATCCGCCCGACCCGCCGAGATCCATCTGGATCAGCAATTCGTTTTCGCCGTCAAGGTCGAGGTCTTCTTCAAGTACCTGTTCGATCGCCCGGCCTTCTGAAGCGAAAACTTCAACCGTATCGCTGCCATTGATCAGCAGAATGCGATCGTTACGGGCCAGGCTGTCGTCAGCCTGTTGTATTTCCAGCACCAGACGCCCCTTGTCGCTGACTGAAATGTCGCTCTGCTCAAACAAAGCTGCCATCAGAGGTGCGGCAACAGAACCGGCAAAAAAAGCCATAATCAGTGAAGCTCGGGTAAAAGTCGATCTTTTCATGTGCGGTTTCCTCAGCGGCCGATGCCTTTGGTATTCGTGTAGTTCTCTTCGATGAGAGTATCAACTGTATAACCGGGTGTAACCAGCCATTCTTCGACAAGTTTGCGCTCGTCTTCAGTCAGTTCCAGGCCGAGACACATCTTCAGCTTCAGCCCATAACCGCGGGTTTCGGTCGGCACTTTGCGGTTACTTTTCAGTTCATTCCAGGACTGTTTCATGCTCTTCGAAAACGGCCCGAGGTTGTAGGCGCAGGCTGCCATAATCAGCTTTTCAGCACCACTCTTTTTGCTGACGGCACCGCTGTTGAAAATTTCAGTAAGATATTTGGCACCACCCTTAAGGTTCTGCGCTCCGTCTTTGGCATCGATTTTCAAACCACGGGCGGTATTCGGCATCAACTGCATGAACCCCTGAGCGCCGGCCCAGCTTTTGGTCAGTGTTCCCCGCCCATTCATGTGAACGCCGCGGCTTTCGATCCAGATGATGGCGCGCATGTAATCTTCGCGGGTGATTTTTTCGCCATATTTGTTGGTGACATCAGGGAATTCCCATTGGTCACAATGAGCGTTACAGGCAGTTTTAAACCATTCCTTGAATTTTGCTGAACCTGTGGTTACAGCTTTTCCTTTTGCTGGGTCGGGGGAAACCGCAGCCGGGGCTTTGCTGCCGGTCGCAGCCTGAGTGCTAGAGCCGACAGTGCCACTATTTTGCAGGCCTGCAGTCTGCTTACCGATTTCTGCGCTTTTTACATCACTGAAGGCGAGGCGGGTTCCTGATGCGATGGTGCCATTCGTCGCCGCCATTTTTCCAACAGGCATTTCATCGACTTCAGCAGCATTGGCTGACGGAATTATGCCTTCAACGACGGCTTTAAGAACGTCGAGCACGCCTTTGAGAATCTTGAAAAAACCGCGCAGTTCTTTTTGTTCGCCGGTCGGATTTTGAGACTGCGGCTCATCGGCCGCCACAATCTTTTTCTGCGCCTGTGACCCGGTATTGTTGACCTCAAACGGGCTCTGGGCCATGCCGGCAGCTGCCGGCATCAGAACCAGCACTACCAGAACAATCAATAATTTCTTCATAAAAGTCTCCGTCAGATCAAAATCATTGCAGGTATGTAACATTTTACCCGACAAAACGACAACTTGAAAGAGGCCAAGCAAAACCTTAACAGTTAAAATTCCTGACAGCACGTAAAAAGTTTTTGCTTCAACGACAAATGGTGTAGAATGAAGAGAAGGGCAGATCAGAAGATTAACCGATGTATACAGACGCAAAAACCTGAAGGTACGCAAATTGCTGCTCTTTGTTCTTATAGGGATGCTGTAAAGGGGTAGCAGGCATGAATAAACTCTGGGCATATCTCAAGAGACGCGGATTCACACTGGTAGAAGCCCTTGTCGCCACGGTTATCGCCGGCTACTGCATTCTGCCGGTCGTTGGCACCCTGCAAAGCGGCATGGATCAAACCCAGAGTTTCGATCACCGCGAGAAACTGCGTATTCTGGCCAGGTCGCGCCTGAACAAAGAGCTTTCGGTCGGGGCTTTTGACCATACCGCCATCGACACTTCCACTTCCTATCACTATATCTACTATGACAAGTCTGCTGAACCGAAGTTATTGTCAATAGACACAAATGTCGCTTCCGGTCCGGTGGCCAGTGAAGGCTCTTTTTTATACAACACTGCCACAGTCTCCAGTATTCTTTACAGCTATAAAATCTCGGTTTCGGTCGACGAAAACCTGCAACTCGGAACAAGTTCCCTGAACATAAACAGCAGCTATCTTTCCGGTCTCGGCGGTCTCAAAGCGGTGACGGTACTCGCTGAGCTCGAACCGAACGACAACGTGATCGCCACTGATTCGATCAGCCTGTTTTCATTACTGAGTCTTCCAAGTTTCACTGACGATTATATCTGGATTTCCAATCCAAAAAACGTTGAAATTATTTCGATCGACCCGATTTCGCGCACCAAGGTCGACAGCTTTCTGCTTCCTCTCAAAGATAGCACCCAGCCGAGAGATAATGGCGCCAACGATGATTCCCGCCCCTGGAACATCGCCGTGCATCCAAGCAAGCGCTTCATTGCGATTCAGTGCAAATACAAAATAATCGCCCTGAATATCGATAGAACCAGCCCTCATTACGGTAAAGTCAAAGAGATCTGGCCATCGAGCATTGTGACTCTGGGGCCGAGCAATCTCGGCACTTATGCAAGCAAACTCGCCGATGTAAAAAAGGATGATAAAACCGTTGCTGCTGAAGACCGAGGCATAACTTTTCGGCCTGACGGCAAAATGTGCTTTGTCGCGGCCCATGATGAAAAAGCCGTTTTCTCGTTTGTTGCCAGTTACACCCACGACTGGGATAACCTGCACCTCATCGCCAGTTCTCTGAAAAAATTCATCACCAACAAATACAAGAGCAGCTTTCTGCATGCCGGAAATGATGGTTATCTGTATTCAGGGCCGACTGATGCCAAGATTGCCTACCGTTTTCCCATGTATGCCGCCAACCCTATGGCTCAGGCACAAACAATCGACGACCCAGACAGCAATGAGAATGTCGAAGGCATCGCCACCTCGCCCGATGGGCAGGAATTTTTCGTTCTCTGGGGCGCCAGCATCATTACCAGGCATTCTTCACGCACCGGTAAAAAGCTCGGCGACTCGGCGATAACTCCAACCGATGCCTCGAAGGCGCTCAAAGACATCACCCTCGGCGGTGATGGCCGCTACCTGGCAATGATGGATCCAAGCGACGCCGCAGGCAAAGGCGGCATGTTCATGCTCGATCTTGGCACGCAACCGATTTATACCACTGATTATTCATACAGCGCCTTTAAACGCGCCACTCCTGACGCCGTTAAAAAGACGGGTGTCAACTACGTTCTCTTCGCGCCGCAGAGCCGTGAATTCGTTTTCGACGATATTACCAAGCCGAATATTTTCTCCGTCGATATTCCCGGAATGAATGCAAACACTTATTCAAGCTCAGTGCCTGAAGACCGTGCTATCAACTTTGCCCCGAGCGACAAGTCAGAAGTGAACATGGCAGTCAGACCGGCAGACTATTTTCTGATCGGCAGTGTCGATGGCGGCAAAAGCTACATCGAATACGCCGATCCCTATATGATGACCGAAAGTAACCCGATGAAGCGAAAGACAATTGAAAGCATGCGTATCGACCTGGCAACTTCTGCCGTCTGTATCGGCTTAAGCCGCAGCGGCGAAAAAATGCGCGTCGGTTTTGGGCCGAATCGTGCCGGGCTCGATATTTTCGAAACCTATGGTTCAAGAACGGCTTTGAACGGAGCGCCCCAGGGTGCCCAAAAAATGTATGGCGTCGTTACTCTGAACGAAGACTACATAATCGACAATCCCTGCGAAACGTTCATCAGCATGGATTACAGCCCCAGTGCCACCTGGGCGAACGGTTACTGGGCCAATGTTCCTCTGCCGACAACACCCATTCCTCCTGATTATCGCAATCCGAATGATGTCGACCTTCCTCTCGGGTGGCAGGGTCAGGATATCGAAACCATGCAAAACGGAGGCGTTCTGATCCTCTATCGCCATACTTCCACGAACGATTCAATGCTCGAATGGATAGGCAAACACAAATGGGGCCCGCATGCCGGCAAATACGAGCGCTTTGCCCGCTGGTACAGCACCGCCAACAAATTTCCGCCGCACAATTCACGAAATATGGCTCTCAGCGCTGATGATCGCTATCTGGCCATTGAATCGGCCAGCGATACTAACATAATCTACCTCTATGATTTCTCTGCCAACAATTTCGCCGGCCTCACTCAGCAGAATGGCCTGCTGATCGACTACCGAAAAGAAAACAAAGTTCCCTGGACTTTCGACAACGTCATGGCCAGCTGTTCGTTTGCATTGAACAATCCGTCTGCCACGCTTGGCATCAAACTGAGAGACTGCACCACAGCGAGTGATACCTGGCCAAGCGTCAAAACCTGGCCGGCAAACTACTTTTACAAGATCAACGCAGCGCTTACCGCAAGCACCAACAATGCTAAAAAGGCCAGTGCCAACAAACGATATATCGGCTATCTCAGGCCCGAAACGCAAACAAACATGCTGGCGGTTTCTCAGCTCGATTTTTCGAGACTCTATCTCGATCTGAAGCCGGTGACAGAAAATCCTAACGAGGTATGCACTAACCTCGAATATCCTGCCAGTATGACTGCTTTCACGCAGAAACCGATACAGATCGACACCTGCCGTGCCAACACAACCGTCAGAAAGATTTCGTGCGGTCCAGTTTCTGTCCCAGGCTGGGAGGATGACCCCTGTACAGCTGGATCCACCCATGTTAACCTTGCATCTTCAGTCGCGAATATAGGCAACGAACCTGAAATTCTTTATCAGAAGCATAGATGGATTGAGGACGGAACACTTTCTTACTCATTTCCAGATGTACCTGATGGCCCGGCAATCGTGAAACTACATTTCAATGACAACTACTTCGACTCAACCGGCCAGCGTCTTTTCAACATCGTCATCGAAGGAGTTACAAAAGTCTCTAACTTCGACATTATTCACTACGCTGCCGCTTCCAACACTGCCGTTGTAATAAGCTACGACGACGTCGTCGTTTCAACTGCTGGAGGAGGCGCAGGCCTGCAGATAGATCTGGTGAATACGGCAGTAAATAACTCGCTTATCTGCGGCATTGAATTTACCGCGCCCGGCGACAGCTATCTTGGCCTTTATTCTGTGGCCGCCGAAACGACCGCAGGTACGGTTGCCAGCACCAGCCTGACGCCGACAGACAAAAACACCATGAGCATGGCCGGCTGGCAACGCATTGCTTCAACCTCGACCATGCCTTTCGCATTTCAGCCTGTCTGCCTGCGACAATACCCTCTTACCGGCACCTCATTCACTTCCAGTACCGGCATGACATTCTCACGTGACCTTGCCAATCCGATTCTCTACATTATTGAAGGCGCTAATGACGACCTATGGTGCCTCAAGCCCGGGCACCCGATCACCAGAATCGATCTTCCGTCAGTCGATATAACCAACAAACAGCTCACGGTCAGCAATGACGGGCAGCGTCTGATTTACGGCAGAGCAGATGCCAGAGAAGTCTATATCTTAGATATCTCAGACCCCAATACATTCAAGTTTGACGGCAACATCAGGTCGCCGCAGTCGAGTCTGACCGGGTTCGGGCAGCTGCTCGGTACCGTTTCCACCCAGGGAATTCCTGAAGTATTCGCCGACATGCCGTTCAATGTCAGCAAATCCACACCCGCCAGCGGCAGCTATGAATTCGTCGCCACCCTTTCGAACACACTGTGTGGCATCAACAACGCCGCAGTTGCCAGCGGCGGCATCTATATTCTCGGCGGTTCACAACTCGAAAGTGGTGCGGCAACCAATACCATCTACTGCTTCAACCCCCTGGCCTCCTATACCGCCAACATTACACCTCTGGCCGCCACCCTTACCCGCAGAATCTCCAAGCACGCAACCGTCACCTATGATGGCGAATTATACACTTTCAACGGCTCAGATTCTACGGGCATCACCGATCTGGTTCAGAAATTCAATCCGACCACCGGTGAAATTCTTGCTTATCAGCCGCCGCCCCCAACAGGTGTAACAACTGCCATCTGGGTATCCTCCAATATGACCGATGATGACTCCCCTTACCCGTATAAAGTGACTCATACCGGCTCGGTCAGATGGACAGGCTCTACATATGAAAGCGGCTGGAAAGCCTGCGACGGAGACACCAGCCGCGGTTGGGCCGCCACTTCAGCCGGCCAGAGCATTATTTATGACTTTGGCGCCGCTGTTCTTGCACCAGTCATCAATCGTATCAGAATACACAACAACACCAACGACCCCAAAAACGGCGTTAATGATTTTTCCTTTTATGGATCCACTGATAACACTAACTGGACTGCACTGACCAGCGGCAATGTACCCAAAGGCTCAACCGAATATCGCCACAACTTCTTCACCAACGTCAATCCATATCGTTATTATAAATTTACCGCCACTTCCAACCATGGCGGCAGCCTCTGGTGTGTGCGCGAAATGATTCTGATCAATGCAAACCTCAGAAAAATTTCCCCAAGCGGCATGACCTCAACTATTAAAGACGGCAAAACCGTCAGCACCAGCTATTCCTCCGGCAGCGAGCCTGGCTGGAAGGCTTTCGACGGCTCAACCAGCAGTGAATGGGACTCTGACCGTAATTTTCCTGGGAGTGAATGGATTGCCATGGATCTCGGCAGTGCTGACAATGTCAATGTAGTCAGAATTCTTTGCCAATATGGCAACGATGACGGCATCAAAGATTTTAAGCTTGAATGGAGTTCAGATACCACCACATGGACGGCAATTCCACTTTTAACCGGCGGCGCCACCACCACCCGAAACCCGTCGAACGGCGTCTGGAACACATTCTACTTTAACAACAGCAACAATTATCAGCATTATCGCATCTTCATAACTTCAACCACCGGCGATGAAATCGAAGTCAAAGAACTTGAGTTCTACAGCACCACCGCGGTTGCAGCCCCTGAAGAACAGTTTTTCATGACCAAAACCATGACTGACAATCTGGCACCGATAAAAGTTCAGGAAAACGCCGCCTGCCTGACACCTTACGGCATTGTAATAGCCGGCGGTCGCCCGACAACCACTTCGGCAACGGCTACCAGTCTTGTCTACTGGCCGCACGGTTTTCATTATTTCAATTCTCAGACAGACTATTCACTCGGAATCAGCCGCTCTTTACCAGATTTAAAATCTGCAGTATCAGGGCATGTTCTGATCTGGCACAAAAATAAGGTCTGGCGGATGTGTGGTGCCAGCGGCACGACGATTCTCTCAGACTGTGAAAGATTCGATTTCGATCAGAATGAGTGGCTTCCACAGACAATGCCATCGGCAATACGCCGCCACAAAGCTGCTGTGTGTTCGTTTGGCGATGAGATATTCGTTTTTGGAGGCGAATTAACGGTAGGTGCTGGTTCTGCTCTAACCACAGCCTACGCCTGGAATCCGGATACCACTGAAATACGCCAGTTGCCAGACCTGCCCAAAACGACCACCTACGCCATGTCGGCTGTGCCATGCGGTTCAGCCATCTACCTGATCGGCGGTTCAGGCACAGCGATAGCCAATAACAGTGCCACAATCATCAAATACACGCCATGATGCAAAGATCCGCCATTATGATTAAACCCGATATTGCTTTGCTGCCGCCCGCGACGACTGACTTCAGCGTGTCATTGCGAGGAGTGAAGCGACGAAGCAATCGTATTTTCGAAGTTTGCGATTGCTTCGCTGCGCTCGCAATGACAATCTTCAGCGTGTCATTGCGAGGAGCAGAGCGACGAAGCAATCGTATTTTTGAAGTTTGCGATTGCTTCGCTGCGCTCGCAATGACATCGCTAAAGAGTTGCTTCGCGGCGCCCGCGATGACACGGGTGACTGCAAGGCGCGCTTTCACGATGATGGAAATCATAACGGTAATGGCGATCATTTCGGTGGTCAGCAGCATCGTTCTGCCGGCGATAACCAATTTCTATTCATCAGAGCGGGTCAAAGCCGAAGCCGAGATTCTGGTGCAGAACGTCAGGCTCGGCAAATACAAGGCCATGCAGGAACAGGCACTGCATCGCCTGATCTTTTCACCCGGCGGTGATGCTTACAAGGTTCAGATTCACGCCGACTATCTCAACGGCGCCACCCCACCAGATCTGAGCACCGTTCTAACCGATGCAGGTTACGACAGCCTGAACTGGGAAAGCATTCTGGAAAACGAAGAAAACAGCATTGACCCTATGGTGGTAGTGACCAGAGAAGCTTATCTGCAGCCACGTATCATCTATTTCTGGCCGGATGGCTGTCTGATGACTCACGACAGCACCGGAATCAGCGAAGCTAACAAAAAAAGACTGGGGGAATGCTTTGTTCTGTTCGAATACGGCAGTTCCCGCATCAGGGTTTATCTTAACGCCTATGGAGTGTTATCATCCGAATCATATGCCGCCGATGACGACGGAGATGCAGAGGCTGACGTTTTATGGTGATCATGGCGAAAAACAGAGCTTTTACACTTGTTGAGGTGCTTACCGCAACTATCGTCATGACTATGATGATGGTCTCGGTGATCGCCTATATTCAGTATGGGTCACTGGTCTGGCAGAAAGGACAGAGCAAGGTTGCCGCCGAAAACTATACCAGGCTTGCCTTTGACCTGATAAAACAGGATCTGCTCAATGCGAAAGAAGTCATTCATCCGGTAGCATCGACCGGTCTGACCATAGAAAATGGCCTGGGTTACTATCTTCAAGGTGTAACCGAAACCATGAAGATCGGTTTTCCCGGCAGTGATCATGTTCTTCATCGCATCATCGACAGCAGTGACCCTGACAAGATGCGCACCTGGAATACCCGCATCGCCCGTAACATCAGCCTTTTTCAGGTCGAGCGCATTTCGACCTGGACCTTTACCATAAAACTGCAGGTTCGCAGTGACGAAGAGGCGACCGAAGACACAGATTCTGACGGTGATATCGACTTTAACGACCGCGAACTGATCAGCAGCGAAACCATTGTGCTGACCGCGCCAGGCGCAGGAGGCTGAAAAAATGCAGAATAGCGGCACAACCCGTGGTATGGCCGGCACAATCATGGTATTGCTCATTTTTGGCCTGCTGATGAGCGTATCGACAGCCTATATGAAAATGGTGCAGACCGAAATTGAAGTGCAAACCATGGTGGACCATACCGATAGAGCTGTAGATGCGGCTTTTTCGGGGATAAACTATGCCATTGCAGTTGCCCAGACCAACAAATCGATGTTCGAAAACTCTGTTGCCGCCTGTGCCAGCCGAACTTACATAACTTCATTCAGTAACTCGAACTGGTCAGAAATCCAGATGCCCTCAGGCACCTCCTGGAACAATACCAAAGTGAAGACGCTGGTTGCCTCGGTACCATCGGACTGGCTGTTTCTGAACAAGCAACTCACTAATTACCTTGTCGATGACCAGAGCGCCAGCCCGCCATATCATTTCAGGGTGACCTCTTACCCGGCCACCAGCGCTACAGCAGTCGCTGACCCGTCAAAATTCATCATCAAATCGCAGGGGCGTTTTCTGACCTACGACAGCACAAAGACCTACGTTCTGGCGACTTTCACCGCCCAGATCATCGCTGAATGCAAAATCAATTTTGCCCGTAAGGTCGTACAGCTCTCACGCTATCGCCTGACCGGCTACGATGCAACTGACACAAAATTTTACAAGTCAACTGCTTATTGAAACTGCATAACCACAAAGTCTGCCATAGAACAACCCCGGCTTCACCAGAGACGATACCTGGCAGTTTGTCATGGCGCGAACCGTTTTGGGGTATTTGTTATACAAAATGGTATTGAAAACTTCGCTTGAACCTGTCATTGGCCGGTTCGTTCGCACTCCGGCGACTCACCGGCACTTGGCCATCCTGGCCTGCGCGAGGAGCGTAGCGACGCGGCAATCGCAGGTATCTAGAATGCGATTGCTTCGCGGCGCTCTCAATGACACGTTTAAATATCGTCATTGCGAGGAACAGCGTGATGAAGCGTATGCCAAAGGCATAGCCTTTGCGCGCCATTCCTGTGGCGCAAAGACATAAAGCCATCCATGGCTAAAAAGCCAGCTCTGAGCTAATCTCACCGTTTTGAGTAATTCACAATGAGCTTTTGTATAGAGGTGTTGTATAATTCAAAAAACGCTGAGCGGAGGTTTGTATGGCGGGATCTGCCAAGAAAAAGCAAAAGAAGTATTCTTATGCCGATTATCTGAAGTGGAATGACGACAAACGTTACGAAATAATCGACGGTGAAGTTTTTGATATGACTTCACCAGATGTATTACATCAAAGCATTTCGATGGAGCTGGCAAGAGTATTTGCGAATTTCTTTGAAAATAAACCATGCAAAGTATTCGCAGCGCCCCTTGACGTGTTGCTGACGAAAAATGCCAGCAAAGCCGAAGAAGTCTTTACCGTTGTACAGCCCGACATTATGGTAGTCTGCGACCCGAAGAAAATCGAAGAACGCGGTATCGTCGGCGCACCAGATCTAGTGGTCGAGATCATCTCGCCCTCGACCGCCTCGCGCGACAACATTCTCAAACGCTCAATCTATGAAAAAGCCGGGGTTAAAGAGTTCTGGCTGATTCACCCCGTCGACCGCCTGATTAGAGTCTACAAGCTTGGCAAAGACGGATTATTCGGGCGCGAAGACGTTTATGACGATCAGGCGCAGATCGAGATTGCGCAATTTGCCGGTTTAAGCATCGACTGCCGCAGGTTGTTTCCACCACAACCGAAAGTCAATCGGGTAAAATCGCCGCCACCGCCAAAGTATGGATGATATAAGAACTTTAGTATTCCACTGATTCAAATGGTTCAACGCAGTTCAAGAAGCTCATAAAGCGGGTATTCGCGGCTTTTGCCCTTGATTTCGACCCGGTCGATATAAGCGACGCGGCCCTGGCCCCTTAAGCCCCTGATCGTGGAAGGGGCGACGACGATGCCGGTCGTACCGGCCTTCGCCGCCTCGGCCTTCAGCCTTGCCGCCAGGTTCACCGTGTCACCGATAACCGTGTAATCGAGTTTGCCAAGCCTTGAGCCGATACGGCCCGAAACGACGTTGCCGCTGGCGATACCGGCACGCACGCAGTAACCGGCATCGCGCATGACGTATACCAGTTCAAGAGCAACGCGGCAGGCCTGCAGACTGTGATTTGCCCCGGCAGTGGCAGAACGGAAAACCAGCATCAGCGTATTTTCGATAACCTTGTCGATAACCCCGCCGCACGTACTGGCGATACGGTCGGCTGCACCGATAAACCGGCCCAAAAGCGCAAAACGCTCTTCAGGCATCAGGTGCGGGAATGACTGCAGTTGCATGAATACAATGGTAGCCGCCACCCTCACCCCGCCGGGCGCCATTTCGGCATCAGAATCGCTTTCGACGGCGGTCAGAACATCATGTGAGACGAAATGCGCCAGCTTGCGCCGCTGTTCGAGACCCTGAATCATGCCGGCGAATACGTTTTTCAGGTCACCAAACTCGTCATTGGCGTGCAACTGCACCCCGACCTGCAGATTGCCGCGGCCGACCTCGCCGGTTACTCTGATGAACTCGCGCAATGGCCGCAAATAGATCAATTCGAAGACCAGATAGACAAAAAGCAACAACAAAAGCCCATAAACCACAAGAATACCTGGCAAAACCCAGGCTGCCGACCCGGTTGGGAAAACTTCTGAACCAACAAGCATTACCAGCGGGTAATCGTTAAACCAGCGTATCTGCAGCAGGTTTTTGTCTTTTTCGCGCCAGACAAAACCCTCGACGTTTTCGGCAAGATCGATCTTTTCGAGCAAACCGGCGTTGCGAAGAATTCGGCCATCGGTCAGACCCACCAGATGATAACCGGCATCGCCGCGAACCACTTCGAAAAACCGCCCGGCAACCCCGGAAAATCTTTCTGAGGGCCGGAAGTGATTGACAATGTAGTCACGAATCAGGTTGTTGTCATGGTAATTAAAAGAAAGCAACCCAAATAGACTGTATTTATCGGCATTGAACACAAACGCGGTCGAAAAACGATTGCCGGAATTCATGCGCATCATCTTGAACGGCCGGCCCCAGCGGCTGCAGATTTCGTTCACAAAAGACGAATCGACGGTTCCGGGTTCCCGCTCCTCGCTCCGTGACTGATTCATCACAAAATTGCCGCTGCGATCGAAAGCATTGAGAATAGCCGAAGAAACCAGACGACGACCAGATTCCTCTTCCTTGGCCAGCGCCCGGAAATACTTTGTTGAACTGATATGCAGACGACTGCCCTGGTCGAGATCGAAAAATATGTCTGAAGCAACCGATTTTTCAAGCCCTTCCCTGAGAACCTGCAAATATTCGTTGTCTTCACGGTCACGCATTTTTTCAAGTCTGGCCGCAACCTGCAGAGTATGCTTCTGCAAAGCCGTCAGATAATGGAAAAAACCATCATACAGCTCATTAAAATAGAGCCTCTGAAGCTCTTCAGCCTGATACCAGCCATAAACGCGGTTGAACTGGTTCCAGGTGATCAGACCGGCGAGCAGCAGAGAGACCGGCAGCAGCAGCATTACGGCAGTGCCGAGCAGCACCTTCGGCCTGATTCCCATTTTGAAGTCGATGCCGAAGAAATACAGCCGCAGCAGAAATACTGCGCCAAGGCAGGCCAGCAGCCGGGCAAAGAAGAAAATGAGTGACGCCCGGCCGGCAAGCGGATGCTGCAGCTCAGATATCGGCACAGAAACTTTGAGCAGCGGCAGACGGGCAAGAACCCTTTCAAGGTTCTTCGGAGCGAGACCACCATCCTGAATCAGGTCGACAATGGCGGTATCTGGAAAGGTCGACACCATGTGCTGGCCATCTGCGTCTGCACGATAATCGGTCATAATTTTTCTGGTCAGCGGCTTATCGCCATCAAGAGCGATTCTCAGGTGGCTGAAACTGCGCCTGACACCCCTGGCCGGCATTTTTGCGGCATCTGACAGAATCTGCCGCTGATCGAGATCTCGACCACGCAGAATCACCAGACAGCCCCCCGAAACCTTGCTCTGATTACCCGGTGGCGGCTGATAAAAAAAGAAAGCAGGGCCATCGAGCTTTGCCGAAACCACACGACAGACCCGGCCCGGCTCAAGTGGAATTTCAGAAATCAGACCAAACTGGCGCCGCAAAAAGGTATCGGCATCTTTACGGGCCCGGCGGTCGGCAATCGCCGGGTTCTGATTGACTGCGGCAAGATAGCGACGCAGCAGATTACGCGGCAGAACCGGCAATTGTTTCTGAACATGCCGGGCAACAACGACATCAACTTCACCAGAATCTTCTGAGTGGGTAACGACAGCGGCGACCCTCAAACCGGTCGTACGGCTGAGAATATCGGCGGTTGCCGAAGCGCCGCTGCGAAAGTCGCTGTGCCCGGCAAAGAAAGCATTGAGTTTTCTTTCGACAAAGGCCTCGGCCTTCAGATCACGTCTGAAGCTGTTCATTTCGCCCGGAAGGGTGGCAAGCGCAGCCTGACGATTGGCCTGCAGGGTAATTTCGAACAGATAGTTCAGACTTACCTGCAGAAATACTGCCGGCACCGCAAAAACCGTGAACCAGGCGAGAGTGAGTGATGCCAGAGAAAGGCGGCGACGAATATTTATGCTTTTTTCAGCCATAAACGCCCCCTGACCCGCGTCGACCGCAGAGCTCAAAAACCTGGCCGGTCGGCGTATCGATAGATTTACCGAAATCGAAAAGAGCGGCAAGCCTGGCAGCGGTTTCGCCACAGACCAGCACCTTCGATGTAACTGTTTTTGTCAGGCTTTCAAGAGTTTCGGCCCGCTGCGTGACCTCGCCGAGAACGGCGAAAACCATACGGCCGCCCTCGCTGCCGGCAATACCGGATACTGCTTCGCCGGTTGCAATCCCGATGCCATTTTCAACCGTGAAAAGACCGAGGTTACGCCGTTCCTGGTTGAGTTCTGCCAGCTGCCGCCGCATTTCGAGTGCCGCTTCGACCGCACCGACTTCGGCCGGCTTTTGCCCGCCGGCATAAAAAACTGCCATCACCGCATCGCCGACAAAGCGCTCGATGACACCACCATGGCTTTTGATGGCGGTTTCCATGCGCGTGAAATAATCGTTGAGCAGACTGACGATCTGCTGCGGGTCATGCTGTTCGCTGAGAGTAGTGAAACTGCGAATGTCGCAGGCAAGCATCGTGACGCGAGAATTCTGCACCGAACTCATCTCCTTCAAGCCGGAGGCGGTGCCAAGACGGTCGTAAAGATTCTCAGAGACAAAGCGCCGCATTTTATCGCGCTGCGCCAGACCGTTGGTCATGTCATTTAATGCGTCGGCAAGCAGCGAAAACTCATCGGTCTTTTCGAGCACAAGGCGATTGTGGTAATCACCGCCAGCAACGGCGGCGGCTGCCTGCCCGATGCCCTTAACCGGATTGATGAAAAGCGCTTCAAGAGCATCGGCGAACAGCAACAGTGATGTCAGAGCAAACGCCAGCAGAAGAAAGGGAAACACCCAGACCAGCAGAGCAACCATCAGGTCTGGCGAACTCGTTGAAATACCGGAATAGACCATCAGATCATTTTCATTGAAACGCTGCTTTTCATAACGATAATAGCCGCCAGCGCCGGTGAGTTCACCGGTACTGACGCGCCCGGCAGCGGCCTTGTCGAGAAGTTCCTTGAGACCGTGATCAGGGCTGACATAGTCTGGCCACCAGCGCAGCACCATGTCATCATGCCGCCGGTGGCCCATGAGAAAGTGGTGCTGATTACGCCCGGAACTATTTGAAAATATGCCCGGATCGAATTCGTGTGGGCCGAAGATAATGAAGTTTAGATTACTGACAACTGTTGAAGCCATGGCACAAACCGGCAGCGAACCGGTGCCCGACCCTGGTATCAAAAACCAGATCGCCCGCGAAAAATCGTCAAACCTCTTCAGATCGTTGCTTTCGTTGGCTTCGTATTTCAAAGCCCGGTATTCAAAATAATCACGGCGAACTGTATCCATCATGCCGTCAGCAACACTCGTCATCTCCTGAAGTTTTTTGATCTGAGGCGCCTGAGCATCGAGGCAACCAAGATTTTCGAGGAATTTGACCGAAAGAAACTGCTCGAGTTTGGCGATCTCCAGATCATTGATGGCACGTGCCTTGAAAGACCTGGCAATTCCGTCATTGCGGAAAAAGACCACATCGACGAATGTTCCCGGCACAACGACATGATGGGCGTGCAGGTTCATTATTTCATCGCCGCTTCTGGCAGCCACATCGATCAGTCGGTTCTTGATTTTCAGCATCTGGAGAAGATGCTGCTGACGCTGGTCGTTATAATAGCTGTGCAGTCTCTGCATCTGACCCTCGGCATCGGCACGCAGTTCGAAGCTTCCGAGGCTTTCGATGCGGTCAAGCAGGCGCAGGGAAACATGCCCGAGAATCGTGTAGGGCATCAGAACCGCCAGACTGATCGACAAAAGCATGCGCAGCCGCAGCCGCAAAAGGTCAGGAAACCCGAAAAGAACGAAATACGCCGCAATAAAAAGACAGAAAAGAAACAGCAGCAGTTGCGCGGACTGCAGAGAGCGGTTGAAGGCAGCCGACCCGGCCATTATGGCCGAAATGTCATACGAAGTCTGCAGACCTGCCGGCAGTCTTGCCTGTCTTTTGAACAGCGAGTTATAACCAATCAGCTCTGTCGGAATCGATGACTCGATCATCAGTCGATGGCCGCGCAGCAACACTTTGCCCGGGTCAATTGGCGGCCGGCTCAGATAAGTTCTGGCAAAACCTTCAGCACTGTATTTCAATGAATCTTGCAACAGTTTTTCCGGTGGAAAATGGCGGCTGGTAAACATCACGAAATAGCCGCCCATTATCTTCGGACCGTCCTTGACGCGCCGGTAATAAGCAAAAAGTCTGCAGTCACCGCGTTTGCGGGTTGCCGTTTCGTAACAGCCGCCCTGGAAAGGCAACTGATAAATCATGTCGGAAAACAGTCTGCCCATAACGGCGAAATAGCTCTGGGTCGGGCCGCCGTCAATCCGCATGGCCAGACGTCTTATTTCATGATAACGCTGTTCAGCATCAGGTCTGCTGTCGTCGGCCCTGACAAAATCTCCGGCCTGCTCAGCCAGCGTCATGCTCAGCAGCTGCCCCAGCCTCTCACGGTCATGCGACTCGATATCGTCGAGCGCCTGAGAAAACCAGGTCCAGATGTTATAAAGATCGACACCGAAAACGACCATCATCGATGGCTCAACCCCACTGATATCACAATACAGGGCCCTGAGTTCGTCGATAGTGCCGGCATGAAAAATCCGCGGGTCAATACCGGGCGTAAATTTCGGCTTTTCGAGAGAAGGTGACGACAGGCCGGCGCTTCGTTCAGCCTTCTTGATTATCTTTTCTATATGTATCCGGGCGTTGAGATCAGCCTGAAATGCCCGCGACTCATTCTTAAGCTCCTGTTCGGCAAGCTGCAGACGGTTCTGCCTGGCTTCGTCATCCATCTGCCGCATCCCGACGCCGATGAAAAGTGTCGGCAGCATGACCAGCAACATGAACACCGTTGCTATAACCGCCCTGAGTCGTATTTCATCGCGCATTAACTAAAGATACCTCCACCCCGATCATCGAGCCCATTCTACCAGACTTCAACCGCGCAAATTCATCTGTGTTAATCCGTGTCCATCCGTGGGAAAAAATCTCCTGACCCCAAAAAACAAGCCCTGAAACCGAAGTTTCAGGGCTGTTTGTTTTATTATCAGTGGTATCAGTTCTTCATGCTGTGAACCGGGGCCGGAATTCGCCCGCCGCGGCGCACAAACACCGCAGGCGAATGGCGTCCGACTTCCATGATCGGGCCTTTTCCAAGCAGACCGCCGAAATCGACGACATCGCCGGCATCCATACCGGGAACCGGGATAAGACGGCAGGCAGTCGTTTTGTGGTTGATCATGCCGATTGCGGCTTCATCAGCGATAATGCCGGCAATGACATCGACGGGTGTGTCGCCGGGAATAGCAACCATGTCGAGGCCAACCGAGCAGACGCAGGTCATCGCTTCGAGTTTCTGAATGTTGAGGGCTCCGGCGTCGATGGCGCGGCACATGCCGCCGTCTTCGGTAACCGGAATGAAAGCGCCCGACAGGCCGCCGGCGTAGGTAGCCGCCATGATGCCGCCCTTTTTGACCGCATCGTTGAGCATGGCCAGTGCGGCAGTGGTGCCGTGGCAACCGGTTTTTTCGAGACCCATCAGTTCGAGAATATCGGCAATCGAGTCACCTTCTGCCGGGGTTGGTGCCAGCGACAGGTCGATGATACCAAAGGGAATACCGAGCATGCGCGATGCTTCGCGCCCAACCAGTTCACCAGTGCGGGTGATTTTGAAGCTGATCTTTTTGATCAGTTCAGACAGTTCTCCAAAGTTCAGGTGCTGGGCATTTTCGAGGGCGGCTCTGACGACACCCGGGCCGGAAATACCGACGTTAAGAATCGCTTCGGCTTCGCCCGGGCCCATGAATGAACCGGCGATGAACGGATTATCTTCGACAGCGTTGCAGAAAACCACGAGCTTGGCGCAGGCAAGACCATTCTTGTCACGTGAGCGTTCGGCAGCTTCTTTGATGATCTCAGCCATGCGATAAACGCCGTCCATGTTGATGCCGGCCTGTGAACTGCCGATGTTGACGCTTGAACAGACGCGGTCGGTGCAGCAGAGCGCATCAGCTATCGAATTGAGAAGAATCTGATCGCCGCGGGTTACGCCCTTGGGAATCAGAGCCGAAAAACCGGCGACATAATCGATGCCGAGTTCTTTGGCCGCTTTATCGAGGGCCTGAGCAATCGGCACTGCGGTCGGTTCAGTAAAAGCCCCGGCCAGAAATGACACCGGAGTTACTGAAATACGCTTGTTAACGATCGGAATGCCGTATTTTTTTTCGAGTTTGCGGGCGACCGGCACCACTTCATGAGCGACGCGCACCACTTTTTCGTAAACCTTGTCGGCACATTTGTGAACGTCTGAATCAGCGCAGCTCATCAGGTTGATACCGCAGGTGATCGTGCGGATATCGAAGGTTTCGACCCCGACGGCACTGATGGTTTCGATGACTTCTTCAAGAGAGAAAAGCATTTGGGGCCTCCATCACAGCCGGTGCTGGAATCTGAATACGTCTTCGTGCTGAATGAAAACCTTGACGCGCAGTTGCTCAGAAACGGCCTGCATGCGGCTCTGAAAGTCTTCAAAGCTGCAGTTTGCCGTTGAAAAATCTGTCATCATCATCAGAGCAAAGAGATCCTGCATGATTTTCTGGCTGACGTCTTCGACGTTAACGTTTGAATCGGCAATGGCTTTGGTGATGCCGGCGAGAATGCCAGGCTTGTTGGCGCCGAGCACGGTGATTACAACCTGTTCCTTTTTCCTGTTCAAGGCAAAAACCTCCCCTTCGGGATGTATTAGTTACGAGCTGTTATGTACCGCTGCAATATAGCAGAACCGCCCGCTGCCGTAAAGTAATTGTGCTTATTATACAAAAATGTATTGAAAAATTCGCTTGAACCTGTCATTGGCCGGTTCGTTCGCACTCCGGCGACTCACCGGCACTTGGCCATCCTGGCCTGCGCGAGGAGCGTAGCGACGCGGCAATCGCAGGTATCTAGAATGCGATTGCTTCGCGAGCGGTGACGAAGCAATCGCCCCCGAAAGAGAATGATACCAGTGTTCACAAAAAAGCGAGATACTCCTGAAACCCGCTTCTGTAATCAAATGGATTACGGCTGAGAACATAGCGGCGAGGCAATTTCATCGTTTTGAGTAATTTTCAGTGAGCTTTTGTATAGGTGGTTTTAACCTTGATTCTCTTCAGGTCATGCGCCAGAGAATAGGTTTTTCGCCACTCGAGAGGCAGTTTGCCAGTCTGTTTTTTGAAAACCCGGAAAAAGTAACTTGGGTTGTTGAATCCTGACTGAATGGCAATTTCTTCAATAGAAAGGCCGCTTTCGCCAAGCAGAGTACAGGCCGCATCGATTTTACAGGCATTGAAATACTGACTGATCGTTTGCCCGGTTGCCTTTTTGAATACCCGGCAAAGATGGCTTTTTGACACGCCGCAATAGTCTGCCAGATCGTCGAGATTCAAATCATGCTTTATGGAAGCTTCGAGCTGCTGTCTGGCCAAACTGACGGTCTTATCGACCGCCTGCTCCTTATCTGCGGCAAAAAGGCGAATGAAGCAGATCAGCAGTTCCTGAAAAATGAACCCGAGATTGAGCTCACGGCCCCAGTATTTTTCTGTCGCTTCCTTGAGAAGCTTGCGGGAAAGGTTGAGAATATCTGAATTGCAGTTGTGAACAGTGCACTGACACGAAGTAAAATGGCTCATCGTCAGAATGACATCTTCTCTGGCCAGCTTGATCAATGATTCCAGCGTTTCACGGCCGAAGGTTATCACCAGAAATTCTGTAAAAACTCCCGCCGGCACCGCCTTTTTGCAGTCATGCTCGAGCGCGAATGAGATAAGATTTTCGCTCAGGTGGTAACTGAGAGTCTGAGTACTGCTTACCAGCCTTCCCGAGAGACAGACGAAAATTGCCAGACTGCGCGACTTGAATTCAAGATGCAGATCATGATCAGGTGTGGCACTGAACAGGTAGAGTCCAAAACTTTCATTGCGCTCGATCAGTCTGGTGTGCTCACAGGTAAGAACATTTTTTACTGTCATTCGTTTAAGCCTCTGAAAAATTTTACTCTGATTACAATTGAAAAACAAACGAAAAACCGTCTGAATCGAGATCGCCCGCTTCAGCCTGGCAATCTCGATTCAGGTTGTCTTTTCAGTGGTCGGTGCTTACCGGTGGCTTCTGGGTTTCAACTTTGCCGGTTCCCTTGCAGTTGTGACAATCATAGGGGTAGTAACCAGGGCCGCCGTAGAGTCTGCCGGTTCCTTTGCAGACTTCACAGACCGTCGACCATGAACCCGATTTCTGCATCGAGGCCGAAACCGACAGGCCTGCTGCAGAATCTTTTTCCTGCGAGCGGCAGAAGGCAAGATTCTTCTTCAGGTAAGTTTCGATGCCTTTGCTGAATTCAGCCATATCGTTGGGGTCACGGCTGGTAAGAATGTTGCCATCGACGACTACCGGCTGATCATGAACTACTTCACCGCCGGCATTGGCGAGATCAACTCTGATATCGCCGACACCTGTTATCGCTCTTCCCTTAACCAGGCCGGCACTGATCAGCACCTGAGGGCCATGGCAGACTGCAGCGATGAGCTTGTTGGCTTTATGGGCTTCCTGAATGAAAGAGATAATCTGCTGGTCAGTGCGCATGATAATCGGGTTCCATGCCCCACCGGGAATTACCACAGCGCAATAATCGGTCACCACAGCCTGAGAGATGTTCTTTGTCACAGGAATCCAGACTGAGGGCTTGAGAAATTTTACGGCCATTACCCGGTCTTTGATCCAGTCAGGTGCAATGATTTCTACTTCAGCGCCTCTTGAGAGAAAATAGTCGATCGGATAGAGGGCTTCGATTTCTTCAAAACCATGGGCGGCAACGATCGCAATCCTTGCACCAACCATAGATTCCGGATCTTCTACCGGAACTTTTGCAACATTGTAAGCCATTCCGGCATCGACCTCTTCAAATTTCACCGGAGTGATTTCGATCGAATCGGCAGCAGAAACAAGGCCTGCACAAGAAACCAGGAGAATCATAATCATCAAAGCAATTTTATTCATTTTCGAACTCCTTCGTTCAGATTTGATGACCTGATTTTAGCTATTTATGCAGGTTTAAACAATCAACCCGTTTGTCGAAAAAAATGAACTATATTGATCCGGCCTGATCATAATTGCTGTGCCAGTCACTGAATATCACTGGACTTTTCGGCTGAATAAAATATATTATGCCTGTAATTTAGTATCATTTACAAAACAGGAGGCCTTACCGATGCAGCAGCGAATCGCCTTTTTTGATGCCCGGCCTTACGACCACAAATCTTTCAACGAAACCAACCGCAGCTTTGGCTTTGACATCAGCTATTTTGAAACCAGGCTCAACTCTCAGACCGCTGAACTGGCAGCCGGTTACGACGGCGTCTGTGCCTTTGTAAACGATGATCTGAATGCTGCTGTTATCGACAAACTGGTGGCTGGAGGCGTTAAGATCATCGGTCTGCGCTGCGCCGGCTATAACAACGTCGATTTCAAAGCTGCTTTCGAGCGGATTCATGTGGTGCGCGTCCCGGCTTACTCACCCTATGCAGTGGCTGAGCATGCCGTCGCGATGATGCTGACCCTGAATCGCAAGACCCACAAGGCATGGATGCGCACCCGCGAGGGCAATTTTTCCATCAACGGCCTGCTCGGTTTCGATATGCATGGCCGCACAGCCGGCATTGTCGGGACCGGCAAGATTGCCCGCTGTCTGATTGCGATTCTAAAAGGTTTCGGCATGCGGGTTCTCGCCTATGACCCGCGACCCGACCTGGAATACGCCGGCCTGGCAGGAATCAGCTATGAAAGCCTGGCCGAGCTATTCGCCGCTTCTGATGTCATCTCTCTGCATTGCCCGCTGACCCCTGAAACTACCCACATGATCGATGCCAGAGCGATCGATCAGATGAAACCGGGGGTCATGATAATCAACACCGGCCGCGGCAAGCTCATAGACACCCCGGCACTTATCGATGGGCTCAAAACCGGCCGCATCGGGAGCGCCGGGCTTGACGTCTACGAAGAAGAGAGTGAATATTTCTTCGAAGACAAATCAGCCGAGCCGATCACCGACGATGTGCTGGCGCGGCTGCTTACTTTTCCGAATGTCCTGGTCACTTCGCATCAGGCGTTCTTTACCGCAGAAGCCATGCACAACATTGCCGAAACGACCCTGCAGAATTTCCGCGAGTTCTTTGCCGGTGGCTATCTGACCAACGAAATCTGCTACCAGTGCAATCGCACCTGTCTGAAGAAAGAGAAGCAGCGCTGTTTCTGACCTCCAGCCGGCCCGCAAAATAAAACCGCATTTATACCATTCGCGGCCAGAAAGTCATGTTCTACTCTGATCTGGCAGAGTTATACCAGATCGAAACCAAAACGCTGAAGCGCGAAGTTAAACGCAACATAGATCGTTTCCCCGTTGATTTTATGTTCGAACTGACAAAGGAAGAGGCAGAAAATTCAAGGTGCCAAAATGGTACCTTGAAAACCAGGCAAGGCTATAATATCAAATATCTGCCATACGCCTTTACAGAAAAGGGCTTGGCCATGTTATCAGGCATCCTGAACAGTCCGGTTGCAATAAAGGTTAACATTGAAATTATGAGAGCGTTTGTAAGAATGAGAGCTATAGCAGCCATTCATGGTGAGTTCAGCGTTAGACTGGCAGAACTTGAAAAAACAGTTAAGACGCAGGGCAGCAGCATCGATTTTATTCTCGACCTGATTGAACGTTGACTCCACTGCTGATGCGGATCAGGATGCCCTAAAAGCAAAAGCGCACCCAAAGGGATTCGAACCCCTGGCCTTCTGCTCCGGAGGCAGAGCCTCTCAACAACGTATCATGGCAAAAACGTCACACATTTTGTCACACGTATTTCTGTCACGAAAACATACCTCGCTATCATATCATCAGTCCTAAAATACATCCAGCCTTCTGCAAGCTATTCCAGGAACGAAAGCAGTAACTCTGCTTGCCAACGCCAGAACCCTCTGGTAGTCTTCCCCCATATGCCTAGAAAGAAACCCTGCATCACTGGTTCGATAAAATGCATAAATATGGTCTATTCCTGCTCCAGAAATATAACAGAATACCACGTCAGCGGGCATAAACGATGCAGCGGGCGTGGGCAACTATCTTGATGAAATCAAGGCCAGCAACAAGCCAGACATTCAAGTGCTGAGAGAAAAACACAGATACAGGGGGTAACACATGAAACTACCTTTCAACCCGTGGACAGACACTAGGGACGACGCAATAGCAGAAGATAAGCGCCGAAAACCAATTATAAAGCACCTTATTAGCGCCCTGAAAAAGCATGTGCCTGGCTCAGAAGGCTGGCAAGAGCTGCAATACCGGCTTGACCCATTTCGTTGTTCAGCGGAAGATCAACGCGCGTGGGCCGAACTGATAAAGCAGAAGATCAGCACTGACAAGCCCATGCCGGAACTAGAGTTAATGCATATAATCCAGAATATTTTAGCTTTCGGACTGGTTGCCCCTGCATGGATACGCCTACGGCTGGCAGCAGCATTGGGCCCAATAACCTGCGGGGAGAAAAAAGACTTTGAGCACTGGAAAACGGGCGGCAGTTCTGCAAAGCGCCGAAAACGTTTTGGAGGGCTGCAATGCCAGTTATTTGCCATTGTAATAAGACTATTAAACGAGAGAACGGAGTCGGGCAAGCGGCGCTATACCACGGGCAAGAACGATGATACAAGCGTATGGGAGCCAGCTGCAAAGTTAATCGAGAGAGAATTTGACGTGAGCGGATACAGCAAGACAAGCGCCTATGCTGATTACTACGATTTTATAAAACGCTTTATTAAGCCATAGCGACCACCAACGCAGTAAAAAGTTACCTGTATTTTAGGGGTCTTTTTCCAGCCAATACATGGCACGCTATTACCTCTATAATCCAGGAAGAGTTAAAATTCAAGGAGCTTAACAGATCTTGAAACCTATGCCCGTCTGCACAGCAACATTCTGACGCCGCTGTGGGCTAACAGTCCACCACCAAGAACACGGCGATCTTGATTTTACCACTCCGGTGTCACCTGCCTGAGAGGCACCACTAGCCAATCTGGATCGAATCATTCAGAAAATCCGGTTCACCGGTTTTTTTGAAGGGTGCTCTTTGACAACTATATCTGACTTTTTCTCATCGCGAAGCCTTTAAAGCTCTTCGTTATAAAAGAGCCATGCTTCGCATAAGCAAAGAACAGGAGGCATAACAATGCCTATCACAAATATTTTAAAAAATAACGAGAATAAAATGTCCAAGTCAGCACAACATGTAACAGTAGGCGAACTCGTTACCTCAACCTCAACAGATGCAGAAAATACTGTATCCCCGAATACCGATAACGAGGAAGCAGACGCTACAACTGCAACAGAGAAACCCAAAACAAAGAAACCTGGGAGACCTCCAAAAGCCGGTATACCGACAGCTAGTGAAGCCCCTGCTATCGAACAACCTCAGATCACTGAGGTCAGAATGCCGATCAGTCGCCTTGAGTATGCGTTCAATGATATTCGCGACAAATGCGATCCCAAGACCGTAGAACGTTATAAGGCCTCCGGCAAGGACAAGTTGCCCCCTATAAAAATCGCGTATTGCCCAGGCAATCCCGCAATACACGGAAAAATTCTTGATGGGATGCATAGACTAAAAGCACTCGAAGCTCTGGGTGAAACAAACACTTTGTGCAGATACGTAGCGGTTACAAATGAAACCGATGCGCGGATAAAAGCATTTGATGCAAACCTTGAACATGGAAAGCATTATTCATTTCATGAAAAGGCCAGAGATGCCTATCGGCGTCATCAAATGGGTTTCAGTCAAACTTCGATTGCAGAACACCTGCATATAAGCCAGGCAACAGTCAGCAGAATGATCAGAGATATTCACGCTGAAGAAACTGGAGTTGTTATTCAGAAGACTAAAAAATACAGCGACCCAAAACAATGTGCCAAAATACTTCAGAAAATGGTTAATGAACTGGGGGAATCAGGAATAGCACAGGAAATCATAACTCAAATGGAGGCCTTGTACACGGTAATAGAAGCTGCGGCAGTAGAAGCAGATGTGGCAGATGCAGGCGGCACAAATAACCAACCTGCGGAGCCAAGACCTGCTGATACTACTACAGAAATTACCAGAGCAGATGGAGATACTGACAGTCAGGTGCAAAATGCAGAAGAGGATGAAACTTTAACTGATGATCAGTATGGATCAACGGAGCACGCACGTGATGACCTTACTAATGATGTCACTCTACCAGCATCAGATCAATCAATCAACACTGAAGTTACCCGACCAGACTCCGACACAATTTCAGGCTAATCAACTTCTCAAAATTCTATTTTTCAAGAGCAAATTTGTGCCTTGAGAAAATTTACTTAATTTAAGGAACTACAAAATGGACACGATTATTTCTAAAAATGGTACATCAAAATCCTCACATAAACCCATTAAAGTTACACCAGAATTTCTAGACCGCATTGCTGATGCAATTAGCAAAGGTGAAGAAGAAATCCTGGAAATAGTTTCCGAACAAAAAGAGCAACTTCGAGTGGCTA
>CAYYUI010000040.1:0-44678 GCA_964474705.1 uncultured bacterium
ACTTCTATTCATGATGTTTTCCACGATTCGTCAAAATTTTAACCGGACAGTAGTGGTTGAGCACCTGTTATTGAAGACTGCATAAACATGGTTCTCTGTAACAAATCAAAGACAGGCCCAGAGAAAAAGACGGGTCGTAGAACCGATTCCATTTTGGTTCTACATGGCTCAAAATGAAGGGATAAATTCATGCAAGACAGAATGGGTGAAAAAATAGGTTGGTCAGCGGGTTGGGCCGGTGGTTTTATCTGGGTTCTGGCTCTCTCTGTCGTTTTTCTTTTCCAGGGAAAGATAGAGGAGGGGGTATCGGGTCTGTCTCTGGTCGGTATTTCAATTTTTGTTATTTTTTATTTTTCACCATGGCGCTTCGCCTCAACACCGTATTGGAAATTAATGCTCGCTCCATATGGCGTCTTTTTCCTGTCGATAACCTGGGCTGTCTGGTCATATGGTGGTTTTAGCGCTGTTGGGTTTGATTGGTGGAATCTTCTGTGGCTCCTGCCTGCATTGATACCATTTGGAAGTTTAAGCGAAAAGCGATGGTCGGATTCTATCGCCCAACCAGGAGCAGCAGGGATCAATATGTGAATGGTTTCATCCGGGTGCAGTGAATCTGCTTTGCAGGCACTGTATCCGGCGACTCAGGGAGGCAATTATGCGGGTCAGATATATTTGCGGGCTGATGTTGCTGCTGGTATTTTTTATTCGCGGGTCGTCGTCGGGGCTTTCGATTGTGGCACCCGATGAGCCTTATTACGATGATATGGTCAGAGTTTCGATTGTTGGTGACGAACGCGGGCCGCTGCAGACATGGTCTTCTTACCGATATCACCGTCACCTGCCTTCACCGCCCTTCAGTGTCGAAGCCAGGCAGGGCGAAAGATACAGCATCAGGGTCACGAATGTCGCCCGCGAAAGGGTTGCACTGGTCGTATCGGTTGATGGTCTGAACATTATCAGTGGCGAGCGTGCCTCTGGAAGTTCAAATGAAAGCATGTATGTTCTCGATCCAGGGCAGACCGGCAATTTTTCGGGCTGGCGTTCAGGAATGAGTCGCGTGCAGCGTTTTTATTTTACCAGTGCCGGCGATTCATATGCCGGGCGTATGGGCCAGGCAGATCAGCTGGGTCTGATAAGGGTTTCGGCCTTCAGGGAGCAGCGGGTTGTCTATCGCCCTTATGATGATCTGGAAATGAAAGCGGCAGCACCGAGCCGGAGCATGCAGGAAAGCGGCCCTGGAACCGGTTATGGCGAAAACACCTGGTCACCGGTCAGTCTGACTGATTTTACCCCGCAGAGTAACCCCGCCCAGACAGTCGAAATCAGGTATGAGTGGTCGAGTCCCAGGTATTATAAATACAATGAACCTGACCATCATGATTTTGCCGAACCGCCCCCGGGGCGCTGATTCAGATGAAAATTTCGGGCTCGCGGCGTTTGGCGCAGTTGGTGGCCAGCATTTCCCTGAATTTCTCTACATGCTCGGATTTAATTACCCGGGCATGCCTTGGGCACTCCTTCAGGCAGGCACAGCAGATGATGCAGAGATCCTGATGGGTCTGGTAACCCTTTTTGAAATAGACAGCGCCGGCAGGGCATACTTCCTGACAATGGCCGCACTGAATGCAGTTTTCATGTATGGTTTCTGCAAAAGACGGCGGAATGACTCTGCGTTCCGGCAACGGGAAAGCTCCGGGCAGTGCCAGTTCAGACCATGGATTCTTATTGCTCAGTGACTGAACTTTTTCATAGATACTGCGACCGAAGTCGCGGGCGGCCTGTTTGTCGTGAATATCGGGCCGGCCTTTGGCTACCGGAAAAGCTTTCGTCGAATATGAATGCTCGCCGATGAATGCTGCGGCGGCAATGGGGCGCAAACCGGCGGTCAGGGCGAATTCCCGCAGGTCGATCAGGGCGTCGTCGTAATGACGGTTGCCATATACAGCCACCAGCACAACCGGATTGCCTGAGAACCTGATTTCGGCAAAGCGTTTCAGGGCCGACAGGGCGATGCGGCCGGCGTAGACTGGGGCACCTATCACCACCAGATCTTCGGGTTCGACTTCAATCATCGAATTATGGAACTCAGGAAACGTCAGGTTGTTTTCCATTATTTTCTGCGGATCGATGCCAATACCGGCTGCGATTTCATTGACGATTTTCTGCGTGGTATGGGTCGGCGAATAATAGAACATACTGACGCGTCTGAATTTCATTGAATTGTTCCTTTGCTTACTTTGGTTGCAGAATACTATAGCAGGCTCCCCCCGGCCAGGCAATCATTGTCTATTGACCAGGGCAAACGCTTACTTTATTCCCATGTAATGAGGCTTACAGGCATGGCAGGCGATTGCATAAGCGATGCTTATCGAGCACTCCATAATCCCCTGCAAGCGATGCCGCTAAGACCGGACGTTTTGCCTGGAGGGCAAAACGCGGGCGATTGTCGCAGGATGCGACTTAGAGCCCGTGTTCCGGTCGTGCGTGCAGAGCAAGCAGATGGGATTATGAGAGTGCGAAAATCGCAGAGCGTTGCAACGACTGACATGCCGTAATACGCGGTCTAGAAAGAAAAAGGTTCCCGTTTGCCCTGGTCTATTGACATGGCAATCAGTAAGTTATATAATTCTGCCGTTATCGAAGCTAATTAACAGGAGGCCTTACCATGATCAATGCATTTTTTTACCGACCGGCCTCCATTGGCGCGAACTCTCTTTAACCGATTTTGTCTGCAAGAGCGGGTTGCCTGATGGTGGCAGCCCGCTTTTCTTTTACCCCTTTTTTTACCTGAGACAAAGACAAACAAACACAGATGCAAAAAAACAACAGCAAATCAGTTCTGAAAAGAATTCTTCCATATTTCAGGCCGCACCTCGGCAGTCTGGGTATTGCGATTTTCACGATGATCGTCGTCACCGCCGTGCACCTGCTTCGGCCGATGATTCTGCGCACCATTATCGATACGGCTATTCCCGCCCGCGATATCAACATGGCACTTGGTTACGCGGGTTTCTTCGTCGGCTGTCTGGTTATCGGCGCTATTGCTATGTACGTGCGTGTCAAGATCATGGCCCGTATCGGCGCCGAAGTGGTAGCCGAAATCAAGCGCCGCCTGTTTTCGCATATTCTTGGCCAGGGCATGCGCTTCTTCGATCAGAACCAGACCGGTAAGCTGATAACCCGAAGTGAATCAGATGCCAACCAGTTGAAGTCAATGTTCACCCAGTCGACTGCTCAGCTGGTGGCCAGCATCATGCTGATCGTCGGAACCATTTTCGTGCTGATGCGCGAAGATGTCAGAATTGGCATCGTCGCAATGTTCTCGCTTGTGATCGTCGGTCTGGTCATGTTCTTTTACCTGACCTACATCCGCACTCTTTATACGAAGGTGCGCGAAAAAAACAGCGCTCTGACTGGCTATCTGGCCGAATATATTCAGGGTGTGCCGCTGATCAAGGTGCACGGGCGCGAAAACGACATAATGAACAACATGCGTGCTCACAGTCAGGAAAAGGCACAACTCGAGTGCAAAGCCGCCTTTATTGAATACACGCTGTTTTCTTCGGCGTTCCGCTTCTGCACTGAAATTGGTGTGCTGATGCTGCTGTTCGCCTATTGCAGCAGTCGGGTCTACGCCGGCACCATGAGCGTCGGAACCCTGGTGATGTTCATGGAACTGCTGCGGCAGTTCTTCAGACCGCTCGAGTTTCTCATCGAAGTGCTTGCCCAGTTGCAGTCGGCTCTGGCTGCCGGCGTGCGCGTCTTCGACATTCTCGATACCGAACCGGCCGTTAAAGATGCAGGCCAGCCGACGCCCGGGCTGCGCTTGCAGCATGAAATCGCCTTTAACGATGTTTCGTTTGCCTATGACAGCGAAGTCGTTCTGAAAAATGCTGTCTTCAGCATTCCCCGGGGCCAGCAGCTGGCGATCGTCGGAGCGTCAGGTTCAGGCAAGACAACCTGCGTCAACCTGCTGCTGCGTTTCTATGACCCTACTTCCGGCAGTATCAGCGTCGATGGCCGCGATATTCGCAGCATCAGCCTCGAAGACTGGCGCCGCAATATTGCCCTGGTTCTTCAGGAAATCTACCTGTTTCCGGGCACGATCATGGAAAACCTCAAGGCTTTTCATACCGATGTCGCTGATGAAGTCGTCATTAAAGCGGCTAAAGAGCTGGGAGCGCATGATTTTATCATGCGGCAGAGCAATGGCTATGAAACGATGCTGGCCGAGCGGGGTGCCAACCTGTCTTATGGCGAGCGACAGCTGCTTTCGTATACCAGAGCGATGGTCAAGAACCCTGATCTTCTCATTCTCGACGAGGCTACTTCATCAGTCGACGTCATTACCGAGCGCGAACTGCAGGCCAGTATGGAAAAGCTCATGCAGGGCCGCACTTCGATCGTCATCGCCCATCGTCTTGCCACGATCAGAAAGGCCGATCGCATTCTGGTCTTTGAAAAGGGCAGTCTGATTCAGAGCGGTGACCATCTGACCCTGATGAATCGGGAAGGGATCTATCGCGAACTCGTCAATATCCAGACCGCCGGCCGTGGCGCCCCGGCCGTGATCTGTGAAGGCGGTGCCGGCGAAGAAGCCGTGGCGGCCGCACCGGCAGGAGCTGTAGCATGAAACACGAAAAACGCAAAGACCTCAGACACACCCGTGCCTACTACATAAAATGGATCTGGAACGAATACCGCCCGCACTGGCGGATGGTAATGTTTCTGCTCTTTCTGACCTTTCTGTCGACGATCATCGCGGTGCTGTTTCCGATGGTGCTCAAGCATATCATCGACAGTCTCGTCACGGGTCTTAAAAGCTTTCAGGCCGGAACCACCAGCGTCGAAGCGGCCCAGGGAGAACGTAACCGCATGCTGCTTATGCTGCTGGCCATGGGTCTGGGTCCGGTGTTTTCTGGCATTTACCCCTATTTCAGGGCCCGCATGAACGTGACTTTCGAAATGTACTTTCGCGAAAGATTCTTTGCCGAAATACTCTCAAAGGGGCACCGGTTCTTTCTTAAATTCAGAACCGGCGATCTGGTTACCCGTCTGACCGAAGACATCAGAACCAACCCGCCCGGGCTGTCGTGGCTGTGCTGTTCAGGCATCTTCAGGGCCGTCAACTCGGCGAGCATCATCTTTTTCTGCGTGATTTCGATGGCTCTGCTGCACTGGAAACTGGCGCTCGTCGCCTGTATTCCGCTGCCGATCATGCTGTTCATCTTTATCAAGCTCGAAACAAGTTTCGGCGAAACCTTCAAAGAAGCCCAGGAGGGTATGTCCGAGGGTAATGATTTTCTCGAAGCCGCTTATTCGGGTGTCAAGATCATCGCCTCGTTCAATGCCCGTCAGCCGCAGCAGCGTCTGTTCGACAAGCTGCTCGAAAAGCGTATCGGTCAGGAAATCAGAGTCGACAGCCTCTGGGGCCTCTTCATGGTCTTCTTCGAATTTCTCAACTACGTCGGTGAGATCATGGTGCTGATTTTCGGTGGAATAATGGTCATCAGAGGCTCGTTGACGCTCGGAACCTACTATGCCTTCTTCAGCTATCTCGGCATGATCATCTACCCGCTGATGGACATTCCGATGATGCTGGTAACCCTTACGCAGGCCTGCGTGTCGATCGACCGTCTCGAAGACATGCAGCAGGCCGACCGGGCCTGGCAGGAACTCGATGTCGACGGCAGCACTGAAATAGCAACCATCGAAAGCCTGAGCTTTGAAAACGTCAGTTTCAGGCACAGCACTCTCGAAAAACTTGAAAAGCCGGAAGCCACGGCCACTGGTGGCGAGGAGAAAGTCGAACAGGAACCATTTGCATTCGACAATCTCAACTTCACCATCCGCAAAGGTGAAAAAGTTGCGATTGTCGGTCAGATCGGTTCGGGCAAGACTACATTGCTGAACCTGATTTCCGGGGTTATGAAGCCAGACGGAGGCACTGTGACTATCAACGGTCTGCCGTTGCCGGAAATCAGAAAGCAGTCGTTCCGTGACAAGATCGGCTACATTCAGCAGGAACCGGTTATCTTTTCCGAGTCGATCCGCACCAACATCGACTTCTGGCGCAATCAGAGTGACGAGCTGATTCAGTCATGCGCACGCCTGGCCCAGTTTGACCGCGAAGTTCTGTCTTTTCCCGGCGGTTACACCGAGCCGGTCGGCCAGCGCGGTGTCACGCTCTCAGGCGGTCAGCGTCAGCGCCTGTCGATTGCGCGCGCCCTGGTCGGTCGCCCGCAGCTGCTGCTCATGGACGACATCACCGCCAGTCTCGATGCGGCAAACGAGAAGAAACTCTGGGCCGACCTCGACCGGGAATGCGGTTCCATAACCTGCCTGATCGTCACGCACCGCATGGCGACCGCAATGATGGCCGACCGCATCATCGTCCTGAAAGATGGCCGCATCGAAGCGACCGGCACCCATGATGAGCTGATGCAGAGCTGCGAGACCTACCGCCATCTGTCCCACGCATAAACACGGGAACAGGAGAAATATTTCTCACGGATTAACACGTATTAACACGGATAAACATGGATAAACTTCGATAAATATCGACGAACATCATCAGACAAAGGTTGCCGCCAGGTTGAATACCATATCTGGCGGCAAATTTTATTAAGAAATCAGTATTATCAGAGCCAGTTTCTTTGTCGCAGCCCAGCTTGCTGGCAACGCCGTGGCTGATACGGCAGAATTGTCAGGTGCCGGCAAGGATTTTTCGGAAGAAGACCGCCTCTTTTTCGAGTGAATCGACGAGATTGCCTTTCTGTCTGAAACCGTGGCCTTCGTCGGGGTATTCGTAGTATTCGTGCATGATATGCTTGCTGGCGAGAATTTCTGCCATTTCCCGGGAATTTTCAGGTGGAACGACTTTGTCTTCGGAACCCTGAAAGATGATCATCGGGCTTTTCAGATTTGCGAGATGATTGATCGGTGATCTGTCTTCGAAGACATGGCGATGTGTGATCATCTGGCCCCCGAGCAGTCCTTCGAGATAACGCGATTCAAATTTGTGGGTGAGATTCTGCAGAGTTATCAGATTGCCGATGCCGAAATAGCTGGCTCCGGCGGCAAACATCTCCGGAAACATGGTCAGAAGTCGCTGTACTGTGTAACCGCCGGCGCTGCCGCCTGAAACAACAACCTGATCGCCGATCATTCGTTTCTGGCGCAGGTAGTTCAGCCCGTCTCTGACATCGCTGATTTCAAGAACTCCCCATTCCCCAAGCAGAGCATCGCGATAGGCTCTGCCAAAACCGGTTGAACCGCGATAGTTTACATCAAAAATTGCATAGCCCTGGCTGGTCCAGAAGACGTGCTCACGACTGAAGCCCGGTCGTGCCATGCTGGTGGGCCCGCCATGCACGAGAACCCTTGCCGGCGGGAGTTCCCCATCGGGAGCCTGGTAGAAACTGTTTTGCGGCGGGTAAAAATAGCCGTGACATAACCTGCCATCACTGACCGGAAAGCTGATTTTTTCGGGTTTGCTGATGCTGTCGGCGGGAATATCACATTCTGATGAATTGCGCAGAATCTCGATGCTGCCGTCCTGCTTTATCAGAGCCAGTTGTGAGGGTTTATCAGAAGATGTTCCAGTCAGGGCAAGATTTTCACCGCAGGCGACTGGCTTAGATACTGATAAAAATGGGGTCGGCAGTTCGGTTAAACTGCCATTTCCGGCGTTAACCCAGGCCAGGCCGGGTATGCCTTCTCTGAATGTCAGGGCGAGAATTCGATCTTTCATGTGCAGAATCCAGGCAATCTCGTGCATGGATTCTGTAGTGCGGCTTATGGAGCCATCATGCCAGGTATATATGTTGAAAAAATTGTCGACCGAATCTTCACTTGCTCCCTTTCGATCGATGCTGAAGCGTATTTTGCCCTCTCTGCTGAAAGAAAAGTCGTTTACAGCTTCGCTTTCGGAACCGGCAACCCTGCAGATGGCATTCTGGATGATCTGGCCGTCAGCAAAGGGAGCGCAGCAGAGAATCGTTGAATCCCAGGGCATATGTGGGTGATTCCATTGCAGCCATGCCAGACTTCTGCCATCTGGCGAAAAAATCGGTTGTTTGTAGAAATCTGCTTCTCTTACCAGAATTACGGGCTCCTGAATGTCATTTTGGCGCAGGTCAAGAAGGCAGATGGCATTTTCCGGTTCTTTGTCCCCGCCCTCGAGCTCGCAGGCGGCAACCAGCCAGCGGCCATCAGGAGACACGGTCGGCTGCATAAATTTTATCATTCGGCCGTCTGCTGCCTTTTCGGGAGTAATGGCTGTCGGTGTTTCGTTTCTGGCAGAATCAAATGAATAAAGACGCTGGTCTGCAAAATTGGCGAAGATGACCCGGGTTCCGGTTGCAACGTATGGCATGCCGCCGTATTCCATGACTCGGCTTCTGGCTGAAAAGGGTGCGGGCAGCAGTTCTTTGATTGCGCCGTCAGGATTGCGCATCATGATGACGCAACGCCCTTTTTCTTCGGGCCGAAGTTCAACCCAGAACAGTCTGCCGGTTTCGTCACCGTGCAGAAACGAAAAGTTTACGGTTGCCTGAAAGACTTCTTCTGCGCTTATGACTGGTTTCCAGGTCAGATATGAAGCTGTGACCGGTGAGTGCTGCATTTTGTTCTCCTATTTGCTTTATCGGCCAGCGAATGAGTTTCTTCGTGGGGGTTATGATAACAGCGCTGGTCTCTGCTTTTTTCCAGGCCTTTTACGCGGGTGACAAAATCGGTATCTGAGCCTCAGAATGCGATACCGTCTGGCTGTCAGAACAGAAAATCAGTGGTTAGAAAGCTTGAGAGGTCGTCTTTAAGAATTCTGGTGATCAACTGTTTGTTGTCATCGCTGTCTTTGGCGGCGACCAGGGTTCTTATCGAGAAAACCCGCAGAGCATCAGAGACTGAAAGGGTGCCTTCTGCTGAATCCTTGCGGCCGGTGAACGGGAAGGTGTCGGGGCCGCGCTGGCACTGGCTGTTGATGTTAACACGACAGACCTGATTAACCAGCGGGTCGATCAGTGAGGCCATCTGTTTCGCATCTTTCCCGAAAAGGCTTACCTGCTGACCATAGTCTGACTCGACGACGTAATTTATTGCATCTTCAATCTTATCGTAAGCCACAACTGGCACAATCGGCCCGAACTGTTCTTCGCGATACAGCTTCATTTTATCGTTAACCGGGTAGACAACCGCGGGAAAGAAGAGAGAGCCCGAAAAAGCCCCGCCCGAAGGATTAAGGATTCTGGCACCGTTTGTTTGCGCGTCTTTGATGAGATCAGTTAGGCGCTCTGATTTGCCGGGTTCTGCAAGCGGAGTGATCTGAGCGCCTTTTTCCCAGGGAAGATTGACCTGAAGCTTTTCTACTTCGGCGCAAAACTTAGCCAGGAAAGTTTCGGCTATAGAAGAATGGACAAAGATAATTTTCAGCGCGGTGCAACGCTGGCCATTGAATGACAGGCTTCCGAGAATGCATTCTTTGACCGCCAGATCGATATCGGCATCGGGAAGAATAATACATGGGTTTTTAGCGTCCAGACCGAGTACGCAGCGCAGGCGGTGCGGTTTAGGGTGTGACCTGCGGATGATGTCTGAAACACGGCTGGTGCCGATAAAAGCCAGAACATCAACTTTTCCGGAGGTCATCATCGGCGTGATCACGGTCTGTCCGTCCCCATATACCGTATTGATGACCCCTTTCGGAAATGAATCACGAAAAGCTTCAAGCAGCGGCTGAAAAAGCAGGACGCCAAGTTTAGGTGGCTTGAAAACGACGGTGTTGCCCATGATCAGAGCTGGAATCAGCGTCGTAAAAGTTTCGTTGAGCGGGTAATTGAACGGGCCCATGCAAAGAACGACGCCGAGCGGTGCCCGTCTGATCTGACCGATAATTTTCTGCTGAATGGTAAAACGCGATGAAGTGCGGTCGAGTTCCTTCAGGGCTTCGATTGTATCGCGGATATAATCGATGGTGCGGTCGAATTCCTTCTGGGCATCGGCGAGGTTTTTGCAGATTTCCCACATCAGCAGGTTAACGACGCGGTCACGGCAGGCAAGCATGCGCTCTACAAAACTCTGAACGTGGCTGATGCGTTCTCCAACCGGCATGGTAGGCCATTTTCCCCGGCCGTTGTCGTAAGCCGCCGATGCCGCATTCAAAGCTTCTATGGCAGCATGATCTGACATGCTTGGCACGCAGCCAAGTTTTACCTGTTCTGGAGAGTTGTCTTTCCTGATTCTGACCGGGGAACTGATTTCCTGCATCTGGCCCTGCCATTGCCGTATTTCTCCATCGATCAGGTAATCGCGCTGCTCGATCCATGGGGCTTTGAATTCAGCTGGAATATTGGTTTCCTGTGGCGCAAGGGCTGCAAGCATTTCGCCTGTTATCATCGGGTTCCTCCGTTTGGTCAGCAACAGCTGCAGAAATTTAAGGTGTCTGAATTTACTCAGTAATTTTACATGATCGGCATGCTGGTAGCATTATTTTTTATGCAGCTCAGGGGCAAGAGTCTGGCCTTTTCTGAATATTTAAGCGCCCAAAGAGAGTTTATTGTACTTGAGAATAAAACCGGCCCGTTCAGATTTCTGACCGTGCCGGACGTTGATTCTGGCGTTTGCGGTGAATGCTCAGGGCCCCCAGTAAGTAACGCTGTAATTGTTCAGGATTTCTTTGAGTTTTCCGCTGGCGCGCCATTCTTCGATGCTCTTATCGTAACGGCGGCAAATATTGATCATCGTATACTCCTCTCTAATTTCTTTTTGAAAAGACTTCAGCGTGTCTGGTAAAGATTTCGATTCGTTAAATCTGCTCAGAAATCAAGAGATTCGACTTTTGCTTCAGCTCTTATTCAAGACTTAACCGATTTGCAGAGAGGGCATTTGTTAGCGTCCGGCATGCAGGCGGGGCAGATGTGTTCATGGTGAATGCAGCGGGGAAATGTGTTAACCGCTGTAGTCAGGTCGAATGTTTTTCTGCAAAGCGGGCATTGAAAAGTCTTTTTGCTTTTGCCGATGTTTTCACGGCGGTGCGCCCAGCGCCAGATGGTGTGCAAACCAGCTTCTGCCTTGTCGCGATTAAGTCCTGAGGCGGTCATGCAGGGTTTGCAGATCTTGTGCTCCTGGTCTGATGATCTGCCGTAGATCCCGCCGGCACAGGAAGAGCAGGTTGGGCGGCCACACCAGGAGCAGTGCCAGTCTATATCGCCAAAATCACTCATTCCGAGCCGATACGATCCGGAAAAGAAGGTTTGCCCGCAGATATGGCACGGCCCTGGCATACGTTGCCCATCAGCTCCGTGTTTCAGCAGAAGGTCGGTCAGTGTCTGGTTGTTTTTCTGGTGCGCGGCAAGAAGCGGGGTATCACCGTCTTTGCCCATGGCATTAACATTGGCGCCGCCGTTGAGCAGAACTTCAGCCAACTCCAGATTGTTCCAGTGAACCACCAGCGTGAGTGGCGTGGTGAAGTTCTCATATGACTGATATTCTGTAGAAAGTTTATTCTGGATGAGAAAATTAACCAAAGCAGGATTCTTACCCCATATAGCTCTGCCGATGAGGTAACCCTCATGCTCCTCGAGGGTTTCTGTCAGTTTTGCTCCGTGTTTCATCAGGAGTTTCAGTCCCTCCAGATTTCCTTTTTCACAGCAGATGTTCACGGCAGTTCGCCCCTGTCTGGTTCTTGCATCAGGCTTCACGCCATTTTTGAGCAGCAGACGGATAAGATTGTTGTTCGCGCCCATCGCTGCGTAGATAAGCGCATTGCCACCATCTACCGTAACCCGGAAGATATCTGCACCGTCGCGATACAGCTCCATCGCGGTTTCTTCTTTTCCCCGCTGCAGGGCTTCGAAAAATTCAGAAATGCCGGCAGCATCGACCGGCTCGGCTCCAAGCAGACGCTTAATTCCAGATTTGATCAGTCGTATCATGGCCTGTTTTCCGGTTGGTCATATTAATCTCAACGCAAAAAGACTAGCACCGGGTCAGAAAAAAGACAATATCGCGACAAGACCATGCTGCGGTGAAAATTTGCAGCGTCAACGACTTTAGATTATATTGGTGTTAGCTTTTTTAAAGATTGGTTTGTATTCAAGCCTGACTGGCAGGTCTTGCAACCGGAGGAAGTTCATGAAAACAATAGATCTGAATCTTTCGGATTATACCCTGGCGCAAAAGCTGCAACTGTTGGAAACCCTGTGGGATGACATTGCCAGAGAGGGCAGTTTCGATTCGCCAGAATGGCACGGCGCTGTTTTAAAAGACCGTCAGAAGGCCTATGATGCAAACAAACTGACATCCTCAGATTGGCAACAGGCCAAGAAGCGTATCAAAAAAATCTCGCATGCGAGTAGAAATCCTTAATACCGCAGAAAGCGACCTTGAGGAAGGCTTGAAAGCGTTGATACCAGTTTACGGATTAACAACAAGCTCATGGAAAGCGCGTAAGCGTGAATTTAAACGCCTCTTGAAAAAGCTCGCTTCTGCCTTCCCCTGACTTAAAGAAATTATTCACGCAGTGAGTCGCTGGTATAAATCAAACAAGAAGGCGACGCGGTCGGCTTCGGTTTTGAATGTGGTTTTGCCGTAGGCGGCATCCACTGCTTTGTCGAGATTCTGATGTGCCTTTACCAGTTCAGGGGGCATTGATCTAGGATCGTAGAGGTCAGCAAGAGAACTGTCTGGGTATTTGGTGCGGGCATCTAATACTTGCTGGGCCGCCAATTCAACTGCTTTCTGTTGTTTTTTGTCTGGGTTTAAAGGCCACGGGAATGTATTGTAGGTCAGCTTGGCCGAATATTGATAGTCGCTTTTCAATCTACCAGAAGTTGTGCGCATCCATGCCATGTGCATTGTGCTGGTAATTATGCCAAAATCATAAAGACTTGCACCGGGAATGGTTTGCAACTTGTCGCCTGCAATGTGGGTATGTGGCAGATAGCCGATTGGGATGTAATTTCGGTTTTCTGATGAAACCCTTGGCAATGCGAGATAGTAGCCTGATTGAGGTTGTCTGATTTCAGCAAACAATGCTGGTTTATTAGAATCTCTTTGCGTGGCTTCTTTAGTGCTCGCACTTCTCATGGCTTTGACAGCTTCAACACGCTTCATCACATGATGCATTTCTCTTAACTTGTTTGGCGAGCAACCTACGAGCCAAAGGCAAAATCGTGGAATGTTGTTGATGAATTCATCACCCATTGAAAAAGGTCTTACAAGCTCTTCAGCGGCGGGTTCAATTTTTAATAACTCATTTTTTTCGTCTTCTGATAGCAAAAGATTGCCGCCATCGGTAGGCTTGTTGCCGTTTACCATTGCTGGAACTTTGCATAATGCCTGCGACCGTGCCAGAACAACAGCGTTGGGTGCATCGAGCAGGTATGGGTTAATGTTCTTTGCGATTGTGCTGTGTGGTTCGCCTTTAATGTCGTCATAGACAAATAGGGTCTTTTCTGGGGTTTCGGCCAGACCGAAGCCGATAATAACAACATGCACGGCCGCCTTTCCGCGTGCTTCGCTGCTCCAGCTGAATGTTCGGTGGGCAAAATAAATTTTCAGTCCTGCTTTTATAAGTGGCGGCCATAATATAGAGACCTGTTCACCCTGGGTGATGCTGTTTGTCGAGACGAATGCGACGCGTGTGTTTTTGTTTTTTACCAGGTAATCTGTGGCCAGATAATACCAGGCAGCGACAAAATCAAGGCTTCTGTATAACTTCACTGGTTCGAGGCTGGCAGCAGCGTTGAATACCTTGTGTAAGTCGGTGTCCTGCTGGTCGGAACGGTAATTTTTGCCGATGAACGGCGGATTTCCCATGATGTAGTCAAAACTTACCCGTTCTGATTCGGCTGGGGCCTGGCCTTTGTGCACTTTAAACGACTTTGTTTGAACATTGATAGTATTGTAAGTTTGCTTTGGATCATTTACCAGATAGATATTTGTATGTTGAGCTGTTGCATCAATGGTGCTGATGGGAATGAGAAGTTCTTGCCAGTCGATCTGCAGGGCGTTGGCGCATACGATGGTGCCGCCGCCGCGCAATGGAATACGTGCAAAATAAAGGCCGAACTCTTCAGAAACCTGCATGTTCATCTGGTGGTCAACCAGCCACAGTGCAACCTGGGCAATCTGAGCCGGGAATTCTTCAATTTCGATGCCGTAGAACTGGTCAACATCAAGCTTTATCAGTGTCTGCACGTCCAGAATCTGTTGCTGTTTGTCATACATGGCGCGAAGAATTTCTAGTTCCAGCAGGCGCAATTCACGGTAGGCAATGACCAGAAAGTTGCCACAACCGCAAGCCGGGTCGAGAAATTTCAACGAGCGCAGCTTTTGATGAAACTCAGCCAGCTTGTTTTTATTACCCTTAAATTTGGTGAATTCTTCCCAGAGAACATCGAGAAACAGCGGCTTGATCAGCTTCAAAATGTTCCTTTCACTGGTATAGTGGGCACCAAGATTTCGTCTGGCGGTTTTATCCATGATTGACTGAAACAACGAACCGAAGATAGCCGGTGAAATACGGCTCCAGTCGAGAGCGCAACAGTCGAGCAGAGTCTGGCGCATTTTGCTGTCAAAACTGGCGTTCGGCAGGATTTCCTCAAACAGCTTACCATTAACGTATGGAAAGGCGGCCAGCTGTTCATCGAGATTTCTGAGACGCCTGCTTTCTGGCGTGTTCAAAACCTGAAAAAGTGCGGCAATATGGTAAGCCAGATCTGAGCCGTCTTCATTCGTGCGTTCTTCAACATAGTTCTGAAAGGTCTGGCGCTCAAAAATGCCGGTGTCTTCGGCAAATAGACAGAAAAGAAGGCGCACCAGATACAGCTCAAGCTGATGACCGTCGTAGCCGATTTCCTTGAGCTGGTCATGCAATCTCCCCATGTTTTCGGCGGCCCTGATATTAACCGGGTCTTCTTCGCGGATCTTGTGTTTCTGGTATCCGGCCACAAAGCCGAAAAGCCTGATGTTTTTGTGCAGGTCTCTGAGGTCGAAGTCGTGCTGCTCGTTTTCTTCCAGGTCATAGAGGCGGAACCTGGCAAAGTCAGAAACCAGAATGTATTTGGGCAGCTCGCGCTCCAGTATGCCGGGGAAATAATCGAGAGCTTGAGTGTAGGCTCGATCAAGGTTTTTGCCGCGCGATTTGTGCTCGACCAGCAGAATTCCTTTCCAGAACAGGTCAATGAACCCTTGCTTTTCTCCGAGTTTCTTTACTGGTTCTTCAAATGACGCAACCCGCTTGCGGGTAATACCAAAGATATTGAAGAAGCCATCCCAGAATGATTTGGCTTCGGCATCTTCTGATGTTTCGGTTTCCCACTCTTTTGAAAAGGCTATGGCGCGGCTTTTTATCTCGTTCCAGCTCAAAGGCATGATTGTTACTCTCTGTTCAGGTTGATTTTTGTTATGACTCAGGCTTTCGTCCGGCAAAGTCCATTAAATCACAATCAGATCTATCATGCAATTTTTGCTCAGATCGAACAACTCTACGAGTGAAGCATGGTCGATTCGCCTGATTTGGAAGCTTATAGTGGCCGCCTGGTAAAGGTTAAAAAGCGGCAGCAAAGTCTTCCTGATATAAATTCTGCGAACCATTGTTTGCTCAAATTAGGAACGCATTGCATACCATTTTGAAGACGGCTTGCTGTTTTAATTCACTGAATCTCGGCCTTTCCAGTTTGCTTCTTTCAAAGATTGTCGTCGGGTGGTTGAATTGTAATATTGCAGGTGATATCATAAATATATGGGAACATTTGAAAAACTCCTGGAAAAAATGCGCAGTAATCCTCGTGGAGATTGGACTATGGAAAATCTTCTGACGATTGCCAGGCGGATGAACATTGAGGTTCGCAACAGTGACGGCAGTCACCATGTTTTTTCTTTTCCAGGGCTGGATGAGGATGTAACGGTACCGTATAAGCGGCCGATCAAACCGGTTTATATCAAAAAGTTTCTTGCGCTGGTTGATGCGGTTAAGGAGGTTGTATGAAGAAGGTTGCAAAAGTTAAGCCGCCCTTTGCTTTTGATGAATACACAAGGGTTCTGAGCCGTATTGCGGAAGATGACGGCGGCGGGTTTCTGATTACTTTTCCGGATCTGCCGGGCTGCATGTCTGATGGAACCACTGAGGAAGAGGCCCTCGAGAATGGAAGAGATGCTTTTGTTTCGTGGGTTTCAGCGCGGATGGATCAGGGAAAGAATATTCCGGAACCAAAAGCGAAGCCGATGGACTATGTTGCGGCAGATGTTTCCGGACGATTTCTGGCGCGGATGCCGAAGTATATTCATGCTCGTCTGGTTAAGAGGGCAGAACGTGAGGGTGTGAGCGTGAATGCCCTGGTTCTGTCTTTTATCGCTTCCGGGCTTGGGCAGAGCTGAAACTCTCATTAACCAATAATTTCCGGCACGCTACGTAGCGCGGCGCAAAAGATTTCAGGCAACCTTGCTTAGAGTCAGGTTGAATCCTGATCTCATGGCCAGAATAATAAGCATTTCCAGACTGAATTTTTCCCATTTTCCACGAACCAGATCAGAAATTCTCGACTGGCTAACCTGCAGAATTTCGGCAGCTTCAGCCTGAGTAAGACCCTGATCACTGATCCACTTTCTTACCTCTGCCATCAAATCAGCCCGCATTCTAAGAATTGCAGCATCTTCACTCGAATAGCCGAGGTCGAGAAAAACATTTCCAGATGATTCATGAATTTCGTTTTTCATTATTTTACCCCAATGAGAGCCAGTCTTTTGCGAGCAATTTCGATATCCTGCAGAGAGGTTTTCTGTGTTTTTTTCTGAAAAGCGTGCAAAACATAAACAGCATCCAAAACTTTGGCTACGTAGATAACCCGCCATTCCCCAAGGATATGAATCCGGATTTCATTTACTCCAGAACCGATTGTCTTCAGGGTTTCCAGTCGCCTGGCTCAAACCCATTTTGAATAGCTCGAAGCTCGAAACCGGCAGCACGCCGCGCTTCCTCCGGGAAATCGCGCAATTCATTCAGACTCGGCCCAACAAATCTTAATGGCTTGGTAGTCACAATACAATTATATATGTTTTTATATAATTCTCAAGCAAAAATTTGCTTCATCCGAATCCTGCATACTTTTATAACGAAAGGACTTGAAAAGCGTGGACATGAGTTTCAAGGCAGATAGATGCCACTCAAATCTGCCTGGAGGAAACCATGTTCATACTGTGCCGGCGTGGCAGACTGGTAGCAGGTTCAGTAATGCGGCGGTTTTTCGTCGTGGGGGCGGTCTTCGTCGATTGGGGAAGGGGTGGTTTTGGGCTGCAGGCGGGTGATTTCTTTGTAGCAGCGGTCGAGCTGTTTCTGCTGGTCGACGATGACTTCGTTGAGTTCTTCGACGAATTTTTCGAGGTAGACGAGGCGTTTTTCGATTTCGATGAAACGGTTTTCCATGGTTTTTCTGCTTTCAGAGCCAGTTGCGGCGCCTGAAGTATTCGAGCATTCCGAGGGCGATCAGAATCATGAACACCCAGACGGCCGGGTAGCCCCAGACCCACTTCAGCTCGGGCATGTATTCGAAATTCATGCCGTAGACACCGGCAACGAAGGTGAGCGGAATGAAGATCGTGGCGATGATGGTCAGGGTGCGCATGATTTCGTTCATGCGCAGGCTGATATTCGAGATGTAGAGATCGTGAATGCTGATCGAGATTTCGCGCAGGGTTTCTGAAGTTTCAAGCACGTGAACGGCATGATCGTAGATGTCGCGGAAATATATGCGGCTTTCGGGCCTGATGATCGGCGACTCGGCACGCAGCAGGGCACCGGCGACCTCGCGCAGCGGCCACGATATCTTACGCATGTAGAAAAGCTGCATCTTCAGTTCGTGCATGTCGTTGCCGTTGAATTCTTCAGGGGTTTTCAGCAGAATCATTTCCAGTTCCTCGAGTGCCTCGGCCAGGCATTCGAGCACGACGAAGTAGTTGTCGATGATGATGTCGATCAGGGCGAGAGCCAGATAGTCGGAACGCGCATTGCGCAGCTTGCCGATATTTTTGCGCAGGCGGTCGCGAATGGTCTCGAAAACGTCGCCTGGGTCTTCCAGAAATGTCAGAACGTAATTCTCGCCGACGACAAAGCCGACCTGCTCGCTCTTGAGCTCGCCATCGTCGGTGATGTCGATCATCTTGATGATGACGAACATGTAGTTGTCGAAAGTTTCGAACTTCGGGCGGTGATCGGGGTTGAGAATGTCTTCGACGGTCAGCGGGTTGATCTGAAAAATCTCGGCGGCCTTTTTCAGCATGTCGATGTCTTTCAGGCCATAGAAGCAGAGCCAGGAAACATAATTGTTTTTCCTGATCTCGTCGAGTTCGCCGATGTCGGTCAGTTCTTTTTCGCGGTATTCACCGGCATCGTATTCGATCAGCTCGACGATGGTCTCGTTGATCCGGTCTGGGGAAAAGTTGGCGATCGTTCCCTGCGGTTTGCCGGCTTTGCGCTCGGCGATACCTTTTTTGAAAAACGGCAGCATGCTGAGACCTCCGCAACATTCTGCCAGTATGCTATCATAAAGGGGTGATTTTTGATTGTATAAAATTTTGCGGAGCTCTATAATTCAGAGAGAATGATAACCATAAGAGGAGTAAGGCAGATGCCCGAGAACACCAATCGCGAACGCGACCTGGTTCTGTCGCCCAATGAATATTGTCTGATTTCCGACCAGACCAAAGGTCACATCGTCGTCTATGTTGGCCCCTACAAGACCAGCCTCGCCAACACTGACCAGCCGGTCGTTTTCAATGACCGCAACAAGCGTTTTGAACGCGTGACGCTGGAACAGGCCATTTCGGTTTTTGCTACCGCCCCGGAGGGCTGGTATCTGGTGCTGAAAAACCCGGCCAAAGACAGTCTGCAGCCGCCGCATTTCGGCTCGAACAGTCTGCCTGAACTGAAAATCGGCCACAAGGTCAACATGCCGGGGCCGGTGAACTTCGCTCTGTGGCCGGGCCAGATGGTGCGTGTCATTCAGGGTCACTATCTGCATCTCAACCAGTATCTTATCGTGCGCGTTTACGACGAAGATGCCGCCCGCGAAAACTGGAAAAAGGCCGTGGTAAAGCCACAGGCAGGAACAGCGGAAGAAGCGAAGATCGGTGAAGGCATTCCCGAATTGACGATGGGCAAACAGCTGATCATCAAAGGCACCGAAGTGTCTTTCTATATTCCGCCCACCGGTGTCGAAGTCGTACGTGACGCTGACGGCAACTACCTGCGTGAAGCCGTTACTCTCGAACGGCTTGAATATTGTATTCTGCTCGATGAAGACGGCAACAAGCGTTTCATTCAGGGCCCGGCCGTCGTTTTTCCGAGCCCGACCGAAGTCTTTATCGAAAAGAACGGCACCTGCAAGTTCAAGGCAATTGAGCTCAACGAAATCAGCGGTATCTACATCAAGGTCATCGCTCCGTACACTGAAAAGGGTGTCGATTACAAGGTCGGTCAGGAACTGTTCATCACCGGCAAAGATCAGATGATTTACTTTCCGCGCCCCGAACACGCCATTATCAAATACGGCGAACGCGAACTGCATTACGCGGTAGCGATTCCGGCCGGCGAAGGCCGCTATGTGCTCAACCGCATTACCGGCAAGATCAGCCTGATGCGTGGCCCAAGCATGTTTCTCGCCGACCCGCGCGTCGAAGTCATCGTCAGAAGGTTTCTCGAACCCAAGCAGGTTGCTCTGATGTTTCCGGGCAATCAGGAAGCGATCGATTACAATACCCGCCTGAAAAGCATCGCCAAGGCGAGCGGGCGCGATGAATTTCTCACCGAGAGTGATCTCAAGCGTCGGCTGGCAGCGGCCCCTGCTCCGGCGCCGGCTCTAAGGGAACAGGCAGCCGAAGGTTTCGCCGGTGACGATTTTACCCGCAGTTCGTCATTCACTCAGCCCCGCACCATCACTCTCGACACCAAATACGAAGGCGCTGTCGCTCTCGATGTCTGGACAGGCTATGCAGTTCTCGTGGTCGGCAGAACCGGTGAGCGCAAGGTGGTGGTCGGGCCGCAGACGGTGCTGCTCGAATACGACCAGATTCTCGAAGCCATGGAACTGTCGACCGGCACCCCGAAGAGCGATGCGAAGACAATCAAAACAGCCTTTCTGCGCTGTATGCACAATAAGGTTTCCGATCTTATCGATGCCGAAACCAGCGATTTGTGCCGCGTGCATATCAAGCTCTCCTACCGCGTCAATTTCGAAGGCGACCCGGAAAAGTGGTTCAACGTCGAAAATTACGTCAAGTTCCTGACCGATCATATGCGCTCGCTGATTCGTGGCGCGGTCAAACAGTACAAGATCGAGGATTTCTACGCCAACAACATCAAAGTGGTGCGCGACAGCGTGCTGGGCGCCGCCACCCCTGAAGGAAAACGCGCCGGCCGCAAGTTCGATGAAAACGGCATGCGCATCTACGATCTCGAAATTCTCGACGTGAAAATCGGTGACGATGCCATCGAAGGTCTGCTCGTTCAGGCACAGCATTCGGTGGTCAAACAGAATCTGGCGATTTCATCTGAAAAACGCAATCTTGAATATGTGACCCAGAGCGAAAAGATCAAGCAGCAGGTTGCTGAAATGAAGTCGAGCACCACCAGACAGGAAATCGAACTGCAGACTGAAGAAGTCAAGTCCGCTCTGCTTCTGAGCCTGGCCAAACTTGAATCGGAAATTCAGTCGCAGCGCACCGCTCTTGAAGCACGCCTTGCCAACCAGGAAACCCTCAGTTCGATCGATGAAAGCGAACTGGCACGTCGGCGTGAAGCCGCTGCCTTCGAAACTGAAGTTGCCCAGAAGAAACTGCAGCTCAGGCTCGATGAACTCAAGGCTGAAGTGGCAGGAGTCGTCGAACGCGCCCACGCCGTATCGCCAGACCTCGTGGCCGCTCTGCAGTCGTTCAGCGACAGGGCTCTCGCCGAAAAGATGGCCGAAAGCATGGCGCCGCTCGCCATTCTCGGTGGCAAGAGCATTTCTGATGTCTTTGCCCAGCTGCTCAAGGGTACGAACCTCGAAACGGTACTGAAAAGCAAAATAGGCGGCAAGCCTGAATTGCCCGGCAAATAATTATCTGTTGAACGATAAAAAAGCCCCGATAACGGCACCTGCCGTTGTCGGGGCTTCGTAATTTATAAGTTCTGATGGAGAGGAAAGATTTGCGCGTCAGGCAGCGACTTTTATGGGAGTAAGATCGAGAGTGGCTGCCAGCTGGGCAATGGTAGTTTTGCGCAGCTTGGCCCCTGATTTTTCGAGGAGGTCAAGGGCGAATACCGGAATGCCAAGCCGGTCGGCAACTGTTTCCTGGCTGAGGTTCAGGCACTTTCTCCATTCGCTGACCAGCATGCGGCCATCTTCGAGATTCAACCTGGCGAGTTCCTCAGGGTTGGCTCTTGCGGTCGCTTCATTGAGCAGATCGAGGAAGACAGCGTAAGGCAAAACCGCGTAATCCTGGCCGTTTTTCGAAATTTTCTGATGGCAGATATCTTCTTTTTTCATGTTTCCCTCCCCATTGTGCTAAGACGTTATGAAACCAAACCCCATAATTCGGACATAATATAATGTACAGATTATATAGCAAGATTTGTTCCTGCCTGTCCGGTGCAGTAATACAAAGTCTGGCGATATGGTTCAGGCATAGTTCTGGTCTGGGTTGCGTTCGATGATGCGCGACAATTTCACTGGGTGGCGAAAAAACCGCGTGCGGAAATATTCCCTTGTTTGGGTGGGTAAAAATATCGCCAGGGGGGAGAATTTCTCCTCGGTGGTCAGGGCGAGCTAAGCCTCGTTGATATTCAGACGCCGGCGTCCCATTTAATGCCATCGACATGATCGATGCCGAGCCCAGGGGCTTCGGTCACCTTGAGCCATGGTCCGTCGATCTCGACCCCGCCGTGTACCGGGTCGGAAGCGCAGAGAGCCGGGCTGTCAAGGTCGCACCTGGTAATGATGCTGCGGGCACAGGCAAGATGGGCGGCAGCAGTGATACTGATTTTGCTTTCCATCATGCAGCCGATGAAGCACTCGACCCGGTGCATTTCGGCAAGGGCGCAGATACGCAGTGCTGATCTGAGCCCGCCGGTTTTCATCAATTTGATGTTCAGGTAATCGGCGGCACGCATGCTGATGATTTTTTCGGCATCGAGCGGTGAAAAAACCGCTTCGTCGGCGAGCACCGGGGTGGTGATATTTTCCTTGACCCACTTGAGACCTTCGATGTCGTGCGCATCGACTGGTTGCTCGACGAGTTCTATTCCAGGAATTTCCCATGCGATTTCATTCATTATTTTGATGGCTTCGCGGGGTTTCCAGCCCTGATTGGCATCGAGGCGCAGTACGATGTCTGGAGAGGTCGCATCTTTGACCGCCTTAATGCGTTGAATATCGAGTTCCGGGTTGAGCCCGACCTTGAGCTTGAGTATTCTGAAGCCGCGTTCGACGGCGATGCGGCTGTCTTTTGCCATTTCTTCGGGGCTGTTGACACTGATGGTCAGGTCGGTTTCGACCTTGTTCCGGTAGCTGCCAAGGAGGCGGTAGACCGGAATATTGAATTTTTTGCCGAACAGGTCGAAGATTGCCATTTCGACGGCGGCTTTGGCGCTGGTGTTTTTGACCAGGGCGTTGTCGAGGGTGTTGAGAGTATCTTCGAGATTGGCGATTTCTTTGCCTTTGAGCTTTGGCAGAATGAATTCATTGATGGCACCGCGAATGCTGCCGAGTGATTCGCCAGTGATCGGGCCGGTCGGGTGTGCTTCGCCGAAGCCGCTGACACCGGCATCAGTATCGACAGCTACCACCATCGAAGTGATGTGGTCGATAGTGCGCAATGAGGTTTTAAAAGGGGTGCGCAGCGGAATCGAAATCAAACCGGTTCTGATATTGGTTATATGCATTGTTTTTCTCCGTGCAGTTATTTTATCTGAAATTCGCGGGCCGCGTAGATGCCTTCGAGGTATTTTTTGCCGTCTGAAAGGAAAGTTGCCAGCAGGGGTGTTACGAACACGCATCTGGCGGTCGAGCTTTTGAGTTTTCCATCAGCGTCAGGAACTCTGAAGCCGGCAAAATCGTGAATGATGTAATAATCATTGTTCCGGCTGCCGAGATAAAGCATGGCGTGACCGGCCATGTACACCGGGGTGCCGGACGGCAGCCGGTCGAAAACTGCCTGTCGTTCTGCGAGCGTCATTTCCGGGGTCAGAGTGTGAGTTATGCCGATCGCCTGTTTGCCCTGTTCCCCGGCATTGCGGGGCAGAAGAATGCCCATGCTGCGGTAGTTGTCCATGATGAAGGCGCTGCAGTCACGGGTGTTGAACATGCCGCCCCAGCCGTAGCGTTGCCCGAGAAATTTGAAGGCCTGGGTGATGATGTTGTGGCGGGTCATCGGCAGATAGCCGACGCGCACATCTTCTGATCTGGCGATCAGACCGGTTCTGAATTCAAGCTGCCCATCGGGGCCACGGGCCGGCAGTTTGACGACGTAATTGCCCGCCGGGTGCTGCCCGTCGATATCCATCGGGATCTCATCACGCGGACTCAGCGGAACTCTGGCGCCCATGTCGAGCTGCAGCTCAGATATTTCGGGCCGTTTTGGATTGTAACCGGTCAGAACGCCTTTGCCGGTGACGACAAGAAAGTCGCCGCGGTCGAGGTATTCGAACAAGGGTTGCCGGTCAGAAAACGCGACGGCTTCAGCAGGCAGCCAGGCCAGGTAATTGTAGGACTGGGCGAACAGCCATTTCCCATCGGCGCTCTGGTGAAGAATGGCAAGTGGTTCGACCGGGTAGAGAGCCGTTTCGATGAACATGTCGCTCTCAAAATCGGCTGGTTCTGCAAAAACGCGGTCGGCAGTGGGAAAAGCGCGCATCTCGGTTCTTCTGACAGTGATGCCGAATTTAACCCGGGTAAGGTTGTCGATATTGTCGAGATTCAGCTGTTTCTGGAGACTGCTGTAAAAATCATCGCCGACTTCTTTGCTATCGAGGTAGCGTTTGCTTTTTGGCCGGGCACTGACTCTGGTGATCATCTGCCGTAATTTTTCGCCGCTCACGGCCCCGGGGTAGACGCGCAGGTTTTTGAGTACTTCACAATCGCGGAAACTGCGGCGATTATAGCGCTCGATCTGTTCGGGAGTCATGATCAGTTCATGCCGGTCGGCGATGTCTTTGAGCCAGAAAGATGCGTAGAGCATTTCTTCGCTGACTCCCGGAATATTCAATTCGAACTGCTGATAATGCTGTTCCTGAACGCCTGTTTTGCAGGTTTCGGCCTGGACACCGGCTGCAACGAAGGTTGTCAGGACTGCGCAGATGGCGATTCCAGCCTTCTGTCGCCAATTGTTATAATCGATCATACATTTTTTCCTTATTTTCAGATCATCGACATGATTTTGCCGACCATCAGGCCGCCACCGGTGCCGATTATGTAGCCAAGCATCGCCATCAGAATTCCGATCGGCACGAGCACTTCACTGTAGGCTGCTGCCAGAATCGGAGCTGAAGCGACGCCACCAATGTTGGCTAAACTGGCGACCCCGCAGGTGAACAGGTCGAGTCGGCAGAGTTTTGCTATCAGGGTCAGCAGAACCGCATGAATGACCAGAATCAAAAAACCGCAGAAGATATAGAAAGGTGCCTGCGACAGTTCGGTAAAATTGGCGCGGGAGCCGATCAATGCAACGATCATGTAGAGCATCAGGCTGGAAAGGGGCGATATGCCGGATACTTTGCCGAGCGGCGTCAATGCAGCGATGACACCGGCCATAGTCGCGATAAGCACCACCCAGGTATAAGTCGAAACGATCGAAGAAGTCGGCAGCATCGGGGCAATATACTGGGCAAGGGCCGCAACGCCGAAACTGGAGCCAACCAGCAGTATCAGATCATGGAAAGTCGTCGGCAGCGGTTGATCGTTCTTTTCGCTCATCAGGCTCGCGCCAACCGCATCAATCTGGCTGGTGTCGGCACCGGTCCAGTTGTTGAAATGTTTTGCATACGGAACTGCCATGAGCAGAATCATGACCCAGACTGCGTAATTGACTGAGTCCATCATCAGGGTATAGCCCATCTGGGAATCGCTGACGCCAAGTGCCAGCTGAATCGCGGCCATGTTGCCGGTGCCGCCCATCCATGAGCCGCACAGGGCTGCGAAAGTCTTCCAGGTGTGAGGTTCAAAGTGATTTTTAAAAAGTGCGTAGGTGATGATAAAACCGGTTGCGATTGTGAAGGAAGCTGCAAAAAAACCGAGCAGCATGCGGGGCCCGAGTTTGAAGATCTTCTTGAGGTCGCAGTGCAGCAGCATCAGAAAGATCATCACCGGCAACAGATTGTTTTTCAGCTGGTTGTAGTAAAAATTGATTTCATCGGTCTGTTTCCAGAAACCAAGTGTTGATAGTGCCATCACTGTAAAATAAAGTACGACAATGCCGGGCACGTAGTCGAAAAAGGTTCTAAATCGCTTGTCGAGCTGTACAATCACCGCGGCAATAAACAACAGCGCTGCAAAAAATGCAAATCCGCTTTCAATCATCCGGTTTGTCTCCCTGTGAAATGCCCCTGCCGCCTGCATGTCTGCCTTTATAATCGCGGCTGCTGTCAGCATTATAACCGCAAAAGTTTTGCCTGCAAACTTTTTTGCTCATACCCGGCAAACGGATACTTTTCAAAGTTGTGAAACGTGTAAAGCAGGTCAGTCATTGCAACGCTCTGCAATCCTCGCGCTCTCCTAATCTCATCTGTTCGCTCTGCTCGCACGACCGGCACACGGGCTCTAAGCCTCATCCTGCGGCAATCGCCCGCGTTTTGCCTTCCGGGCAAAACGTCCGGTCTTAGCGGCATCGCTTTCAGGTGATTATGGAGCGCTCGATAAGCGACGCTTGTGCAATCGCCTGACCTGCCATAAACCAGAATAGAGATACAATAAAGTAAGCGTTTGCCTTTTGCTCTATAATAAGGGAATGATTATGAAAAAAAATGGCCCGGGCATTCGTTGCCCGGGCCATATCACTGATTTTTTCAGCCGGCTTTGCCGGGAGGGAGAGTTTTGAGAAGGTTCACTTTGCCGTTTTTGAAGCTGTAGATGCCTCGTGCTTCTTTTGGCGGCGTATCATCGGTGAAATATTCGATGACGATATCGGGGTTTTTATCACCATCCTGGTCGGAAAGTGACACCTTGCCGGCACTGAAGCCGGTTTCTTCCCAGACAAGCTGGTATGTACCGTTTGAATATTCCAGAAGGGCCAGTTCGAGCATTCCGGCTGAACCGCCGAGTTCCATTATCACAAGCAGTTCATCGCCGGGTTTGCCATCGAAATTGGCATGCAGAACCTTTTCTATGGCCCGTCCTTCTGAATTGAAGACAACGCTGGCTTTGCCGTTCTTTTCGATGGTCAGGCGGTCTTCACGCGCGACCATGCCTTCTTCACGATGTTTTTCCAGCATCAGTCGGCCGGCTGGGCCGGCAGCGATCTCGCTCTTTTCGTTCATGGCTTCAGCCCAGGCGGTTGCAGAAAGAAACATAGCGAAGACAGCTGACAACAAGGTTATTTTTCTGATCATAATGGTTTCCTCAGGCTCCCAGGCCGTGCGCATATGAATACATCTGGTCGGCGTAGGCGTCGACACTTTTGCTGCCGGCCATTTTTTCTTTGACATAGGCGCGTTCGAGATCGGTAAGAGCAAGACCAAGACACATCTTGACCTTGAGACCGTAGCCGACGGCACCGGTTCTGGCCCTGACCATGTCTTCGAACGAACCGGCAAGTTTCTTTGAATATGGGCCCATGTTATAGGCACAGCCGGCCATGACGAGCTTATCGACTCCCGACTTCTGGCCGACGTAGCGGCTCGAAAAGACTTCCTTGAAAAACTTGGCACCACCGAGCAGATTTTGTGCCGGGTCAGTGGCATCGACTCCCAGGCCTTTGGCGGTAGCCGGCATCAGCTGCATGAAACCCATGGCGCCACAGTGGCTGGTGGTGAGTTTGCCGCTGGAATTGCGATGCACGCCACTGCTTTCGATGAAGATGATTGCTTTCATGAATTCTTCGACGCTGACTTTGCGGCCATATTTGTTGGTAACATCAGGAAATGCCCATTTGGTGGCCCACTGCGACACAGCGCTGTTGAACCACTTTTTAAATTCAGATGATTTCGTGGTGATTGCCTGGCCGGTCGGAGCCCCGGGAACTTTCGGGGCCGGAGCGTTGCCGGCAGGTGCGGTTGAAGTCGTTGGGGTTGACGTAGACGACGTTGTTGGGGTGGTGGTCGAGGTAGCAGCGGTCGTTAAACCTGATTTTGAGGCGGTAATGCCGTCAGCAAGAGGCAGATAGCCTCCTTCGCGGGTGTCGCCGGGGTAATACGGCGCTGCAAAAGTGGCCGGCACATTCGGCAGATTGATATAATTGCGGTGCATGTAGCCTTTCTGGCCGTTGACTTCGACGTAATAGAATTCGCCTGATACGCCAAGCACATTGAGCGAAGTGCCACCCTGATATTTGGTCATGACCTTGCCCCAGGGCCACATTCGCATGCGCAGAGTACCGCAGCCGGCAATGGTTCCGGTAACCGGAAAACCATTTGTTTCTGGTTGGACAACCTTGTTGATCGCTTCCATTTCTGCGGAAGCAGTATCTTCGAGTCTGACTGCCTGCCCGGAAAAAGGCGTTTCAGCCCAGGACGGCATAACAAGAGATAAAATCATAAACAGCAAAAGGAAAAACTTATTCACTGCCTGTCTCCTTTTAAGTTATTTCTGATTTTACCATGTACGGGCGGGAAAGTTTTCCGAATATTTTTTGCGACCCTGGATGCGGCCAACCAGGCAAAATGCACGATGTCAGCTATTTGAACCTGATCAGCATCAGAGCAGGAGCGATGGATATGGCCTGCGCCACGGAGTTCGGGCACTTTCTGCCTCTATTCTGAGACCTTACGTCCGGCGGGCTGATTTTTTTGGCCCGGCCTGCTATAATTTAGCCATCTGACAATTTTCGACAAGGAAGCAAACATGCGCATCAAGAACATCGCCTCTCTGTTACTGCTGCTCGGCCTAATGCTGCTGCCTCAGAACTGCCCTGCCTGGGAAGACTTCCCCCGCGATGACCAGAGAAATTACCTCGATTATTCCAGCAACGAAGAAAAGGAAGAAGATTATTATCCCGGTCTCACCGACGAAAACCCATACTACGATGACACAGCCACCAGTGAATATGATGGTGGCAGCGAGTTGCCATCGGATTCTGAAGAAGTCGAAGCGCCGCCGCCGGTGCCGGCCCGCCCGGCGCCATTGCCTCCCGGACCGCCGATCGATCTCAAGACCAAAAGCATCCGTTTTGGCCGTATTCCTTACCGCAGTCTCAAACAGCTGATGACGCAGGCGGTGCCGTTGCTGCGTTTTCTGCAGAAAGAAACGGGAACGAAGGAAGTTCGCTTTGTTTCTAACCGCACCGATTATGCGAGCGTTCTCGATTCGCTGGCCCGAGGCAATATAGATTTTGCCTGGGTCGGGCCGACCGCCTATCTTGCCCGGCGCGACAAAGACAAACTGATGCCGGTCGCCAAAGCTAAATTCGGTTCGCGAACCGAATACCGCGGTGTATTCATTGCCCCGGCCAACGGCCGGGTTCAGGGTCTCGAAGATCTCAAGGGCGCCACCATCGGTTTTGTCGATCGTGAGTCGGCAAGCGGTTACATTTACCCGCTGTATCTGCTGCTTCGCCTCAAAATCAACCCTTACAAAGATTCACGGGTTGCGTTTCTGCACAATCACGACAATGTCGTGCGTGCCATTCTTGCCGGAAAAATTGATGCCGGTGCCTGCCTTGAAGCAACTCTGACTTCGCTGCCTCCTGATGTTCAAAAAAAATTGATCGTGCTCGCCAAGACCAGTGATATTCCATCGGACGTCATCGTCTGCCGTCAGGATTGCCCTCTGAATCTGCGGGAAAGCTTTCTGCAGGCGCTGCTCAAGGTCGATGCCGGAACTATGCCGGCCGGGTCGCCAAGTTTTCTTGCCGCTTCCGATGAGGATTTTGTGTCGGTCGAAGGTCTGATGCAATACATCGATTCGCTGAAAACAAAAAAATGACCTGAAAACAAACCTGAGCTGTCAGTTTGTCTTTTTCGGCTGCGGATTGCCCCGGATCAGCATCGATAGCCCGACTGCCGCTTTAAATTTATACAAAATGGTATTGAAAACTTCGCTTTAACCTGTCATTGGCCGGTTCGTTCGCACTCCGGCGACTCACCGGCACTTGGCCATCCTGGCCTGCGCGAGCCGTGACGAAGCAGGTTCTCTGAAAACTTGAAATTGCTCCCGTTTTGCTATGACTGTGAGTGGGGGCAGTCGGCGGTTTTTTTCTTTTTCGGGTATAATGAAGGTACGATATTAAAGCGGGGGTTGGCTATGATAGACAAATTGCAGATGTTTCTGGCTTCTCTCAACGGAACTGATAAAACCGGCAAAAATTCTGCGGCAAAGAATGGCAAGGCTGACAACCCTATGATTGGCGGGCTGAATGCCGATCAGTTCGGGCTTTCTGAAGATGCCCGCAATAAAGTCATCTTGGCCAACTCTCAGTTTCAGGTCAACTACCAGGTTCTTAAATCGGTAAACTCAGCCAATGGTTATAGCACCACTGAGGAAAACTTTTCGCTGCACGCCAGTTACCGGTTTCTGCAAATGGCTTCCGGTGCCGATGACGTAGCCGCGAATGGCGCGGCACCTGTGTCTGAAGGTGCTGCCAGTGAAGAAACCGGTGAAGTCGCTCCCGATGAAGAAACCGCCGAAAACAATCTTCTTACGCGCCTTCAGGAATATTTCTCACCTGAAAATACCGCCAGGCGCATTCTCGATGTCGCTACCAGCTTCTTTTCACTGAGCGATGCCTTCAAAAATGGCGGCGATACTGAAACAGCCCGGCAGAGTTTCGCTGATTTCATCGGCGGCGCAATCGAGCAGGGCTTCAGTTCGGCCCGGGCAACACTCGGCGATCTTCCCGATACTGTCAGTGCCGGCATCGACAAAACACACTCGCTTGTGTTTTCGGGGCTTGAAGATTTCGTAAAAAATGGCATCGACCCGCAAAAATCAATACCCGGCGGGGTTTTAGAGAAAATCGCCGCGTATCGTGAAGAAGGGCGAACCCGCCTGGGCGAAGTCTTCAAACTGACTTCAGGGGGTAGTTACAACTCCAGCGGCGAAATACAGAAAACTGCGCCAGATTCAGGCAAGATAGTGACGACCGGTTGAGCCAGTTATTGACTCCTGTAAAAACAAAATAGAGTATGTTCGACGACCCGGCATATCAGCCGGGTTGCTTTTTTTTGCTGACAGGAGGTCGGCAATACTCGACTGAATCAGTAAAGGTGCTGTCGGGTGCTACAGAGATTTGCTCAGAGCTTGCCTTTGCCTTCAGCAAAACCTCGCTGCGTTCGTCACTCCTTGTCTGGCCCGGGTTCTGCAAGGGTGCGTGCCAGATCGACGGCAACCTGTCGCTCGAGAAGAATGGTTCTGATCTGCGGGTTGCTGTTGCCGGTTTCGGTGGCTTCAAGAGAATTGGTCAGGAGAATTATTCTGATCGCCGGGTTGAGCTTAAGGGCCTGCTCAACGACTGTTTCGGCCACAACCAGCTCTGATTCAGTGATGATAAGGGTTCTGGCCCGCTCGATTCTGGCGGTGCCCAGCATCGCTTCACGGTCAGGCTCGCCGAAAATCAGCTGAAAACCTTGGCCGGCGAGATTGCAGAAACTCTGATAATAGGGTTCGATGATTACGAACGGCAGCTTTTCATTCTGGAACGCCTCGGCAAGGAAAACTGCAACATCGCTGCCGCCGGTAATGATATGGTGATCGCTCAACCCTGATTCGGGAATGTTGATCGAATTCATTCCGGTATCATCTCTGAATTTTCGCACCAGTCCGTATGCCGGCCCCGAAAACCCTGCCAGCACCGGGCCGGCGATCATAGACAGGATCACCACGTTAAGGATTACCAGATAATGTTGCTGGGTGATGGCGCCAAGATCGAGAGCAGAGCGAACCACGATGAAGGCGATTTCCGAAATCGGAATCATGCCAAAAAACATAGCCAGTGGCACGATGCGGCGATAGCCGAATCCCCGGCCGATCAAGGCCAAAATGATACCTTTGATGCCGGTTGTTGCGATAACCAGAACAATTATCAGACTCAGATTGGCGAACACGAATCCCGGGTCAAACAGCATGCCGATCGAGGCAAAGAAAACGAGCCCGAAAAGGTCACGCAGGGGTGCAAGCCCGGAAAGAGCTTTGCTGCCATAATCCGATTCCTTGAGAACCAGCCCGGCGATAAACGCGCCGAATGCGAGAGACAGGCCGAACTGAAACGAGATGTATCCAATTCCAAAGCCTGTTGACACAACTGACAGCATGAACAGTTCGTCAGAATTCAGGCGGGCAACATGATGCAAAGCCCACGGAATGATGCGGGTCGCGAAAAGAGCCATCAGTATGACGAAGATGACCGTGCTCAAAATTGGCTTGAGGACAGCCATCAGAGAAAAGCCTTCGGTGCTGAGGCTGCCGAGAAGAATCATCAGCGGGATGACCTGAATGTCCTGAACAATGGAAACACCCAGCATAACCTTGCCTGAAAGTGTCTGGCGCAGGCCTTTGTCGCTGAGAGTCTTGAGTATCAGCGCCGTGCTCGACGAGACTACCGCTGCGCCGAACCAGAATGACGGAATCAGGGGCCAGCCAAGCAGATATCCGATCATTGCTACCACAACAAAGGTGATGATTACCTGTATGGTGCTGCCGATCAGAGTGATGCGCCAGATCGGTTTCAGATCGCGGGCCGAAAATTCAAGCCCAAGCGAGAACAGCAGCAGGGCTGCTCCTATGTCGGCAAGATCGGCGATGTGGTCGACACTGGTAACCGTGGCACCACCCGTGTATGGGCCGATGATTATGCCGGCAAGAATGTAGCCAAGCACCAGAGGTTGTTTGAGCAGTTTTGCGGTCAGGCCGCCGAACAGCCCGGCAAAGATCACGAGAAACAGATCAAAGGTGACGGTTGACAAGACTTTCTCCAGCAATTGTATGATGACCGGCCAAAAATAAGCCATTTTATACGTAGCTGTGATGATTCTAGACTGCCCCGGCCCGAATTGCAACCAGACATGATCAACACAGTGATTTGCGCCATAATCTTCCCAATTGAGCTGCTGAGGTCGCGAAAAAGAACCTGACCGGTACCTCGTCTGCATCTTTGGCAAATTTTGCAGATAGCTTGCCTGTAAAAAGGGGTTAGCGTATTATGCTGTGACAGCAATACAAAATTTTACGATTTTCTGACGAGGTGTTGGCTATGACAATGATGCAGAACCTGCGTGACAACCCTTTCTTTAACGATTTCACCGATGACGAACTGCATGTTCTTTCTAACTTTACCGAAGAACAGAACTTTCATGAGGGTGAGACGATCCTGACCGAACAGTCTCCGACCACAGCGGTATATTTCATTCTGCATGGGCGGGTAACAATTTTCCGATCGTTGATGGGTTGCTCGAATTTTCTGACCATCCTTGAAAAGAACGACATTTTCGGGGAAGTTGCCTTCGCTGATCAGCAGGCAAGATCTGCCGCCGCCAATGCTCTCGACGATACCGCAGTAGCCAGATTCAATTACGACCATTTCGATGTGATACAGAAGCAGAATCCGGTGATCGGTATGAAGCTTCTGCGCTCACTGATGCGTGAACTTACCCAGAAATTTCGCGCCGTAAATTCCGGTATCGATCTGAAATCTTCTGAACAGACAATCAGTGAGCTGATTTCCACCAAGCAGAAGGTAAAAATAACCACCGAGAATGCTGAATACATATGCGCCATCATGTATGCCGACAAATCGGGTGTCAATCCATTCGTAAAAATAGATCTGACCGGTCAGACGATTCTGATTCCGTTCTCGCAGATCAGGTCGATTGCGCTGCCCAATAAATACGGAAAATTCTGATTCTGCTGATCCGGTTTTGCCGGCTCTGGTGGGCCGCCCGGTTATGTTATCAGTCTTCGCTGGTGTCTTCTTCGCTGTCGTCGCCTTCGCCGATTTCGTCGTTGCCGGCGTCAGCTGTGAAGTTCATATAGGTCGAAACGATCGAAGTACGGGGTGTATATTTTTTGTTTTCGTAATCAAACCCGGCATCGTCGATGGTCAGATCTATTTCCGATCTGCTGCCGTCGCTGTTCACCATTTCCCAGATGAAGCGGGCATATCTGAGGACTTTGCCGCTGGTCGATCTGGCGCGGGATGAAATGGTCGTCTGAACCCACTGCCCATCGTAGATGACCTTATCATGGTCATACTGGTTTTCAAAATCTTCTGGTTCGTAATAGGCAAGGCTATACTGAACCGGTGACGAAGTGCCCGGCTTTATCAGACCGGGGTCATAACCATTGCCGGTTTCAGCAACCGCCTTGAGCCTGGTTACATACCAGTTGAAAACCTCGTCAGGAGTGGCGGTCGTTGAAAGAGCATTCAGTCCTTTGGCAAGCAGGCCCTTCATACCGGTCGTCGAGTCGTCGAAATTGTTCTGTTCCTGTTCGAGAAGCTGGTAGTCGATTTTGCTGCCAGGATAGACGGGAACTTCGTTGAGGTTGCGCGGGGCCTGGGCATATGATGGAGATGCGGCCAGAATGACGATTGAGACTAGAACGGTCAGGGCTGATCTGAACACTTGTAAGGTTCCTCGGTTTTTTGTCAAGTTACGCCAGCGGCGGTATTATAACACACCCGCAACCTGATTTGTTGCGACTTGTGATTTGTGGCGGTGAAAGAATTTTGACAATAAAAAATTCCGGCCGTTATCGGCCGGAATTTGCAGGGTTCTCAGGCCAGGCGTTGCCTGGTGAAGAATATTATTGGACGGTAATTATCGAGCCGGGCAGATTCGGACGGTTGATACGGGTCGGAGTGCCGCCGCTGACCATGCCCCAGTTGAAACCGCGGAAAATTCGGGCGATGACGGCGCCAAGGCTGATAGCGACCGGAGCAGCAATCAGGGCACCGGCTGCGGTGCGGCCGAACGAACCATTGTGATTCTGATGTCCGGCATTACCGGTATTGACGTTTTCAACCATTCTGATTGCGGTGTGGATGCGATCCTGAGCGTCCTGGCGGTTGTTCCAGAGAATTTCCATTTTAGCCTTGTCGATCACCCGGTTAAGACGATGATCGAAGCAGTTGGAAACGCCGTTCTTGCTGAGCAGACGCTGGGCGTGGCTGAGATAGGCACGGGCGTTCTGGAGTTCAGTATAGGCGTAGCCATTACAGACGATATTGGAGGCTGAATTGAGATCTGAATAAATGGCGTTGATCAGATTGTTGTGACAATAACCGGCTTCGGCGGCTGGAAAAAAAGAAAAAATGAAAGAAGAGATCAGCATCAGACAAATAACCTTCGAAAAATTGCGTTTCATGAACTTCACCTCATATTTGATTACATCAGGCGTCATATTTGTGGCCGGACTGCCAGGACGGCTTTTTGCGTGTTTACAAGGAAACACGTGAACCGGGTATAGCAAATTGCGTGCCATGTTATTTGATGGAACCAGGTTTGCTGTGAAACTGCTTTCTAAATAAGTTTTTGAGGGTGTGAAACCGGTCAGAAATTCGAAGCAGCAAAAATGAAAGTCAGAAAGTCGGCAGTTAACTGAAAGAAATCTGACAGGTTTCGACTCCCTGCTGTTGTCGATTGGCAGTTTCTATGCAGATTCCCACAGTGATCGAGGTGACGATTACGACAATGACAACGATTACGACAAAGATAACGATTATGGTTGATATTCACAAATTCCATGATTCAAGGATGTATCTGATCTGCGACTTGTGTTTGTGCCGGTCGCCAGGAGCAAATCTGAATCAATAGACAACCCGATTTCGTGGTATATTTGCGCGGCGGAAGATACTTACCTGTAATTGGTTTTACATGACACTTAGTATGGGGGAACTGCAGATGGTCGGAAAAAAAATAGCGCTATTGCTGCTGCTGGTTCTGCCGGCAATTTTGCTTGTCAATCACGTTTCTGGCAACCATGAAGTGTCAGAGCTTGTGATGTCGGGTAACTTCGAAATTGACGAAGTACTTCTGTCTTTCAGGATTCCCGGCCAATTACTGGAAAGAACTGTCGCCGAAGGCGAGAGTGTCGCTTCAGGCGCGCTGATTGCAAAACTCGATCCGGCCGAGCATTTGATAGCGGTTCAGAGAGCTTCGGCAACCTACGAAGCTGATCTTGCAGCTCTGCGGGAGCTCGAAAACGGTCCCCGGCCTGAAGAGATCGAGCAGGCGCGGGCGCAGCTTCAGGTGGCTCAGGCGATGCAGGATCAGCTTGAAGCCGGTTCGCGGCCCCAGGAAAAGAAATCGGCACAGGCACTTCTTCACCAGGCAGAAGCCCAGGTCGAAAAAAATCGGGCCGCTCTCGATGAAGCGACAAAAGATGCACGTCGGGTCACAAAGCTCTTTGCAGAAAATGCGGTAAGTGAAAAGGATTATCTGGCTGCCAGAACGCGAGAAGAGGCTGCTAAAGCCATTTATAATGAAGCGAAGGCCAAGGTGGAAGCCGCAAGGCAGAGTTTGAGCATTGCCGATGAAGGGCCCCGCCGCGAAGAAATTGCCAGGGCGCGTGCGGCCGTGCGCGCTGCCCAGGCTGCCCTCGACCTGCTGTTGGCCGGCACCCGCCGCGAGAGAATTGAACGGGAACAGGCCAGGGTGGCAGCTTCCCTGGCTGCTCTTCAACAGGCCTGTCTGCAGCTCGAATATACCAGACTCTTTTCACCGCTGGCCGGAGTAGTTCTGACCAAGGCGGCCGAGGCCGGCGAATTCGTGAGACAGGGGCAGGGAATCGTTACGGTCGGTAATCTCGATCACATTTTTCTGCGGGTATATGTAAGTGAAACGAGTTTCGGCAGAGTGAAGCACGGCCAGACGGTTGCCGTAAACGTCGATGGCTTTCCGAAAGAGACTTTTACCGGCCGGGTTGTTTTCATCAGTCAGGAAGCGGAATTTACTCCCAAGAGCGTTCAGACGCATGAAGAACGCGTAAAGCTCGTTTACCGCATCAAGATAGCGGTTGACAACCCGGATCACAAATTCAAGCCCGGTATGCCCGCCGATGCAATCCTCAAACTGTAAGTATGTAGCGGAGGCTGATAACCTCTCTCGAAATTTTGCTGCAACCCGCGCCGTTGCTTCAGTATCGCTCAAGGTCGGTGCGGGTGAAATCTTTGGTATTGTCGGGCCTGATGGCGCCGGCAAATCGACTTTGCTGCGTATGCTTGCGACAATTCTGCAGCCTGACCAGGGAGATGCCAGAGTCTGTGGTTTCAGCGCCATCATTGATGCAGAGGCCGTCAAGAATCGTATTGCCTACATGAGTCAGAGATTTGCCCTTTATTCCGATCTGACCGTACATGAAAACATCAGATTCTATGCTGATTTATACAATGTTCCCGAGGCCGGCCTCGAAGAACGCATCGACGAGCTTCTCCATTTCAGCGGTATGCATCCTTTCAAAAAACGTCTTGCCGGCCGGCTTTCCGGAGGCATGAAGCAGAAACTGCAGCTGATCTGTGCTCTGATTCACACGCCTGAACTGTTGATACTCGATGAGCCGACCAATGGTGTAGACCCGGTCAGCCGCAGAGATTTCTGGCGGATGCTGCAGAATCTGGCCGGCCGCGGGGCAGCGATAATAGTTTCCACTTCTTATCTTGATGAAGCCGAAAGATGTCATCGTCTTGCATTGATGCACGAGGGCGGATTTTTTACTACCGGCCGTCTCGATGAAATTATTGCCAGGGCTGATTTTGAAGTGGCGGTCTGGAGAAGCGACCTTGCACCACGCGTGTTTGCTGAGCTTCGCCGCCGGGTAGGCGATCATGGCGTCAGACTGTTCGGCAACAGCATCAGAATAAGAAACAGAACGGCGAGCGGCGGGATTCGGGAGCTGGTCGATGAAATTGCACGCCTCGAAGGTTGCGCCGGGGCATGGGAGCCTGACGAAAAACCGGGCCTTGAAGATGTTTTCGTCAGGTATCTCGAAACTGCTTCTGCGGGTGAAATAGCGGGCTCAAAAAACCATTTTGCTTCAAACCAAGGCCTGCGTGAAATCTGCCCGGTGCAGATCAAAGGTTTGCGCCGGGTTTTTGGCGATTTTACCGCGGTCGATTCGATAAGTCTCGATGTGAAGCAGGGGGAAATATTTGGTTTTCTTGGGCCTAACGGTGCGGGAAAGAGCACGACCATACGTATGCTTTGCGGTTTATTGCTGCCTACTTCCGGCGAGGGGACGGTAGCGGGTTTTGATCTGAGGCGCGATGCAGAAAGAATCAAACGGTGTATCGGTTATATGAGTCAAAAATTTTCTCTCTATACCGAACTTACGGTTGCTGAAAATATCAGATTTTACGGCGGAATTTACGGGCTGGGTGGTGACAGGCTTGAGGCAAGGCTATTATGGGCGCTCGACATGGCCGGATTGCATGGCTTTGCCTGCCGTCAGGTCAAGGTTCTCAGCCTTGGCTTCAGGCAGAGACTGGCTCTGGCCTGCTCACTTCTTCACGAACCTTCGATAGTTTTTCTTGACGAGCCGACCAGCGGGGTCGACCCGCTCACCCGCCGGCAGTTCTGGGGCACGATCAGAGACCTTGCCCATGCCGGAGTTACGGTATTTGTAACCACCCATTACATGGAAGAAGCCGAATACTGCGACCGGATTGCTTTTATCAACAACGGTCGAATCATGGCCTGCGGTTCTCCTGAAAAACTCAAGAAGGAAATCGTCAGACACCGGATTTATCGCAGCGATAAGAGGGTTTCAGCGGCAGAACTCGACGGTATGAAGCAATTGCCTGGTATCGTCGACGCTTATGTTCACGGAACTGGCCTTCATTTTGCCATTGAACGGCAGGAGAGCGTTCCCGTGCTGTGCGAACTGATCGGGTGCGATTTCAGCGAGCTGCAGGAAGTAGCTGCGAGCATGGAAGACGTTTTCGTTCAGCTTGCTTCTGTAAGTGGCCATGCTGCCAGGGAGGAATACAGCGGATGAAATGGCGTCGTTTCAGAGCCGTTGCCTTGAAGGAATGCCTGCATGTCCTGCGTGACTGGCGCAGTCTGGCTATTTCGCTCGCTATCCCGCTGCTGCTGCTTCTGCTGTTCGGTTATGCCCTCAACATGGATCTCAATGATGTGCCGGTAATCCTGCACGATCAGGCCAGAAACGTACAAAGCCGTGATCTGGCAGAACTTTTCAGTGCTTCACCATATTTCAATATCGTTGCCAGAACCGATGAATACCGGGAAATCGAACGGGCGCTCGGCTCCGGCAAGGCTCTGGTGGCCCTGGTTATTCCGCCGGAATTTGGGCGTGAGACTATCGGTGGCGGGGAAGCTGTTGTTCAGGTGCTGGCTGATGGCAGCGATGCCAATACCGCCAGTTTCGCGCTAAACTATGCCCGGGCAATCGGTATGATTGCCGGCGTTTCGCTGCAGACAAGGTTGGCCGATCTTCAGGCCCCGGCAGGGATGGTTAAAATCGATCTGCACAGCCGGGTCTGGTTCAACCAGGACATGCGCAGCCGCAATGTTATTGTTCCCGGGGTCATCGCTATCGTTATGGTCATCATCGCTTCGATGCTGACATCCGTAACCGTAGCCCGGGAATGGGAGACAGGAACAATGGAACAGCTGATCAGCACGCCGGTCACTGTTCCAGAGATGATTTTGGGCAAAGTGGTTCCATATTTTGCGGTCGGATTTATCGATCTGCTGATCGCTTTTGTCGTCGGCAGGTGGTGGTTCGGGGTGCCGTTCCGAGGAAATTCAGCCCTGTTGTTTATTTTGAGCGGTCTTTTTCTTTCAGGATCACTTTTTTTCGGTCTTTTTCTCAGCATCAGACTCAAAAGGCAGGTGCTTGCCAATCAGGCGGCTCTGATGTCGGGCTATTTGCCGACTCTGTTTCTCAGCGGCTTTGTTTTTGCGGTTCCGAACATGCCATGGTTTCTGCAGAAGATCAGTTATGTCGTTCCGGCGAAGTATTTCATCAGCATTCTTCGAGGTCTGTATCTCAAAGGAGTCGGCCTCGAAGTTCTCTGGTTCAATGCATTGATTCTGGTAATCTATGCCGGTCTCGTTCTGTTTCTGGCTCATCGCAATCTTGAGCTGAGGCTTGACACCGATGCTTAATCGCTTCAAACAGCTCTTCGTTAAAGAATTTCTCGAATTGTTTCGCGATCCGCGCATGCGGGTTCTAACCTTCATTTTTCCGGCGATTCAGATTGTAATCATGGCGCAGGCTTTTGTACTCGAGGTTAGAAACGTCGAACTCGCCGTGGTCGATCATGACAGTTCGGTGCTGTCGCGCGAATTGGTTGCTGCTTTCACTGCCAGCGGCCATTTTATCAGCCGCCCTCAGGAAAACATCGCGATTGCCGGCAAAATGCTTGCGGCTGAAGAAGTCAGGGCCGTCATCGAGATTCCGGCCGGCTTTGGCGGTAATGTGCGTCGCCCCGGCGGCGGCAGTGTCGCCCTGTTTACCGATGGTACCGGCAGCAATGATGCCGGGCTGATTCAGAGTTACGCTGCGACGATTGTTTCTGAATTTCAGCAGCGTTATAACGGTCGCAGAACTGATATTCCCGTAACCAGAGCCTGGTTCAACGACAATCTCGAGAGCCGTTTTTACTATGTTCCCGGTCTCATCGGCATTCAGCTCGTAGTGATCAGCTTTCTGCTCGCTTCGATCGCGATCGTTAAAGAAAAAGAGATCGGCACTATCGAGCAGTTGATGGTTACACCCATCACCGTCGTCGAATTCATTCTGGGAAAAACCCTGCCTTACATGGCGATTGGCTATATTGGTGCCACCATCATGCTGGTTGCCGCATTCGGTTTCTATGGCATAGCGGTGAAGGGCAGCTGGCTGCTTCTCTATCTCAGCATCGGCATTTTTCTCGCGGGAAATCTCGGCTGCGCCCTTATTATCAGCGTTGTTTCAACCACTCAGCAGCAGGCGCTGCTGACGTCGTTTTTTTTCATGCTGCCGCTGGTGATGCTTTCCGGGCTGCTTTTCCCCATTAGAAATATGCCGGTCCCGGTGCAGTATCTGACGATGATCAACCCGCTGCGCTGGTTTTTTCAGATGCTCAGCGGCATTATCTGCAAGGGAAGCGGCATTGGCGAGCTGATGACCCCTATCGTTGCCCAGATCATTATAGCCGTCATCTTTATTTCTCTGGCGATAGCAAGGTTTAAAAAGGCTGTTGACTGAAGACCTGGCATAAATGCGACCGGATTTTCCGATCGTGATATAATGCTGCAGAGAAATTGCATCGAGATCTGTGACGAGTTGAGACAAACCATGACTGAAAGCCGGCCCGCGGCCGACCAGAAAAAACTTGAGACTCTTGGAGGGCTCATTTCGGGAATAACCCATGAGATCAACACTCCAATGCATTATCTTGAAAACAATCTGACTTTTCTCAAAGTCGCCTTCAAAGATCTGATCAGGCTTTCAGCCGAATACCAGAAGCTCTGTGAAAGAGTCAGAAGCGGCGATGTGCCTGATGAGACCGACTGGAAAGCCCTTCAGGAAATTGAAACGGAGACCGACCCTGAATATCTGCGCACCGAGATTCAGCAGGCATTGCAGCAGTCACATGAAGGCATCGGTATGGTGTCGCGCCTGGTTCTCGCTCTTAAAGACTTTTCGCATCCATCACTGCATGAATTTGCCCTGACTGATGTCAACAAATGTATCGATACGGTCTGCACCATTTCCAGGCATGAATGGAAGAAGGTTGCCGATATTCATTTTCAGCTTGGCAGCGATCTGCCATACCTTTATGCTTCACGCGATGAACTGCACCAGGTGTTGCTGAACCTGATCGTGAATTCAGCCCATGCAATAGGGGAAAAGATTGCGGCGAAGGTGTATGATCGAGGCAAAATCAGCATTGCAACGCGACCGGTCGATGACAGAATCGAAATCGTGATTGCCGACGACGGCCCCGGAATTGCACCGGAGAACATGCCGAAACTTTTTGCGCCTCATTTTACCACCAAAGAGGCCGGAAAAGGCACAGGTCTTGGTTTGCTCCTCGTCAGACGCATCGTTGAAGAAGCCCATGGCGGCAGGATAAGTGTTGAATCCGGCCCTTCTGGCACTGCGTTCACGATACTGCTGCCGCATCGTTGCAGCGAAAAAGCGGTTTGATAAAATCTGGAGGGGATTCATGAAAACATTCAGTCTGTTGTTTGCCGACCCTGACAAAAATGTTCATGACGGGCATCGTCGAATGATCAAGGCTTTGAAGCCTGAATGGTCATTGATGTTTGCTTCAACTGCCCGGGAAGCCATGTCCAAAGTTGCCATACTGCATCCGGCAGTCATCATCTCAGAATTGAACATGGAACTGGAAGACGGTTCTGATCTTCTTCAGACTATCCAGAAGGCCTACCCCGAAATCGTGCGTATCGTTCTTTCGAGTGAACCAGATGGAGAGTCTGAAGTCATTCTGCGGGCCACACAGTCTGCACACAGGTTTCTCGCCAAACCATGTAAAGGTGAGATACTTGTTGAGCAGATCGAGAAAGCCGGAAGCCTGAGAAGGCTTCTCAACAGCAGGGAACTTATTACTATAATCGGCGGGATTCCATATCTGCCGAGTTTGCCGGCGATCTATCACAAGCTGGTAGAAGCTATTGCCTCACCATTGACGCCATTGAGTGAAATCGGCGACATAATCGCCGAGGACGTTTCAATGACCGGCAGAGTGCTGCATCTCGTGAATTCGGCATTTTTCGGGTTGCCGCGCAAAGTATCGAACCCCCAGACCGCTGTGGTGATGCTGGGTATAAATGTCATCAAATCGCTGGTCTGCTATGTTAAACTGTTTTTTGCCGCTCCTGACGTGGTGATGCCAGGGTTGTCGCTCGATGAGATGTGGTCGCACAGCTCGATGGTCGCACGTCTCAGCAAGGATATAGCCGCAGCGTGCAATGCCCCGGCATCGGTTCAGGAAGAAGCGTTTCTGGCAGGCATGCTGCATGATGTCGGCAAACTCCTGCTGCTCGACCATCCGAGCTATTACCGCAAAGTGTTTGCTTCCAGTTCAGGTAAAGGCGAAAAGGCTTTCTCAGACGCTGAATATAATGCTTTTGGAACCTCGCATGCCGAAATTGGTGCTTATCTCCTGGGTTTATGGGGTCTATCGGATCAGGTCGTCGAAGCGGTAGCCTGCCATCACCGGCCGGCGCAGCTGCATCTGGAGAATTCGCCGGTGTTGCTGGCCACGCATCTTGCCAACGCTCTGTTGTGTCAGGCAGCAGGTCAGCCGTTTACGATCGACAGTGGCGTGATGAACGATGCGGCGGTAAAAAGAAGTCTGCATGACTGGAAAAAGCGTGCTGAAACAATTTTCAGGGAAAGTAGCGATGAAGCCAAAAATACTGCTGGTAGACGATGAACCGAATATAATACATTCTTACAGTCGCGGACTGCGCAAAGAATGGGATCTTGTAACTGCTCTCAGCGGTGAAGAAGGCCTGACTGCCATAAGGGAACAGGGACCGTTTCCGGTTATCGTTTCCGATTTCAACATGCCATGTATGAACGGCATAACTTTTCTTGCCAGAACCATTGAATCGTCGCCGGAAAGCGTTCGGGTGATGCTGACCGGCGAGGGAGATTTCCAGATTGCCACCCAGGCGGTCAACGAAGGCAATATTTTTCGTTTTATCACCAAACCCTGCCCGCTCGACCGACTGCAGAAAATTCTCAGCGATTCATTGCGACAATATAATCTGCAGCAGCTTGAAAAGGAGAGCCATAGACAGGAACTTGCCATCGCCGGCAAGATTCAGCAGACGCTCCTGATCGAGAGGATTCCAGCCGGATTGAAATTGAATGTCGCGGCGGTTACAGTGCCTTCAAATGAAGCTGATGGTGATTTTATAGATTTTTTCAGATTTGACGAGAATCGCCTCGATGTTGTCATTGCTGATGTCATGGGAAAGGGTCTGCATGCCGCCATGGTTGGTGCCGGTGCCAAGAACCGATTGTCCAGGGTTCTCTGGCAGCTTTCGATGCAGAAGGAGCCCAGGGCTCTCGAACCGGTTTCGGTGATGGAAGAATTCAAACTCGCTATGGATAAAGGGCTTGAAGAGGTTCAGTGTTTCATTACCATGATTTACGCCAGATTTGATCTTCAGGCCGGCGTCATGACTTTTATCGATGCCGGGCATATGCCGGTGCTGCATTATACAAAAGGCGAAAATGTCTGGCGTGAAGTAAAAGGTTCGGGCGGTCCGGTCGGGCTTGCTTTCAAAAAACCTTATGAGCAGAAGGATATTCATTTTTCGAGTGGCGATCTCTTTTTGTTCTATTCTGACGGTCTTTGGGAGGGTCGTAATTCTGAAAAGCAGACCTTTGGAAGTGTGGCAATGAAAAAATGTGCTGAAAAGCTGGTGAATGCCACGGCTGAAGATTTTGTCGCCGGTATGCTGGCTGATTATCGCAGTTTTGTCGTGCCGGGGCCATTTTTTGACGATCTGACCCTTATTGTGGTCAGAATTCCGTGACGCACTTCGGCTGATATGCCGGGCCGTCGAACAAACTCTATTTTGTTTTTGCAGGATCCAATAATGCCGATTTGATTTCTTGCTCTTCCTGTATTGGGCAATTTGGTGTATAAATGACTATTAATCCATTGTCGGGAGTGAACCATGAATCTCGTCTATCTTTCTCCACATTATCCTGCTCATTATTCACAGTTTGTCGAATCGCTGGCCCGTTACGGGGTCAAGGTTTTCGGCATCTCGGATCTTCCTGATGAAGCCCTGGATCCGAGAGTCAGACAGTCTCTCAGCGGTCACTACCGGGTGGATCGCCTCGAAGATCATCAGCAGGTAATCGAAGCGGCAGGTTTTTTCAAAGAGCATCTCGGCGAGATCGACCGCGTTGAATCGCATCTTGAGCCATGGATCGAACTTGAAGCCATGGTCAGAGACACCTATAACGTCACTGGTCCGAAGTCTGAAAGTCTGCAGTTCATCAAACGCAAATCGTTGATGAAGGATGTTTTCAGCCGCGCCGGAGTACCAGCGGCCCGGGGCATAGTGGTCAAAGATATGAAGCAGTGTCTTGATTTCATTCATGGTCATTACCCGGTGTTCATCAAGCCTGATATCGGTGTCGGTGCTGCCGATACCTATACTATCCGCAGTGAAGACGATCTCAAGCATTTTTTCACGATCAAACAGGGCTATGACTATTTCATGGAAGAGTTTGTCGATGGTGATCTGCAGTCTTTTGACGGCCTTACCGACAAAGATAACAATATAGTTTTCTGCACTTCGCATGTTTTCAGTAACGATATTCACAAGGTCGTCAAGAATAACGAAAACGTCTGGTATTATTCACAGATCGAGATTCCAGCAGAAATCGAAAAATACGGCCGTGCCATCGTCAAAGCCGCCGACGTTCGCGAAAAGTTTTTCCACATTGAATTTTTCAAGCTGAAGAACGGCAAATACCAGGCGCTTGAGATCAACATGCGCCCACCGGGAGGCCTGACCACCCACATGTTCAATTTCGCCTGCGATATCGATGTTTATGACT
>CAYYUI010000041.1:0-43656 GCA_964474705.1 uncultured bacterium
GCTGATATGCCGGGCCGTCGAACAGACTCTATTTTGTTTTTGCAGGATTCAATAAATACAATTGATTGCATTCGTTAGCATGGTTGCATTCGCTGTTGAATCTGCAATCGACCATGAATATGAAAGTGGCCCATACAGTGCCTCTGAATGTCTCAGTTGAAAATAAGGGCAAAATAAAACGGGGCCGCCCGGATTTGGGACAGCCCCGTTGTTGAATGCCCGTTCAGGGATTATTCGTCGTCTTCGTCGTCAAAATCTTCGTCTTCTTCTTCTTCGTCGTCTTCGAAGTCATCGTAATCTTCAAAATCCTCGTCTTCGTCTTCGTCGTCGAGTTCTTCTTCTTCTTCTTCGTCGAAATCTTCGTCGACGTCTTCTTCGTCGTCTTCGAATTCTTCGTCGTCTTCGAACTCTTCATCGTCGAGTTCTTCGTCTTCGAGTTCTTCGTCGTCGATGTCGCCTTCTTCTTCAATATCTTCATCTTCGTCGTCGAATTCTTCGAGCTCTTCGTCGTCGAGTTCTTCTTCTTCTTCATCATCGTCAATGTTATCCCAGTCTTTCTGGGCTGCGAGGATTCTGATTTCTTCGGTTTCAAACATTTTCGGCATGACGATAACCCCTTTCTTAGGAAACGATTGCTGATAAATCAAATATGATTCGCTTGCAATATAGGCATACTTCAAAAATGCTGTCAACAAAAAAAACAAAATTCATTGATGCAGGATGATGTGAGTGAGAGAGATGTTTGTCCGCATGCATGATCTGGTGCTTCAGTAGAACAAAGTTTGGGTCGGGGAGAACAGTAGATGCTGAGCCCGGGGTACCGGATGAACATGGTTTGAAAAGTTGATCTGTTGTTTCAGGATTCAACATGAAGGCGTGAATTTAAGTTTTGCATCCGGAATGGCGCTGTCCGGCTCCGCCCTTTAATTGCAGATGCTCGTCGCGACAAAAGATTCAATTACGGATCAGCTTGGGTTCAGGAGGTTTTGCAACGGACACTCAGAGGGGTGTACAATGGTCTTGACTTAACTTTGGTGATAAGTTATACTGGCTACTCTACTCTGCCTTTATTGAATCAATTCAGGAGCTGGTTAAATGTTTCAGGGCCTTTCAGAAAAGCTGACTGCGGTTTTCGAAAAAATGCGAAGATCCGGTAAGCTGACCGAGAAAGATATCGATGTTGCTCTTAATGAAGTGAAAATGGCGCTGCTCGAAGCTGACGTCAATTTCAAGGTCGTTAAGAGCTTCATCAAACGCGTGAAAGAACGCGCTCTCGGGGCTGAAATTCTGAAAAGTCTCACTCCGACTCAACAGGTGGTCAAGATCGTTCTTGAAGAGCTGACCTCCCTGCTTGGAACCGATCGCAGCAAAATCAACGTCGCTTCGAAAAAGCCGACGGTTATTCTGATGGCAGGTCTTCAGGGTTCGGGTAAGACTACAACCAGTGCGAAGTTGGCTCTACATCTACGTAAAGATGAAAAGAAAAACCCGATGCTCGTGGCCTGCGATATTTATCGACCGGCTGCCGTCAAACAGCTGCAGGTTCTCGGCGACCAGCTCAGTGTTGAGGTCTTTGCCGGGAATCAAGGGCAGAAACCTGCTGATATCGCGCTGGCGGCTATAGAGCACGCCAGAATTAAAGATTACGATACCGTCATTATCGATACTGCCGGTCGCCTGCATATCGATGAACAGATGATGGCTGAAGTCAAAGGCATCAGGGAAGCGGTGAATCCGCATGAAGTTCTTCTGGTTGTTGACGCAATGACAGGCCAGGATGCGGTCAACATGGCGACCAGTTTTAACGAGATGCTTGAATTGTCGGGCATTGTTTTGACGAAGCTCGATGGTGATGCCAGAGGTGGCGCGGCCCTTTCGATTCGTGAAGTCACCGGCAAACCGGTAAAATTTGTCGGAACCGGCGAAAAATCCTCTTCTCTTGAGCCCTTCTATCCCGAGAGAATGGCACAGCGCATTCTTGGTATGGGTGATGTTCTTTCTCTCATCGAGAAGGCTCAGGCCAACATGGATGAAGAGAAGATGAAGGAAATCGAGAAGCGGGTTCTCGAAGCAGAGTTCAATTTCAACGATTTCCTCTATCAGCTTACCCAGATAAAAAAGATGGGGCCGCTCGATCAGCTGCTCGGCATGATCCCCGGGTTTTCTTCGCTCGGCAATCTTTCTGAATTCTCTTTTGATGACAAGAAATTCAAGCGTTTCGAAGCAATAATTCTGTCAATGACCGAACAGGAAAGAAACCTGCCTGATGTTATCGATGGTTCAAGACGCAAAAGAATTGCCGAGGGCAGCGGCAATACCATTCAAGATGTTAATCAACTGCTGAAGCAGTTTGCGCAGATGCGCAAGATGATGAAGCAGCTCGGAAGCCTGGGCAAGCGCAAAGGCCCGGGCCGACTGTCGAAATTATTTGGAATGTAATGCCGCGCGAGCGGTTTTGACAACATAGAAGGAGTTATTAAAATGGCCGTTTCAATCAGACTGAAAATGCAAGGCACCAAGCATCGCCCATGCTACAGAATCGTAGTTCTTGACAGCCGCAAGACCCGCGATGGCGAAACCCTTGAAAACCTGGGTCAATATGCCCCTCTGGCAGAAAAAACTCAGATCGAACTCAGAGAAGAAGAAGTTCTCAACTATCTCAACAACGGCGCTGTGCCGACTGAAACAGTTAGAAACATTCTTCGCCAGAAAGGCATCGTCAAAGTTGCTCAGAAAGCCGCCAACGGTTCAGTAAAATACGTCTGGACCAAGCGCTGAGCGGGAGTGAATAAATGACGCAGACCGCACAGAACCTGCTTGAACGACTGGTGAAAGCTCTGGTCGAGCATTCTGACGAAGTCAGCATCACACCCATCGAAGGCGATGGCACGGTGGTGTTCGAAGTCCAGGTTAACCCTGAAGATGCCGGCAAGATCATCGGAAAGAAGGGCAGAACCATCAATGCCCTGCGTACGATCATCAGATCTTCAGCCAACACAGGCACCAAAAAGGTGATAATGGAACTGGTCTGACCCTTGAGGTCAACCGATCCGGTCAACCCGATGTCGCAAAAGCCAAAATCTGGAACAGTAAGCCTCAAACAGGAAAAGTCTGACGAAAAGCCAGACAATGCCTGGATTACAATAGGCCAGGTCCGAAAAACCGTCGGGTTGAAGGGTTGGCTGAGGGTTGGGCTTCTGACCGACTACCCGGAACGGTTTCAGCCTGGAACCAGGATGTTCGTTCAGAAGAAGCAGGGTGAACCCGAACCTGCGGTGGTCAGTGAATGGCGTGGGCATTTCACAGAGACTGCGATCGATGTAAAATTCGAAGGTGCAGACGACTGTGATGCTGCAGCGGTATATGTCAATACGTTGCTTGTCATTCCAAAATCAGAACGGGAGCAACTGAGAAGCAATTCTGAGTTTTACCCGGATGAACTGGTAGGAATGCAGGTGATGGGGCCGGATGGCAAACCTTCCGGTCGCGTGGTCAAGCTTGAAGCGGAGGCTCCGTGCCCGTATATTCTGGTCAGGGCCGACGATTCAACTGAAGTGATGATTCCGTTCAAGAAGATCTTTATCAGATCGGTTGACCGGGCATCAGGAACGGTAAGGCTGGTTGAGCCTGTTTCATTCCACATTCCGGTAGAATGAAATGCGTGTAGATATAATTACACTGCTGCCGACGATCTTTGACAAGGTATTTGATGAAAGCGTCCTCGGGTCGGCCGTCAGAAACGGCCTTATCGACATTGCCGTGCATCAGTTTCGTGACTATGGCGATGGCCGACACCGGACGGTCGATGACACACCCTTTGGTGGCGGTCCGGGCATGGTGTTCAAGCCAGCCCCCCTGGTGAACTGTATCAGGGATATCCGCAGACTGGCAGGTCCAGGGCCGGTAATCGGTCTGACACCGCAGGGTTTACCGCTCGATCAGGCTCTGGTCAGAGAATTGGCAGGTTTTGACCGACTGATTCTGGTTTGTGGTCGTTATGAAGGGTTCGATGAACGGATTCTCAACGAATTCGATCTGCAGCTCTCGATTGGCGACTATGTGTTGACCGGCGGCGAAATTGCTGCCATGACTGTTGTTGACGCAGTCTCACGCATGATTCCGGGTACGGTAGGTCGGCAGGAGTCTGTCGAGCAGGATTCCTTCTACCAGGGGCTTCTCGACCACCCACAGTATACCAGACCGGCTACCTGGGAGGGCCTTTCGGTGCCTCAGGTTCTGCAGGACGGCAATCATGCGCATATAACAAAGTTTCGACATTGCAGGTCGTTGCTGACCACGGCGGTCAGCAGACCAGATGTGTTCGCTGCCGCGGACCTGTCGGAAGACGACAGGGCGGCTCTGCAGTCTCTGCTCGAGCAAAGCGGTAAATCAGGTTGAAATCATTCCGGAAGGAGTTCGTCCAATGAATCCAGTTATTGAAAGTGTTGAAAGAAATTATCAGAAGAACAAGCAGGAAATCCCGGCTTTCATGCCCGGTGACACTCTTCGCCTTGAAATCAAGGTTCGCGAAGGTGACAAGGAACGCCTGCAGGCATTTGAAGGTGTTGTCATTTCCAGACGCTACAGCGGTCTGCGTGAAAACTTCACCGTCAGAAAGATTTCTTACGGCGTCGGCGTCGAAAGAACTTTCATGCTTCACTCACCGACTCTCGCAACCATCTCTCTGGTTCGCAGCGGTAAGGTTGCCCGTGGCAAGCTGTACTATCTGCGCGACAGAGTAGGCAAGAAGACCCGCGTTAAAGACAAAATCTTTAGCAAGGACAAAGATTGATTTTGCAAGAATCAGCTAATCCCGACAAGTCTGTCGGGGTATTCATACACGATTTATCGATTCGCTACTGCGAACAGGTAATTCCTCTCGATGCCCTCGACCTGGATGAAGTGCTCGCTGAATCTGATCTTCAGCTTGCCGGCAGTCTCAGTGGCAGGGTCGAGGAAGGTGTTCGGGTTCAGGTCGAGCAGACCTGGCGGCCGTTTCTGCGGCATGCTAAAACACTGAACAATGTTGAATCGGTAACGCGTGGAAGATTCCGGACTGATCTGAAACTGCACAACGGGGTCAACGGGCTGAAAATCAGCGCCGTTGGCCCTGATGGTGCTGTTTTAGACAGCAGGAGCTTTGAACTGCATTACAAAGGTTCGTTCCGCGAATGGAACGAAACAATTTTTATCGCCTTTTTTCTGGCAATCCTGATCCGAGGTCTGGTCGTTCAGGCCTTCTGGATTCCCACGGGCAGCATGGAACCAACACTGCTCGGCGAAAAGCGCAATCCTTTCACGGGGCAGCTGGAACGTGGTGGTGACCGCATTCTGGTCAGCCGGTTCTCCTATGTTTTCGATTTGTCGCTCGACGGCCGCATTCCTTTTGGGCCGCGCATCTGGTTCAAACTTCCCGAGCGCGGCGATATCGTGGTTTTTCGTTACCCGAATCCAGATGTGACCGCTCCGCCAAAAGATTACATCAAGCGGGTGATCGGCCTGCCGGGAGACCATATCAGTGTCGAAGAAGGCAAGGTTTATGTTAATGGTGTGCCTCTCGATGAGCCTTACATTGCCGAGCCGCCACTCAGCGATTACGCTACGACCGTTCCTGATGACAGTCTGTTCGTGATGGGTGATAATCGCAATAATAGTTCTGACAGCAGATTCTGGGGCCCGATGCCATTGAAGAACCTTAAAGGTCAGGCAGTTTTCAATTATCTGCCAATGAATCGCATCAGCCCGATCAGAAGCCATCCACATCCGATGCAGACTGGTCGAGCAGCTGGCGAACAGGGCTGAGGCCCGCTCATGAACAAAGAACTTCCCGGCCATATCAAGAAGGCGTTTAAGTCGGTAGACCACTATTTACCGGTCGTCGACGTGATTGTCGAACTTGTCGATGCCCGCATGCCAAACGGTTCGCGTCTGAAGGGGTTTGTGAAGCGTCTGGGCAAAACGTCGGTCATTGCCCTGGCAAAATCTGATCTGGCAGACGCTGCCGAAACCCGCAACTGGATCGAGCGCTTTCGTTCCGAAGGGCAGACCTGTGTTGCCCTGGACTGTCGCGATCGCAGTTCGGTGAAGAACCTGGCAAAGCTCATTCGCAACGCAGCCTTCACGGTCAAGCCCGGAATGAAAACTCCGGCCCGCAAGGTGCGCCGGGTGATGATCATCGGTATTCCTAATGTCGGCAAGTCGACGTTGATAAATTCTCTTGCCGGTCGCAGCGCGGCCCGGGCTGCCAATATGCCTGGAGTAACCCGCAGTATTCAGTGGATCAAGCTGCCAGGCGAGCTCGAGCTTCTCGACCTGCCCGGTATTCTTGATTACAGCCTGTTGCGGCGTGGTGATATTCTTAAGCTTATCAATACAATACCTGGCCGTGATGAAGATACTTACAGCCAATCCAAAACCCTTTGTGAAATACTTGCCTACAGCGGTAATCAGGGCATTTTGCCGGGCTTTGTCGAAGCCGATGGAAATTTCGACAGATTTGTCGCCGATTATGCGCGGCGCATGAACTTTTGCGCCCGGGGCAACGAACCCGATACGGTGCGGGCGGCAACCGATGTAATCAAAAGATTTCAGGCCGGCGGTTTCGGCAGAGTGACCCTTGAAAAGGCTGCCAGTGATTTTACCGGACTTTTTGCCCAGAATGAGCCGGCGGCCGATGAAAGTGCAGAAGATGATGAAAACTGAAAGCGAGCGCCTGGAACTATCAGAAGAGCTTTCGCGGCATATTTTCAGTTCAGAACCTGATAACGGGCTGGCATTGATACGCGCTTTGCCGGAACTCGCAGCCAGAGGTCGCGGTAATTGTCTGCTTCTCGAAGGCAGTGCCGAAAAGATCAAGCTGGTCAGAAAGTTTCTCGACATTCTCAACCGGCGCATCGCAAAACACGAGGCGGTCAATTCAGCAGAATTGAAGCGCCTGTTCAACCAGTTGACCTCAGTGAAAGCCATCAGGGAAGACAGCGACGGCAGCCTGGATTTCACCGATATCATAGCTTCGTTCAGCGGCAGAATGGTACGTGCCAAGACGCCCAACCAGCAGGATTATATCGCTGCCATCGACGAAAACACCATTACCGTTGCCCGTGGGCCGGCCGGAACCGGCAAAACTTATCTGGCAACCGCCATGGCCATCAAGGCTTTGAAAGACAAGAAAGTCAGCCGGGTGATTCTGTCTAGACCGGTTGTGGAAGCCGGCGAAAGTCTGGGCTACCTGCCCGGCGATCTGAAAGAGAAGGTCGATCCGCATTTTCGCCCGCTGTATGACTCTCTTCAGGAATTCATCGGCATGGGGAAATTCGAGCAGTATGTCAGGCAGGGGGTCATTGAAATAACTCCTCTCGCCTACATGCGCGGCCGCACCTTCAACGAGTCATTCGTCGTCCTCGATGAGGCGCAGAATACGACTTTGCCACAGATGCGCATGGTTCTTACCCGTCTCGGCTATGGTTCGAAGATGGTTGTCACTGGCGATCACACCCAGATAGATCTGCCTAGAACCTCGGATTCGTCTTTGCTGGTGCTTGACGAAATTCTTCGCGGCGTCGAATCGGTCAAGTTTGTTGATTTAGCCACAGAAGACGTGATAAGACATGAAGTAGTCCGGCGGATAATTACTGCTTTCGATGCATATCTCGACCGAGAACGGAATAAAAGGTGAGCGAGCGAACAAGTCTTTTATTATCGAGCTTCCTTGACTGGCTGAATATACCAGTTCAGCTGCAGAGGCGATTTATAATGCAGCTGGCGGCTTTTTTCGCTATTCTGGTAATAATTCTTGTTATCGACCCGACCGGTTTTACCCCGGAAGTTGTCGAAGGAAAGCCTGCTCCCAAAACGATCCGCAGTCCCCGCACCATCAGTTTCGTCGATGAAGGAAAAACCAGCGAGCTGCGTTCGGCTGAAATGGAAAAGGTGCAGCCGGTTTATACCCCCATCGAGCAGGCTGAAGAAGAAATGCTGGGAAAATTTGACCGCCAGCTTGAAGAGCTGACCGGTTTCTATGAGGAATTTCGGCGCCTTTCAGCCAATGAAGCTCCTCAGCCTCTTATTGCATCGTATTTCCCTGCCGAAGCTCTTCTTGACGAAGAAAAACTGGTGCAGCTGCGCAACCTGCGTATCTCACAGTTCGAAAAGCTGAAAACAGTGTCGCGGCGCATTCTGGTTAACCTCAGCCAGAAAGTGGTAACCGCACAGAATCTCGATACAGTTAAAGCCGAAGTTCGTACCCTTGTCGATGCCTACCCCGAAAGCTCTCTTTTCAAGAATACGATGACCGATATGGTTCGTAATGCAATCGCTATCAATGCGATCGAAGACGAAAAGCTGACCAGACTGAGACGGGAGGCTGCCGCCAGAGCGATTCAGCCGGTTAAGCGCACTTTTCAGAAGGGTCAGAAGATCGTCGAAGAGGGAATTATCGTCACTTCCGATGACTATTTCGTTATGCGCAAGATCGCCAGCCAGCTGCAGAAGAACCGGGTGCTCTCTCTGCTGGGCAACTTTCTGCTGGCTCTTCTGGCGGTCATTATTTCGCTCGTGTTTCTGCGCCTCGAGGACAAGAACATTCTCTCAGATGGTGAACAATACAAACTTCTTGGAGTCATATGTCTGGTAACACTGGCTCTGGCCAAGGCAGCTCATGCAACCGGCGTCGCTTTCGACCGTCAGTATCTGTCTATTCTGCTAACCCCGCTGCCGACTGTGGCTTTGCTGATGACCATGCTTCTCGACTGCACGGTAGCGCTTTTTCACATTTTCCTGATTGGTCTGCTGATGTTTGTCGTCGCCGAGTCAAACATCAGATTTGTGGTGATCAGCCTTTTTGGGGCAATAGCCGGGATTCTTGCCTGGCGCACTGCAACACGCGGCAGCGATGTTCGTAACGTCATCGGTTCAGCCGGTATCAAGACCGGTCTTGCCAGTGCGGTTGCAGTTCTTGCATTTCTGCTGCTCGATACCGAAAGCTTTGCCACCATGGATCTGAAACAGATAGCCATGTTTGTCGGGTTCGGCCTTTTGAACGGCATTTTGTCAGGCATCGTTTCGAACGGTGTTCTTCCTTACATGGAAAGCCTGTTTTCATTGGCTACCAGTTCGCGTCTTCTCGAACTCACTGATCTGTCACAGCCTTTGTTGCGAAAACTTGCTGAAGAAGCACCTGGGACTTACCAGCACAGCATAGCCGTTGCCACCCTTGCTGAAGCAGCTGCGAATGCCGTTAATGCCGATCCGCTGCTGACCAAGATCAGTTCTTATTTTCACGATATCGGAAAAATCCGTCGCCCGATGTACTTTGCTGAAAACCAGGCAGAAGAAAACCGTCACGATCAGGTGACTCCCTATATGTCGAGCCTCATTCTCATCGGCCACATACGCGACAGTCTCGATCTGGGCCGCGAATACGGTCTCCCTGAGCGGGTGCTGTCGATAATGTCACAGCATCATGGAACGACTCTGATCAGCTATTTCTACGAAGAAGCCAAGAAGCTCAAAGATGGCGAGGAAGTCAACCAGGAACGTTTCAGATATCCCGGCCCCAAGCCGCAGACCAAGGAAGCAGCCATTCTGATGCTTGCCGATTCGGTCGAGGCTGCAGCCAGAACTCTGCCGCAGCACACTCACAGCAAAATCGAGGGCCTGGTGCAGAAAATTGTCGAACATAAGCTCAACGATGAGAACCAGCTGGATGAAAGCGATCTGACTCTTAAAGACATCGAAAAAATAATTCAGGTGTTTGTCAGAACCATTACTTCCATGTACCATAGCAGAATTGATTATCCGGGTAAACTTTCCAACCAACCTAAGGGGGCCGCAGATGGAAGTTCTGATCAGTAACCGACAGAAGCTTGTCGATGTCGATCTTGAACAGGTGCGCGAAGTTGCCATCGAAATAATGAAATTCGAGGCCTCACCTGAAAATGCCGAACTTTCAATCGTTTTCTGCGACGACGACTTCATTCAGAAACTGAATAAGGATTATCGGGGCAAAAGCGAGCCCACCGACGTTCTTTCCTTTCCCATCGATGAAGAAAACTTTGAACCTGAGATCCGGTTGCTGGGCGATATCGTCATCAGCACCGAAACGGCGGTCAGGCAGGCTGATAGCCTCAAACACCCGCCGATGCTCGAAATAGTTTTTCTGCTGATTCATGGCCTGCTGCATCTTCATGGCTACGACCATATTCAGAAGCTGCAGAGGCGTCGTATGCGCGACCGCGAGGTGACCATTTTCCGTCATCTGTGCGAAAGGCAGCTGCTGAGTTGTCTTGAAGGCAATGCGCCTGACCCGCTGATCAAGAGGGTCATCGAAAATGACTAGTATGAAGGCAGGCCCTATCTGACATTATGGACGATTCTATAACAGGTATTCTTTTTGCCGGCTGTATTTTTCTTTCAGCTTTCTTTTCTTCAGCCGAGACCGTTTTTTTCTCATTGTCACCGCTGCGTCTGAAAAAGCTCGAAAACGATGGTGACACACGGGCCACCGACATTCTGAAAATTCTCGCTGACCGCCAGAGACTGCTGATCTCGCTTCTCATGGGAAACACGCTTGCAAATGTTTCAGCGACAGCGATTGCCGTGGTTTTCTTTCAGAAGCGTCTACCTGAGCTTGCCCTCTACTGCGGCGGAACCGAGTCATTTTTCTGCCCGGTCTTCGCAGTGTTTTCGATGACTCTTCTGTTGCTGCTTATCGGAGAGATCGTCCCGAAGATGGTAGCCCTGTTCGGAGGTTATGCTTTTGCCCGGCTGATCAGTAAGCCTCTGCGTCTTCTGCTGATGCTGGCCTACCCGTTTTCTGCCATTCTTGTCTGGATAATAAGTCGTTTCGTGCCGCGTTATTCCGACTGGAACAGTCAGCTGGGCGGATCTTCGGCAATAGAAGAAATTGACAGCTATGTGAATCTCGGCGAGGAAGCCGGCATCATCGAGCAGGACGAAAAAGAGATGATAAGCTCGGTTTTTGAATTCGGTGATACTCTTGTTCGAGAGGTCATGGTGCCACGGCCTGATATTATTGCCATGCCGATCAACACCAGCCAGCCCGAGCTGCTTAAATTCATCCGCGAGGATGGCCATTCAAGATTTCCGGTTTATGACGGCAGCATGGATAAAATTCTCGGCATTCTTTATGTAAAGGATGTGTTGATTCGACTCGAAGAAATCCAGCAGGCATACGATCTTTTCAAGCTGCTTCGCCCACCGTTTTTCGTTCCTGAAACCAAAAAGCTCGATGATCTTCTTGGTGAATTCCAGAAGCGCAAGCAGCATCTCGCGATCGTCATCGATGAATATGGTGGTGTTTCCGGGCTGGTTACCATCGAAGATCTTCTTGAAGAAATCGTCGGCGAGATTGTCGACGAATATGACCTCGAGGAACAGGAACCGCTGATCAAGGTAGAAGAGAATGTTTTCAGTATCGATGCCCGTTACAGCATTACCGATCTTGAAGCTGAACTGGGCTGTGAGTTCGATTACCAGGATTCTGAAACGGTTGGCGGCTTCGTGCTCGAGAAACTTGGGCGGATTCCGCAGCGCGGCGAGATTTTCGAACAACCGCAGGGCACGTTTCTGATATCAGAAATCAAGGGTAACCGCATTTTGCGCATCAGATTCACCATGAAACCTGAAATTGCCGAAGATATTGAGCCGGGTAGAGATTGACGGTAGCATTTAAAGGTGATTATAGCGTAGAATGTCAGAATCATGAAGCTTCCTATCGAACACGAACGACTGAATCGCACCCTGCTGGATGCCGGGCAAAAACTCAACGACCTGCTCGATCAGGTGCGCAAATACCTTTTGACCGGAGTTATCGTCCTGGTTCCATTTGTGGTGACCCTGTATATTCTCTATGCGATTTTTCAGGTCACCGATGGCCTGCTCGGAACCGCAGTCAGCCGCTCATTGGGTTATCGCATTCCGGGAGTGGGCATTTTTCTGACAGCCCTGATCTGCGTCACAGTGGGCGTCATTGCCCAGAATTACGTTGGCCGCAGAATTATCGCCCGTATCGATGTTTCTCTGGAAAAGATTCCGGTGGTCAGATCGATCTACAACGGAATCAAGCAGGTCTCGGACGTTTTTGTCAGAAACAATCGTGGTGAGTTCAAGAGAGTTGTGCTCATTGAATACCCAAAGGATAATTCCTGGGCATTTGGCTTTGTAACCGGAGATTTTCATCCTGCCCCTCAGGTAGGCGGCTTAGAAAGCGATCTGGTTACTGTCTTTGTGCCGACTACCCCCAATCCGACTTCTGGCTTTCTGCTAATTATAAGTAAAACGCGTGTTATTGACGCTCATCTCGATATTGAAGATGCAATGAAAATTGTTATTTCGGGCGGCCTGGTTCAGGCCGGTAAAAATGCTGACAACAGCAATGGTGAAACTGTTGAAGATTTTGTGATTCCACATTGACGCTGCGAGGAAAGATCATGAAAAGGTTAGGCGTTCTTGTCGTATTGGTCGTGCTGCTGCTCAACTCTGCGCCTGCTTCTTCGGGGGCTACGGGCAATATCGAGGAAATCAGGCAGTATTTTGAACTGCGTGATACCATCAGTCTGATGAATCTCGAAATGAAAAGGGCTCTGGCCCCTGATTCCCAGTCATCGCTGCTGAGTGAGCCTGATGCGGAAAACCGCCTCAACAGCTTTATCAGTTTTATCGAAACCCGTATCGGCAGTTTTGCCAACAGTGATACGCCACTGAAGTATCATTACATCAAGAAGCTCAACAATATTTTTGCCGAAACCAGACAGCTGCATGCTTCTCTCGCTCCAAAATTGCGGGCCGCGGTTCTTGCAGCTCCGGCGGTGCCCAAGTCAGGAGTTACGATTGTTCCTGCTCCTGCTGAGCAGGTTGACGATGGCAGCGGCAAACTTCACCCGAAGCCGTTTTTCGATTCGATCGGCATGCGCACTCTGGCTCCCGCTTCCTCGGCCGCTGCCGTTCAAAAGCCAGTTGATCCGGTATCCAGACCTGATGCAATCAAGACGCCGGTCGTTTTAAAGCCCGCAATGCCGGAAAAGGCCAATACGGTCGTATCTGGAACTGATGCTGATCGGGCCAAAAAAGTTGCATCTGCAAAAGTGCCGGCTGCAAAAGAACCTGTTAAACCGGCAGCTGTTGCAAAGGCGATCGCAAAGGTTGAGCCGATTAAGATAGTGGCACCACCCGCCCCGGTTATGCCGCAAAAGCCGTTGGAAACACAAAAAGACTCAGTAATTGCCAGTGCAGCCAATGTTGCTGTGCCGGTCAAATCTGCTGAACCTTTAAAGCCAGTTGAGCCGGCAAAAAAAGTTGAACCGGTAAAGGCCGTAGAACCAGTTAAGGCTTTAGAACCAGTTAAGCCAGTTGAACCGGCAAAGAAGGTCGAAGCCGTTAAAATCCCGCAGACCTCCGAAAATCCCGCGCCGACAGTTCCGGAAGGAACCGGTGTCATGCGCCCACTGGCAATCATGATCGAGAATCACAACCAGTCGAGGCCGCAAAGCGGGCTCGATCAGGCTGATGTGGTATACGAAATGCCGGTTGAAGGTGGTATAACCAGATTTATGGCGATATTTACCCGCCTGCCTGGTCTGCTCGGGCCGGTAAGAAGCTGTCGCGAATATTTCGTCGACCGGGCGCTCGAGATCGATGCCCTTTACGTTCATTGCGGCGGCAGTCCGCTCGGCTACGCTTATATTTCCAAGCGCAAGATCAATTCGATAGATGAAATAGCTCACGGTAAGCCGTTTTTCCGTGAAAAGACCCGCAAAGCGCCTCATAATCTTTACAGCAAGGGTAAAGACATCTACAGCTACATGTCGGAAAAGATCAGCATGCGTCTGGCTACGCAGCCGGTATTGCTCAATTACGGCACCCGAACCACGCCGCTGGTTTCAGACCCGGTGTTGAGCGCTAAAATCCGATATCATGGCAATTACAGTCTTGAAATCAAGTATGAAGACGGCGCTTATCAGCGTTATATGAATGATATTCTGCATGTCGACCGCGACACCCAGAAACCGTTGCGGGCTTCTGCCGTAGTCATTCAGGTTGCTGCGATGAAGACCGTTGACGCAGTCGGACGTCAGGAAATAAGCTTCATCGGCAGCGGCACCGCCTGGATTCTTGAAAACGGCCAGCGGACAAAAGTGACCTGGCGTAAAGACACTCCGCAGGCCCTGACGACCTATAAAGACGCGGCCGGCAACGATTACGTTTTCCCGCGCGATCTGCAGATATGGGTTCAGGTTGTATCGCCGGTTCACAAGATATTTTTCAACGGCCAGGAAGAAAAACCGGCCGCAGTAGCGGGTAAGCCGGAGACGGCAACCCCCTCGGCAAGCATTGGAAAGCAGGGATAAAATGACAAAATTTGGAGCCGTTGGAGTTTTTGGGCGTGCCAATGCCGGCAAGTCGACTTTGGTTAACGCCCTGGTCGGTGAACGCGTGTCAATCGTTTCCAAGAGGCCGCAAACCACCCGGAAACGGATTCTCGGCATCTTGACCAAAGATGACTGCCAGCTGGTTTTTTGCGATACCCCCGGTCTCCATACAGTTAAAAACAAACTCGACGCCTTCATGCACGAAGAAATCCTCGCAACCGTGAAGGGTCTGCAGGCGGGGTTGTATCTGGTCGATCTCGCAGACATCAGGCATGAAGAAGATAAGGCGTATCTGGCTCAGCTGAACCCCGAGAGCGGTATGCCGATGTTTCTGGTTCTCAACAAGAACGATCTGGTCGAAGCCGACCGGGTTGAATTTGCCGTCAAGCTTTATCACGAGTTTTATCCTTTCGATAAGGTATTCGCGGTATCAGCCGGTAAGAAACAGGGGCTGGAACCGCTGTTGAAATCTCTGCGTCGCGCAGTTCCGGAAGGTCCGCATGCTTACGATGCTGACTTTTATACCAGTCAGACTGAGCGCGAAATTGTCGAAGAAGTTATCAGAGAAGTCGTTCTGCAGAACTATTTTCAGGAAGTGCCGCATTCTCTTGCCGTGCAGGTTGAACAGTTCTGTGAACGCGAAAACGGCAAGACCTTCATCGAAGCTACGATGTATGTAGAGAAGGAAGGTCATAAAAAGATCATCATCGGAAAAGGCGGCGATGGTATAAAGAATCTTGGGCAGATTGCAAGGCAAAGGTTGAACAGCCTGCTCGGACGTGATATTTTTTTACAGTTGTGGATAAAAGTCAGAGCAAACTGGCGCCGTGATGAGCAGTGGATCGAGCGGCTTGGCTACCGTAAATAGAAGGGCTCAAGATGAATTCTATTCTCATAATCGTAATTGTGGTCGTAATTTTTCTTCTGGTTTTCGTGATGTTTTCACTCGATGATCACGAAGAAGAGGAAGGATTCCTTGCCGAAGATAATTCGGGCAGTTCTGCCGGGCAGACCCAGCCGACAGCTGCTTCTGCAGATGCTGAAACTCTGCAGCAGTCCAAAGACGCCAATGAAGCAGACAATGCCCCGCGATCCTCTGAGCTTTCTGCTCAGCCCGCCAGAGAAAAATCTCAGGAGCGGGCTGTCGATAAGCAGACCGAAAAAGTTCAGGTGCGCCCGATCAGTCGAATTGAATCTCACGATCGTATTCAGCTTGTCGATTCCGGCAGTGAAGAAGATCTGCGGTTTCGTATAAAGCTTGATCAGCGGCTTTCATTGCCGGTGTCTTCTGAAGATATGCAGGCGGTAATCGCTTCTGTGCAGCTTCGTTTTCCTGAAGACGTTCTGGCTGATGGCGAAGCTTTTATCAAGCTGATGCATCGCGCTGAAAGCGTATTCGAAAAGGAATTTTCCTTTCCGTTTTCGTCCTTTTCCGGGTCACAGCTTGACCGAATCTGGGTTTTCGGTCGTGATGAAGGGCGTGATGATCCGCTTTTTGAAGCTCTGGTGGTTGCTTTTGAAGTCATTTCGCGTTTTAAAAAGACCCTCGAGACTGACAATGTTTTGCGCGAGAGCAAAGCCAGAATTGCGGTCGGGGTTTCAATGGGCAGAATGCTGAAAATCAACCGTGGTATCGCCTCTTTGCCAAGCTGGGTCGGTAAACCCGCCTATCTTGCCGAAACGCTTGCAGAATCGGCCGGCGACTTTGCCATCTGGGTCGATGAACAGATTCACAAGGCGGCTTTACCCCTGTTCGATTTCCGCGAGTGGAAGCCGAACAAACTTAGATCACCATTACCTCCCATCCCATTTTATGAACTGGTTGGCTGGAACAGCGCTGAAGAAATTTCGGCTTATACCGCCAGCAAAGATGCCGGTGCCCGCCGGGCGGTCGCAGTTGCCTACCGTTATCTCAACCTCGATGATAAAATGCAGCCTCTGGTGGAACTACTTTCCGACCCGGATGAAAAGGTGGCCATGGAGGCACTTGAAACCGTCAAGGTAATTGGCACCGCCAATTCTCTCGGGTTGCTGAAGCGCATGCTGCCCGAAACGCAGGATGCGGTTTTTCGCAGCGCCATTATCGATGCGTTTGCAGCGATCGGCAGCAGTGAAGTCGTGCCGGTTGTGCTTGGTTCGACAAAGGAAGCAAGCTGGAAAGTTCGTCTTTCGGCCACTCGAGCCCTGTATAAACTGGCCGGCCAAGAAGCTTTGCGCCACCTCGAGCCGATGCTGAACGATGCAGATGGCGCGGTTAAGGCAGCGGTCAACGGAATATTTTTCCGGGAAACAGCTCAGAAGCAATATATTGACAATCTGACCGGGTTGCTTGGCGACCTGAGCAAAAGAACCCGCAAGATTGCGGCTGAAGAACTTCTGGCAATTGAGACCGACAGCACAGTTAAAATAGTTATCAATGCATTCGCCGATCAGGATATCGATCTGCAGAGACATATTCTGAGCAGGCTGGAAACCAGTCGCAGCAAAATTCTCTATCAGTGCTTTCTTACCATGTTCAAAAATTCAGGCGAAAAAGTACGGCCTTTCATTGTCGAAGCCGTAAGACGCGCCGGTCTGGTGAGCTGACGATGGCAATTGATATACTGGTTGTTGATGATGAGGAAATGATCCGATGGACTCTCAAGGAAGCTCTCGAGAGTGAAGGATACAATGTAACCGCTTTTGAGAATGGTCGAGAATTTCTGAATTATTTCCGGCAGCATGGTGGTGATATCGTGCTGCTCGATGTGCGTCTTCCCGACAGCAACGGTCTCGACCTTCTGCTCGAGGCCACTCGCGTCGACCCGGATGCGATCGTCGTTATCATGACGGCGTTTGGCGATGTCGAAACGGCTGTCAGCGCCATGAAACGTGGCGCATTTGACTATCTTTCCAAGCCTTACAGTCTTGAAGAAGTCAGTCTTCTGATTCGCAAGATCGTTCAGGCAAATCTGGTTAAGAGTCAGCTGCACCATTACCAGGAACGCCTTGAAAACCAGTTTTCCAGAATACTGGGTGATAACCAGAAAATGAAGCAATTGCGCGAGCACATTGCCATGGCGGCCAGAACCGATCGCACCACCATACTTATCAGAGGCGAATCTGGCACCGGCAAAGAGCTTGTAGCCAGGCAGATACATTTTCAGAGCACCAGAGCCGACAAGCCATTTATCGATGTGAATGCCGCGGCGGTAAGCAGTACACTTCTCGAGTCCGAGCTTTTCGGGCATGAAAAGGGCGCATTTACCGATGCGCAGAAGCAGAAAAAAGGCCTTTTTGAACTGGCGAACGGTGGTACACTTTTTCTCGATGAAATTGGCGATCTCGACCCCTCTCTGCAGGTAAAGCTGCTTAGAGTTCTTCAGGAACGGAAATTTCGCCGGGTAGGCGGCACATCGGATATTCATGTTGACGTGCGAATTATTTCTGCAACCAATGCTGATCTTGAGAAGAACATCGAAGACGGCAGACTGCGCCAGGATCTATTCTATCGTCTTAATGTATTCACCATCAATTTGCCGCCATTGCGCGATCGCCGCGATGATATTCTGCTGCTGGCCAAGAACTTTCTCGAAGAGTTTCGCAAGGAATTTTCCAAGGATATCGGCGGTTTTAGAGAAGATACTACCAGGATTCTCGAGAGTTACAGTTTTCCGGGCAACGTTCGTGAGCTTAGAAACATCATCGAACGTGCCACACTTCTCGAGACTTCCAATCTGATCAGGCCCGCGAGTCTGCCCGAGGAACTCAAGAAAAATGTCGATGTCGGTCACGTATCTTTCGACAGTGTTGAAAACAAGCCATGGCAGAAAGCCGGGTTCAGTTTCAAGGAATACATAGATTCGGTCGAAAAGAAGATCGTCGTCGATGTTATGCATGAAGTCGAGGGAAAGAAGAGCCGTGCCGCCGAGATTCTTGGGTTGACGCGGTTTGCACTGCGTCATCAATTGAAAAAACATGATCTTGAATCGGATTGATGATAAACAATCATCAGTCTTGTGCCGAAAGAATTGTGTTTCTTGAAATAGTGTGTTATTTTTGCACGTATGTACCGTGAGTGTAAAATTTGCACTACCTTGAATAGAGTATAGAGGTAATTCAGAACAGTGTTGGTCAGGGTTTAGAAGTGGCACGAATTATGCTAACAAGTAACTAGTAAGCTTATCAGGCGAGGAGAAACAGCAATGATATCAGAATTACTTCAAGACAGTTTTATTGATCTGCAGATGGACGTGTCCGACAAGGTGACGGCCATTGACAAGCTCTCCGGGATGCTGTGTGGGTCTGGCAGAGTCAGCGATCATACACATTTTGTCAGTGCTGTGCTCGAACGCGAAAAACTTGGCAGCACCGCAATCGGGGCCGGCATCGCTATACCGCATGCCCGTGCCAATACCGTTAATGAAGTGTCGATTGCCTTTGCCCGTTCAGGCCGCGGAATTGATTTTAATTCTGTTGATGGCGATCCGGTTCACCTGATTTTCCTGCTGGCTGCGCCGGTAGAATCAGGTAGTCTGTATCTCAAGCTTCTGGCCAGGATTTCCCGGTTGCTGCGCTATCAGGATCTCATCGAAGACCTTAAAAAAGCCACTACCAAAGAAGAAGTTATCAAGATCATCGCCGCCAAAGAATGACCCTTCCTCCTGGGAAAGGCAGGATAAAGCCATGAACAGCGGGCGTCAAGACGAACTTTCTCTGCATATGCGTATTCCGGCTGATCGATGCTATCTCGGAAACGCTTTGCTGACGCTCGAGGGTATCTGCGATCATTTCCTGGTCAGTGATGATTCCAGGTCACGTATTCGCAATGCGCTCGAAACTGCTCTTACCGGCTCTATCGATCTTTCATATCAAAAGGCATCAGGTTTGTTTGACTTGAAATTTTCAGTATTTAAAGATAAGCTGCAGATAACTGTTGAGGATTTCATGTTGAACGAAGAACCTGATGGCCCTGCGGCTGAAAGAACTGTGTCCAGCCCTGAACAGATGCGCCAGAAGCTCAGCCCGGTTGCGGTGCTCACAGATGGTTTCAAAATACTCCGCGAAGCCGGTCGTCATTCATGTTATTCCATGCAGTTCAATCTTGTTCTGGTGGAATGATTGATGAATGACAACAAAACAGTAAATGGCGAACACACATTTCTTCTGCTGAAACCCGATGCCGTGCAACGCGGCATGCTTGGGCGCATCATTACCCGTATCGAAGAAAAGGGCCTAAAGATCGTGGGTATGAAGATGCTGCAGGTTACCCGCGAACAGGCTGCCAGGCAGTATGCGTGCCATCTGGGCAAAGAATTTTATCCTTCTCTTGTAGATTTTATCTGTTCTGGCCCTTCAGTGGCAATGATTATCGAAGGTCGCGACGCAATTTCGATCTGCCGCAGAATGATGGGTGCCACTTCACCGGAACAGTCGATTCCCGGCACAATCAGAGGCGATTATTCTCTCGATGTGAAGCATAATCTTGTGCATGGTTCAGATTCGGCTGAAAGTTTTGCCCATGAGTCAGCCATTTATTTCGACAAAGAAGATATTGTCGATTACTCTCTTGAACTTGAGCGCTGGATATACTACTCTTAACACCGTTCAGAATTCCGCAAAAAAACCCCGGAAATGACATTTTCGGGGTTTTTTGCAGCCCGATATCCAGAGGTTATCCGTGCCCGAAGTCAGACCGAAACTTTTCAGACGGGTTGTCAGAACCGTATTGCTGCTGATCGCAATTTCTGCTGCGCTGCTGGCTGCAGCCCTGTATTCAGACGGTTTTGCCCTTGAGCTTGTCAGGGCCGGTATCGATCTTGCCGGTGCCGATGGCCAGACGAAAGTAAGTATCGATGCATTTTCAGGCAATCTTGCTTCCGGAATGCAGATAAAAAAAATTCGCCTGGTCAGGCGCAGCCCTGTTCTGGATGTAACGGTCAACGACCTGTTTCTGTCAGTCAATTTTAACCGCATCATGAATGCCGGTGTGTTTTCTCTGTCTGGAAAAGCCTCTTCAGTTCAATTCGTCGGCCTTGATCGGCTCTGGTTGCCTTTGCGCGATTTGCCGGCCTATCATGGTCCTGCCTGTTTTGCATCCATTCCTGGAAATGTGGAAATTCATGAATTTTCGGTTGCCTCAGCGCAAATTATCCCGCACTCAGGCTTGCCGGGTTCAGTTTCAGTTAACAGGTGCAGAATATATCCAGATGCTTCGTCTGATGGGCATCGTCTTGAATTTGCCTTTGCAGGCTTCTGGCACGCAGCCCAAATAGCTTCCGGGAGCGTTCAGGGAACGATCCGGCAGAAGCAGAAGCGTTTCGACGGTAAGGCAGAGCTTGACTTTGCCGGGCAGAATCTGACCACTGAATTATGTCTGCAGCAAAAACGCCGGGAAAATGAAATAAGCGGTTATATCGCCTCAGCAAGTATCGACCTTGCAAGGCTTTCGCACTGGTTGAGTCCGCTCTGGCAGAATTCTCTACCGTTTGGTTTCGATGGCACCATGGATTGCACCGGTTCGTGGCTTTTCAATTCAGAGCTTGGGTTTCTTGGCAATCTTTCCGGGCACTGTAAGAAACTGAGAATCGTAGCACTGGGCTTCTATTTCGCGCTGGTTGAACTCAACGGTAACTGGAAACTGTTTGACGGCAATCTGCAATTCTCTGATTGCGGCAGTCTTTTTGCCGGTTTTCCGGCCAATCTTGCAGGTGCAGTCGAGGCTGTTGCCAGGCCCGGGAGAAACTGGAGTCTCAGTTTTGTCTGCCCTGCCGTTGATTTTGCCAGTCTCACCAGCCGGCTCCCCTGGGGGTTGAAATACGGTTTTTCGCTTCCGGATCTGGCGGGGTCAGCATCTGTCAGCTTAACTCTGACCGGAAAGAGCCCTGATATTGCCTGCCGTGTCAAAACAGACTGCCTTACATTTGCCGAGGGCAGGAACATACATATGGTGACTGGTCATGCCGATTATTCATACACCGGACCAGGCAGCAGTTCTATCGATCTTGCCTTCACAACCGAGTCTTCACGGAATGCGCCGCTGTTCTTTCGCAGATTCCACAGCGCCGATGGCAATCTTGTTGATCGCCTGCCGAAAGGTGAGCCCTGCACTTTTCAATGGAAATTGTCCGGCCCGGCAATGCAGCAGCAGCGATTCACCGGTCAGCTGCATTCAGGTTCGCGCCCGGCGGCGAGAATTGACGGTTCCTGGCATGCCGGAACCGGTCACCTGAATGCGGAGTTGATTGATCTGGACAATCCCCGGCCATTTTCTGCCGGTGGAGTGCAGTTTTTAGACCTCATTCTGGCAAGATAAAAAAGCTCCGGAAAATGTTCCGGAGCTTTTCATCATTGCGCTTGGAGCAAGTCCAGTCAGCGGTTCAGTTTTCTGACCCTTGCTTCGACCTGCTGCAGGTTTACGCCCTGCTGCTGCAGAAATCCTTCGAACCAGGCGGTGTTGACACCGTAAGATTTCAATTCGCCTCTGAATTCCACGACCAGCTGTTGCAGCTGAACCATGTCGTTGACCTTCAGACGGGGTTTGCTTGACATATACTGCATTGATTTAAGGTTGCTGAGGGCGCTGTTGATCGCGCTGGCGAATTCATATCTGGTGACGCTGTCGGTATAAGCGAATGGGAAAGTGTTGAGAATCCCACGGTTGGAGATATGGCGCATCGATTTGAAGGCCCAGTGTTTGGCTGGAACAAAACTGAATGAGCCGGCAGCCTGTGAATTTCGGGTGCCTGCGCCGGCCTGACCGGGTCCGACTTTGCTGTCGACCAGAGGAATATAGAATGAAGCATCTGCTTCAGCCGATTTCTGGGTGGTGAGATACTGCTGCTTCGAAGTGGCGGTGGTGGTTGAGAACTGCCATGAGAATCTCTGTGACAGCTGCTCACCCATTTTGCTTCTGATCTTGTCGCTGACGATGACTTTGTAATCAGTTCTGGCGTCGAGAGGTGAAGCCGGTTCGAAGATGGCACGGTTCTGCTGGCGGTCGTAAGTCACTTTTCCTTCTACACGCACCTGATTGCCGAATACAGAGATGTTGATGTTATTAACGGTTCTGGGATCAGCCTGCTCAGAGAAATGAACGGCGATTTTAGCTTTGCGGGCGACATTGTTAGCATCGGCGCCGGGGAAAATGGAAGTGACCTTGAAGGCACTCAGGTTATTCTGGGCTTTGGCTGGTTTTGTTCTGACGGTACGATCTGCCGGAGCCTGCAATGAAGATTTCATGGCGGCATCACGGGGGCTGCGTGCCGGTCTGGTTTCTGCCAGACTCGAGGATTGCTGATCGGAGCCCATCTGGCTCATTGCCGCCATCGGGTCTTCGTAGCTGTTTTCGAATGATTCAATCTCAGCCGCTTCGCCTCTGGGGCTGACCTGAGCTCGAGAAGCAAACTGGGTTGCCGACGGTGCTGTAGAGGGGGAAACGGTGGTGAACATCGCGTTGATGCCACTTCTGATCGGGCGCCCATAAGTATCGGTGATGCCCTGGGTGACGATGACGCGATAAGTTTTGTTGCTGTCGAGAAGCCCTACCGGGGTAAGAGTTGCCTGCTTGTTACCTTTGAAATAATGAATTCTGGCCGGAACCGGACCGAAATCGTCTTCGAGTCTGAAAGTGAATTCATTCAGGGTGTCAGGCATGATCTCTGTGCTGAACGCAATGGTAACCGGCTGGGTCAGATTGGTAATTCTTGTGCCGTTCTGCGGGGCGAGGCCGACTACCTGAGCCGGTTCGGCAGTTGCCTGGTTCATCATTTTTGCTGCTGCTGGTCGCGGTGCTGCTGATGATTTGAGGGGCCTTACCTGAGCAGTGCCTGAGGTTTCTTCCTGATAGAAGGGGTTGTCGATCTCGGCGGCGTTCTGTTGCCCTGCCGGGGTTCTCTGGGCCGGAGCGGGGGTTTCTTCTATCTCGTTGAGACTGACCGATGGTTCTGGTTCACCGGCGCCGGCAATAGTGAAGGGAATCAGAGTTTTTTTGCGTAACCGGCTGCCTGATGTCGAAGCCAGAGTTTTTTCAACCGCGATGGCATAGGTCGCTCCTGATTTGAGAGCGCTTCTGGGGCTTACCGTCAGGGTTTTCATGTCGCGAGAGAGGCGGTAGTCAACGCCGACCGGGCGGTTGTTTTCAAACAACTGCACTGGTGCACTTTTTAAGGTTACAATATCTATTGGTTCCGAAAATGAAATTTCCATGGGCATGTCAGGTCTGATGGAACCTGAACCCATGTTGGCGTTGGTCAATTGCAGAGCATTGGCACCTGCCTGTTCATCCTGCTGGGGAGTGGCAGCGGATGAAAACGCTGGAGTCTGACTGTTGCCTGCGCCGGCGGTCTGAAAACTCCAGACTTTTTCGGAGGTGCGGCCGAGCCCATCCAGGTAGCTGAGCTGGGCAGTGTAGGTTTGTCCGGCATTCAGAGGCTGCTTTGATTTAAACATAACCTGTCGTGCCGACGGATTGTAGAACAACTCGCCCTCGATAGGTTCTGTTCCATGAAACAGACTGAAATTGACACTCTGATAGAATGACTGATTGACTGCTCCGCCAAATTCTACGGTCAGCGGTGTTTCGGGTGATACGCCCGAAGCCATGTTGCCCGGAAAGTGTTTTGCAACACTTATGGCAGCAGTTTCTGCCGCATAACTGGTTCTGTCCAGCGCTGCAGCGACGGGCGAACTGTTGCTGATTGCGGCGGCAATGGCGCAGAAGACAGCCGCCCTTTTCCAACGGTTCATAGTTTACCTCCTCAAGCTAATGCTCTTCAGGTAATTAATCGGCTGCCCCGCCGCATAAAATTAGCTGTTTATTTTTTGGGGCGAGGTAATGAATTTGAGCTGGCATTGATTGTGCGTTAACTGATTTCTAATTCAAGAGGTTCGGCGGCACAGGTTGAAAAAAGTTGCTGGACATGATAATAACAGTGGTAGCAAAATGATCAGCCGCATTTTTGACTGATTGAAGGAGACTCACACATGGGAACGGATGTTGCAACTTTTGCCAGACAGCTCAGAGAAGATGGTATCGAAGCCGCAAAGGCCGAAGCCGCCAAAATTCTCACCGATGCCCGAAAAGAAGCCGAAAAGATAGTTAATGCCGCCCGTACTGAAGCCGCCAATATTGAAAAAGAAAGCCAGACCCGAATTCAGCAGAATCGCCGACGTTCAGAAGATGAACTTAAGCTGGTTGCCCGCGATCTGGTGAATGTCTTCCGCAAGCGCATTGAAGAAACCGGAGCAAAATTGCTTAAAGGCAAAGTTGCCGAAGGGTTGAACGACAAGGAAGTCGTTAAAACGGCGATTACTGAGCTTCTCAAACATCAGCAACCGGGTCAGAACTGGGAGATCGCTCTCGGGGACAAACTGGCCAAATCGCTGGCTGAAACGGTTTTGGCCCTGTTCAAAGAAAAGGGTGCGGCAGCCATGCTTGCCGGTGACCTGAACAAAGCTGGTTTTGAAATCCGTGCCGCCGGCGGCAGCGAAGTGTTTGAGATAACCGAAGATTCGATCACCGAAACCTTCAGAAAGCTTCTGTCTCCTGAACTCAAGAAGCTTCTTGCTGCCTGATCAAAGGCGGAGCCCCCCCTGTGTCAGGTAATCTATTTTATCTTTTAACCATTCTTCCAGTTTTGCCGGCGACTGCCGGTGACCCTGTTTCGGCCGATGACGCCATGGCCCGTATTCGCGACGAAGGAGACGGGCGCCTGCTTTTTCTCGCCGACCTGCTTGAAGTTGAAGCCGAAATCGACCGCTGCGGGTTGAATTATTTCGTTCAGGGCAACCATGACTATCGTCCGCAGCTTTCGCCGCAGTTGCCCGAAACTTTTGTCGAAACATTTCTTTCTTTCAGTGGCAGCACTGAGTCAGAATGGCTTACCAGCGTTTATGCCGCCTGGTTCGAGCTGCTTATGAATACCAGCCGCAAAACTGGTTCGGGTTTTCTCGGTTTCTGGGCTGCCTGGGAATATTCACTTCGCACGCTGCTGCGCCTCGAAAGGTCGAAGGCTGCCGGCCGCAGTGCTGTTGAGCTTGAAAACATGGTTCCTGCATTCATGAAAGATGCTTTTACCGCTGAAACAATAGCCATTGTCGATGCCTACAAAGCAATCAGCGAGCCGCTCAAGGCCGAAAAGTTTCTTGACCAGGCACGTATAGATTTTTTACGCAGATCAGCAGTTCATTACAGCTTTTCTCTCGACGAACTGATTGCTTATCTGCTTGAATTGCGCATTCATAATCGTTATGCACGTCTCAACCCCGACAGGGGTCGGAAAATTCTCGAGGAGGTAACTACGCTGTGAGTTCAACCGGTCGAATAGTCACTGTTTACGGCAACATGGTTACAGCAGAAGTTGAAGGCACCGTTCGACAGAATGCGGTTGCTTATTGTCAGCGTTCTGACGGAGTCAGACTCATGTCAGAGATCATCAGAATCAGGGGAAAGCTTGCGGATATGCAGGTTTTTGAACTGACCCGTGGTCTGAAGGTGGGCGATCTGGTCGAAATCACCGAAGAACTCCTGTCGCTTGAACTGGGGCCCGGCCTGATCGGCATGGTTTATGACGGTCTGCAGAACCCCCTCCCGGAAATGGCCGCCAAAATCGGCAAATTTCTCAAGCCCGGTAATTATTTCAAAGCTCTTGATCGCAGCCTTGACTGGGATTTCACTCCTCTCGTCGCTCCGGGCGCGGTTGTTACTGCTGCTGAAAACCTTGGCAAGGTTAAAGAAAAGATTTTTGACCACTTCATCATGACCCCGTTCACTCTGAATGGTGAATGGAAAGTCAAAACCATCGCTCCTGCCGGTAAATACAAGGTCGATAAAGAAATTGCCACCCTCGAAAAAGATGGCCAGACTATTTCGGTAAACATGATTCAGCGCTGGCCGGTGCGTATTCCTCTCGGCATCTACCGTGAAAGACTGCTGCCCACCCAGACAATGGTAACCAAGCAGCGTATTATCGATACATTCTTCCCCGTCATGCTGGGCGGAACCTATTGCATTCCCGGCCCGTTCGGCGCCGGAAAAACCGTTCTGCAACAGATTACCAGCCGTCATGCCGAAATCGACCTGGTTATAGTGGCTGCATGCGGCGAACGCGCCGGCGAAGTCGTTGAGACACTTCGTGAATTTCCGCATCTCAAAGATCCGCGCACCGGCAGAACCCTTATCGAACGCACGATCATCATCTGCAATACTTCGAGTATGCCGGTTGCTGCCCGCGAATCATCAGTTTATACCGCAATCACCCTCGGTGAATACTACCGCCAGGTTGGCTTGAACGTTCTTCTTCTTGCTGACTCGACCTCGCGCTGGGCTCAGGCACTGCGCGAAATGAGCGGCCGCCTCGAAGAAATCCCCGGCGAAGAAGCTTTCCCAGCATATCTCGAAAGTTCGATCGCCAGGTTCTATGAACGCGGCGGTATCGTCGAGCTTAAAGACGGCCGCAAAGCTTCATTGACCGTCGGCGGTACCGTTAGCCCGGCCGGCGGAAACTTCGAAGAACCTGTTACCCAGGGCACTCTTAAAGTCGTTGGCGCCTTTCTCGGGCTGTCTTATGCGCGCTCCTACGCCCGCCGCTTTCCGGCTATCGATCCTCTCGAATCCTGGTCGAAATATTCCGGAATCATCGATCACGAAAAGGTTGCCATGGCCCATGGTTTTCTGAAACGCGGCAAGAGCGTTTTCGAAATGATGCAGGTCGTTGGCGAAGAAGGTACATCGATCGATGACTTTATCATCTATCTGAAATCCGAATTTCTCGATAACGTCTATCTGCAGCAGAATTCATTCGATGAAGTCGATTCAGCATGCCCGGTTGAACGGCAGCGCCATCTCTTCGACATGGTCATCAACATTCTCAAATTCAAATTTGCGCTCACTGACAAAGCCCAGGCCCGCGACCTTTTCTTCACACTTACAGAACAGTTCCGCGACTGGAACTACTCTCCCTGGCAGAGTGACCAGATGAAAACCGCGGAAAATGCCATCAAGGCAACTCTTGGTGGTAAGGAGACTGCCCATGCGTAAATTCTACACTAAAATTGACGCCATCGCCGGTAACGTCGCAACTCTCAAAGCCTCCGGCGTCGGATACGAAGAACTTGCCATCGTTGAAGGCAGCTGGGGCAAATCACTGGCTCAGGTCATTCGGGTCAACGGCGAAAACGTTTCGTTGCAGATCTTTGCCGGAACCCGCGGTGTCTCAACGGGAGACCGTGTTTCTTTTCTCGGTTCGGCGATGCGATTCAGCTTTTCCGACGATCTTTTCGGCCGCGTTTTTTCAGGCGGCGGCGAAGCCCGCGACGGCCGTGGCGAATTGACTGACAATCTTATCGAAGTCGGTGGTCCGGCAGTTAACCCGGCGATAAGACTTATGCCGAACCGCATGATTCCAACCAACATTCCGATGATCGATGTCTTCAATACTCTCGTTGAAGGCCAGAAACTGCCGATCTTCTCGATTCCTGGCGAACCTTACAATGAACTTCTGGCCCGCATCGCTCTGCAGGCAGAAGCGGATGTCATCATTCTCGGCGGCATGGGTCTCAAATACGATGAATACCTGTTCTTCAAGAACCGTCTTGAAGAAGGTGGTGCGATGAACCGCACCATCATGTTCATTCACACAGCTTCCGACCCGGTGGTTGAATGTCTGCAGACTCCAGATATCGCGCTGACAGTTGCTGAACAGTTTGCGGTACATGGCAAAAGGGTTCTGGTTCTGTTGACCGACATGACCAACTTTGCCAACGCCCTGAAGGAAATCTCGATCACCATGGAACAGATTCCTTCGAACCGCGGTTACCCGGGCGATCTCTATTCGCAGCTCGCTTCGCGTTATGAAAAAGCGGTTGTCTTCGAAGAAGGTGGTTCGATCACTCTGATGGCCGTTACTACCATGCCTGGTGATGACGTCACTCACCCGGTTCCAGACAACACCGGTTACATTACTGAAGGGCAGTTTTATCTCAAGGGCGGCGTCATCGACCCGTTCGGTTCACTGTCACGTTTGAAGCAGCAGGTAAACGGCAAAACCCGTGATGATCACCGCGCCATCATGGACGGCTGCATTCAGCTGTATTCGAAGTGTCGCGAAACCCGCGAAAAGCGCGCCATGGGCTTCGAAATGTCAGAATGGGACAACAAGCTTATTAAATACGGCGAGAGCTTTGAAAAGAACATTATGAGTTTCTCGGCCAATGTCGGCCTGTTCGATGCACTGCAGCAGTGCTGGAGCATCCTTGCCGAGCATTTTGAGCCGCGCGAAACCGGTATCAGATCGAATCTCTGCGACCAGTTCTGGCCGAAAAAGTAACCAGTGAGGCTTTATGGCTGAAACAATCAAGAAAACCAGACCGGAATTACTGCGCCAGCGTCGCCAGCTCGGCATGTTCCAGCGCTTTCTTCCGACTCTGGTATTGAAAAAGCAGCAGATTCAGTCTGAGATACTCAAAGTCAGAAACGAGCGCCAGCGTCTCGATCAGCAGATGGCCGAGCGCATTCGCATGAGCGACAGCTGGGCGCTTCTGTTCAGCGAATCTTTACCGGGCCCTCTCACGAGGCTGGTTAAGGTTAAGAATATTCAACGCGGCGTTCGTAACGTGGCCGGGATCAAACTGCCGGTAGTTGCGGGTGTTGAATATGAAATAAGTGATTTTTCGCGGTTGAGCACACCACCCTGGGTAGATGCGGGCCTCGAGTTCGTAAAAGAACTGATGGAATTGCGCGAAAAGGCCAGAATTCTGCACGAACAGGAAGAAGTTCTCCAGAAGGAACTTCGTAAGGTAACTCAGCGTGTGAATCTTTTCGAAAAAGTCAAAATCCCTCAGGCCAGAGAGAACATCAGGCTGATTCGCGTTGCTCTGGCCGAAGAACAGACTGCGGCCGTCTGCAGGTCCAAGATTGCCAAGGGCAAATCCAAGAGTTGAGGAGGAGAAATAAATGATCGTCAGAATGAAAAAGCTTCTTCTCGCCGCCCGCACCAGTGAACGCGAAAAGGTGCTCGAAATTCTTCGCCTTGCCGAGATCGTTCACGTTGAACCGGCCAGCCCTGAGCAGGTTAAGGTTCCCGGAAGTCTTAACGACGCCATATCTGCATGTGCTACGGCATTGCGGGTTCTTGAACAGATTGAAACGGGTAAGTCTGCAGAATTGATGGCATCTCCAGGTACGCCAACCCGTCTGGTTGAAGAAACCCTTTCTCACAATACCGAAATTACCCGTCTCAGCGAAAGAATCGCCATGCTGAACCGTGAACTTGAAGAAGTTCAGCCCTGGGGCGAGCTTGGCCTTGAAGACCTGGCATGGCTTAAAAATGCGGGTCTGCACATCGTGTTCATGAAGGGGCTGATCGAGCGTGCTGCAGAAATAACCGCCGATACAGTTTTGCAGGTTTTTGCCGTTGCCCCTGAAGCCGTATTTCTCGCGGTTTCGCGCCGCGACATCACCCTTCCGGAAGGCTTTTCTCAGATAACGCCCCCGGCCCGCGAAGCTTCAGATGTTCGCGATGAGATTCATGCCTGTCAGTTGGGCGTTTCAGAGCACAAGCAGGCACTGGAAAGCCTTTTATTACGGAAAGATGATATTGCCAGACATCAGGTAAAGCTGTTGAATCGCAAACGCTTGGCCGAGGTCGAATCAGGCGTGCATGAGGCCGAAGAGATTTTTGTTCTCACCGGCTGGTGCCCTGAAGAGCGAACTGCCGGTCTGCATAAGGCATTCGAAGATGCCGAAATCAGTGTTGGCATCGACTTTTCTGACCCTGACGAGGGTGAAGTGCCTCCGACTCTGCTGCAGAACAAACCCTGGGCTCTGAGTATCCTGCCAATGTATGAATTCATGGGTCTGACACCAAGTTACAACGAACCTGACACCAGTCCTCTGTTTCTGTTGACTCTCTCTCTTTTCGCTTCCTTTCTTATCGCTGATGCAGGTTACGGGTTTCTGGTGCTTTTGCCGATTCTAATCGGTTACCGGGGGCTGGTAAAGCGCGGTGTCGACCCGGCTGTTTTACGCCTGGCCATGTTTCTTTATGGTGCCGGCGCCATCTATGGTGTTCTGACCAATACCTGGTTTGGTAACACGTTCAGGCTTGTAGAATCTTACCAGTTCAACCCCGAAAGTCCTGAGGGGTCATTCCTTCTCCAGGCGTTATGCCTTTTCATAGGTATTGTGCATCTTACTGTGGCACACCTGATGAAAATTGCCCGCCGGAAGGTCGATCTGACGATTCTGGCAGAATTTGGCTGGATCATGTTTCTCTGGGCCATGTATGGGTTGATCTGCTCGATGTTGCTCGGCAAAAGCTTTGTTATGCCGACATCCTGGTCAGTGCCGCTGTTCAAGGTTTCGTTCATTCTGATTTTCGCGTTCACTGAACCTTCCTGGAATATTTTCAAGAGCATCATGGCCGGGTTCATCTCGATGCTGATGAATGCCTCAGCCGCTTTTTCAGACATTCTCAGCTATATCCGTCTCTGGGCCGTCGGCCTGGCCGGCGGCAAACTGGCGGCTGCCTTCAACAACATCTGCGGCATGCTGCCTTCGGTTAACCTGTTTGGACTGGCCTTACCGCTGTTGCAGATTCCGCTGCTGATAATCGGGCATGCCGGCAACATGATTCTCGGTATTATCGGGATTCTGGCGCATGGAGTGCGTCTGAACCTGCTGGAGTTTTCGAATCATCTTGAGCTTGACTGGGCCGGGCACAAGTATGAACCATTCAAAGAAATTAAGTGAATAAAGGAGTTTAAGTATGCTGGAGCTCATGTCGTTTGTTGGAAAACTGTCTCTCGGTCTGATAATGTTGTTTGGCGGTCTTGGCAGCAGTATGGGTGTGCTCGCGGCCGGTACCGCCGCATGTGGTGGCTGGGGCAAAGAAGGCCGTGAAGGCAAACCTCTTTCGGGCAAATTTGTCGGTCTTGTTGGTATGCCGGTCAGCCAGACCCTTTATTGCATGATTCTCGTTATCCTGATGGAACCTTTTTCCCGGGTTCCCGAAAATGGCCCGATTCTTCTCGGTATCGCTCTGGGCGTCGGTTTCTGCGAAATGGTTTCTGCCTGGGTTCAGGGGCTTGAAGGCGCTGCCGGCGTCAGATGTCTCGTTGAAAACGGCGGCAAAGGTTTTGGTAACATTGTAGTTGCAATGGGTGTTGCTGAATCAGTAGGCCTCTTCGCTCTGGTAAGCGGCATTCTCATTCTGAATTCAAAAGTCATGATTCAGGTTGCTGAAGTGGCTGCGGCAGTCGCTCCTGCCATTGGGCAATAAATTAATAAAACTTCTCGAAAACAATGGCGCCCGTAACCGGCCTGGTTACGGGCGCCATGCTTTATTCAGGCCGGCATAACTGCCGGCTGCTCTTCAACCGGCAGGCGCTTTTCCAGGGCCTTGAGCCAGGCGAGAAATTCTTCGGCTTCCTGGCCGATCAGGTTGGTAAGCTCGAGCGCATCATGCCCTGAGTAATGTCTCAGGGCGAATTCAGTCAAAATACTGAGCATGCCTGCGTAGCTGAAGAGTTCTACCAGACGATAATAGAGAGCTCGGTAACGCTTAGCTCTGATCTGGGTTTCCTCGGCGGTTTCCTTCTGTTTTTTCCAGATTCTTTCACCAATCGAGGGCTGGTTGAGAAGCAGCAGCCGCAGACAGGTTTTGCCGCGTGGAGCCCGCGCCCAGATATAGAGAATGTCGAGCATCGCGGTGATGCGTTCGTTTCGTTCTTCAGAGTAAAGTTTGGGCAGAATTTCAGTCAGATCACGCTTGCGCAATGTGAAGCGCTGGCTAAACTTGGCGCTGCCTTCTATAAAACCTGCCACGACGTCAGACCAGAATTTTGCCTGCACGATGCTGGGTACGCCGATCAGGTTGCCGGCTGGGGCAAAGATCGTGGCGATCGGCCACGAGAGCACTGAACGGAAAAAATTGGCCTTGATGACGCTGCGATCGAAATTTCTCAGGCGGTTATGCAGCGAAATATAGCAACCATTGGCGACACAGATGAAGAAGAATTTACTGCCTTCAAAAACCATGCCGGTCTTAAGATATGGCCAGAAAAAGTCAAAATTATTCTTGACCAGCCCCATGACCGGAACGCTGAAGCCTGTCCAGAACAGGGACTGGTAGGCATTGTCGAAGTTGACGTTATGAAGGCGCCATCTTTTGAAGTCGGTTCCGGAGGAGGCGATCAGATCGACGAGAACGTTGCGATAGAAGGTAATGAAGAACCATATGGATGCAAATATGACGCCAATAATCAGTTCTGAGTCGAACTGGTGAAAGATCATCCAGTAGACGGCGATGGCAAAACCGGTTGACAGTCGCAGCAGATTTTTAAGGTCAGGATTCAGATAGTTCCAGAACCGCGACAAATCGATGAGTTCAATGGCTTTTTCATCGCCAACCTTGTTTTCAAGAGGCGGCAACTGTTTGCCCATGCAGATAATCGTTTCCTGGTCGCTGTCTTCATGAGGCAGGTCGTCTGACCATCTGCCCTGATTGATGATCAGATTGCTGATCGGTCTGGGAAGCACGAAATGCTTTTCAAGAAATTCCTTTTTTATGGCCGGCGAAATCATCGATGACCTGATAAAACCCATGCCTGGAATCAGTTTGTTGCGACCGCTTGAATCACTGCCGCAGGTTGGAATAATCGGGTGCATGGCAGTTATACTGCAGGCACGTTCCACGGCGCCATCCGAAAGGCCGGTGATGTCCTGCTGCTCGAGAAACCCTTTCAGTTCGGATGCCGGCCGGTTATTCAGATAAAAAATGAACTTGTTGAAGACGATCAGATCAGAAGGGTTTCTTGAAGCGCTGTCGCGCAGATTCATGGTTTCGAGATGGGTTATATAAGGGGCAAACTCAATTACATGTCTGATGGCATTCTTTAATCCGAGACCGATGGGATGAATCATGACGATTTTGCCGGGCAGATTGCGCAGTTTTTCAAGAATTGGCAGTTCGTCGGTGAACGAACTGTCATAATCGACACTGCTGCGCGAAGCCAGATATTTGCTCGCCAGGTCGGCACGCGACAGGTGCTTGTAGGTTTGCCGGCATTCCTGATAGCGGGCATGCACGGCATCGAGTTCCCACTGGCTGAAACTGCCCTGGAGAAAACGTTTTTCGGCGGCCATCGTCTGGGTTTTGAAAAAGAGAACCCGGTTGAGAAAAACTTTGGTAAATCGTTCGAAGAGCAGTTCGCTGAGATGCTCTCTCGATGGCTGGCCGAAAGCGACGATTTTCTGCAGTTCGGCCTCGGTCAGCGGTGCGAACCAGCAGGGGCTGTCGCTCGAAAAATCTTCGTTGAGCTTGGGCAGGTGAACTTCGTTGAACTGCCTGACAACCGAGACAATTGACCGGTAGCGTTTTTCGATATTTTCCTTGAGCCCGGCGCGAAAATCAGCCAGTTCGGCATCGCGTTCCCGCAGGAAAGCGAAAAAGTCGCGACTGCGTCTGAACATTGGCGGAACGTAGATATAGTGACGGCGACTGCCGCAATGACCGACGCTGAATTCGATACCGATATCGACCGAAATGCCGAGAATTTCGCCGGCGGTGATGGCTTCGCTGATCATGCGTTCTTCGTCTATGGCATTGTAAAGAAGCGTGATACGCGACAGGCCTTTCACGAAAGCATCGATGAGAACCCGGGTCGGTGTTTTGCGGCCTTCGGTAAGAGAATCGTGAACGTGGTCATCCCAGCCGAGATTCAAGGCTTTGAGGGGTTTTCCCTCTTCGGGAACCTCGATCATGCCCTTGTCTTTGAGAAAGCCCCTGATGACCGCCTCGTGCCCGAAGGAGGCTTTGCCGAAATCGGCGACGAATTCCATCTGGCGACGTCGGTCGCCATGGGCTTTTACCGCTTCCTTGATCAGATATATCTGAACCCTGGCGGTGTTGATGGGCATGGTTACGGTTTTGGCATGCATCGACTGTTCCATGAGGGTTCGCAGCGCCTGCAGGCGGGTTTCGCTGAATTCGGGGGCATGCAGTCTGGTAATGATTATGTAGGCTTCTGCCATGCTCAGGCGTCTCTTGACAAACTCGCGGCAGAATCCGCCCGGGTGAGAAGTGTACCGGTGGCCAAGTTTTATCGGTGGTTCTTCCAGGGTCTGATTGAGCTTGTCGACAATGTTGCTGATTTCGTCGTTGAAACTGACCAGATGAACCAGGTCATTTAGAAAAGGCTTGACCATGTTTGTGAGTTTGTGTGACTTGAACAATTTCCTTGCCCGCCTGTACTGCTTTTTCTATGTTGACTAAAAAAATGTTGCCCGTTTGACGGGGCAACATTGTTTTCGGTCGATCGTTCATTATAATCCCTTCTTTCCTGACGATGCAAGCCGAAAATTTCGGCGGTCATAATTCGAGGGGAATTTTGCTGCAAGTTTGCAATGTGAAACTTATTACCCTGTGGTATACTCAAGGAAAAGTTGATTTTTCAGGAGTGCTGAACAATGGGCCGACTTTTTGGAACTGACGGTGTGAGGGGCCTTGCCAACCGGTTTCCCCTTGACGGATATACTGCTTATCGTATTGCCCAGCAGGCTACCAGACAGCTGCTGCTCAATCACAAAAAACAGGGCCGGCCTGTTTTTATCGCCAAGGACAGCCGCCGCTCGGGTGATCTGCTCGAACATGCCGTTGCTGCCGGCGTTGCATCCATGGGTGCTGAAGCCAGGCTGCTCGGAGTCATTCCGACCCCGGCGGTAGCTTATATTACCCGCGAACTGCAGGGCCTTGGCGGGGTCATGATCAGCGCTTCCCACAACCCTTTTGCCGATAACGGTATCAAAATTTTCGGCCCCGATGGCTACAAAATAAGCGATAACATAGAAGAAGCCATCGAAAAAGAACTTATTGCCAACAACCGGATTGATATGCCCACTGGTGCTGACGTTGGCATCATCAATGTCGACGATTCGTCGGTCACATTCTGGTTGAGCAACCTGGCCCGCGTTGCCGGTGAAAATGTCGGTTCACGCAAGCTGAAAATAGCCCTTGACTGTGCTAACGGTGCTATTTCGCGCTGGGCGCCAAAATTTTTCTCAGACCTGGGTTACAGCGTCGATGCGATTGGAGTAAACCCGAATGGTGTCAATATCAACGATCACGTCGGTTCTACCTGTATAAACGCCATCATCGAGGTCATGAAGCGCGAACATTTTGATGTCGGTTTTGCTTTTGATGGCGATGCCGACCGGGTAATTGCCGTATCGAGTGATGGTGACATCATTGACGGCGATTTCATTCTCGCCATAACCGCCAAGTTTCTCAAAGACCGCGAAAAGCTCCCGGGAAATGCTCTGGTGACTACGGTGATGGCGAATCTCGGTCTCGATCTGGCAATGCGCAACCATGATATCAAGGTTTTCAAGACCCGGGTTGGCGACCGTTTCGTTCTCGAAGAAATGCAGAAAACTCAGGCGATAGTCGGTGGCGAGCAGAGCGGCCATATTATTCTTGCCGAACATGCCACTACCGGCGACGGCTTGCTGACCGCCTGCAATCTGCTGCGTATCATGCGCGAAACCGGCGCATCTCTGAAAGAACTCAGCGGTGTCATGAGCAAACTGCCTCAGGTGCTTGTAAACATCAGGGTCAAAAGCAAAAATTTTGACAACATTCCTGAAATCGTCGATGTCATACGTGATACCGAAAAGAAGCTTTCTGGGCGTGGCCGGGTGCTGGTCAGATCTTCGGGTACCGAAGATCTGGTCAGGGTTATGGCTGAAGGGCCTGACGAAGGCGAAATCAAAGGGCTGGTCGACAGTATCGCGAAGAAGATTTCCTGTCATCTCTGCTGATTTATGCGCCAACAGCATGAAAAATATGCCGCGATAGCTCTGCTGGTAATGTCGGTATTGCTGACAGACGGTTGTTGCCGCAGAAATTCTGTTGCACCAGGCTCTTCGACTCAGCCGGGCATGACTTCACCCGCTGTATCGCAGACAAAGAAGCAGGCCGATGGCCAGAAAGCGATTGCTGATCGCCCGGTCGAGCTACTTGAGAAGACCGGCCTGAATTACTCGATCGATGGAAGCAAAGTTGCCGGCAAGCCTTCAGCTGCGGCGGCCGGCGGTTTTTTCGAGAAACAGTATATGCAGGGGGTCGAGCTCATGGAAAAGGGCGATTACGGCAAAGCCATCGAACTTTTCGACGAGCTGATCAAAAGGTATCCGAATACCGAAGAGGCGAGCATTGCCGAGCTTTGTATTGCTGAGCTGTATTTTCGCAATAAATCGAACGACCGGGCTCTGCAGGCTTACGAGCGCATAGTCACGAATTATCCGCAATCACATGCGGCTGAGAATGCCCGTGCCGGCATCGAATATCTCAAAAATTTCGAGAAATACGAGCAGGAATACGTTTCTCCAGATGTCGAAGCCCGAAAGCGCAGGGGCTATTAACGAAGAGGTAGCTAATGACCATTCGAAAGCCTGGAATCAGCGGTTTTTCATTGATTGAAGTGCTGCTGGCCTCATTTATCATCGGGGTCGGAGTTGTTCCGGTTCTGCTCATGTTTCTGAGCGGCACCAGAACTGTCGAAAAGGGCGGTGTGCTTCTTGAAGCCTCGATTGCCGCTCAAAACATCATTGACCGGGCTCGCAGTGACTCCTTCATCTGGAAAACGGTGCCGGTGACAGTAAACATTCCCGATAAGGAATATCCTGAATTCCGTATTCCAGAAGTTTTTGCAAAAAAATACCAGGCCTCGGGTACCCTGTCAGTCGAGAATGCCCCAGGTCATACCGTAATTGGCACCGGTGCCAATGAAACAAATCTTCTGCAGCTGACGGTCATTCTGACCTGGATAGAAAACGGTCTGCCAAAAGAATTCAGGCTTTTGACCTACAGAGCCAACACCAATACGGTTAATTTGAAAACCTCGGCGAATCTTTAATATGATCAATGAATGCAAAAACATGAACGGTTGCTCCTGCTTTGTCCGCTGCGGGGCTGCCCTGAAATTGCCAGCCAGGCCGGGAAGCGGCTTTACCCTTATTGAAATGAGCGTTTCGGCCCTGATCATTGCCCTGATCGTGCTGACGCTCATCATGGTTTTTCGCAGCAATCTCGCGACTTTTGCCTGGGGCCAGAAACACATGGAATTCAACCAGCGCATTCAGCTGGTCATGAAGCAGATTTTTACTGATTTCAAGCAGATAAACCCGATTCTCAAGCAGGATGAAGACGGCCACCTTTATCTTCAGGGCGAAAAAATCGGTGACCTGTTTCCAAATCTGGTAACTGTCTACGACAAAGACAAGAAGCCTGAAAACGGTGGTGAAGAGGTTGTGTTTTTTCTTACCTCCATCGATGACCTGAACCGTCGTGACCGGGTCAGATATTTCCTCGACAAAGAAGAACTGATAAGAGAAACGCATGATTACAACGGCAACGTTAAACGCAAAGCTATCGCAGAAAAGGCTTCCGAGCTGCAGTTTACTGAAGACGAAGGTGATATCAGGCAATTGCACGTTCAGTTCAAACTTGCTGACCCGAAAACTCCCGGCCGTATCGAGAAAATTGACTTTGCAGTGCGCCTCGAGACCGATCTTGTCTGCGTAAAAACGGTGAAAGAATATGATTAAACGACATGGTTTTATCGCCATGACCTCGCTGATAATGCTGGTCATCTTCGGCATCCTCGGGGTGGCTTACTGGCTCAGTTCAAGGCTGAGCACCGACATGATTCTGGTTGAATCACAGCGGATCAAGGCGAGAAATTTCGCCCAGGCTGCCGTCGAAAAGGTTAAAATTAATATATGCAATCAGTACAACATGAATAATCATAACCTGGCATATCCGGCAAAATACACTACCGACCGCATCGACAAAGAATACAACATGTCTTTTGCCGACGGCGAATTCAAGGTCGTCAGTGTCAAGCCTTACGAAGACGGTAACCGAAGTTATTATAACGTGCCGCATCATTCAAAGGGTGTTCTGGTCGGTAATTACGACATCTGGGAAGTCATAACCCGCGGCGTAGCCAAGCCTACCGGCGTGATTGCCGAGCTGCGGGCTCTGGTAAAAATCTACCGCGACCATATAGTCTACTGAACGCAGGAGGAAAACAATGCCTGGCAGATCGTTTCGCCAAATGGCCGGTTCGTGTTTCCGGTCTCTGTTTGCTGCCGGCCTGCTGCTGGCCGGTGCCTGCGGTGTTTCTGCCCAGGGGTTTCCTGGTTTTGAGGCCCAGGTTCACGGAGATGTTTACGGTCAGCCCAAAGTCATCGAAGACTTCGACGGAGACGGCAAGAAGGATATCGTTTTCGGGGCAACTGATGGCAAGGTACATATTTTTTCATCTTCAGGCCGCGAAATATTTCGACCGCCATACTGGCCAAAACAGACCGGTGGCCCGATTCTGGCTGAGGTACAGCTTGCTGATCTCGATAACGATGGCGGGTCAGAAATCGTCGTGGCCTCGCAGGATGGCAAAGTTTATTGCCTGAACTCACTTGGGCGCGAAAAATGGGTTCTCGACACCCGTGGCAAGATTCTGGTTTCGGCTCCCGAAATAGCCGATGTTGACGGCAGCGGCGTCCGCAACGTTTTTGTTGGTTCCAAATCCGGCACAGTCAGCCGGGTTGATGAGCAGGGCCACCTGATCTGGGAAGTCAGAATGAATTCATCAGTTTCTGCCGCGGTCGTTGCCCGCGATCTCAATGGCAACGGCGTCAAGGAAATCATCTGCAAGGATGACAGCGGCAAAGTCATGGTTCTTAATGAAACAGGTGCAGAGACGCATGGCTGGCCTCAGGAAACCACTGCCAACATGACCTGGCCCTTCAACGTCGATGCCGGTGATATAGATGGTGATGGCATCAAGGAGATTTATACCACCACGCCCGATAAAAAATTCATCATGTGGGATACCGAAGGCCGGAAGCTAAGTGAATTTCCGCTTTCCGACGGAGCCCATACCGCTCCGCGACTTGCTGATCTTGATGGTGACGGTCATGATGAGTTTATAATCGGTCAGGCAGATGGCACGATCACCGTCTGCGACAAGAATGGTTCCCCGCGTCCGGGCTGGCCCTTCAAGACAGGGCATGCCATCTATCATGCGCCGCGTATTCTCGATATTGACGGAGATGGTCGCCCCGACCTGGTCTTCACAGCCTGGAACCCGCAGGGAACTGCAGAAAAAGCCGGTTATGTCATGGCTTTGTCGCGCAGTGGTCAGCCATTAGCCGGGTTTCCCAAATATATCGGCAAAACGGTTGCCCCGCTTGCATTCGCAGATCTCGACAATGATGGCTATCTCGAGATGATCGCGGTAGGCGGAATAAATTACACCGGCAAACAGCTGCACGTGTTTCCGACCCGGGCACGCAACAGCATCAGGGTTGCCGTTCTCGGTCAGGAAATAAACTTTCAATGAAGAGTCTTTTGCGGAAAAATCTGGTTGCCCTGCTATTTGCCCTGCCGCTGCTGGGTGGCAGCTGTGCTTTCGGTCAGACCGAAGAAGATATCGAAGGGTTTCTTCAGGCCGGCCAGGAATGTTATAACCGTGGCGAGCTGACGAGTGCGGCGCTTGAATTTGAGAATATTCTGCTGATCGACCGCCAGAATTTTTCGGCCCGCATCTGGCTGGCTCAGGTTTATGTCGATATGAAAGATATGGAAAAGGCGCGAAAGCTCCTGGCAGAGGCAGCTTTGCAGGCTCCTGATCACCCCAGAGTCATTCAGCTGCAGAAAATAATTGGCACCGTAAAGAGCCAGGAAAAGCCGGTTCGTACCGCTGACCCGGTGGTCCGCGAAGCTCTGACTCTCATCGGTTCTGGTACAAGTCTGCGACAATACGGCCTGGTGATTCCAGAAAATAAAGTGACCCGCGATACTACCGAAAAGAGTCTCATGGTTTTTGAAGGGCTCGAACTCGAGACTGAAAAGCCCAAAGAAAAGGATATCGAGCTCAATAAATATTTTGCTCCCGAGACCGGCCCTCTGGCCGATGTATTCAATGCCATGGAGTCTCAGGGCCTCAACGCCGCGCTCGACCTTTACTTCATTAAAATTCTCGCTGACCCGGGGTTGGCCTCTAAAAACGACCGGGGTCTTCTGGCAAAGGGTAATGAGACCTTTGCCGGCCGTTATGCCGAAACTCCCGATGACCCGGAAGTCCGCTACTATTACGGCACATTGCAGTTCATCAACGGGTTGTATCCGGATGCCGAAAAAATTCTTGAGCCGCTTAAAAGCAGTCCCGGGCAGTTTGAAGAACGCCTCAGACCCGTGTTTTCCGCACTCGGCCGCTGGCGCGACCAGGAAAACGAGCGGATGCTGGCTCTGAAACGAGCCGAAGAAGAACGTCTCGCCCAGGAAGCATTCGAGCGGGAAGAAGAACAGCGCAAAAAGGACGATATCTGGGCGAAGCTCAAGAAAAAGCGGGCTGCTGACGCGAACGCCAGTGGCAGTGCCGAGGCCGGCGCTTCGGAAGGCGTTGCCGAGGCCGCTGTTCTGCACGCCGAAGGTTACGAGCTTTACAAAAAGGGTAAACTCGACGATGCCATTGCTAAATATGATGAGGCCCTGACCAGGCAGGCCGACAATCCAGAATACAACTACCATCTCGGCCTCGCCTGGACCGACAAGGGTCTGGCCGGCGATGCGACCGCTTTTGATCGTGCTGTTACCAGCTTTCAGCGGGTTATCAGCCTCGTTCCCGATGACAAACTTGGTCGTGATGCCAAAGCCATGATCAAAGATATCGAAATGGCAAAAAAATCACTCGGAGAATAGTGCTTTTTTTTATATTTTTGCGATGATTATGTTATACTTTGTCAGCGCTAAATTTCAGGACGTAATCAAATGACCACGGAAACCGGTGCCGCTGTACATCAGATCGAACCCGGAAGGCAGAAATCTTCCCTTCCGGAGGGTATTGCCCATGAGGTCCCTTCTACCAGGCCGTTTGAGGGTTTTTCCTATCTGAAAAAAGAATGGCTCGACCAGGAAGACAACATCGAGTCGGTGACTCTCAGTCTGGTTTTCGGGCAGATCAACCGCCCGCCCGACTGGCAGAACATGCAGACTTATAAAATGATGCCCGAATGGGGTACGGCCCCTTTGAAGCGTTCCTGGATTCTTCGCATTCCAACCCACTTTGAAGGGGAAGCGCGCTATCTGTTTCATTACTTTTTCCAGATCTGTTATGCCGACGGCAGTGAAAAGGTCAGCGACAATTTCACTCAGCTGATCATGCCCCGCGAGATAGAATATATCGATCATTCAGGAGCATGCTCGCATGTAAGACTGCACTGGAGCCTAGATAACTGGGCTTACCCGCAGGATACCGAGCTTGAAGCCGAAGGCATAGACTGGGGCAGCGAATTTTCAGTCAGCCACGCACCTTATCGGCATGGCGACCGCCTGTATGAACGCGGCCGGGCTGCGCGCGTCAGCCATCTGCCGATGCCACGGGTTTTTCGGGCCACCATCTGGGGGCCTCACAATGAAGTAATCAATTATTGTTTCAATCTGGTGATGGTTGACCAGGCCGGTAGCCTGCACCAGAAATGGGATAATAACAACGGCGAAAATTTCAAGTTGACTATTTAGGCCAGGAGAAAATCAGACCATGAGACATTCAGACATCCTTTCCCGAGAAGGCAGCGTTCTGCTTATCAGCGATGTACAGAAAAAATGCATCAAGCCAATCTACAAAAAAGAAGCCATGATTAATAACATCAAGTCGCTGGTTTCCTTTGCGGGCATGATTGGCTTACCGATAGTGCTGACTGAGCTTTCGCCGCAGAAATTCGGCGGAACGATCGAAGAAATAAAAAAGCTCGTTCCGAGACTCGAACCAATCAAAAGAAGCCGCTACAGCTGCTTCGGCAGTGAAGACCTGACCCTGCGTCTTGAAGCGATGAACACCAACACTCTGATCGTCGCCGGTATGGAAACCCATATTTCGATCTGCCCGACCGTTCTCGATGCTCTCAGCCGTGGTTACAGAGTGCATGTGGTGCTCAACGCCACCAGTTCGACCAAGAAGGTCAACTGGAAGGTGGCCATCGAAAAAATGCGCCGCGCCGGTGCGGTCATTACGACCATGGAAATCGTCATTCACGAAATGATCGGCCGCGTCGACGACCCGAACTACGACAAATTCATGGAACTGGCAAGGCGGGAATCCGACCTCTGATGAATCTGCCCTTTGCCAGTGATTCCGTCCCCGCCACTTTTCTTATCGGTGGCGCGGGGGCGGGCAAAACTGAACTTGCCCTGAATCTTTCGGTGTTCAAGGCAGGTTCATACGGCAGCTCGACCCTGATCGATCTCGATATCGTCAACCCGTTTTTCCGGGTGCGCAAGCTGCGCGAAGAGATGCAGCATCATGGGGTTTCAGTGATTTGCCCGGGTGACCGTGTCGTTTCCGGAGACATTCCGTCGTTGCCGCCAGCTGCCTGGGGTGCTCTTGAAACGCCGGGGCGTGCCGTTGTCTGTGATATCGGCGGTGGCGAACCCGGCCTTCGCCCGCTTGGCCGTCTGAAAGATATCGCTGAACAGCGCCGGGCCAATGTTTTTTTTGTTATAAATCCGTTTCGGCCCGGCTTTACGACCAGCGAAGAACTTGCCGCCAGTTTCCGGCATATGTGTGGGCTGAGTGCGATGCAGGTGACCCATCTGGTCGCCAATCCGAACCTTTCTGGCGAAACATCCCCGGAACTCTTCAACGAGGGTCTGGCGATGGTTCGCGATTTTGCGGCAGTTTCAGGTCTGCAGTTCGGATTTGCGGTAGCTTCTTCAGTTCTGGCTCCAAAACTGGGGATTATTGCCGACAATGGGCTTCCCGGCTTCTACAGCAGCGGTGAGTTGACGGTGTTCGTTCTCGAGCGCTACTGGAGCGTGCCGTGGCAATTCGGTTTGTATAGTGAAAGCTGATAACAGTCTTTTTTTTCAGGCAGTTGTCAGCAGGTCATTGAAAAAAGTCGGTTTAAGTTGTATTAATATTTACAGTCTGCTCCTGAAGCATGCGTCGAACAAAAACTGGAGGAAAGACAGAATGTCTAAATGGGTAATTAATGAAACTTTGTGCAAGGGTTGCGGCGTCTGCATCTCACGCTGCCCTCTCAAGATTCTTGCATTCGCTGACCACCTGACTCCCAAGGGCGTATATCCGGCCTCGATCACCGATGAAAGCAAATGCACCAGCTGCGCCATCTGTGCCAGAAGCTGCCCTGACGTAGCTATCGAAATTTACAAGGAAGAAAAATAAGGAGTTAAGAAATGGCAAAGGTGTTGATGAAAGGCAACGAAGC
>CAYYUI010000042.1:0-43047 GCA_964474705.1 uncultured bacterium
TGAATAAGCAGACTTCCAGACTGCTTGAGCAGCATTTTGACACGGCCTTTGATACTCCTGACGGTATAAAAAAGCTGAGTTCTAACCATTTCCATGCAGGGCAAGCTCGAAAAGTGTATCGCCGACGCCAGCGAGGGCCTCACCGCCTTACTCAATGCCACAATGTCGAAGGTTTGAAATTTTTATGAGTTATTTGATGGTTGTTTGACAGAACCGTAGCAAAGTAACAGCAGCAACGGTCGTAAGCTTAAACAGGCAGCAGCTGTGGGCGTTGACAAAAACGCCGCCCCACAAAAAGAGAATCAGCATACAAACAGCTTTTGTCCAATTTACTTACCCCGTTTCCAGCTTAAAACCAGGGAATTCGTCGAAATTTCGACGGATTCCTTTGTTTTAGCGCGGGAAAACGGTGCGTCGCTACTTTGTGGCTCCAGTTGCTCGCACGCCCGATTTATTAGAAAAAACTTTGTCAGCAGCGTGACAGAAAGCTTTTTAACTACCCGAGCAAGCATTTCAGGCTGTCCGTGGTAGTATAAAAATGCTATGAACTACCGACTGAGATTTTAACAATACACATAGAAGCAAGATTCATGGGGGAAAAGCATATGAAGCAGAAACTTGTCATTACATTTGATGAAGAGACTACGGAAAAGTATCTTGAGCTGGCTGGCGGCAAAACTACGGCCGAAGTGAATGCTGACTGCTGCCCGTCAGGGGTTTCGCTCAAAATTGACATCGGTGGGCCATGGGGTTGCTCTGCTTCTTTTATTTCAGGAAACCGATACATTGAAATCGGCGACGTAAATGTTGATTTGATCGAGGTTAAATAACCATAAGTCTTATTATTGAGTTCTGTAAAACCAATGTCGGTTTTAAAGGCCGGCGCGGCCATCAGTCGGGTTACTTTTTCTCCAGCGATTCGCTTCGCTCACAAGCTTCCGAAAAAGTAATCCCGCCTTCTGTCCACGCCTGGAGTATTCTTCAAAGGGGTCAGAAAAATCTGCATTAATTCTGCAGTTATCAATAAAATAGCTTGATTATAAGATGGCGAGGGTGTTTACCTTCATTCTGAACGTAAAGAGTTTTTTGCCGGAGACTTTATTGATCGCGGCTAAAAAAACCGCGCGACTTCACATCAACTTTTTCAGCTGTTTGCAAGCAATATTCCTATATCTGGCCTGGCTGTCGGCATGTTGTCCATCCTTCTATCAGCCTTGCCAGTCTCCCCGTTTTTATCGATCCAATATCTGAGGTCATAATCGAGTTTCAGACAACAGTTACTGTGTCTGGTTCTGGCCAGTTCGGCAGCCCAGGCAAGTAGATCCTGTTGGTTGGTAATATTTTCCGGCAATTCAACCGGCAAATAAATGCAGGCCATAGCCCTCCAGACAAGAACCGGTTTGAATTTTGGCAATTTTTCTATCAACTGCTTTCGAAACAGGGCTTCCTGTTTGCGGCATTTGTCGCGATCTTCTGGTGTTATTCCCAGGACTGCCATTATTTTTGCAGTCAATTCTGGCTCTGTTTCGCCGTTCTCAACAGCAGAAATTCTACGATTACCCTTACAGATATTTTTGTAACCGATTTTGGCAGCAAGTTGGGCGGTTGTCAGCTTTAAACTTGTTCTGCGTTCTTTCAGAAATGCTCCAAAAACGAGTTCCTGTTCAAACATAAAAGACTCCTGTTTAGCTGAATTTATTAAGCACCCGCAATCTGGGCAAATCGGTGCTATATCAATAATAACACACCGGTCTTAAGAACCAAAACTTAATAAACCCCGCCGTCAGTAATGGAAGCAGCAACAGCAGGGAATCGAACTTCATTGTCACGTCAAAAGCAACTTTGCAGAAATTCGGGCCAACCAGAATTTCCTTTAAAAAACAGCCCATTGAAAAACAGTATTATATTTGAAAATGGCCTGCTTTAACCCGTTGCTTTTGTTGACACAAAGTTGAAAGCGGCAGGCATATCGCAAGCGAGTGTTCGCAAAGAATCCAGCTTTTGGCGAAAAGTCCTGGCACGGTTTTCCCCTGATGCTGTAGTTCGCACTTTGCATGTGATTGGGGTATCATTATGAAGACACTGATGCATCAAAAACAAAGCGAGGGCTGGCAATGAAGGCTTCGAGAAAAATCAGGCAGGTTGTAAAAGGAATCGAGACGCATGATGGCGCCGGGGTTCGCCTGGTCAGGGTATTTGCCAATAAAAACGTGGTGGATTTCGACCCTTTTCTGATGATGGATGCTTTTGACAACAGTCGGCCGGAAGATTACGAAAAGGGCTTTCCGTGGCACCCGCACCGGGGCATCGAGACCATAACCTACCTTATCGAAGGTAAGGTCGAACACGGCGACAGCCTTGGCAACAAGGGAACCATTTTTTCGGGTGACTGCCAATGGATGACTGCGGGCAGCGGTATCGTGCATCAGGAAATGCCAAAACCACCGGGAAAAATGCTTGGCGTGCAGATCTGGCTCAATATGCCCGCCGCCAACAAGATGGCAGAACCCGCTTATGGCGACATAGTTGCGGGTAAAATTCCTCTTATAAACGATCAGAATTGCGAAATAAAGCTGATTTCAGGCAACTACAAGGGAGCAGATGGCGCATTCAGCGGGCGATACGTCAAACCGCTGTTCATGGACGTCAATCTGCCGGCCGAAACAGATTTTGAGCTTGAAATCCCATCAGAGAATACCGTTTTCTCGTATAATTTTTATGGTTCGGGAATTTTCAGCGATGGAAATGAATATTCCGGAAAAACCACTCTGCTTTTCGAACCGGGAAAGCTGCTGAAATTCAGATCGGGCAAAGACGGGCTGCGCATGGTCATCCTTTCAGGGCCGCCATTGAAAGAACCGATTGCCTGGGGCGGGCCAATTGTCATGAACACTCAGGATGAGCTCGACCTTGCTTTTCAGGAGCTTGAAACCGGTCAGTTCATAAAACACCAGACCCGTTAAAATTCAGTGTTTGTGCAGATTACAGTTACACTCTGCAACAAGGCGCCTGAAATCATTTTATGCTCAAAATCAATATCAGGTTCTACGAAGAGCTGAACGATTTTATCAGGGCCGATCTGCGCAAGAAACCGGTCGAAAAGACCCTGGCGCACACCACAACCGTGAAAGATCTCATTGAATCATTTGGCGTGCCCCACACAGAAGTCGATCTGATTGTCGTTAATGGCGAATCAAGCGGGTTTGGGCGACGGATTGCCGATGGTGACACGATCAGCGTTTACCCGGTTTTTGAATCTTTCGACATTTCGGGCCTGACGCGTCTGCAACAACGGCCACTGCGGAACCTGCGTTTCGCTGCCGACTGCCATCTCGGCAAACTCGCAGAAAAAATGCGACTGCTCGGCTTCGATGTCGAATACCATAATCAGATAACTGCTGAAGAGCTGTTTAAAGCAGTTGTCGATAACAAAAAGGTGCTGTTAACCAGAGATCGGCACCTGCTGATGCGAAAAGAAATAGACCGGGGCTATCTGCTGCGCTCACAGGTTGCCGGCGAACAGCTTGAAGAAGTCATAAAGAGATTCGATCTGCGGGATCAACTGCAGCCCTTCACCAGATGCGCAAAATGCAACGGCCCTCTCGAACGGGTTGAAAAAGCAGCGATCTTTGACCTGCTCGAACCGAAAACGAAACTTTACTACAACGATTTCTTTCAGTGCCAGAGCTGCCGACAGGTTTACTGGCAGGGTTCGCATCTCGAAAAAATTCAGGCATTGATAGATAAGATCAAAGCTTGCCGGCAACAGGATTAGCCATGCCTCGTAACAGGCTGTCTTATCAGCGGTCAGCCGGAACGGCGGCCTAAAATCATCAGGCTGAAGTCGTCCTGAGGTGGTTGTGTTTGTCGCCAAACCTTGTTGGCAAGCATTATCCGGTCGTAGAAATTCTGACTGACGGCGCAGTGGTTCGCGAGCAGCATGTTTTTAAATCTTTCGTAGCCAAGTTCTTCACCAGAATCGTTACGTGACTCAACCAGACCATCGGTATAAAGAACCAATGAATCACCAGGCTCAAGATGTATCTCACACTGATTGAATTTTGCATTCTTGAATGAACCCAGGGCAACCCCGGGAACAGCAAGTTCTTCAATGGTTCTGCCAGCTGACCTGACAATATATGGGTTACAGCCGCCGGCATTCGAAAAGACGACCCTGTGTTCACGGGTGTCGACCATCACATATTGAAAAGTCATGATTTTCTTCTGTTTTTTGCTCTTGGTGCGATAAATCAGATCATGCAGACGGTTGAGAAGCTCAGCAGGCCGATCGAGAATATCAGCGGAATTAAGCATTGCCGACTTGGCCATCGCCATGATCATGGCAGCACCGACTCCATGCCCGGCAACATCGCCGAGCACCATCACGAATCTGTCTTCGTCGAGCTGAAAAGTATCGAGATAATCGCCGCCAAGGTCAGCCATAGTCATAGTTTTACAAAAAAGATCGTAGCGGCCGGTTTCGATCTGCTGTTTTGGAAAAAGCTGCTGCTGCACATCGCGCGCCAGGCTCATTTCTCCAAGATCGAAGAGGGCGCTGTTGAATACGCGGGCCATTTTTCCGAACTCGTCTTTGCCAAGCCAGGGAATTCTGAAAGCGAAGTTACGGTTTCTGATAGCCTCGGTGCCCGTCTGCAACAGGCTTACCGGCTTGATGAGCGTCTGAACGAAAATCAGGGTGATTCCGGCCACGAGCAGAATATTGATCAGCATAATGACGAAAAGCTGGCGTTTTTCGATGCTGAGCAGTCTTTCAATTTCATCAACAGGAGACAGGGCAATCAAGCTGTTCTCTCCAATAACCCTGCTGACGAATCCTGTCGATATCCAGGTCTGACCGTCGAGTTCAACCAGTTCAGCCTGCGGCAGTGGAAAATAGGTCAATCTGGCGAACAGTTCCCTTAACTTCAGCTTTTCGGTAAACGGGGCGATTTCGAGATTCTTCAGATTCTGGCCCTGAGAATAGACCACCTTGATGCCATGAATGTTTCTTTGAAAAAGAGAATGCATGCTGGTCATGTAATTGCCGGCATGAACGCCCTGATTAAAATGAAACATAAAAAGGTAATCAGCCAGATTTTCAGGGTTGAACGAGAGAAAATGCATAAAAGTTGGGTGCTTTTCTGTTCCCATGCCGATGCGCTCAACATTTTCGAGAAGCCTGAGAAATGTATGGAAAGTAGCATGCAGTTTCGCCTGGAAAATAGCTTCAATAATCAGCTCTACCTCAGTCAGAACCTTTTCGGCCACACTGCTGCCATTGTAAAAAGCGATAAAAGCGGCACCACATTTACACATGGTCTGATTGAGCTTAACTCGGTCAAGTTCGCTTTTATCTGCCGTTTCAATGAATTCCAGCGACAATTCACTTGACGAATCCAGGCTGTTGAGGGCAAAAGCCTTGTCCTTACCCATAAAAACCACATCACTGATCGAAGGATAAGTAGTGCTGGCGACCACCATGAACTTGCCGGCTACCCTGGACATGCTTTTTCTGAATTCAATGGTATTCTCAAGCGACAGGGGCTCATGGCGCAGTTTCTCGCCAAGTCTGTCAATCTGCTGAATGGCGAAGTTCTTGATTTTATGAGTCGCTGCGACAAATTCGCCTTCTATCTGCCGCAAGAACCTTACAGCCTCACTACGGCGCTCTTCTACGAGAATCTGGCGCTTCTGCTCGATGTATTGCTGGCCGAGAATGCCCATGATCAACAGGGGAAACAGGTTAGAACAGGTGATTATGGCAATGACGACGTATCTGATGCTGATGCTGAAGCTTTGCTTTTCGTGCAGAATCCGGTTGAAAAGCAGGGCCCAGAAAAATGCAAGAATCAGCGCAAACAGCAGGGTGTGCCGGCCGGCAGAATTGCCGGCGGTCAATTTTCTGAACAGGCAGAAAAACAGGTCTTTGCCGATAAACCTGCCGGTATAAATACCGTCGGCAGATTCGTGAACATCGGGTGCTCTGCCGGCAAAAGTTCGCTTGAGCTGTAGAATTTTTTCAGGCGACTGGTCTGGAAGACTCGAAAAGAAAAGAGCGCCTTTTGCCAGCACTATACCGTTGTTTTCCAGATCAAAGCCGTCGAGGAATTCCCTGATACCATGGTTTTTCTTTTCAATTCCTGGCGGAAAAAGAACTATAGCTCCGGATGTTTCGTTGAAATCAGCCCAGAAACTACCTGCCTGGCGAAAGAAAGAAAGACTGTTGAGAGATGGGTTATTTCTGAAAGTTGCGCGGCTGAAGGTTTTAGTTTGCAGATGCTCACCGAGAACCATGCGAACAAAGCTGTCGTCAGCCTTATCGATATCGAGATACCACGTCTTTGCCGCTTCTTTCAGTATTCGGCCAACCCTGTTCCAGGTTGCATCGGTATGCCGACTGGTTATGTTTCTGGCAACAGTCTGACTGTCGGCATTCCAGATAATCCAGCGAATGTTTTCCCGATGCCTTTCTGCAAGTATCTTTAAACCGGCTGTAAATTTTTCAACGCTCTCTGCGGCTGCAAAATGCCGGTTCAGTTCATGACACCAGAATTCAGAATTGTCGGAGCGGGGCTCCAGCTGCTGCGCAGAAGCATCGGCAAGGTTTCTGAATGCACGTAGTTCTGCTTCAGCACTTTGCTGGGCAAAGAAAGCGCTTATCAGCCAGAACGCAATTACCGGCAGCAAAAAGCCGATAAAAAGCAGCGAACCGATAAATCGCAAAGAAAATCTGCGCATGCTTTCCATTACTGGCTCTTCCTGTATCTGACAAGAACGAAGGTTATGTCATCCTGTTGTGAAGACGTCCAACCGTCAAAAGCCTTGAAAAGGTTATCAAGAAAAGCGTCGAGGTTATCGTGCCATGCATGCATGGCAGCTTCTCTGAATCCCTCCGGGCCCAGCACTTCCCCATTTTTATCAGTGCATTCAAGAATTCCATCGGTGTAGAGAATCATGGTTTCGCCGGGCTTCAGTTCTGCAGGAATTCCGGAAAACTTTCTCTTCGCAGAAAAGCCGAACGGCAGAGAGTGACATTCAAGCAGCCTGGCAGACACGCCATTTTCAGCGATGATCAGAGGGGGGCAATGGCCGGCATTAAAAAAGCCAGTGGTCTGGTCATTGGCGATGTGAATGACCTGCCCGGTCATCATGGTGCTGATTTCAGCCTTCCTGAGCGTGCAGAAAGTCCGGTTGAGACCTTCCATGATTTTTTCCGGTTCAATCCGGGCAGCATTGTTCAGCAACAGAACGCTCTTGGCCATTGCCATCAGCAGACCCGCCTGAACGCCATGACCAGCCACATCTGCCATCAGAACCGTCAGATTTTTTTCAGCATCGACGACAAAGTCGAAGTAATCGCCGCCAAGCGTAGTCATCATGCGGGTTCTCGCTGAAATCGAGAAAGGGCCGAAATCGAGGGCCTGCTGCGGAATCAGGCTTTCCTGAACGGTTCTGGCAATTTCAAGTTCCTGCAGGTTTTCGAGAGAGAGGTCGATCGACCTGCCCAGATGTCCAAACTCGTTAGCAAACGGCAGATCGATGCGATAAGAGTAGTTTCGCCGCTTAACCATCTCAACCCCTTTGGCCAGCGCATTGATAGGCAAAATGAGGTAATAGCCGAGAATCTGAAAAAGACTGATCGTCATCAGCAGGCTCAAACCGGCCATGATCCAGAGATTCTTCCTGAATCTGACAATTTCGAGATTCAGGGCTTCACTGGCAAAAATGACGGCCTGAATTGAAGAGCTGAGGTTGGTTCCGCCCTGCCCGAATGCCAGGTATGTTTTGCCATCGAGACCGGTCAGTTTCTGCTGTGAAGGGCCATGCTGCATTACCTTCTCAAAAAAGGCTCTCAGCTCCGGCAGGTTGTCGGTCTCGGGGAAAGATTTTCCCAGGTCCGGCATTGCAAAATATATCTGCTTCTGTCTTTGCCCGGCAGCGGCAGCAGCAATACTGCGCAGATAATCGCTTTGTATCTGCTTCTCAGGCCAGAAAAGCTGTATCACATGGCTAAATTCGCCTGTTTTCAGATTTCTCAGAGTGTTCAGATATGACAGATAGGTCGTATTGCCAAGAGTGAAAGGCACAATTTTCTGATGGTTTTCGGAAAAATTCCGGGCAAAGCCAGTTGCAATACCATCATCAGGGTTATACTGATTTGCGGCATTGCAGTTTAGATAGGTGAGAAGTTCTCTGGCCGCCGTTTTTCTCAGAAAATCATCTTTGATCGTCTTTGAATAAGCAGCTTTGAGAATATCGCCTCCGGACTGATCGGAAAAAACAAAGGTATCAGGCTCAAAACGCGCATAAACAGAAACCGCAGCCGATGCAATGAAAGCCTCATTGAAATCACCGGAACCTCCAGGGAAAAGACGGGCAAAAGATCGGTTAAGCTCCCCGGCTTTTTCGTGCAGAAAGCTGATAAACTGATTATCGATCGAAGTCAGATAATGAAAAGCCTCTACAGACTTTTCGGTTATGATCTGCTTCTCTTTCTGCTTCAGAGAATCAAGGCTGAGAACCGTAAATACCAGCGCCGGAATGAAAATAATGTAGGCAAAAATGACCATCAGCTTTGATTTTACCGAGTGCAACGGGTTTTCATGCACGAGAAAATAGCAGTAAAGAATGAAAGTAACCAGCGAGATACAGATAAAGATTCCGGCCATATAACGGCCGGTCGTTGTTGAAACATCTGCAAAACAGCTGCGTCGAAGCACTGCGGCCGCCCACCATCGCTGGTTCAGTTTTTGATAATTGAAATAATCACCATCAGATTCAAGCTGCTCGATCGGCACCAGCTGTCGGAATTTGCCAAAATTCAGAAAGATCCGGCTCGACAGAGCGGGCATTGTTTCTGGCACCAGTTTCTGCTTCTGCTCATCGATAAGAACGAAGTCGACACCGGGAATTCTGCCGGCCAGCTGCTGCCGCAAAAACCTGGGGCCATCCAACCGACCTCTGATATTATCAGACATATAGGCAAGAACAGAAAAGTCATTATAGGATGAATACCAGCCAAGCACCCGATCCCCTCGGGCATGCAGCTGAAAACATCCGGCTGAGGCGTCATTGAGAAAAGGCTTCACAAGAACATCGGGAGTTGCAAATGGGCCGAGAAACTGTCTTAGCAGGCGCATATCACCGGCATATTTTTCGTTGAAGCCATCTTCGGTGTGCATCCGGGAGATCGTTTCACGTCTGATGTTGCCAAGAAAAACATGCAATTTTTTTGAAAGAAAGCTGAAACGCGTTTCGTCTGATGCTGAAGTTATGAGGTTACCGTTCTTATCCCAGAAGATAAATGTGAAGGTTTGCGGAAAAAGTCTTTTAAGCATCTGCGACTGCCTGACAACCCAGGTTTCCGTAGAAGCCGGCCTGTTTTTCACTGCAAAGCTCTTCTGCAACAACAGATGGAAGAATCTTGCATCGTCTGCATACTCGCTGAACCTGAGCAGTTGCCTGCCGACCCGGTCAAAGATTTCGCTGCGGCGGTCGGCTATTTCGAGCGCCAGAAACCTTTCCATTTCAATGTAAAGGATCACGAATGGAAATATAATCAAACAAAGATAAAGCACAGCTCTCGTAATCGAGTATTCTGTACCGCTGACAGGCTTTGCAGAAGCAGACATTCAGTGAGTATAAACAAAAGCCGGCACAATCTCAAAGCAATAATTTCGGCAAAACCGCCTGACGCAGTCATTAATTTTTAATCATGTCAGTCCTTGTGTTCGTTATCGTTGTCGCGATCGTGTTTGTGATCGAATCCGCCATTCGACCACGATTACGACAACAGCGATGCAGTGCATGGCTGACAACGAAAAAAGTCGAGTCTTACCAGCGACTGCCGCGTCGCTGCGCTCCTCGCAGTGACAGTGTTAAGTTTGTCATTGGTCGGTTCGTTCGCACTCCGGCGACTCACCGCCACTTGGCCATCCATAGCCTTCGCGAGCGAAGCAATCGTAGTCTTGAAACCTGACATGCTCAAGCAGTCACCGGCCTGGCTTTTCGATAAGATCCTGCCAGTATTTTTTTGGAATGAATTTTTGCTGCAGAGCCAGATTCAGTCGCTCGCGCACGGCAATACTGTCGAAAAAGCATTGCCAGAGATGTTGAGCAACACCTTCTTCTAAGGCATCTGAAGGAATATCGGCACTGTGCCGTTCGGTGATTGCCCAGGTCTTCAGATTGTAAACTGCTGCCAGAGCTCGGCGGCGGTCGTGGATGATCCATTGCTGATCAGAAAAGCGCTTCACGAAAAATGGCGCCAGAATTGGCAACAGGAAGTTATCTGAGTTTATCGAAGCGTAGTAGAGGTTGGCTCCGATACTGCGAAAACGCAACAGACCCATGAAACGATGTCTTTCTGCTGCTACGCGTTTTGCCAGACGATGAATGTGATGAACCCTGGCATCGGTAAGATATGAGTCGACGCTGCCACGCTTTTCGAGCGCCAGCAGCAGATATCGGCAAATGCCGAGTTCGATCGAATCTTCTTCAGAAAGAAAAGCAAGCCAGGCGTTCTGCCAGGTTTCACGAGTAATGCCGGGCATGCGGAACAACTCGGGGTCGATGCTGTCGCCGCCCATGGTGGTCAATGAGGTTGTCTGCGGTTCGGCAATGGCGAGCGCCAGCAATGGCTGAAGGGCATTTTCGCGTTCGATTGCATCGGGCAGACGCCTTTGTTTAAGCCATGGGGCAAGAACCGAGATCAGACCATAAAACGAACCATCGTAACGAAGAATATGCATCAGAACTGCCCCATGACAGCATCTTTGAACACCTCGGGCTGAAAACCCGGCAGATCATTCAGCGACAGCTGCTTCGGCCTGAACGCCGGCGGTTCGACATTCAGCAGGCGCCGACGAAGGTTTAGCGGGTCGAGGCCGAGGATTGTGACATCTGAGCCAGGAGCGCTGAGAAAGTAACGGGCACGTTTCATGACAACCCCGAGTTTCGCCAGGTCGTCGATACTGAGTCGGCCGACACGCCGAGCCTGCAGAATACGGCGGGCCGAGATCATGCCGAGACCGGGAACACGCAGCAATGCCTCGAAATCAGCTTGATTGACATCGACCGGAAAAAATTCCGGATGTCGCAGTGCCCACATGATTTTAGGATCAAAATCGCTATCGAGCAGCGGTGGCCCGTTCTCGAAAAGCTCTTTAACCGAAAAACGATAGAAACGCAGCAACCAGTCGGCCTGATAAAGCCGGTGTTCGCGCAACAGCGGCGGAGGTTGGGTTTCCGGCAGCCGGCTGTCATGATTGATCGGAATATACGCGGAATAGTAAACCCGTTTGAGCCGCATTTTTTTATACAGGCTCTCGGATAAAGTCAGAATCTGAAGATCGTCTTCTGGACTGGCCCCGACAATCAGCTGAGTGCTCTGACCGCCTGGAATGAAACTCTGCCGAGCGGGCTTCTGCAGATTCGTCGAAACGTGATCGCCGGCTCCCGAAGCCAAAGTCAGTTGAGGTTTCCGGGAGGTATGGGAATTGTATTCGAGGCTCCAGTCGCGAATACGCTGCATCGGCCCGAGAATACTCACCTTCGATTTATCGGGGGCCAGCAGCGTGAGGCTCTGCTGGCTGGGAAGTTCGAGATTGACACTCAGGCGGTCTACCAGTCGCCCAGCCTGAAAAATGAGATCAGGGTCAGCACCTGGTATGGCCTTGAGGTGGATATAACCCGCAAAACCATAGTTCTCGCGCAGCAGTTTTACGCATCTTATCAATAGTTCCATGGTGTAGTCAGGGTTTTTAAGCACTCCCGAGCTGAGAAAAAGCCCTTCAATATAATTGCGGCGATAAAACGAGATGGTCAGTTCCGCCAGCTCAGCGGGGGAGAAGGCGGCGCGCTCGATATCGTTGCTGCGGCGATTCAGGCAATAGGCGCAATCATAGACGCAAAAATTCGTGAAAAGCACCTTGAGCAGAGAAATACAGCGCCCATCAGCTGCCCAGCTGTGACAGATGCCACTGGCAACGACATTACCGAGACTGCCGGCCGGGCTGCTACGATTGCTGCCGCTCGAAGCGCATGAAACATCATATCGGGCAGCAGCCGCAAGAATTCTCAGTTTGTCAGCCACTGCCAACAGGCCTTCGCGATTCTGCCCGGTCAGCTTATCAGCACAGACTATGTTCGCCATTTTTTCGCCTTTTTCTTTTATTATAAGCGAATAAAATGCGAATGAAAAGAGGTAAATTTGAATTTCCGGTATTCCGACCGGGCAGCCAGATTCAGCCTGAAATTGTCAGGTGCCCTGACTGGTAACTGCTGCCGGCTGACTTCCGGCGAGGTAATAGCCGCCGCCGAGCACCAGAGCCCCGCCCAGCAGATTCCCCATACCTACGACCGAAAGATTGTAAAAATAACCGGCCAGAGTGACTTCAGGGCCTGGTGTTGACAGCATTCCGATGGTCAATACCGTCATATTGGCAATACTGTGTTCGAAGCCGCTGGTGATAAACGCAAACAGGCACCACCAGATCATAATCAGCCTGGCGGTTTCTTCTTTGAGTTTCAGACTGCATAAAACGGCGAGACATACGAGAATATTACACAGAAACCCTTGAAAAAACAGGCTTATCGCAGGAGCGGTCATTTTTGCCGCCGAAACGGCAGCGGCGAAGACGCCGGTCGAACCGGCAGTACGGCCGGCCAGATAGAACAGTACCGACACGAGAATACTGCCGGCCCAGTTCCCGAACCATGACCAGACCCAGATACGCAGGCTGTCGCGCCACGGCACTTTGCCATCGAGACTGGCCGCAGTCATGATCATGTTGTTACCGGTAAAAAGCTCAGAACCGGCCATGATAACCAGACTCAGGGCAATACCGAAACTGATTCCCATCAGGGTTTTCGTAAGCGGGTCTGAGCCCATGTGGCCGCCAATCGTCAGAATCAGAATGATACCGAGGCCGACATACAGACCTGCCAGCATCGAAACGACGAAGTATTTCAGCCGGCTGCCATCGAGCAGCTGAACCTTGGCAAGTGCCATTGCCACCATTTTCTGCAGAGTTTCCTGATACATGTAATTTCCTTATTTTGGGTTTATGAAAGGCTTCAGAACTGTCCTGTAGTCGAATGTTTCTCTGTGACCTTTTTAATGCCGGCTCAGGAAAACTTGCTGCTGATATGGCCTAGAAAGCTCTTCAGCACCGATGGAATTTCGGAACTGCCGGAACTGATTTTTCCTGATTGAACGGCTTTGATCAGCTGCGCCGTCTCTTCGCAGGGATCGTCGATCATCTGCAGAATGGCAAAAAGCATGGCCTGCATTTTGGGAAACCCGAATTTGTCGATAAAAAATTGGGTTTTCGCAATAAAAGTTCTGTCGGCAGGCAGAGGTAGATCCTGGCCTTTACCCGGGCCAAGACCATTGATAAGATCGATCAAAAAGCGCGGGCGCTGGCCGTATGGCAGCTTTTTCAGCTCCTCAGGCATGACCGGAGCTCCGATAATGTAATCCTGCTTGCCGTTGCCGAATGGAAAATCAAGACGTTCCTCGAGGGGTTCAGCCGGCAGCCCGCCGACGAAACGCAAAGGAACCACCGGCAGATTTTTGTCGATGGCCATGTCAAGAAAGACCGAGCTCATCCGGGTTACCGGTTGATCGGCAGAAGCGGCGCGTGTTCCTTCGACATGAACAAGCAGCGAGGCTTTTCTTTCTCCGGCGGCTTTCAGTGCATCTATGAGACCCTGAGGATTCTGCCGGTCAGAATACATTAGCCTGAACGGGTGCCCATCGCCAAGGGAATCCTGGGCGAAAGCGAGCAAAAAGGCCAGCCAGGCGTTTATATGGTCAGGTTTGGCGACAGCTTCGACCGGCAGGCCGGTCATTGCATGGGCCAGAGCCATAAACAGCGGTGATTCAAGGCCGATCTGGTGATTGGCAAGAAAAACGAGAGGGCGTGAAGCCACGGCCGCGAAAGCATCCGGTTTCTGTATAACTACCCTGCTCACAAAGGTGCCTAACAGAGCCCCGAGCAGATCATGAAAAAAGCGTCTTGAACCGGTCGGACCAACCAGACGTCCGCGCAGAGCTTTCCAGTTAAGGGCAGCATCGTTTGACCCGTCTGCCGGCAGCTGGTTATAGGGCAGATTCCGGCACGAACCATCAGAATCGAGAACGATATCAGTCAGCGGCAGACGTGCAAACCGGGCAAACCGCTCGGCCGGGCCTGCCGATGATGGCGAAGAACCGGCATCTCTGTTGTCGATCCTTGCTGCCGGCTCTGCAGAAGGTTGAACCACAGCCTTGCCGGCATTCATCTTTATAAACCTTACAGTCGAAGCATCACAGCCTGAAATTATGCCCAGAACCTGGTCGCCATCCTTTTCGGCATCACTCAGGCGACGCAGAGCGATCATTCCAAGGCCTTCGCGCAGGTGCATCTCAGCATTGCCGCCCTGATCGTCGATCAGACTGAAAACCGGGTGAACCGCATCAGTGCTGCCGGCGATGACCAGGTCGGCATTACCCGACTGCAGCTCACGAATGGCGACTCCAAGCCAGGAAATGGTTCCGGGAAGCGGTGCTGCATTTGCCCCCTGGCAGACGGTGAACCCGAAATGCCCGGCAAAATGCCCGGCAACACTTGTCGTTGCGGCGTTTTCAGAAGCCGCAGCAGTTGAGGGTGCTGTTGATTTTGCAATGAAGCGGCTTTCTATAACCACTTTGACGCGATCTGCACTGATGCTTTTGCTCTTGAAACTGATGGTGGAATCTAGAGCCTGCCTGGCCAGAAAAAGATTCAACACCGGCAGAACATCGCTGATTTTCAGGACTTCGGCAGGAATTTCGAAACCGCCGGCCGGTAAGGAACCCGATGCCAGAATGCCGCTTTTCATGACAAAATCTTTAAGGTTTTTCAGGTCCTGGGCGGTAAAAAATTCGCTGAACGGCCATTCTCCTGTTACCAGACCGGCCATCACGCCATCGAGGCCAATGAGGTTGGGCCAGAAAAACCTGGGTTCGAGAGCAACCGGAAATAGCCCGCTCCTGCCGACGATAGCTACCAGCGCCTGCTTTTCTGCATTCTGCGTCATCTGCAAATTGTTTTCCTTCCGGTTGATAATTGAAGAGTACCGAATTATACACGAAGTGCATGCAGATGAGAATAGCATCCGACAAACAAAACTGGGCAAGCGCAACTCCAAAAGACTCCTGAAAGACTTATGAAATCTTTAATGTTGGCGCCGGTTCTGATAAACTGGTAACACCGTGAAGGGAATCGATGAGCCAGGAACTCGCACTGTCATTGTTTTCGGATCTCAGATCACCTGATGTTTCCATCAGGTTTTCTGTGCTGGCGCGCCTGGAAAACATAAGCTGGGACAACGAACTTATCAATGCCTTCGCCGTTCTCACCCGCACTGAGAGCGACCCGACCGTCAAACTATACATGCGACTGATTCTCGAACGGGCCGGCCGAAAACCTGCCGCAGCAATCGACACTCAGGCCATGCATCAGGAACTGGCAAGACTGATTGAACAGCCCGGGCTCGATCCGTTGCGCCTGGCACTGCTTCTTGAAATGCTGCCGGCAGATTCGGCATCAGCAACCGGGGAAACGCTTGCAAACAGGGCACTCAATGATTATCCGGCAATCATTCTGCCTTTTGTGCTCCGCTTCATCAGGAAGCATCGCCTGACGGCCTTTACCCGCCAGATCACCGCTCTATGCAACCACCGTGACCCGCAGATTCTTTCAGCTGCAGTCGAAACCCTCGAAAAAATCGAACCGCAGCAGCTCGAACCTTTACTGGTTCCGCTTCTGACCAACAGCAACCCCGCCATAAGATCACGGGCAGTGCGCCTGCTGTATCGTCTCGACCGTCAGGAAGCCCTGAAACATTTTGAGTTTATGCTCTTATCGCCAGACATCGGCGACAGAAACGCGGCAATGTTTCACGCCTATTTTTTCCCTTTTGCCTTGATTGAACCGGCCCTGCTGCAATTCATGGCCGTTGAATCCGATCCAGAGCTTCTGAAAAAAGCCGGTTACCTGTTTCAGGTCAACCCGGCACTTGAACCACCGCTGAATCTAATAGAAATCATCGAAGGCAGCAGCGGCAGCAAACGCGAAATCTTCTCTGAAATTCTAAAGGGGGTTCTGAATGCCCGAAGTCGTCTGCTGAACCGGCCAGTCGATGAACTTCTCGCCGAATTGAAAGCTGCCTGCAGAAACAAAAAGGGTTCAGAGCTGGTCGCCCAGTGCAGACTGGCATGGGAAACCGCCGGGCCGGCTCAGCGCCATGCGATAGCCGGCAAACTTGAACAGCTTGCCAGATCAGGTATCACAGCAGCATCTGAAGCTTTGAACGACCTTGCGGTTCAAACAACGGGCACATCCCCCGAAAAACCTCAGGAAATCAGCGCCGCCGACTTGAACAGGCTCTCTGCCAGCGAGCGTATCAACATATGGAAAGCCTCTGACGATGTAATAAATCGTCTGCAGAATGAAATTTCTGTGCTCTGGCCCACGATGAACCCTGAAGAAAAAACCGTCATTCTCAGCCGCATTTTGCAAACCCGCTGTCTTAGCCTTGCCAGAGCAATCGGGCATCAAGCCCTCCAGGATAAAAATGAGATTGTAGTTGCCGCAACGATCGAAACCCTTCAGGTTCTTGATCCAGACATCATCTTTCCACTGCTGCCCAGATTGCTTGCCCATCCTTCGACCGCAGTTCAATCTGCTGCCATAAGCGTTCACTCAATCTACGACAAAGACCAGGCGGTGCGGCTGCTCGAAAAAATGCTGGGCAGCAACCCGGTTGCCAGGGCCAGTGCTCTGTTTCATCTTGCCCAGTTCGATTTTCCATCGGTCGAAAAGATTTTGATGAACTGCCTCAAAAGTGAAGACAACACCGCCAACCTGCAGAAAATAGAAGCGATTCTCAGCTCCAACCTCGATGACAGGCTGCTTTTTCAGGTTTTCAGCCTGAGCCGCGCAGAAAAAGGGCCGCGGCGGGCCGCCATCGAAAACATGTTTTCACGACTGGCCGGCACTCTTCTTGAACGTGGCGGCGACCAATCAAAGACTCTAGTCGGCCTGATCGACACACTTACTGAACAACTCAACCGCGAAAAGCAGAAAGAGGCCTGTGCGCCTGCATGGTCTCTCGAAAACATACAGAAGCTGCGACAACAGAAAGCCGCGCCAACTCCACTTCCTGATGCCGCCGGCGAAAATATTACCGCTTTTGCTCTGGGCACCTTTGCGATCAGCGGTCTGGTCGCCTGGCTCTTATGGGCTGCGGTGCTGAATCCATTGCTGCCCGAAACACCACAGACGCAGAACCGCACGGGCCGGGCCGGCGAAACAACCCTGACCGGCACTGTCGAAAAGGTTCTGCCATTCGCCATAGAAATAAAACCCGACAAAGCAGCCGACACCCTGCAGATTGTTCTGCCAAAAGTTCATCAGGGCAGGCGTCTTGAGGCGCGCGTCAGAAAAGCCGCCAACGCCAACCAGGCCGAACTGCTGGAATTGATCAACAATGAAAAATGACCCGGCACTGCAACGCCCGGATCGTGGCAGCATCTATCTCCTTGCCGCCGGGCTTATCTCATTGCTTATTCTGTTGCTGTTCGCACTGAGCAGCCATTCTTCAGGGCGGGCACGCCTGGTGACTCTTGCCGACCGCAAGCAGACGGCTCTTTATTCACTCGAAGCCTGTTACGGTGACATCATCTCGCAGATGCGGGTCAAAATTAAAAACCGCGATGAAGCACTGGTAAACAGCTTCATAAAGGCGTCGGCCGGGCAGAAGCCGGCATTTGACTATTCCCCCGGGCCGACACTTTCTGACATGCTTGCCGGGCTGCAGGTAAGTTTTAAAAGTCACGAAATCGTCTTTGATAGTATAGAACCGCTCTCATACCCACCAATGATTGATTTTCCGCCTGATCGGCAACCCGAAAAGAAGGGGCTGCTCAAAATATCGTGCAGAGTAAGCTACATAGATCATGACTACGAGCTGAGAGTAAGTGTTCCGTTCAAAACGGTCTTCACACTTACCCCGGTGTTACGCCAGTTCATCTTCTTCGCCGATCGAATAGACCTTGAACAACCTGAAAAAATTGGCGGCGGCGACCGCCTGAACATCGTTCCGGTCAGTCACGGTTCCGTCGACACATCTTCGCCAGTTTCCGGCGGCGGGCAACGCCTGCCCCTGTGCCTCGGCATGTCCATTCGACCTCCTGAAAAGCTGAACAGCGACAATCATAAAGAAGGCTACGTCTATTTCGGCCGCCACGATAAAAGCATCGTGCTGAATCTCACCGGCGAAACACAACCTGGTGAGGGCGACCTTGCCGACCTCTGGCAGATCACCCCTTCATGTTTCAAACCGATTAACATTGCCGACCTTCAGATCATCAATGCGAGCATCAATACCAGCAACGGCAGCACTCAGAACAAGACGCTTTCCATTCCGCTCAGAGGGCGCAACACCAGGGCAAATTTGCGTCTGGCCGGTTTCGGCAAAGAACTTGCCGATCCCGAAGGCCCCTGGATGAAAGACCTTGCCTATGCTCTCGAACGCGACGAAGCATTTCGCAGATATGATGGTGCCAGAGAAAAGCTGGCGCTCAGCAGCGGCATCAAGCTGCTTGGTCCGAGTTTCGAAGCCGGCGCCATCAGAGCCCGCATTCCTTACCCGCGCAATGTCCGCAATGTTTTCGGCCGCGTCTTCAGCCGTTTTTTCGTGCTCGGCCTGTTCGATTTCCCCAGCGCTTACCTGAACACCAAACTTCTGTTCAATGATAATTCAGGCTATAACCACCCTGACGGCAAATCTTCGTTCGGCGAAACATATCCGTTCGAAATCGACTCAGGCACCTACCGCAATTACATGTCGCGCCTGATGTCGGGTGACCCGGCACCCGGGGCAGGTTTCGACCACCGCAATATTCCGGTCAATCTTGACGAAACCGGCACACCAAAGCTTTTTTCTCACACCGATTTCAGAGGTTCTGATGGTATAAAGCTGAAAGAGCCACTCGACAACTTTGCCGGGCAATGGTTCTACAACCTGCACAGTGAACTGTTGCGCAATGACCCTGTCAGAATCGACAACAGCATCATCGGTCGAATTACCAGAGTTTTCCGCAATCAGGAAGACTTCAAATCAGCCGCCGGGCTGGGTGAAGGAAAATTTCTCGTCGATGGCGTCGTTGCGGTTGACGGTGACCTGACTCTGGCAGACCTGCCGGCTGACACAGAGATTCGCGGCGGCGTCATTCTGGTGAACGGTAAAATCAGCATCGGCAATCTGTCGCGTGGTTTCACACCCCCCGTAGAACCGCCGGTACAGCTGATGTTGACTGCCGCCTATCTTGACTATCTGCGCAAACTTGAGGCCGAAGAGATTCTCACTTTCATCAGCCTGACCGGTGATCAGATAATTCTTACCGACAACGTGCAGATTGGCGTGCATCTGATCTCTCTTAAACAGGTCGATGCTCCCGAACCGATGCTTACGTACACGAATCCAGGCAAAGTAATGTTTGCCGGTGCCATCGCGGTTTCTACCCCCGACCTGGATAATCTGACCAGGCAGTTTCGTGATGAATTGCCGCTTTTCAGTTTTCCGCCCGCCATGGCTGCTGAAGACCCGCCGATGGCAGTAGTTCTCGCCGATGAACTCGAAGGATACGAATATGAAGTTAAATAAAGGCATGTCAATGATCGAGATAATCATCACTCTGTTCATCGTAACCGTAGCGGCTCTGCCCTTGCTGAACTCGATCAGCTCAACCGGCCGCAACGTCTATTCGATGGGGAAACACCAGCTCGCTGCCCTTGTGGCACGTTCGCTTCTCGACCGCCTCATGCAGCAGCCTTTTGCCGAATGCCGGCAGAAATGCCTCGAATTGAGCGTGGAAAAACCGGTGCAGGCTGATCCTGATTTTGCGGGACTTGCCGCAAAAATTGCCTTCGATGCAAAAGATTATGACCGCATGGCTTTCAGGGTAAACGTTACCGATGCTTCCTGTGCTGAAGAGCAGAACCTGATGTTCGTCATCGAAGTTGTCGTAAGCTGGCCGGTTGCCAACTCAAATGAACGCCGCGAAATATCTTTCAAGGGTATAAAGTATGAAACGCGCATTTGACCGCAGGAAACGGGCTTTTACCCTGGTCGAGATAATGGTCGGTTTTTTCATCGTCATGCTGATCTACGCAAGCTTTTCCCGCATTTTCAGCAGCTCAGGCCGGCAGATCGAAAAAAGCACCCGCATGCTCGAACTGCAGGGGCTTCTCGATTCCATTGAACACAGCATCAGAGAAGACGTTCGAAAGCTACGACGCGTCGAACTCAGCACTGAAAGTAATCCCGGGCGATTCTGTTTTCTGATGCTCGATGCCGGCAAGGTGTCGCGTCTTGAATATACCTACGATGCCACCAGAAAGGCCATAGTGCGCCGGGAACTGTCGGAAAGCACTCCGCTCACAAAAATGCTTGGCGAGGGCCATATTGAAGCCTGCGTCTTCGCGGCCATTATCGAAGACGGCCGGTTCAAGCGGCTTGACCTCGCCATGAATCTGCGGGTCGATTCAAACATCGAAATTGCCGACCGTGATCTCAGCGTGGTGGCGAATTTTACCAGTCGCTGCACCGAACCTTACCAGCCCTGGCTCGCCGCCCCCTGAATCATGGGGTAATCAACATTTCAGGAAGATTGATCACTTCTTCGACCGGCCCCGGTTCTTCATTCATCATGGCGTCGAAATCCGGCACGCCGGTATCCTTAACTTCATCGAGGGGCCCGCCTCTCTCAAGCGAAAAAACCAGGTCGGGAGTCGTAAAAACCCTCGGAACCGAATCGGTTACGTCGAAATCAGGGTAAGTCGACTTTTCGCCAGTCAGATAAATCTTGCCGTTACTGCTGGCAAAAGTTACCTTCAGGTCTTCCGGATGTGCCTGCTCGATCTTCTTCGTCAGTTCATACATGTTTTTCATGACCCGGGCGCAAAACTCATTGACCTTTTCGAGCGGCAGATCGGTATTGGCGTAATAAGCGCCGCGAGTGACCAGAAGTTCCATCCACTGCAGCGAATCATTGATGCGCCGGTGTGCTTCACGTATCTGCGCAAGGTTATCCTTGAAGGTGAATCTCAGATTCGAACCAGGGTTCCAGAACAGCCCGCCGGCAGTAAAGTCGAATTCGATCGCGTGGCTGACCCCATCTTTATCCTGAGTATTGACGGTAACTTTGGCATCGAGAAAATCACGCCCCGGCGGGTATTCTGCAGGCGGGGTACCCAGCCCGGCAATTTCTCCGATTTCAAATGGATTGTCTTTGGCCAGTTGCATGTCAAGACGGGTAAATCTTGAAACGCAGGCAGTCAGAAATGCCCGACGCACAAAATGCTGTTTAACCAGTATTTTCAGCAGGGCAATCTTGGCCGAAACCGCCATTGCCTTAAGCGGCAGCAGCGAAATGATTGCATTAATCCGGGCTTTATTCTTCCTGACCAGCCCTTTCCAGGTCATTTCATCAGACGAAGGTTTTTTCAGATCGAGAATCTCGCGAAACCGGTCGACCTTTTCTTCGTTAACAGCGGCATCCGGGTCGTCTATATAATTGGTCACCAGCTCTTTAAGAAGATCAGAACCCTTAATGTAGTCTGCATCTTCAGTGGTCAGCCCGAAGCAGTTATCACGCATTTTTTCCATGCCGCCGCTCAAATCAGAAAACTGCTCGCTCAGGGCGGTCAGGTAATTGGCAAAATAGCCGCTTTCACGAATTCCGGTAATCGCCAGATCGAGATCGAGCGAATACTGGCACAGATAAATGAACTGCTCGATGGTTTCGGCGCGACTGCCGGCATTGAAAAAACCCATAAGATTCAATGTCAGCGGGAAATAATGGAAAGGCGCGACCTGAATGCGATTCTGAACCAGCTGAATGACCGGACTGTTCATGATCTTTTCACGATTTGCGTCACTGGTTTCGAAACCGTTCAGGGTCAACTGAAACAGTTTCTGCAAAAAGAAATCATAATTGAAATAGCACCATTTCGCCTTGTCATCACCGATTTTCTGACTGCCATGAAACCAGGAACCAAAATATTCGGCTTCAGCAGCCTCCTGCTTCGAAGCCAGGGGGTTGAACTGCGGCCACCACCAGGACTCTGACTGTGCTTCAGCCTTGGTTTTCCACTTGTCGGCGATTACTTTCAGGTTGTTGCGATAATCGATATCGTTGATCGAGAAAGCGTTGTAATGACGGCAAACCCTGAATCGCGACACAATGGCTTCTTTGAGTCCTTCCAGCTGTTTAACAGCATCAGAGGGGTAGACTTCGGGCGGGTATTGCTGAACCTGCTTCTGAAGAAGGCTGTAAATCTTCTGCGGAAAGCTGCCTGACCACTTCTGGTCAACCTGTCCGATGAGAGACACAAAAGTCGGATCGTTCTCGGCAAGAATTTTATGGCAGTCGACGAAATTCACCACCCAGGTTCTCAGCCCGCTGGCATGGGCATCAGCGACCATAAATACTACAGAAACCAGTATCAGGGCAATTATCGCCCATGGAGCCAACGAAAAACAGGCGAGTCCAAGAATCGAAGTGGCAAGATCTATAGTCACCTTTATCTGCTGGTAGGTCATCTGCCCATCGCGGAACAAGTAGCCCCATTCCTGCTCGCCGGCAAAGGCAAAGGCAGAAAATGCCAGATCGGCGAAGCCCAGCACATCGCCAACTCCCTTGAATACCTTCATGGCCGGCGAATTGCCGGCTTTTTTGAACCCATCAACGATCAGGGCACATGAATCATCGTTGATCTGAAAGGCTTTCACCGCGAGATATTTCTGGATAACCGTCAGCAGACCGCCGAGTTCATTACAGGTCCTGAGATAACCCTTGGTCGAAACCCCGAGCAGCTGGGTCAATTTGCTTCTCTTGAAAAGCCAGCCTCCGAAAGTATATTTGGCAACCTTATCTGCCAGACCCTTGTAAAATTCATACTTTCCGATGGTATCTGATTTGAACTGCTGAATCGCGGCCATATCATTGTAAATCGTGCTGACACCGGCCGCAATGTTGAAGGTAAGACTCAACGCGGTATAGAGAGTAAGAATTTCGAGACCGCTGCCCTTGGCATCCAGGCCGCTGAAAACCGCCCCCATTTCAGTTGGGAGAAAAACAAGATAATTGCTGACAATTTCATTCTTGTTGCGACCGAGTAGTTTGAGCTGATCTTTGAGGTATTCGCTCGGATAAATGCCAATATCATTGGCATTCAGCTTGCCGGCCTGTTCTTCAATATTGAGCGATGGCAACACTTCTTCGGTCAACTCGCGGGAAACACGGTCTGCAGCCAACGCGCGGTCTAATTCAATAACGGTGGGCGAAACAGCCAGCCAGAAACAAAGAAACAGAACTCTGATCCGCATATATCCTGGGTTGAAATTCATCTGCCCACCTCCTTAAAGATTCTCAAGCAGAAACGTTGCATATTCTGCAGCCCGTGGGGTCGATTCAGCGGTGGTGGCAATCTGCCGAAGCTTTGCCAGACCTCCCTCACGGTCGTTATTACCGATCATTCCGGCAGCTTCGTGACAGACCCAGAAATTCTGCTCTTCTGAATTCCATATTTTCAGTTTCTGGGCCTGTTGTGCCGTTTTCAACAGCAAAGCATAATTACCGGTTGCTTCAGCGATGCTTCTCATTCGAGTAAGACTCGAACCGGCCACCGAAGAATCAGGGTAATCGCTGACAATCTTATCAAGCATCGGCAATGCCTTCTGATAATCAGGCTGGTTGTCGGCATACAGATAAAGGTTGGCAAGTTTCCAGCAGGCTTCAGGTGAGTATTCTGACGCCGGGCAGGTAAAAATGATTTGCTGCAGAGCCTTTTCGTGAACTGCAATCTCACGGGGGTCTGTTTTCTGAAGCTCAAGAATGATTTCGACAGCAGCTGAAGCCTGTTGCCCCTCAGGCAACGGCTCAAAAACTTCTTCTGTCGAAGATGACGGTTCTGATGACACTGCAACCGTCACCGCAGAATCTCTGCCCGTTCGACTGCGAAACAGAGCAGCAAGCTTTGCCAATGCCTGGTTGGTCGGAAATTTTTCCAGCGCTTTCTGCAAAAGGGCATCACCGCGGTCGTATTTTTTCATTTTTCCGAGCAGTCTTCCGGCTGCCAGATAGAGGTCGGCAGACGGCTGCTCATCTATACCCCGCAGATAAATTTCAACCGCACCGGCAAAATCTTCGCTCTTTTCGAGTGAGCGGCCTTCGGTCAGATAATCAGCGGCATAAGCCGCAGAAACCACAATAAACAGAACAAGAACAGCCAGTCTCAAAATTATCGACCTCATAGCCTGAAACCTCCGGCTTGTCATTCCTGATGACTCAATTGTAGATCAATCTCCCGCCTTCTTTTCCTTCGATCTGACAGCATCGATTAAATCCTGGCAGTTGCGGGTAAAAAAATCCTCTTTCTTTTTCTGATCCCAGTTGGCTGGAATCTGGCGCCAGTCTTTCCATTGCCTGATAAGTTCAATCGCCCGTTCATCTTTTACCGGCCGATGCGCAGACGACTGCTCAGGTCTCCTCGATGAAAAATTGTCCGGAACAATGTCTGAACTGGTTGTGAGAATCTGCCAGCTGCGAATTCTGAATGTAGAAGCCAGCACCAGAATGACCGACCAGAAGCAGAGGCATAACACCAGTATTTTCTTCCGGCGTAGATTCATGGGCTAAAGTTGTTCGAGGGCGGCTTTTTCGTCGGCAAAAACAGTCGCCTGACCGATTATACCCACAACCATGAAAACTTCCTGGTAAAGCTGTGAAACTCCGACCAGACCGAATCTGCCTTTTGGGTCGGCAAGAATTTCTTCGGTCATTTCAAGAATCTGGGTTATTCCCGGGCTGTTGATCACCGAGGTTTTTTCAAGATTGAGAATTATCCGGCGCATCCCGTTGGCAAGACTTTCTTTCACTGCAACCCGCAGTGTTTGACCAGCCGGCTCATTGAAATAACCTGCGGCGCGCAAAATTAAGGCATCACTGACGACAATCTTCTCAAAAGTAAATTCGTTCATTCTCTGAGCATATAAACTGCGCGCACAAAAGTCAATTGCCAGACTAAAGCCCCGCGCAAAGAGGAACCCTTTTCTGTCTAAAAGAGGTATTACTGTATGTCAGTCGTTACAACGATTGACCTCAGCCATGTCATTAAAATCTGAAAAAAAATCCCCCCCGGCATAAGCCGGAGGGGCGTTTTCTGACGATTATTTCAGATAGCCGTCGATGATTTCCTGAACGCGGCCGGAATCATTGAGTTCCTTGAGAGCAGCGTTGAATTCGGCACAAAGAGCCGGATCATTGAAGAGAATCTTGTAAGGGGTCTTCGGGAAAACTTCGTGATAAACGATTTCGGCAGTGGTATCGATATCGGTAGTCTGCTTCTTGTAATACTTGAAGATATTGATATCTGATACGATCGCATCAGCGCGGCCGGAATACAGAGATTTCACCTGCAGAACCTGTTCGCCCTGTTCAGAATAGTTCGGGTTGTCGGCAACTACCTTGGCATATTCTTCGCCGAGGTATTTGTTGGCATTCTGAAACGCTACGATTACTTTGTCTTTGAGATCCTGAACTGAAGCAATCTGCACATTCTTTGATTTAAGAGAGATTGGGTAATTCTGATAGTTTATAACCACATCGGAATAGGTGCCTTCAGTTACGCCCGAAGCTTCGTTAATGGTCATAGCGCCATCATATTTTTTGTAATCATGAATTACTCTGACAAAAGGAACATATTCCATTTTCAGGGTATGGCCCTTTTTGGCCAGGGCTTCTCTGACGATATCAACTTCGATACCATTGTTGGTGGCTTCGAGATGATAGGGAGGAAGTGAAAGACCGGCAATCAGGGTTACTTCTTTGGCCTGGGCGGTCATTGAAAGAGCAAAAACCATCACGAGAGCAAAAAGAACAGCTATTTTCTTCATTTTGATAATCCTTTATTTAATTTAAAATCATTCACCGTGCATTTTAACGCCGTATTTCTTGCGCAGTTCGAGCAGCATATCTTTATTTTCGGCCAGGAAAGCGTTCAGTTCCTTGATGAATTCAGGATACTTAGTGGTCGAAAGCAGATAAGAGCCGTCTGAGAAATTCGGCAGTTTGTCGGCAAACATGAATTTGGCAGGATCGAGACCGGCATCCTTGATGGCACGCTGAGCAACGGTAATATTGCCCCAGGCGCCTTCAATACGTTTGTCGTCTACCATTTTCACCAGCTGACCAAGATCCTGAGCTTCAGTCAGCTTGAGACCGCCGGCGTTGATTCTGTCCATGTAGGCCCAGGGAGCAAAGCCTCTAACCGTGCCTATATGGGTGAGTTTATCATTAGCCAGGTCCTTGTTTTCGGCAAGAATGGTCAAACCATCGACGAAATCGATGATAGAGTCAGTGTAATACAGAGTTTTGTCTTTTTTTTCGTCGGCAGCCCATTTTGGGTTGTCGGGAAATTTGAAATCGATCTGGTTGTCGTACAGTTCGGCATAGAGGCGGATTACCGGCAGCAATCTGTAGGTAATGTTATAACCTTTTGCCTTGGCGAAAGCATCGAAAACTTCACGGCAGTAACCGGCCATTTCATTCGGTTTTGCCGGATCATAGCCGTAAAAAGGCAGATATTCAAGCTGTTCGACACCGATGACAAAATCTTTTTTGGCAGGTGCGGCTGCATCCTGGGCAAAACCGAGTGATGCCACAAACATCGCGACGACGACTAAAAGAAAACTCTTTTTCATTACCCTCTGACTCCTTATTTTTTTGTCAGAAGACCCGGCATACGCCGGGTCTTCCTGAATCTTAGAACAAAACGATCAGCTTATTTGTCAGCGTGCATTTTGATGCCGTATTTGGCGCGCAGTTCTTTTACCAAATCGGCCTTTTCGGTCATGAAAGCGTTAACTTCTTTGATCAGTTCAGGATACAGCTGAGTTGAAAGTTTGTAGGCATCTTTGTGGTGAGGCAGCTGTTCAGCAAACATGAACTTGGCGGCATCGAGACCGCCGTCTTTGATAGCCTGCTGAGAAACGATGATGTTGCCATAGGCACCGTCGATGCGTTTGGCTTCAACCTGCTGCATCAGAGCGCCGATGGTGTTGGCTTCGCTGCACTTCAGGCCTTTGGCAATGAGGTCGAGGTAAGTGAATGGGGTGAAACCGCGCACGGTGCCGATTTCGACGAGTTTGTCGGCGGTAACGTCTTTGTTGTCGACGTGAATCATCAGACCATCGGTAAAATCACAGATAGATTCGCTGTATTCAATGGTTTTGTCTTTTCTTTCGTCTGCAGACCAGCCCGGATTGTCGGGAAATTTGAAATCGACCTGTTTGTCGAAGAATTCAGCGAACAGGCGTTTGACCGGCAGCATTTTGTAGGTGAAGGTGTAGCCTTTTTCTTTAGCGAAAGCATCGAAAAATTCGCGGGCATAGCCCATGTATTCTTCGGGTTTGGCCGGATTGAGGCCGTAATAGGGCTGATACTCGATCTGTTCAACGCCGATTACAAAATCCTTCTTGGCGGCCGGAGCTGCATCCTGGGCAAAACCCATGGCAGCAAAAAACAGAGAAGCAAAAACGAACAGAACAACATACTTTTTCATCCAACTGACTCCTATTAAAGATTTTCTCTCTATACACACACACTAAATCCTCAAAAGACCCGGCCCTTGCAGACCGGGTCTTTCGAAGAAGCAGTTACAACAGATTAAAAATGATACTGTACAAGTACGTTCAGATTGCGTTCGTCTGAATCCCAATATCTCTTGGCGCCGGGGAACAGTTCTTTGCCGTCTTCAATACCGAACTTGTTGGTCCAGTAGACGTATTCAACGCCGAGATAGAGTTTGTTTTTCTTGTAATTTTTCAGTTTGAGGGCTTTACCAAGGTTCCACTTCAGCTGTGAGGTGAAGTTGGTGCTGGCTTTATGTTCTTCACGGCCGCGGGAAGCGGTAACGGTAGTTTCAGGAGTAGTGTAATCTACGAAACCGTCATAGACGAATTCGGCATCACCGATGTTGAAAGGATAACCCCATACAAAGGTGATCTGCTGGTTTTTATAGGGAGCATGACCGGCGGGATGATCGGCCTGACCGTTAGCACGCAGGAAATAGTCGATCTTGAAGTGGGTGAAACCCTTGATCTTGAAGTTGATACCGAAACCGAACAGGTGGTTTCTGAAATGCAGGTCTCTGGTGTTGCCAGAATCGTTTGAATAGAAGGTATCACCATGTTCATAGCAATATGAAAGGAAATAGTCCTGGATGATGCCGTTGGAAAGGTCTTTGTTCAGAGCTTTGCCAAGGCTGACGCGTGGATTTGCTTCAGCGTAGAATTCGCGGTCGCCATCGTTGTTCCAGAGATAATCGAAGAACATGAAAGTATCGCCGAAGTCGGTTTCGCCACAATGTTCGAAAGTGAAAACTGTGCGGCCTTCGTCATTTTCATAAGACTTGGTCAGGTCGAAAAGATTCGGATTGTCATAGGGAATCCGATAGTTGGCGCCGCCGAGCAGACTGACGTTGAAATCCTGCCAGAAGTATTTGGCAGAAGCCGGCGAAGCGAGCAGCAGGGCCGCGAACAGAACGAGAAGAATTCTCTGTTTAACCATACAATAACACCTCAAAATATTTTTTTCGATCCTTGATCTTTAAAACGAAACTCAACCGGACAAACATATTTGCAAAGCGAAAAAATTGCAACTAAAAAAAATAAAAAAAAAAAATATTACTCTAAGTTGTGCATTTTTTCTAATTGTAGTAATGTGGCATCAGTTCAACTTTCTAAAGAAAAAAGTCATGGTTTTTGCATCAGAGAGCTTTGGTATTTTCTTTTTTTTCTTGCCATAAAAACAGTTTCAGGTATTGTACACATGTTGAGATTTATGAGAGAAATTAATCAGGCTGGAAGGAAGAAGTTGCATGTTTAAAACTCTTCGCGCACAGCTGCTGATCTGGGTAATTTTCATAGAGACCGCAATTCTTCTGACTGCGGGGGTTCTACAGTATCAGCAGAAAAAAACTACCGAACTCGCTGATCTGACCAGACAGTGCGAAATGGTTACCATAAGGCTGAACGGCATTCTTCCTGCGGCTCTGTATAACTATGATGACGAGCAGGTTTCCAGGGTTCTCAACGCCGAAATGGAAAACATCAATATTACCCAGATTCTCGTGCAGACCAAAAAGAAACTGCACGGCTTCATCAGAGATGAAAACTGGGCGGTCAAACCTGCCAAACAGTCAGATGAAGCGAGTGCGACCGTTAAACTCAAGCTTATTTACGATCAGGGGCGTGGCCAGGAAGAGATGGGCGACCTGATGATCTATACCACTCAAAAATTCATCGATGCTGCTTTGAGAAAAGAGCTTTTCAATACCTTTCTGGTAATCATGATTCTCGATCTCTGCATTCTCATTCTGCTGTCGATTATCCTCGGGAAAAAGGTCGTGACGCCGATGCGCGCCATTGCTGACACCATGCTGGCAGTTGCCAAAACCCGTAACGCCTCGATCAGACTGAAACCCGGCAACACCGAAGAAATCAACGCTGCCGTCAACTCGATCAATGAACTTCTCGAAGCCAATCAGCAGGCAGCCCGGGTGGCCGAGCGTCTTGGTGAAGGCGATCTAACCGTCAAAGCAGAATCTGTCTCAGACCAGGATACGATGGGCATGGCACAGAAGCGCATGCTCTCAAATCTTACCGAACTCATATCTGAAATCGCCATGGTTTCAGAATCTCTCAGCGACGGCGCCGAGGGTGTTTCAAGCGCCAGCGAAGCACTCAGCGAACAGACAACCGGCGAAGCGGCATCGGTACAGGAAATCAGCGGTTCACTTTCTGAGATAGCCAGTCGAGCTAAGTCCAATGCCGAAAATTCAGAGGCGATGCGCATCCTTTCAACAGAAGCCAAAAACGCTGCAACTACCGGCAACGAACAGATGAAACAGATGGTTCAGGCCATGAACGAGATCAATTCTGCGTCACAACAGATAGCTAAAGTTATCAAGGTTATCGACGACATTGCTTTTCAGACCAATCTGCTGGCACTCAATGCCGCTGTTGAAGCAGCCAGAGCCGGAAGACACGGCAAGGGCTTCGCCGTGGTCGCCGATGAAGTTCGTAATCTGGCCGGTCGCAGCGCCAAAGCCGCCCGCGAAACCGGCGAGCTGATTGAAAGCACGGTCAAAAAGGTTAAAACCGGTGCAGATGTGGCTATTAAAACCAATGCCGGCCTGCAGATAATTGTTGATACGGTAATCAAAACATCAAACCTTATCGAAGACATCGTTGCTGCCAGTAAAGAGCAGGCCGCCGGCGTTGAACAGATTTCAACCGGTCTGGTCTCGATCGAATCTGCAACCCAGAAAAACTGTGCCACCTCCGAAGAAACTGCATCAGCAGCCCAGGAACTCAGCCAGCTCGCTCATCAGCTTCGCGAGCTGCTGAGTCGTTTCAAACTCAAGGAAGACAGATGACACAGGAGTCACCAATGATCGAATATGCCTTCGAACTCGATAACGGCAGAAAAATCGGCTTCAAGGTCGTGTTCAACAGGGTTCACGAAAATAGTAAGGTCCCGGGTGCCTACCCCCCCTGGACTATGCTCAACTTCAAAAAGTGCTCTAATTGCACTCTTTCAGACAAAGAGCATCTGTATTGCCCGACTGCAGTAGATATCAAGAGCGTAGTCGCTGAATTCGCCGAAATTTCTTCGATCAACGAAATGAATGTCGTTGTTCGCATGCCCGATCGCACCATCAAGAAAAAATGTGATGCCCAGACCGGCCTGAATTCACTGCTTGGTCTCATGATGGCAACCAGCGCCTGCCCGATCCTGTCCAGGCTGAATTCGCTGGCCAGATTTCATCTGCCATTCGCTTCCTTTAACGAAACCCTTTATCGCACGGTCGGCGACTACCTGATCAAACAATATCTGATCAAGACTGATGGTGGTGTGCCGGATTTTGAGCTTAAAGGCCTCGAAACTCTCTATCGAGAACTTGCCCTGCTGAACCAGTGCTTTCTCGAGCGCCTCAAGGAAGTGGCGAAACTTGATTCATCGATCAATGTCATCGCCAACCTCTCGAGCCTGTCGATGATCGTTCAATTTTCGATCAACGAACGCCTGAAGTCGTTCAAGGAATTCATCTGATCAGGGCTTGATGTTTTCGCGCGCTGCAATAAGCTTCAGCGATTCTCTGAACCGGTTGTAGGCGGTTCTGGCGCTGTGACTGAAAAGGGCGCCCGGCCGGGAAATCGCCGGATTGTCACTGCGACGCGACAGGTTGAGTGCCATATTGTTGGCCCCTTCGAGCAGAACGCCGAGAGTATCGTAAAGCAATGATTTAACCCTGGCTTCAGCCTTGTCGCAGAGTTTCTGGGTGGCATCAGAACGCGAGATCATTGCTTTCAGCATCCGGGTTAGAACATCGGGGTGCTGACGAAAAAATTCTTCTACCTGCCCAAGTTGCAGAACGACTGCAGTAACATCAGTCGCACAGACGACATCGGCGGTACGCCTCATATCATGAGTCGGAGAATCAAGATTGAGAAAAACCGCAATTTCACCGACGATGCTGCCGGGACTGTCGATCACTATATTCGGGTTTCCCCCGCCGATTACGACCTCGGCAGTGCCTTCGCTGATAATGAACAGTGTGTCGCCGATCATTCCCTGACGGCAGAGGTAAGAACCGGCTTTGAAATTTTGCATACCAAGATTGTGGTCAATATCTGAAACAATGCTGCATGATACAGAGGAATTACATAAAGTTTCTGCTTCTGACTGCTTTAGAATACTTCTGGCAAGCTCATAGGCCTTGTGGGTGCGAGATGCAGTATAATCAGAATCGTTCATTACCGGCAAAACCGCGTTGGCAAGCTCGTTGACTCCGGCGATGTAATCGCGGGCAACGTTGCGCAGAAAAGCGTCGAGCTCGACTTCCTCTCTGGCAATTGCAGCAAAATGCGAGAAAAACTGCTTCATATAACGGGCAAATGACACGCAGGCCTTCACCCCGATTATCGGGTCTTCCTTGAGGTGGTTTTCAAGGGTCGCGGCATCATGGGCAGGAACCTCGGTAACAGTAGACTCATCGAGAGCGAAAACCGAGAACTCCTGGGGCCGGCCCGACAGAGCTTCGATCTCACCAAAAAGCTCCTGATGCGAAACAATACCGATCAGATCGGCTTCGTTGAGCATGTGCTTTATGCCAAGCTCTCTTACCGATTTTTTTGACAGAACTTTGGCAAACCGGCCTTCATTCACCTTGAAAAATGAAGGAACTATTTCGCCCTGAAGAAAAACGTGGTCTCCGGGAGAAAAAGAGGTCCGAATTTTATCAACCATTTAGACACCCCTGATGGTACAACTCTAGTTTTGTAAATTATAACCATATCATACGACCAGAAGCTATAAAAGTTTAACCATTTTTAGAAAAAAAATCGCCAACCGGTTGCCAAAGTCTGTTTTCAGCGCCTTGCCAGCCTGTTTCAGCAATGATCTATTCGATTTTGTTCAGCGAACCGTGTCTGGTGACCCACCGGAAAGAATACCGTTTCTTTCGAGCAGCGACCCGTCGGCGCGCAACAATTCGACCACTGCAGTCGTATAGCCGACTGCCGCCTGGGCCTCGGCAATACGTGCGGCAGCAAGGTCTCTCTGGGCCTGAGCGACCTGAAATGCTGTGGTTTTGCCGACATTGAACTTGACTTCCTCGACACGAAGCTTTTCCTGCTGTTTCTGGGAAGTCGCCGCCGTTGCCGTCATCTGCTGCATGGTTCTTTCGACTTCGATATAGGCCTTGATCACGTCTTCTTTAACCAGCTGTTCGAGGTTGGCAAGAGCTTCTCGACGCATCGCCGCACTGGCGCGTGCCTTGCGGATTTCAGCTCTGGCAGCTCTTCGGCCACGCACCAGATCGTAGGTGAAACCGGCCGCGATATCGTATGAACCCTTCTCACCAGGTCGCGGATTCGAACCGGTAAATGCCGTCGAATAACCGGTTTTGCCAAGGGTCACAAAAAAATCGAGCTGTGGCAGCATGCCGTTTTTGCTGGCAACCACTTCGAGCTCGTCACGGGCCAGCATCAGACGTGCCTGCTGCAATTCAGGCCGCATTTCAAGAGCGACGCTGATATGTTCTTCAAGTGTCATTTTTCCGGGTCTTGATAGAACCGGCTCATCTGACAATTCAGGTTTAATCTGCCAGAAATTTCCCGAATCCGGGTTAATCGAACGTAACAGCGAAACAGCCTTTTCAACCGCCTGGCTTCCGGCATTGATGAGATCTTCATGGCGCAGGGCAACTTCGGCCTCGGCAGCCGCTTCTTCAGATTCGGCGATACTGCCGGCTTCGATGCGCTTATGAGTTTCATCGCGCTGTCGGCGGGCAAGTTCAAGTGATTCGCGCACGATTTCAAGCTGCCTGCAACTCAGATAATACTGCCAGTACTGGTTTTCAATCTGCGCGACAAAGTTGAGCACAAAGCCCTTCAATTCGTGTTCAGACCATTCAAGATCTAGCTCGGCCTGCCGCAGCGAAACCAGATTCACGTCTTTGCCGGCACCGCGGCGCAGCGGGTGAGTAAGATTGATGCCAAGCCTGGTGGCAAAAAGGTTATCAGAGCGTGCCGAACGGCTTCTTACCAAGCTCATATCGACGGAGCCGCGTGTGCCCGATTCAGAGAGTTTTTCGATTTTGAGCGCCGCATCGGTTCGATTTGAGACGGAATCTCCAAGATTGCCCTGCTGGAAAATGGTTTTTCCCAGTTTTTCACTGCCGGAAAATTCAGCGCTGATAGCCGTATCGAAAGCTGCCCGTTCCTTTTCTATCATCGCCCGGGCCATTTCTGGCTGAATTTTTTCTACCTTTAAAGCAATATTCTGCGCCAGAGCCATGCTGATCGCATCTTCAAGCGAAACGGTCAGCGAAGCTCCCGAATTGGTGAAAATGCCGAAATCTTCAGCAGCGACAGCTGGAACGATGGCAGCCAATTGGCATAGAAACATGATTGCCAGCAACAGACGAATCGTTGCCCGCATGCAGAGCTTATTATACTGTTTCATGTTTTTCCTCTTCCGCCGGCTTCCGGGTGTAATTTTCACCGCGAAAAGCCAGTTCAAACTCTACGTAAATTGCCGGAATAACCAGCAGAGAAATGAAAGTGGCGAAAATAAGGCCGCCGAGCACTGCTCTGGCCATTGGAGCCTGAACTTCTCCGCCATCACCAAGGCCTATGGCCAGTGGCAGAAGACCGAGAACCGTAGTCAGGGCAGTCATAAGAATCGGCCGGCAGCGATCGCGGGCTGCTTCCGTAACAATGCCCAGCAGATCCTGGCGACCCTTGCCGCGCAAATCATTGATGTGGTCGACAAGCAGAATCGAGTTGTTGACCACGATGCCGCCAAGCATGATACAGCCGATGAAAGACTGAATATTGAAAGTGGTGTTGGTTAAATAAAGCATCACCACGACTCCGATCGCCGACAAAGGCACGGTCAGCATAACGATGACCGGATCATAAAGCGACTCATACTGAATCGCCATTACCATATAAACCAGAACGAGAGCGAGAATGAAGCTGAAAAGCAGCTCTTTGAAAGACTTCTGCTGTTCTTCGTAGTCACCGGTCATGACGATACTGAAATTTGCAGGCAACGGAATTTCGCGCAGCTTTTCCTGAATCTCGGCGATGACAAAGCCAAGAGATCGGCCTTCAACGTTGCCCGTGACTTCAAGCACTCTTTCCTGATCGCGGCGTTCGAGACGGGTCGGGCCCTTCTGCGAATCGATGTGAGCGATATTGCGCAGCATTACCTGCTGCCCGGCGGTATTGGTAACACTGAGATTGAGAATTTCTTCGATTTTCATGAATTCAGCGTTGCGCGCTTTAACGAGAATGCGGAATTCGTCACCGCCTTCGCGCAGATTGCCGGCACTGCTGCCTGCCATCATGGTTTCGAGAAACGAGGAAATTCTGGCCATTGTCAGCTTCTGGTCAGCGGCTCTGGCCCTGTCTATGACCACGATTCGTTCAGGAACACCCTCTTCACGTGCCAGCTGCACGTCGGTGACTCCCTCGACCCCCTTCATGAGCTTCACGACCTCAGCCCCGAGAGCATCGGCTACATTCAGATCATAACCGCGGATCTCAATCTTGACCTTGTCTTCATCGCCGCTTCCCATGCGCATCATGAACATGCCCTGGCCTTCGCGGGTTCTGATCTCGGCACCCGGAATCGTTGAAAGGAGTTTGCGCAGTTCGGCAGCGACCTGCCTGCTGCTCTTCCTGCGGCCCGCCGAAAGCGGAATACGAATTTGCCCGGAATTCAGGGAACTGCTGCCACCGCCTCCGCCACCTCCACCGACATTGACAAAAACGGTTTCAGCTTCGGGCAGATTTCTCATTATCATCTCTTCAGCCTGAACGAATATTTTTTCGACCAGACTTAGCCTTGTACCTTCTTCAGTTTCAATCGTCACCCTGACTTCACCCTCATCGGCGGTCGGCATCAGCTCAGTGCCGATGCCACGCGCCAGCCCGACCGAAAGGGTTAGAATCAATCCGACAACGAATGCCATTTTTTTGCGATGATTGAGAATCAAACGCAGAACACGTTCATGCAGCATCAGTATCTGATCAATTGTCCAGTCGGAGATTTTTTTTATCAAACCACGCTTGCCGGAACCATTCATCCTGAGAAGCTGCGAGCAAAGCATGGGCACAATCGTCAGAGACACAACAAGCGAACAGAACAATGAAAAGGAAACGATATAGGCCATCTGCTTGAACATCACCCCGGTCATGCCCTCGACGAACAGCAGCGGCAGAAAAATCACCACTGTTGTCAGGGTGCTGGCCAGAACGGGCATCGCAACTTCAGCAGTGCCTTCTGCTGCGGCCTGCACCATCGGGTGGCCTTTCTCACGAAAACGGAAAATATTCTCGAGAACAACGATTGAGTTGTCGACCAGCATGCCGATTCCGAGGGCGACACCACCAAGAGACATTATATTGAGAGTGAATTCAAAATAATACATAAGCGCAAAGGTGGCGATGATCGACAATGGAATGGCAATCGCAATGATGAATGTGCTGGCGACATTGCCGAGAAAGAAATGCAGAATCAGGATCGCCAGCAGACCGCCATATACCGCAGAAGAACTGACATTATCGATGGCCCGCTGAATATATCTGGAGTTGTCGACGATGGCATTCAGCCGCAACTGCGGAATCTCGGTATTGATGCGACCTATCTCGGCTTTAACCGCATTTGCGACTGCTACAGTATTGCTGCCCGACTGCTTGCTAACCATTATGCGAACCCCGGGCTTCCCGTTGATCCGCACAATACTGCGCCGCTTTTCCCAGAGATCGCGCACTTCGGCAACATCGCGAAGATGCACCAGTTTGCCGGCCGCTTCGCCGATCACCAGGCCGGCAATTTCGGTCACATCACCGAATTCGCCGGGTGTTCGCAGTCTGAGTTCATAGTTTCCCGATTCGATCATGCCGGCCGGCAGATTTAGATTTTCGGCCTTGAGTCGGCTGATTATCTGATCAGGTGCAATCTTAAGAGATCTGACCCGGTTTATATCGATTTTCACCTGAATCTCGCGCTGATTACCCCCCATAACATCGATGGCGGCAACGCCGGGAATTCGTTCAATACGGTATTTAACCTGTTCTTCGATCAGATTGAGCATCTGCACCGGATCGAGATTGCTCGAAGCTCCGATGATCATTACCGGCATTGCGGCGGCATCGAATTTTCTGATGCTCGGCCGCTCGACATCATCGGGCAGCCGGCTGAGCACGCGATCGAGGCGGTCGCGCAAGTCATTGGTTGCGGCGTCGAGATCGGTTCCCCAGGCGAATGAGACCCTTACCCGGCTGCTGCCCTCGCTCGAAGTAGAGGTGATTTCTTCAACCCCCGGAACAGCCGCAATTGCCTGCTCGATCGGCCTGGTTATCAATGTTTCAATTTCGGTCGGACTGGCATCGGCATAACTGGCTGACACGGTTATGGTCGGATAAGTGATATCCGGCATCAGATCTATCGGTAGCCTATAGAGTGAGACCACCCCGAAAATGACCACCATGCAGAGCACCATGGTGACGCCAATTGGACGGCTTATGGATAATTGCGTCAGATTCATCTGCCACCTCTGTTCCCATCCTTCGCGGGCCGGTTACCGTTTTTTCCATTCCCCTGCTTCTGCAGATCTTCTTTGCTGGTCAGGCGAATCTGACTGCCATCTTCAAGCAGATGGTGCCCGAGCACCACAACATCTCCAGAAATGGTTGGCGAAGCTATTTCAAATTTTTCGGTCTCTCTGAAACCTGTTTGAACCGGCACAAAAGTGGCAAGATTTTTTTCCCGGTCGACAAGAAAAAGTCCTTCGATATCATTACGTCGCACCAGCGCCTCTGCCGGAGCGTAGGTTACCCCTTCGTGCCGGTCATAGATAATTCTGGCCCTGATAAACATACCGGGTTTCAGCACCAGATCAGGATTCGGCAGTTCCAGTTCGATGCGGGCCTGCCGTGAAATTTCACTCAAAAACGGCGCGATACGGGCAACCTTTGCATCGAAAACCCGGCCTGGCAGAGCGGCTGTCTCAATTTCCACCTGCATACCGACTCTGATTTTAAAATAGTCGTTCTCAACCACATCGATAACGGCGGTGAGAGTCGCAATATCTATAACCGAGACAATCGCACCATTGGCACTGACCATGGCACCTTCGTTCTGATGGCGCTCAGCGATAAAACGCCGCGATGAACCACCTGACCACGAGGCATCGACATTGGCATAGGCGAGTTTGAGTTTTGCCGTTGCCAGTGCTGATTCTTTCTGGCTCATCAGAGCTTTGTTAACCTGATGTCTGGCCTGCCTCGTTTTATGGGAAGCCTCGGCATTCTCAACTTCAACTTCTGACGAAACCTTCTGCTGCCGCATTTTTTTTACACGATCGAGCTCGCGCTGCGAAATTTCGAGAAGACCGGCACTCTCGTTGAAATTGGCGCGGGCAATTTCGAGATCTGCTTCAGACTGTTTGACGTCGAGAAGCAACTCTTCGTCGTCCAGGTCGGCAATTGAAGAGCCATTCTCAATTTGATCTCCGATGTCCACATACAGCTTTTTAATACGGCCGGCGATTTTTGGCGCCACCATGAATCGTGAAACCGGCTCTATCGAACCGACAAAACGCCCTTCATCGACAAGATTGCCGGTCAACAATGGCCTGACCTCAACGGCAACAACTGCCGGGCCTCCTGGTCCGCGCCGACCTTTGTCGCCCGTATCACTCTTCTGCAGATTGTTCAAAAGCAGCCAGGCAAGGGCAATTCCGGCAAAAAATGTCAATGCGAATTTCTTCATCTTGTTCTCCCATTGGCAGTATCTTCAACTGCGTCATCATGCAGACCTTCAAGGCCGCTTGCTGCGTTTTTGACAATTCTTGCCAGCAGATCGAAGGCCATTTTTCGTTCTTCGGCGATAAAACCTGCGGTCAGCTGCCGGTTCCAGTCGCGGAGAATCGATCTGATTTCAACAGCCGCGGCACGACCGGATTCAGTGATGCTGACTTCATAGCGACGATGGTCATCGCTGGCGACTCTTCTAGTCACATAACCGAGCTCTTCAAGTTTTCTGATGGCCCTGGCAGTGGTAGCCTTGTCAAAAACCAGCGCCCGCGAAATCTCTTCCTGCGAAGAGGTTCCACAACGATTTAAATATGACAGAAAGGGAAATTGCCCATAACCAATGCGCAGAGGCGCAAGTTTTTGCGCCATATAAGCATGAGTCGCCCTGTAGGTCAGAGCCACCCATCTGCCAAGAAAAACCTCTTCAACCGGGCTGTGATTTTGACTTGAATATTGGTTGCGCATGCAACTAATTTTAACACAACCATCAACAGGAATAAATACCCAAACAACATTTCATGCAAATGCCAGAAGCTCACTATGTTTGTTAATTGGCTGGTCAATCGATAACGGCTTGAGTTTCTTACGAAATACTGATGAACGGTTTCCGTGCTATAATCCTGCCTGGAGAATAGAATGAACCGAAAAGGCGTAGCCCTGTTTGAAATTGTCGCCCTGCTGCTGCTTCTGGCCGCGGCCTGGATCGGCGACACTGTTGGCTCACACTACGGCAATATCTACGGCATCATCGGCATGATCATTCTGCCATTGCTGATGATTCTGGCGATTGAAAAGCTTGCCTGGCTCGAAAGAGAGCTGTTTCTCGGGCAAAAGCCTCTACCAGCCTGCCGGTGCGGTCGCGGGCCAATCGACTCATTTGCAGAAACCGGCCAGGGCGAAAAGCTGTTTCTCCGCTGCCAATGCGGCAGACTTTATGACACAAGCGGCCGCGGTATCATCTGCATCGTCGATGGCGAAACAAGCAACGTCTTTGCCACCTGGAAAGCATTCAAAGGCTGGCAGATAAACGGCTCCTGAATTCCATGGCAAATCCGGGTTCAGTCAGCAGCAGATACGGGCCGCTGCTTTTTCAGATGCCCGGCAATGGCGTCATACATCGGCTTAAAAAAAGCTTTGCCATCAACCTCGGGTGAAATTCTTTTCCAGACGGCATTGACCGGAAAGACGACGCTGCCGGTGCCTTCGTCTATCAGTGCCGGTTCGCTGCCATACTGATCCTCGATCAGCTGCCAGACAAACCCGAAATCAGTTTTAAGAAGTTCACCAAACAGATAGCCCAGACCATTGGCCAGATCGTCGTCAGACGCCCGCCGTCCAACCGGCTGTGCTGACCAGGCAAGAAACACCTGATCAAGCGCCGCAGCAGTAACAGGCCCGCACGATTGCTTGTCTAACTGCCGACACAGTGCCCGGCCGCAGGTCAGGCCTTCCGCAAGTCTGGCCCGGTCATTTTCAGAAAAATCCATTATTTTTGGCTGCATGTTTTCATTCTCGATAAATTTGATTATTGTCAGTAAAGATGATAAAAGAATGCCGTGATATTATACAATTTTTTATCGTTCAGCAAATTGCTGATTTGCAGCAGAAAAACATCTCGCTAAAGCAGAAAACTGTTTATTAAAGAAAGATTTACTCTTGACACAACGCAGCAAGAGATAGTATTAAAAGACAGACTTATAAGGGATATTTTTTAAGGAGGCCTGCTATGGTCGATTCTGAAGACAACGGCAAAGTGATCCTGGTGCTGAACTGCGGCAGTTCATCGTTAAAGTATGATCTCATAAGAATGCCGCACCGTCAGAGCCTTGGAAAAGGTCTTGTCGAAAGAATCGGCGAAGACAAGGGCTGCCTCGAACAAAAAGCCGGTGACAAAAAACTGGTTATCGAACAGGAGATCAAAGATCATCGGGTGGCTCTCGAACTGGTTATGCGCGCCATCACCGACAATGATGAAGGCATATTGAAAGATGTTTCCGAAATAGCCGGGATCGGCCACCGCGTCGTTCATGGCGGCGACAAGTATTCATCGTCAGTAATAATCGACGACAGCGTCATCGCTGCCATAGATGAATTCATCGAACTGGCACCGCTGCATAACCCGCCCAATCTGACCGGCATCAATGTCGCCCGCGAACTGTTTCCCGACCTGCCACAGGTTGCGGTTTTCGATACCGCTTTTCATCAGACCATGCCACCGCATGCCTACCTCTATGGTCTGCCGCGCAAGTTTTACGAAGAGTTGAAAATCAGGCGTTACGGGTTTCACGGCACCAGTCATCGCTACGTTTCTGCCCGGGCCACCGATATCTGCAAACGCCACCCGAGCAATACCAACGTCATTGCCTGCCACCTCGGCAACGGCTGTTCGGTAACCGCAATCGCCCGGGGAAAATCGATCGATACTTCCATGGGCTTCACGCCTCTTGAAGGAGCCATCATGGGCACCCGTTCCGGAGACCTCGACCCGGCCATTTTCGGTTTTCTCATGGAAAGAGGCTATTCCTCGAAAGATCTGATGAAGATTCTCAACAAGGAAAGCGGCCTGCGCGGTATTTCAGGTATTTCCAACGATCTGCGCGATCTCGAAAAAGCGGCTGACGAAGGCAATGTTCGTGCCAAAGAAGCCATCGACTGCTTTGCCTACCGGGTCAGAAAATATATCGGCGCTTACGCGGCCAATCTGATCAAGGTCGACATTCTGGTGTTCACTGGCGGAATAGGCCAGCACGGCTGGCGCATGCGCGAAAGAATCTGCCATCATCTCGAAAACATCGGCATTTTCATGGATTATCGCCTCAACAAGGAAATGGCCTCGAAAGAAGGCTTCATTTCAGAACCATTTTCGCCGGTAACTGTAGTTACGGTTCCGACTAACGAAGAACTGCAGATCGCCATCGATGTCTATGAACTGGCTTTCCGTGGCGAAAACGGTTACCGACGGCGGCAAACCGACTATGTCGTCGGCATCAAACGTCAGTGACAGACCAGACCCTCGAATATTACGAAAATAACGCCGGCGAGCTTAGCCGGCGCTATGAATCGACAGAACTCGATTCTTTTCATCATCTGATGGCCGAAACCTTCCCGGCACAGGCCGGAGTTCTCGAAATTGGCTGCGGTTCAGGTCGTGATGCAGCAAGGGCATATGCAGCCGGCTTCGACATTCAGGCGGTCGACGGGGCAGCCAAACTTTTGCTCGAAGCTGCCCGCCTGCACCCGGAACTGACCGGTCGGCTTCACCAGGTCAGACTTCCCGGTCGCCTGCCATTTGCCGACGCCTCATTTGCCTGCCTGTTCAGCGTGGCCTGCCTGATGCACTTCAGCGACAGCGAACTGCCTCAGATCGTTGCCGAGCTTGCCCGGGTGCTGCAACCTGGTGGCAAAGGCCTTGTTTCAGTTCCGGCCGGCCGCAGCGATATCGACGGCAGGGGCCTCGACCAGCATGGGCGCATTTTTAACGTCATGCCCGCCGAAAACTGGCAGCAGCTGTTCGCCAGCGCCGGCTTCACCGCCACTCCCGGCCAGGCCGAACCCGACAGTCTTGGCCGCCCCGGCATAACCTGGCAGACGTTCGTGCTTAATCTCAAGCCATGAAGCGGGTTTTATGAAATGAACCGGGTCAACCGCCTGCAGCTTCTATTTTTTATGATTATGGTGCTTTTCGCTCATTCCGCTGACGGAAGAAGTGAAAAAGCCGGCCAGAAAGCATGTATTGCCAATCTTCGCATCTTCAAAAGCGCTGTCGAAATGTTTGAAATCGATGACAGATCGGTGACCGAACTTGACAATAAAGACTATCAGAAAGTGCTTATCGATGAGAAGTATCTGAAATCCAGGTTGCAATGCCCCGGGCCATATCTGCTTATTCCCGGCATTCTGTGGGGGGAAAAGCTGATCGACCTGCCCGCGCCCGACCGGCTTGAATATCGCATCGACATCAAAGCCGGAAGCAGGTATGAAGTTTTATGTTCGGCACACGGCAGTATTGAAGAGTTGAATAGATCAGAGATCGAGCACACCAACAGATACCGAAGAACAATGGCCTTCTGGACTATCCGCCTTCTTATTCTCATGGTTTCCGGGGGATTTGTAATTTACAAAATTTCTTCCCGCCAATAGAAATCAATCAGAACAGCATACTCACCAAAAGCGAACCTTGGCGACCGGCGGTCACCATGCTTTTCTTTGTTGATCGCGCTTTGCGGTTTTGCAGTCACAATTTGTGACTGCAAAATTTATCTTCGCCGGACGAAAACCGGAAAGCTGAATATGACAACAGCATGGCGTAACTCGATGCGATACCATGTTTTTTTACCAAACCAGGAAAAACAAAAACCCGCTGATAAAGCGGGTTTTTTCGATGCCGGAAGTCGGGGTCAAACAGTCGCCTGCTATGGTTTCTGCAACTGACTTTTGCATTAAAAATTTATCGAGTTACACCAGAAAGTTACACCATTTTGCCTGCCGCGCCCAAAATTTCCCTGGTCTGTTTTCGATGTTTCCAAATTTTTTTAAGACAATTCTGCTATCAACTTG
>CAYYUI010000043.1:0-41904 GCA_964474705.1 uncultured bacterium
ATCGGGAATCCTCCGGAGTACTGGAATCTTAACAGCAGATTATAATGAGAAATTCGTACAAAATGCAACTCTTATAACTTATTATCTCTGTAGGGAGTTTTATTTTTCGTAAAAAGAGATATCGTCGCCGGTCATGCCATCGTCTCTCTGGTTAGGACCACAGCTGTAGAGTACCTGCCGGCCGTTTCTTTCGCTCCGGCAAAGAGGGCTGCCTGTGTAAGGGTCGGGAAACTGCCTGTCGAGTCCGGCAATCTGCGCGAGTTCCTGCTGCAGAATGGCTCTGAATACTCTATATTCGAACAGGTTTCGGGCTTCGTCAATCATTATTTCGACAGCATCCGGCCTTCTGAAATCAAAAAGCCCAAGAAAATCCCAGGGGAGTTCGTAAAACTCTTTTTCGGCTGCAACCGTCGGGACAATGGTAAAAAGCCTGAATCTTTTGCGGCAGATTTCGAGCGGGTCGGGATAAATGCTTGTCAGCAGCCAGGTGCCAAACGGTGAAAGCCGGTAAAGGTAGAGCAGGCGGGTTTTTGCCTGATTTAGCATCTGCGCCAGAGCCTCGTCAGAAGCCGAATTCAAGGTTCTGGCGGTTACTTCGTCAAGAGCCGTAATAATCTGCACCGTTTCTTCGGGTTTAAGATGACCGTCTCTGCAGAGAATGTGAATGGCGTAACCTATATAACTGGCAATACTTTCCGGCCACGGTATGTGTTTTGATATCAGTGCCTTTTCGAGCGGTTGATACCTGAGAAGCGCCGAAAACGCTTTTCCGGCATCGAATTCATGGTTCTGCGTTCTTTTCCAGGCTAAATACATACCGACATTTTGCGCAGCCGGATACCTGTAAAAACCCCTTTCAAAATCGAAAAGGGCCCGCTTCGTCTGGGCATCAGTCAGACTCGCCAGATCCAGAAAATCTTCGTATCCGAGATCAAGCAGATCCATAACCATTTTATCAAGTCTGCTTCTTACATCTTCAGGCATTGCCGCAAAGTCATAAAAAAATCCGCTGCTGTTGCTGCTATAGCTGGCAAGTTCATCAAAACTGCCATGTATATCGCAGAAATCCATGTATTTCTTCAGAGCCGGCAGGTCTGGTATGGTTGCAGAAGCTGTCTCAGCATCCATGATCTGCTCTCTTTTCGGAAACAGCGGGTAATCCTTTTCCCATGGGTCATCTTCAGGCTTCTGCCCATACGCGAATCTTCTGACCGATCTGGTGTGATGCGCGTTGAGCCAGAACCCTGGCCGGTAGTCGTCAGAAATGCCCATCGCCTCAAATGGCACCGTGACATGCCGGCGAAACATCAGATAAACACTGCCGGCCGAGATCGCCGCCGTCAGCAACAGCATTATCACTACGGTGAGCACAACCCTGACGGCCATACGGCATGAAAAATACCACCTGAGAAAAGCAGCGGGCAGGCCAATAACCCACATAAAAAATCTGACCAGGAGGCCAAAACATTTTTTTAACGCAGTTTTCATTTTTGCGACTCCCTGCTAGCAGTTTTATTTTCTATCTGAATTTCAGAACAGGCAAAGGTCATGGCTCCGATTACCGGCAACAGATACAGAGCAAGAAGCGGCGCAGCCATGACAACGATCTGAACTAATTCCTGCCATGAGAAGAATTTTGCGGTCGGGCCTGAAACGACACCATAGGCAGCGAAAACCGACTGGTCTGATACCCAGAAGCCGGCAAAACCTGACAGCTGACCACCAAAAGCAAATGCGAGCAGAAGAATCAGCAGAGCAGCTGCCATGGTCGCCAGAAACCCGACCAGCTCTTGCCAGGCCAGCTCAGCCGCTGCCCGGCTGCGAACCGACTCGATAACTGCTTCGCAGACCGGTGGTGAGGCCGCCAGTTGCTCAACTGCCGCCAGATCTTCGGTCAATGTATTTTTTTCAGTCACAATAGTCATCTCCCATAATTCCGGCAATTTTTGCCTTCACACGTGCGAGCCTCGACATTACTGTGCCAATCTTGATGCCCAGTTGCCCGGCAATCTCTTCGTATGAGCAACCGCCCGCAAAACGCAAAGCCACTATCTCTCGCTCATTGTCTGATAACTCCTGCAAAGCTTCTTTCAGCCTCGCAACACTCTGTTCACGGGCGAATAGATCGACCAGTTCTGGTGCAAAATCCTGCCGGTCAAATTCATGACAGTCAGCCATCAGTTTCAACCGTCGCCACCAGCTTTTCTTCTGGTTCAGAGCATCGTTGCGAACCACTCTTATCAGCCAGTTCTTCTGATCGAAAGTCGCATCGATAAAACCTGGCTGTAGAAATGCTTTTAAAAAAGTGTTCTGAACGACATCCATGCTTTCCTGTGCATTCAGCAGAATACTGAAAGCAACAGAGAAGGCCAGTCCCTGATACTTTTTTACCAGAGTTTCAAATTCAGGTGTTATGTCATGGCTTTTCATTTTTGTGGCTTCAAATATAAAACAACGTCAGTCGAAAAATATTCCCAATTTTTTCGGCTGCATAAGAAACATCGATCAGCACAATCCCGCCGAAAGCAGCAACGCGCCGTTAAGACTGAATTCAACAATAATTTTCAGAATGGTCGGTAAAGTAAAAATGCAGATTTTCCTCAGAACGTTGGAAAGATTATGCTAAAATAGACTTTAGAGAGAATCCTGCAGCCTTGAACAAAGAGAGAATTACTTGAGTTGCAACCATGTTGAATTGCTTAAACATGTAACAGGCAAGAGGTGACTTGATGAAAAGACTATTGGCAGCTATTTTGACATGCCTTGCGTGTCTTCTCTGTTTCCATGGCACCGCTGCCCCGGCAGCTTTTAAGGTAGGTGTACTCTACTGGTCGATGAATATTCCCGGTCAGGTTGCAATGCGGGAAGGGCTCGAAAGCAAAGCCGCTGAAATCAACCGGTTTGCCGCCGCCTCCGGAACCAGACCGGTAGAACTGCTCTGCCAGGTAGCCGGTGATGGTGAACAGGGAATAGAGAATCAGATAAAACAGATGCATGAACTCATCGACCAAAAAGTCGACCTACTCATCATTCAGCCGACCGATAATGTCGCACTCTCTGAAGGTCTCCAGAGAGCCAACAAAGAAAATATTCCGGTCGTGGCTTATGATCAGTATATAAGTTCGGGCCGGCTGGCGGCTTTCAGAACCTCAGACAATTACCAGGCCGGCTGGTTGAATGGCGAATTCATCGCGTCGATCTTTGCTGAAACAAAAGTCGTCAGACTGATCCTGGTCGACTATCCAAATGTTTCATCAACCGTTGAGCGGCTGAATGGTTTTCTCGATGCCCTGGCAAAGGCGGGCGTTCAAGGCAGGATTCTGCAAACCTACCAGGCAGTTGAGCCTGTTTCCGGCAGGCTGGCTGCTGAACGAATTCTAAAAGACTTCCCGCAACCAAAAAGTTTTGACGTCGTTTTTACCGTTAATGACGGCGGCGGGCTGGCGATAGCGGAGGCTCTGCATACAGCGGGTCGCACAGAGGTCATGCATGCAACCATAGATGGAGACCCCCACTCAATCGAAAATATCCAGAATGGAAGATGCACTGTAATCGATTCTGCGCAGTTCTGTGGCCCGCTTGGTGCTGAAGCGATGCAGGCCGGCTACGATATTCTGCTCGGAAAAAAAGTGCCTTACCATGCGCTGGTTCCGGTCTTCCCGATAACACGCGAGACTTTGCAGCAATATCCCGGCTGGAAAGGCCCAATACCCGAAAAACTTTCAAAAAGCTGGAAATCGCTCGGCAGAGAGTGGTCTGGAAATCTGAACATCGTCAAAGAATAGCCGGGTAATCTGACAACCCCTATTGCAAGGAAAACCAATTGCAGAGAAAAGAATACAATCTACATGCAGTAGACCAGAAGCTGGCAATGTTCATGGGTCTCAAGCTTCTGGCAGTGATGATTATAGTGCTGGTTGCTTCAAGCACTTTATTCAGCCGCCAGGAGAAAGAATATAACGATCGGTTGTCGGTTGCCATCGCTGTAACCATAAGCGAATCCATCAACCGTGTCAGCTTCTCCGGAAAGTTTCATACCCGAAAACTCGTTTCTGAACTAACCTCAGTAGTTGCTGAACTAACCTATATATCAGTAGAAAACCTTGATAACAGAATATTTGCGCATAGTGATCACAGCCGCAACGATACTTTAATCGATCCGGTTGCCCGACAGGAAAATCAAAAGTGCCTGGCACTAAATTCCCCTTATGTTTCCGAAAAGATCATTGATGGTCTGACAATCAATGAAGTTGTCATTCCTTACCGCGGTGGCATCGATAATGAAATTCTCGGCACGGTCAGGATTGGCATTGACTTTACCGGCCTGCGCGAAAGTCAGGCGAAAAACTTTGAAACGATGCTGCTGCTGATTGCCATCCTGGCAGGCATATCAATTCTGATCGCCTATAAATTGAGCAGGTACTTTGGCAAAAGCGTCAGATATCTTGCCAATCTCCTTGAGGGAATAATCGATCACGCTCCCATGGGCCTGATAATCAGCCGGAAGGATGGCAGCATTGCCCTGACAAGCAAGGAAACCGAGGTTTTTTTTGCCAAACTTGCATCAATAAACAATATTGCTGAATTGAACTCATCCTTTCTGGAAATTGCTCAGCCAGAGCAGCTGGCTGAGCAACTCAATGACCTTGAAAACAAAGCATTTGGTGGAAATAGTTTTATCGAAAAAGAAATCGAAATTAAAACATCGACGGGTGCAAGCAAATTTCTTCAGATAGGCAAGTTTCCCATTTCCAGAAATGAACAGGGGCAAAACACACTTGTTTGCTCATTTATTCGTGATTTCACAGAGAAACACGCGGCCGCCGATCGGCTGAAAGAGAGCGAAGAAACCTTCCGCAGGCTGTTTGAAAACTCTTCTGATGCCATAGCCCTCATGAAAGATGGGCGGTTTGTGGAATGTAACCATACAGCCCTGTCGCTTACCGGCATGGAAAGCAAAAGCCAGTTGCTTGGTCTTACTCCGGCCGATATTTCACCACCAACCCAGGAAGACGGCCTGTCTTCAGCAGAAAAGATAAACAAACACATTGAGCAGGCATTGGAGCAGGGTTATGGCCGATTTGAATGGCTGTTCAAAAAACCCGACAATTCTACATTCTGTGTCGACCTTGCCTTGATGCCAATCGTGATCAGGGGTTCCAGAATGGTGCATATGACCTGGCGCGATATTACACTCAGTAAAAAAGCTGCCGCTGAAAAAGAAAGATTGCAGGAACAACTGGTTCAGGCGCAGAAAATGGACGCGGTCGGGCAGCTTGCCGGCGGCGTCGCTCATGATTTCAACAATATTCTATCGGGAATCATGGGTGCTACAGAGCTTTTGAAAGAATTCGACAACTCCCCCATGGATCAAAAGACCTTTCTCAATCTGATTCTGAAGTCGACTCAGAAAGCTGCTGATTTAACGCGAAAATTGCTGACGTTTGCCAGAAAAAGCGGCAAAGAAAGCAGACCGGTTGATATTGCCCGGGTAATTGCCGAATCGATAGAAATCTTCAACCGCACCCTCAACAAGAACATTTCGATAAGTTTCGAGAATCTCGCAAAATCATGTGTAGTAATTGGGGATGAAACTCTCCTGCAGAACGTTTTTCTCAATCTTGGCATCAATTCGAGTCATGCAATGCCCGATGGGGGAAAACTCAGTTTTCAGGTTCGCAACGTGGTTCTCGACGCTGATTATTGTCGTATGAACCCCTTTGAACTAATTCCGGGCAATTTTGTTGAAGTTGAAGTAAGAGACACTGGTTGCGGCATGACACCTGAAATTCAGAAAAGAATTTTCGAACCCTTTTTTACGACTAAAGAAAGCGGTAAAGGAACGGGGCTTGGTCTTGCAATAGCCTATGGAGCAATTAAAGACCACTGCGGCGCCATCAATGTTTACAGCGAGGTCGGAGTCGGAACGGTTTTTCATGTTTACCTGCCTCTTTCCTCCAAGAACAACTTCGATGACAAATCTGAACAAACCACCATTATTCACGGTTCAGGCAGAATTCTCCTCGTTGATGATGAAGAATTTCTGCGCTCTATCGGCCAAACAATTCTCGAGTCTCTGGGTTACCAGGTCACCTTGGCCAGTGATGGCGTGGAAGCGATTGAAATTGTTGCCGGCAACCCGGAATTCGATCTGATTATTCTGGATATGATCATGCCGAGAATGGGTGGCAAAGAGACTCTGATAAAACTCAAAAAGATGCAGCCCAACTGCCGGGTGATTGTTTCATCAGGGTTTGCCAAAGAAAACGATCTTTCTGAAATGGAGCACTTCGACATTTGCGGCTTCCTGCGCAAACCATTCAGAATGGCAGAATTCAGCCAGGCTGTAGCAGAAGCCATGCATAAAAGTTCGGTTGATTCGATCAGGAAGTGATGACGTTAAGAATTGCCGTCAGCCTGGTGCGTGTCGAGCGCTCGCAGCTCTGCGAGGCGAGGCCACGCTCGATTGCCTGTCTGGCTGCTACTTTATCGCCGCGTTCAAAATGATAAAGAGCCAGATATAGATGCGCCCGGCTGTTATCCGGATTGGCGACCAGCTCCGTCTTCAATGCATTCAGACCATATCCGGCCGTTGTTGCCGCCAGATTGCTTTCCCCGGATGCATGCAGAGAAGAAGCCAGACCAAGCCAGGTGCGGCCGATTTCGGCATTGTCGCCGGCGGCCCGAAAGTACTTCATGGCGGTAAAGTATGAACCCTGCTTGAGATAATCTTCACCCAGCAGTCGATAACTGTCTTTTCCTGCATGGCTTGCCCCTGGAAGCGCCAGAACACTGACAAAATTCAATTTTCCGGCGGTGCTCGATCTACCATCAGCGATGATTCTGGAGCAGATACTTTTCAGGGCCGGATCTTTGACTGCCGGCAGCAGTGAATTGATTCTCTCGATACCAGAATCGATCTTGCCTTGTGAATAATCAAGCAGAGCGAGAAGAATTCCGTTGCGAGCATCATCTGGTCTCAGCTTTGCGGCATGGGTTGCATAACTGCGCACCTGTTCGGGCCGATAATCAACCGTCAGATAAAAACGGGCCAGATTGAACCATACCTCGCCATTTTCTGCATCAATACGGGCCAGCTGTGAAAGAGTCGCTTCGGCTCCTTTATAATCAAGACTCTGAATCTGGGCGTCGGCAAGCATGCCTCCAATCAGCAGATCCTTGGGAAACTTATTGAAGGCTTCTGCCAGAAGACGAGCCGCGACGGCATGATGACCCGCACCCATGGCGATACCGGCAACCAGCCTGCCCTGGTCGACAGGGTCTTTCAAAGCAGCTCCCTGATTGTAAATATCAAGAAAAGACTGATAAGACTCTGGCGACATAACCGATTTGAGCTGCATCACATGCTGACCAAACCCGGTAAAATCACGATTATAAAGCAAAACCAGACTGTTCAGAATCTGAACCTCAAGAAACCTGCGACTGTCTTTTCCATCCCTTGCAAGCTGTTCGGCAACAATCAATCTGGCAGCGGCAGTCCGGCCGTCACCCTGTTCAAGCCTGAATCTGGCCTGTTCAAGGTTGACCAGCAATGAGTTGCCGGCAAGGGCAAGATAAGAATCAAGGTCAGAAGCAGTGACATTGACAGCCGTCGGCGGCACCTGCCTGCCCGGTTTATCGACAGCAACCTGGGGAGCAGCCTTAACAGGTTTTCCGGCAACAAATGGAACAGGCGTAAAAGTCTGAGGAACAGCTGCTACCTTCTCTATTGCCTGCTTTGGCGGCAATTTGGCCCGGGCGGCTGACTTTTTTGGAGCCTGAGGCGCGGATTTGCTGCCGGACGCAGCAACTGCCACAGGCATCGCCACGTTACCAGAAATTTCTGCAAGCAGCTGTTGGGCGCGGTTATGGCCAGGCTGAACTTTTAGAATCCATTCAAGCTGTGTGCGTGCTTCAGCTGGGCGTTGCAGCTTGACAAGATTCTCTGCGAGATAAACCCTGGCAATGATATTGCTGGGAGAATTCTGCAGGATCGCCTGGAACTGAGAGTGACTTTCAGTATAGCGATTCAGAGAAAACAAAGCCTGGCCGTAACGAAAGCGTGACCGCAGATCTTCAGGTATATACTTGAGGGCTTCGGCGAAATTTTCAGCGGCTGAAACGAAATTCTCAGAAGCAAAAGCGGTTTCCCCGGCAGAAAAATGACTGTTGAAATCGGCTGAAACCGGCATATCTGAACCAAGCAACAGCAATGATGATAGAATAGCGCTTTTAAGCAGTTTTTTCTGCATGGTCTGCCTCCGAAAATATATTCTATCTGGCATATCGGCAGTCGGAAGGGAAAAAACAAGACCGTTTCTCAGGAAAATTTTCTGGCCGCCTCTAAACTTTTTAGGCAAAGCTGACGATAATTTATTTGGGAATAGGGAAAATATGCCTTTTTAACAAGGACGTTACAAGGGAGATTAATATGGTTGAATCCATTCAGGGCCCGGGGAAGAGAATAATTATAACTACCAAACCCAAGGCCAAAGAGTCTGTCGACAGAAAAGAATCGTTCGACGATGCTTTGAAAGGCAAAAGCGATGTTTCTTCTGCCGGCGGTCATTCACAGGTTGCTAATCCGGCGAATAACCTCAAGATCATGCAGCAGCAACAGCTTTTGCACCTGCAGCGCCTTCAGGAAATAACCAGGCAGGTTCAGGATGGCACCTACAAGATGGTTGACCCGATGGTGCTTGCTGAAAAGATCTACCAGGTCGTTTCTGATCGCACCACTCGTGAAAAATTCATCAAGAAAATCCTTCAGGAAGAAGCAGACCGAATTCCAGTTAAAGAGCGCGGCAAAATGACCGACCTTGAGCTGAAAAAACTCGTTTTCATGATCAAGGAAAGTCAGGATGAACCGTTTGAAGACCCCGAACTGGAAGAAATGCTCAAAACTCTTGCCTGAGACGGCCAGCCTCTGATTGCACTGCAATCAGCATCTTCAGTGGCCTGCGATATTGATCCGGAAAACCCGGCACATTGCCACGCAGTTCTGCGAGGCTGTTGCCGGGTTTTTCTGCGATTGCAAGCAATTCTGCCGCGCTTTTCTGAAGATCGAGGGTGCTGACGTTTTTGAGTTGACATTCACGCGCCATGAATACCTTGTCGAGAAATATGCTGCCAAGCTTTTCAGGTGAGCTTTGCCCATGTTTGAGCTTATAAATGACAGCATTTCCAGTCTGTGAAAATACCAGACGGCCTTTCATATCACGCTTAAGACTCTGACGCCGCTGTAATTCTTCTTCGCTGATCTGTTCAACTTCATCTTCGTTATCAATCTGCAGACTTTCAAAACCGGTCATATAGTCGACAGCAGAGGCAAAATCAGCTGGAACGAGCTCCAATGCACCAAGATACAGATTTCCCTGCGTATCGGCCTGCATAGCCTGTAATGCAAATGGAATTTCAACCTTCTGCACCAGTTCGATACGATCCGGCTCATTCGTTTCGAAGCCGAAACAATAAATGCAGCTGTCAGACCGCGAATACACATATATCAGATTACGCCTGTTGAGATCTGTCGAAAAGGCTGCCATGGTGCACTCAGCCTTTTCCGGGTCGACTCCACAGCTTTTCAGCCACAAATCAACAATGTCTTCACCGATAACCAGGATTGCTGAACCGTTGTCAGTATTGATGAGTCCTGCCGCTCGATAACCGGTAGAATGAGATTGAATCAGTACCGGCAGATCACATGGTTTACCGTTCAAGAAAAAATCATCAAAATTTCGACCAGACCAGGTATGCACCAGCAACTCACCTTCACCCGGCAGTTTTTCGGGACGATGAAAAGCGCAAATGCCCGACAGAGCAAGAATCTCGGCCATTTCAGAACATCCGGGAATCTTTTCCATCGCACCATCAATGCACACCCTGTTCAGACGACGTTTAATACCTGAAGCCGCCTGTCTTTCAAAAACGATTCCGGGAACAACACCGCGCCAGATGGTTTCGCTGCAGGTTAAAGACTGTTCTTCCCAGCAATCATAAAATATTTTCATGGATCCGGAGGCCGGCAACCATGATTGATACCAGCTCGCGTTTGGAATTCTCGTCCACTTCCTTCCAGGGGTTACGTCGAATTCGCCATTTTCCAGACCGGACATGGCAATGCCCTCGGTGACCTGTAAACCGGTGCCGGCACTGAAAGGAGCTCCTTCTGAACGAAAAACCGGACGGCCGCTCATACCGGGAATAATTTCGTTACGCCTGTCCTGAAGCTGAGAGTGATCGATGTTTCTGTCGGCATCGACAGCCAGACCATCAAATACCTGACGGTAAAGAAAACCGGTGCTCTTAACATAATCTTTACCACCGACGTTTTTCAGAAAGCGGTAATTCTGCAGCTGGTCGACATAAAAGGCTTCGATAGCCGGGTCACAGGCAAAAATGTAACCGGTAGGGCACTGGTTTTGATCTGAAGTCGTAATACGGTAAACCTTGCCGATATCGTCATAGCCGAGATAAAGATAACAGTCTTCTGCACACCCCGGTGCAACTGAATACATAATCAGCAGCATGGCAAACAGGATAAGCCGTTTCTGAAAAAACTGCATAGACAAACCTTTCTTTAAGAACTGGGAAAGTGTGAGAAGTCTATCACAATTTCTGCTGAAAACGCTTTAAACATAAGAAAATTGCAGCCGTTGCCGCCTAAAAAAGTTCCGGGCGCACAAAAATAAAACCCGGTGAGCCACCAGCTCACCGGGTTTTATTGCAAAAATCATTTCACACTGAAGGGATTGCTTGATTCTGTCTGAACTTTAATATCGGTAACTTTGCCCGTATTCGTGGCTTCGGGACCTGAAGCCGCAACCCCTTCGCCCTCTTTGGCGGCCTTTGCAGCAGCTCGTTCCTTCAAAAAGGCTTTAGCAGCATCCGAACTGCCGATATACTGCATAAGCTGCTTGTCAGTCAGTTTTCCAAGGGTTTCTTCATCGATAATACGACCAAGAGCGGCTATGTCAGACGGATTGCTCTTGGCAAATTTTTTGGTGACAGTCTTGAGACTGCGGAAAAGCTCCCAGCGGGTGTCGACAAAGGCGCCAAAGACCTTATCCCTGCCACCATCGATTTCAGTGGCCATTCTATGCATGATCACAGCATTTATGCATTCAACTGAAAGAAGCTGCTCGCCGGTAAGCGTTGAAGCTTCAACATTGGTATAGTCGCCTGCCTTCGTCTTGCTTTCGATTTTAATCAGATCGCAGTTGTTGCGCATCTGCCGTGCTTTATCTTTTGAGTCGAGCATTTCATTGAATTCGGCCCAGCCTTCGACAAAGGCGCTTCTGGGTTTGGTCAATTCATTAGCAAAATGAGAACCGTCTTTTCCGTATGGATCTTTGAATTCCTTGATGGTGCGATCGAAAGAATGAGCGAATTCATGCACGAAAGTTGATTGGGCTGACACATCAGACCCGGGCCAGTTATATCTGTTACTCGACATCTGAATCGCCATGCCGCTTGAATAGGGCCAGAAATCGTCTTCGACTTCAGGGTATTTGGCCGGATCGTCGAAACCGGTCGTATCGGACAGTATGACATTGATTGAAGAGCGATAACTGTATTTCATGCGATCTTTGACATTCTGGGATTTCGAATGACGATAAACAGCCAGTAAAGCTTTCTGACCATCAGTCAAAGTAGCTTCACTTTTTGCCCCCATCAGTTGAAGGAGGTGTTCTTCACTGGTGACCTTAACGCGCTTTACATCATAAGCGATATTCTTGTTTTCATCTGAATACCAGCGTTTGGAGCCTTCACCGGGACCAAAGTTTCTGGTTACCGCTTTCTCCCAGGTTTTTTTGACAAAATTCAAACCCGTTTTAACTGCACTTTTTGTGTGCTCCCACCAGCCTTCCGGTTCTGGGTCATTGATCTGAACAACTTTTTCGATACACTGATAATAAAAATCAAACTCGGTGTCTTTTGCAATTGCAGTGCCCGTCTGCAAACAGAAACCAACAATCATAAACATCAGCAGCAGATACAATTTGAAATTCTTCACAGTCGGCTCCTGTTTTTACGGGCATCAGCCCGGAATTAATTCTGTCTCTAAATCAGTTAAGTCTTCTAATTATAATGAATTGATACTTTTTCTCCAAGAAGACAGGCAAAATAACAACAAAATTTGTCATTGAATGCTCAGAAATAATCAGACCAGGATGACACAATTCAGGCTTCGTTTCGCTCTCAGCCTCCTGCGGATTCTCATGATGCAACTTCACATATAATACTGCAAACCGAAACAAAAGTTTTTCAGGTTAAAGAACTGAGTCTTTCCTGACACGCCTTCTCCTGCTTTTCCTTCAACCCACCTGAAGGCAAGAAGTTCACCCATTCCAGAATGAGACCATGAAATTTTCTTCCGTACATAATCGGCGGCAACAAAAAGACAAAAAAAAATTTATGTACACCATCTTGACAAGCAAAGATTTTTCTTCGGTAGAACCTTTCGGGCATAAACTTCGCAAAAGCCGATAAATAGTTATTGTCAAGAGGGTAGCTTTTTTATTTTTCCACAAGATTAACATCGCTCGTAAGGCTTTTCCCCAACGTTTTCCACATTTTCCACGCCAAATCTGTGTACAAACCACAAGAGCAAATAACAAGAGTGCTCCTGGCTTCAAATGCCACTCTCAAGCAGTGCATAATTTACGAAAAACAAAAAATCTGCCATTTCCGGCAGATTTTTTGTTTTTCATTATCACTTTTCAGATAATTAATCTTCGATATCGACTATTTCCCCGCCAAAAACATCGAGGGCATCTGAAACAGCTGGGGTTTGCAGCACTCTCTGCTTTTTCTGTTCATCGATTCTGGCAATCTGTTCCTTATGATTGAACTTCTCTGGCGCCGGCTGTCCATCAGTAGATTCAGCAGCCCCGGACATGGTTATTCGTATACTGGTTATGGCACCGTACACCTGCTTTGCCGCTTCGAGCAACCAGGCCATATTTTTCTCTTCCTTCAGCTTGCCGGCAGCAAAAGACTGTTCGAGCTGAATGGTCATGACACCATTTTCAGGTTTTTGAAATTTTGCATTTACCAGCAGTGCCTGGCACACGTTAGAACGCGAACCTACCGCATTCTTGAATTCCGCGAATGGATCCAGAGACCGACCGGTCGTCATTGGAACTACATTGTCAGGAAGATGTGATGGTTTGGAAGGCGCTACCAGAGTCGGTCTTGCCGGAGCAGCGGGAGCTGAAGGATTTGTAATCGGCACCGGACGCCTGCCTGCAGGAGCCGAAACCGGGCTGCCCGCAAGCCGTTTCACTGCCGCAAGCTTCTGTTCAAGAAGCTCGACTCTCTTTTCGAGAGCTTCTGAAGAGAAGATTTCTTCTCCGAGGGCGAGTCTTATCAATTCAGATTCAAGCAGCACCCGAGCCTGCAAAGAACTGCGAATATTCACCAGGGCGCGTTCTACTCTCGTAACAGAACCAATGAGGTACCTTGCTGACAATTGCCCAATCTGCAGACGCATTTCGGCAATCTGTTCTGCTGGCAAATCCAGAACCTGACCGGCTTCCGGGTCTATGCGCAGAATCATGCAGCGCCTCATGAATTCGAGAAGGTCACGTCCGATGGTCAATGGTTCGTAACCTTTGAAGTATAATTCGTTCAGCCTGCCGACCAGATCGGCAAGATTGTGATTGAAAATAGCTGCGGCAATCTCTTTCAGGGTTGTATAACTCAGACGTCTGGTCATATCGAGAACCTGGTCAAGAGTTATTGTAGCTGCCGATGACGAAGAGGCAATCTGATCGAGCAGACTCAGAGCATCTCTGAAACCACCTTCGGCGCATTCAGCGATCATGCCGAGTGCTTCCGGTTCAAAAGCCGGAAACTGACCATCAGCATTTTCAAGTTTGACGATTTCTTCGAGACGGCTTTGAATAGTGCGCCGCGATACCGAGTGAAAATCAAAACACTGACATCGCGATATAATGGTCGCCGGTACTTTCTGGGGATCGGTGGTTGCCAGCACAAATAGAACATGCGACGGCGGTTCTTCAAGCGTTTTCAAAAATGCGTTGAATGCCGAGCCGGAAAGCATGTGAACTTCATCGATGATATAGATTTTGTATCTGCCTTCAGCTGGTCGATATTTAACCTTTTCACGCATCTGCCTGATGTCTTCAACACTGTTATTGCTGGCCGCATCGATCTCGATAATATCCATAAAATTCATTTCTTCGATACGCCGGCAGTTCTGGCAGACGCGGCAGCAGTCGGGTAAATTTCGTGCGTCACGCTGCAGATCGGTGCAGTTCAGTATTTTAGCCAGAAGCCTGGCGGCTGAAGTCTTTCCGGTTCCGCGGGGCCCGGAAAACATGTAAGCGTGTGAAATGCGATCAGAGGCTACCGCCGACTGAATTGTCCGCGAGATGTGTTCCTGACCGGAAAGCTCAGAAAATCGCTGCGGTCGGTATTTTCGATAAAGGTTCTGGCGGGCTGGCGCGGTCATGTTTTTTCTCCATGCGTGGGAGGCTTTCAGGGTCGGTTGCTGACAGATTAACAGATCAGCCGATAAAAAAAAAGACCCATAAATGGGTTGAGAGAAGTCGTGCACCTGCCTTCGAACATACGTCAATGGCACGTATCCTGAACTATAGGCTCCGGACAGGCGCTGCCACATCACCCGAAAGCGATCGTTTACCGTTGCTACCTTCCGGTCCTGGCGGAGTTCACGGACTTTCGCCGTGTGGAACCCATCCTTCGATGCTTCTAGAACTGGCCGTTACCACCAGCAATGCCCTCTGACAGGGATTCGATCCGCCTGGCGGGGATTTGCGGTTGATAAGGGACCCCGAGCCCCCCATCTAGCACGACAGCGGAAAGGGCGGGATTCGAACCCGCGGTGGAGTTGCCCCCACTCACGCTTTCCAGGCGTGTGCCTTAGACCAACTCAGCCACCTTTCCAAAAAAAACAACGCGCCCGAGAGGACTCGAACCTCTGGCCACCAGATCCGCAATCTGGTGCTCTATCCAAACTGAGCTACGGGCGCATTCGCTTCGGAGAGAGGGGGATTTGAACCCCCGGTACCAGTTACCCAGTACGACAGTTTAGCAAACTGTTGGTTTAAGCCACTCACCCATCTCTCCAGAGATGCAATCGGAGGAAGTAGGATTCGAACCCACGGAGCTTTCGCCCAACGGTTTTCAAGACCGCCGCCTTCGACCACTCGGCCATTCCTCCAGTGCTTTCCTAGAATAGCACAGGTACAAATCAAAATCAAGCGTTTTTACCCCAGATTTGACAAATTGTACCGGAAAAACAGCTCAGAATTATCTCTGCATATTTTCAGACGCCTCTGCCGGAGAACTGGCAGGAACCGCCACCGGCTGCACCGGTTCATTCTTCTCATTGATGGTATAAACCACCAGCTCTTCGGGTTTCACAAGACCAAGGCGCTCACGGGCCAGACGCTCGATACCTTCCGGGGTCGACAGCATTTCAAGGTTCGCTTTCAGATGGCGATTTTCACGTTCGAGAGCCTCGATCCGTTCACGAAGCTCTATTTCCTGCTGCAGCAGAGTACGGATATTGTTGTAGCGAACCAGATAGGTTATCGAAAGGGCAACACAGAACACCACCGACAGAATGAACATGATTTCTGTCGAAAATCTTACACGTTTGCGCTTTACCGGCGCTTTTTCTTCGCTCATGAGCGGAAACCCCTATATTGGTATTGCGGGGTCTTTCGACCCCGCAATACAGCATTATCAGTCAGCCAGTTCTTCTTTTGAAGGAATACGCACTACGGAGATCAGACGGTCATCACCGTCGAGGGTTATCAGTTTAACGCCTGAAGCTGCACGACCGGTGTTTCTGATTGAATCAGCGCTCAACCTGACCACTTTGCCATTAGTTGTGACCACCATCAGCTCATCACCTTCAAACATGCGTTTGATTGCGAGGACTTCGCCGGTTTTTTCCATGATCTTCAGGTTGATGACACCCTTACCGCCACGGTGAGTGACACGATAATTGTTGATGTCGGTCTTTTTGCCGAAACCTAAAGCCGAAACCGTCAGCAGCCGGCCTTCATATCTGCCGTTATCATCGGGTGGAGCGTTTTCATCTTCTACCACATCATCGATGATTTCTTCTTCGATTATTTCTTCCGCAGCGATTTCGACGCCTTCATCAAGCGGTCCTTCAACTTCTGCAGCAACAGTAACTTCGCTGTTTTCAGGAGAAACAACCGCTACATGCAGCTCTCCGCCTTCAGTCTGACGACTGAACACTTCCATGCCGATGACTTCGTCGGTTGGTTCCCTGAAAGTGATAGCCTTGACGCCACGGGCGGCACGCCCCATAACCCTGACTTCGCTTTCCGGGAAACGGATGGCATAACCGTTGCGGGTCGCTATAACCACCTGCTCACCGCCCTGAATTGTCTTGACGGCGATCAATTCGTCACCGTCATCGAGCCTGAGAGCAATAATTCCACGGGCCATCGGTCTGGCAAAAGCCGACAGCATGACCATTTTCGAGACACCACGCCGCGTGACCATAAAGACACGCCGCACGTCGTCAAATGTCTTGATTGGCATGATTGCGGTCAAAGCTTCGTTTTCTTCGAACTGCAACAGATTGACCATAGCTCGGCCACTGGCCTGACGGCCACCCTCGGGTATCTGATAGCCCTTGATCCAGTGGACTTTGCCGATGGAAGTGAACACAAGCAGATAAGAATGGGTCGTGGCCAGGAACATATGTTCGACCACATCTTCTTCTTTCACGCCCATGACATTACTGCCCTTGCTGCCGCGGCTGATCTGCCTGAAAACGGTTGGCGACATGCGCTTAACGTAGCCGTTTTTAGTGAGCGTGATAATGATGTCTTCTTCCTGCATCAGATCTTCGACATTCAACTTTTCAGCTGAAGACCGGGTGATCTGGGTGCGGCGGGTATCACCAAAACGAGCTTTGATATCGAGCAGTTCTTCGCGGATGATTTCGCGAACCTTCTCGTCTGATTCAAGAATACCTTTAAGCTTTTGAATCAAAGCGAGAGTTTCATGATATTCGGCAACGATCTTGTCGCGTTCGAGGCCGGTAAGACGCTGCAGACGCATTTCCAGAATGGCCTGTGACTGCTTTTCCGAAAGCATGAAAGTGTCCATGAGCCCCTGTCTGGCTTCAATCGGATCTTTCGCTCCCTTGATCAGTTCGATGACTGCATCGAGATTATCGAGCGCGATCGTCAAACCTTCGAGGATATGGGCTTTTTCTTCGGCTTTGCGCAGCTGATAGATGGTGCGGCGTCTGATGACATCACGGCAGTGATTGATGTAATATTCCATCATCTGCTTGAGATTGAGAACCAGCGGGCGGTTATCTACCAGAACCAGGTTAATGACACCAAAGCTTGTCTGCAGCTGAGTATGTTTATAAAGCTGGTTGAGAATTACGTCGGTGTTGACGCCTTTGCGCAGTTCGATGCAGACGCGCATGCCTTCGCGGCTTGATTCATCACGCAGATCGGTGATGCCATCGATTTTCTTATCCTTGATCAGATCGGCAATCGATTTGACCAGGCGGGCTTTGTTGACCTGATAGGGCAGTTCTTTTACGACAATGCGATCGCGGCCCTTGTTGAATTCTTCTATTTCGACGACCGAGCGCACGACAATGCTGCCACGGCCTGTTTTAAAGGCCGACTCAATACCATCGGTGCCCATGATGATACCGCCGGTGGGAAAATCCGGGCCGGGGATGTAATTCATCAGATCTTCTATGCTGAGATCCGGGTTGGCGATCAGTTGAATCAGACCGTCGATAACTTCGGAAAGGTTGTGAGAAGGCATGTTGGTGGCCATACCAACTGCGATACCAGAGGATCCATTGACGAGAAGATTTGGAAACTTGCTCGGCAGAACGATCGGTTCATTGAGAGAACCGTCGAAGTTCGGCATCCACTCAACTGTATCCATTTCGATATCTTTGAGCAGTTCTTCTGCGAGAGCTTCGAGTCTGGCTTCGGTATAACGCATTGCCGCGGCTTCGTCACCATCGACCGAACCAAAGTTTCCGTGCCCGTTGATCAGCGGATAGCGCAGACTGAAATCCTGGGCCATACGAACCAGAGTGTCGTATACAGCCGCATCACCGTGCGGATGATATTTACCCAGGACTTCCCCGACGGTGCGGGCGGATTTGACGAATGGTTTCTTGCTGGTGATGCCCTGGTCGAACATCGCATAAAGCACACGACGGTGAACCGGTTTTAGACCATCCCTGACATCAGGCAGAGCACGACCGACGATTACGCTCATTGCGTAGTCGATGTAAGAAGCCTTCATATCGTCTTCGATATTTATGTGTCTTGTGCCTGCCGGCGGCGGTGGTGGAGGAGGAGGAGGAGCGCTGATTCCGCCATTATCCTCGACAGGAATATTTTCGTTGATATTATCCATTGTGAAACTGCCCCTTAATTAAATATCCAGGTTCTTGACCAGTTTGGCATAGGCGGTAATGAAATCACGGCGTGGTTCAACCTTGTCGCCCATCAGTACCGAAAAAATGCGGTCAGCTTCGGTCTCGTCGTCGGCCCTGACCTTTTTGAGTATACGAGTGTCAGGGTTCATGGTGGTTTCCCAGAGCTGATCAGGATTCATTTCACCAAGACCTTTATAGCGCTGCAGCACAACCTTGTCCATGCCGCCAAATTCTTCCGAGACAATTTTGTCTTTTTCTTCGTCGCTGAAGGCGTATTTTTCGATCTTGCCCTTTTTGAGCTTGTAAAGCGGCGGCTGAGCAATATACAGATAGCCTTTATGGATCAGTTCAGGCATGTATCTGAAGAAAAACGTCAACAGCAGAGTTCTGATGTGAGCGCCGTCGACGTCGGCATCTGTCATGATAACCAGCTTGTGATAACGGGTTTTGGTGATGTCGAAGTCTTCTGCGCCAACATTGGTGCCGATGGCGTTTATCAGATCCTGGATGGTTTCGCTGCCAATGACTCTTTCAAGGCGGGTTTTTTCAACATTGAGAATCTTGCCGCGCAATGGCAGAATAGCCTGGGTGCGACGGTCACGGCCCTGTTTGGCAGAACCTCCTGCGGAATTACCTTCGACGATGAACAGTTCACATTTGGCAGGGTCGCGTTCAGAGCAGTCTGCGAGTTTTCCGGGAAGTGAGCCACCTTCAAGTGCTGTTTTTCGGCGGGTCAGTTCGCGAGCCTTCTGGGCTGCCAGTCGCGCCTTCATCGAAGTCAGAATTTTGTCCATGACTGGGCGGGCAACCGCCGGGTTCTGTTCGAAATAATCATAAAGCACATCGCCGACCACCTGATCGACCACAGCTCTGACTTCAGGATTTCCAAGTTTGCCCTTGGTCTGCCCTTCAAATTGAGGCTCAGGAACCCTGATTGAAAGAACCCCGATCAAACCTTCACGGGTATCTTCAGTTGCAAGTTTTATTTCGTTGCCCTTACCCTTTTCTTTGCCCAGCAGATCAGGGTTCTCTTTCAAATAGCGATTGAAAACCTTAGTGAGAGCACTGCGGTAGCCAATGACGTGGGTGCCGCCGTCGATGGTGTTGATGTTGTTGACGAAAGCATAAAACTGCTCTGCATAACCATCGTTGTAAGACATTGCCACATCGATTTCAATGCCGTCCTTTTCTTTGGAAAAAGTAATGACATCGCGGAACAACGGGTTTTTGGTCTCGTTGAGAAATTCGATGAAACTGGCGATGCCACCCACATATTCAAACAGATGGCATTTGAGTGTCGATTTCTGCCGCAGAACAATTTTAACGCCACGATTCAAAAAGGCCAGTTCGCGCAGACGCTTCGAAAGAATATCGAAACTGAATTCGATATTTTCAAAAATCTCAGCATCGGGCTTAAATCTGATTTTGGTGCCGGTGCGATTGGCCCCTTCGCTCGAGGTCATCTGACCAAAAGCGGCGCCTCGTCTGAACGACTGCTGGAAAACGCCACCGTCACGCCAGACGGTAACTTCAAGCCATTCAGAAAGAGCATTGACAACTGAAATACCGACGCCATGGAGACCACCGCTGTATTTGTAGCTGTTCTTGTCGAATTTGCCGCCAGAATGCAGTACGGTCAAAATTACTTCCAGAGCCGATTTGCCAGTCTGCTCATGAATATCTACCGGAATACCACGGCCATCGTCGAGAACAGAAATTGAACCGTCCTCATGCATGGTTACATGGATGGTTGTCGCATGCCCGGCAAGAGCTTCGTCAATGCTGTTGTCAACGATTTCCCAGACCAGGTGGTGCAGACCGTCAAGCCCGGTGCCGCCAATATACATGCCAGGCCTTTTTCGAACCGCTTCGAGACCTTCGAGCACTTTAATATTGCGTGCCGAATATTCACCATTGTTTATATGCTCATGTTCGGCCGGCATTTCAAGATTTTCAGGCTGGTCCTGCTGCATTACAACAGGGTTTTCCTTTTCAGTCATTGCGTAACTCCTTATTAGTAACGATACAGAGAAGTCGTCTTCCATTCAGGTCTAAGATACTCAGCCTGTTGAAATGGATGACAATTTCCACGTTGGGCAAGCGCTTCCGGTGAAAGAGTTGAACCAAGCCAGCGTCCATCTACCGTTCTGATGGCAGCACGATAACCACCGTGATTTTCAAGCTCCGGCAGAGCAGCTATGATTCGTTTGCGGGTTTCTTCATCGACAGTCTGCAGGTTGATAATCAACTCACAGTTTCTTAAATCGACGAATTCATTCTGACCAATATGAATCAACATCAGGGTTCTCCTGGTTTAATTGCCAAAAAGTCGAGCCATTGCCGGTCAGGCAATTTCTGAGCATGGAGATGATCAAAATCGACCTGGTCAGGCATGCAACCGCAGAACAGCATCATCGCCCGCACCATTTCCTTCTTCATCCGCACCATGGTTTCATCGTCATAAGACTGCCTGAGGTCTTCACCAAGTTCATTGATCAGTTTCAGGCTTTCGTCAAGCAATTCGGCCCTGACAGCCTCGAATTCGATCTGTGTCAAACCGGCATCAAACTCACAGACCTCATCAAACCCCAGCCATGGCATTTCTGAAACAAGAAGTCTGGTCTGAAGTAGCTTATCCTCACGGTTTTTATACACACACATTGCACAAATGCCATTTTTTGAGCGGGTAACCGCGGCACGACACAACATGCAGAGCTTATAACCGCGTTCTTCAAGACCGCGAAGTCGGGCATCGAGTTTCTGCTGGCAACGATGGAGTTGCTCGGTAAGTTCGGGGTTTTTCAATTCAGCCATAGGCAACACCTTTTCATTCCGCCAGTCAGGCCAGGTGGCTTCTTTAACCATTTTTTCGATTTCGGGTGGTATAACCCCCGGTTTGCCGATAATTTCGCCTATTTTCATCTCTGGAAACAATTCCTGGAGCTTCTCGATAATTCGTGGTCTGAGAAATACCAGCGTCTGCATCCATTGACTATCAGCAACCGCAAGATGCAATCTGCCTTTGATAAGTCTGGTCGGACAGGTTTTTGCAGCCAGTTGTAAACCGACAACATCTTTCCAGGCATTTACCAGTTTGCCAAGAACAACCAGCTCGCGAGCAGTCAGAGCATAGCGCTGCCTACCTTCTGATGCGCGAAAATTTCCTTCGCGCATCCCGGAAAGAGCTTTTATTAGAGAAAAGCCGACCGGTTTGACCTGTCCAAGGCGTTTATTAACCGATGTTTGCCTGTTAATTTCCATTTATAATGGTCGACCAGATTTTCAATTCACTCTCTACTGAGAAGAGAGGGTTCAACATCTTACTCCAAAACAACATTTTTTTCAAGCCTTTACCAGTCTGAAAAACATCTTATTCCGTCGAAATTCAACGCCTTATTTTGCGTTGTTTTATATAATTACATACCCCCATACGCCAAACACAAAAAAGCTGCTAAAAACAAAATCGCCAGGTCATCAGTTACCTGGCGATTCTATCTGAATAATGCTTTAAAAAAGAACCGTCAAACGATTAGTATTTTACTGCTTTTCAGGATCGACAAAGCGTTTTACCCGCTCGAACTCTTCTGCAAAAGGCTTTTCCTGCTTCATTTTGCGATTCACCTTATCGCAGGCATGCATAACCGTAGTATGATCGCGGCCGCCAAATTTTTCACCAATCTGATTCAGAGATGCATCGGTAAGGATCTGGCACAGACGCATGGCAACCTGTCGAGGCAGGACGAGGTTCTGAGAACGGCGTTTTCCATTCATTTCGTCTTCTGAAATATCGTAAAATTCAGCAACACGCTTCTGAATCCAGGGGATGCTGATTTTGCCGCCCGAATTTTCGCGCAGCTTATCTTTCAATACCTGATCGACCAGATCTTTGCTGATTGCCTTCTTCATAACTCCTGCAAAAGCCAGAACGCTGTTGAAAGCTCCTTCAAGATCACGAATGTGAGAGACTACGCCCTGAGCGAGATACATGATGATTTCATCAGAAACTTCGACCATAGACTTGCTCGCGAATTTTTTGAGAATCGCAGCACGCATCTCCAGGTCTGGTGGTTGAATATCAACGACAACACCCATGCCGAACCTGGAAACCAGACGCTCTTCAAGAGATTCACCACCGCGCTGTATTTTGCCTGGAGGGTTGTCGGAAGTTAGAACTATCTGCTTTTTTTGTTGAAAAAGCTCATTGAAGGTATGAAAGAATTCTTCCTGAGTCTGCTCTTTGCCGGCAAAGAACTGCACATCATCGATCAGAAGCAGATCGATTTTGCGGTATTTGGTACGGAACGCTTCGGCTTTTTTGTCTTTGAGCGAATCAATGAATTCATTGGTAAAAGTTTCTGAAGACAGATAGGCAATTCTGGCTTTGGGGTTCTTAGCGAGAATATCCTGGCCGATAGCCTGAATCAGATGAGTTTTGCCCAGACCGACACCACCATATATAAATACCGGATTGTGCAGATTGCCTGGATTATGGCTGACCGCCTGGCAGACGGCATAAGCAAACTGATTGCTTTTACCAACGACAAAGGAATCGAAAGAATATTTGCTGTTGAACATGCCATCGTATTTTGCAGGCACTGTCTTAACCGTTTTAACTTCATCATCTACTTTGAAGGCTGGAATTGAAGGCTGTTGCGGCTTTACTGCTGATGAACGGCCGGCCCTGGTAATCAGGCGATATTTAAGAGCCGGTTTTTCGCTGCTGAGAATACGGGTTATTACATCAGCATATCGTTTTTCTGCAAGATCACGACAGAAATCATTGGTAGCTTCCATGATCAGATGATCGCCTTCAATTGCTGCCGGGGTGATGGAACTCATAAAAATCTTCGAACTATGACTGCTTCCATCAGCTTGAATTTCTGTGGTTATTTTATTCCAGAGCGTATCGAGGAACGACATCATGTACAGTGACCTCACAGCTTTTGTGTACAACAACTCAATTAACGATAACAAAACCGAAAGATGCAGGTTATTTTGAGTTTATTGGGATGGTTGAATCATACCAGACAAAAACCTTTACTGCAAGGACTTTTAGCATCAAAGTTCTGATAATGATCTGGAAAAACCTGTGGAAATTCTGTGGAAAAACAGTGGATAAATACCAACGGAAAACAAACAGAAAAGAATGTTAACAAACAGTGAAAAACTTTAACAACTTTCAACAGCTTTTTCCACATCGGCAAATTTCGATTTGCAAAGTTGTACACGTGGTTATCCACAATTTCCACAGAACCTATAGAATACTAAGACTATTTTATTTAATTAATTCTGTACACATTATAATAAACAATGTGCAAAAACAGACATCGGCAAACCATAAACAGCAATATAATACCTTATTGCCCTGTTTCTGGCTATCTGTTATACTCCATTCCACCTAACTTTGGAGTCTTTTATGCCAAAAGCAAAAACCGCACCGAATCATGAAGATCAGAAGATTGACCAGGTTGTTGAACTGATCAGATTAATGGGCGAAAATCGCCTGGCCGAGCTTGAACTTGAAACTTCCGGTTTGAAAATGAGCCTTAAAAAGCATTCTCAGCTGCAGATGCATCAGGTTCATACTCCTGTTCAGCCTATACCCATAATGCCGGTCGAAACCAGAAAACTTCCTGCTGAAAAAACGGCAGTATCTCCAGAGAAAGCACCAGAACCAGCTGCCAGCAATTTTAAAACCATTGTGTCGCCTATGGCCGGGACTTTTTATCGGTCTCCATCTCCAGACTCGCCCCCGTATATCAAGGAAGGCGATACAATCAAAGCAGGTCAGACTGTCTGCATCGTCGAAGCAATGAAAATGATGAATGAAATAAAGTCTGACAAAGCCGGAAAAGTAGTGAAAATACTGATCGAGAACGGTAAACCGGTAGAAAAGGGTTCGATTCTCGTTAATATTGGGGAATAAATCATGCAGACTTTCGATCTGATTATAATCGGTGGTGGTCCTGGTGGTTACCCTCTTGCAGCCCGAATGGCACGTGCCGGAAAAAAAGTGGCTATCGTTGACAATGAAACTGAATTTGGTGGCACCTGCCTCAACTGGGGTTGTATTCCCACCAAAGCGCTGCTGGCATCGGCAAAGAATCTGCATCTGGTCAAGAATGCGGCTGAATTTGGTATAAGTTGCGACAACCCTGGTTTTGACTGGTCGAAAGTCATGGAACGCAAGAACAAAATCACTCTGCAGCTTCGCCAGGGGATCATCAAAATGCTTGAAAAGAGCGGTGTTACGCTGTTCAAAGGCATCGCCCGTCTGCATAAAAACAGGGTAGTCAAAATTTCCGGCCATGAAGAACCAGTTCAGGCAGAGAAAATTTGTCTTGCCGTTGGTTCAATACCAGCTGCTCCTGCTGTTTTTCCAGCAAATCGCCAGATTTTCTGGACCAGTAACGAAGCTCTGCATAGTGCAAAAGTTCCAGAAAGTCTTCTGGTTGTCGGTGGCGGTGTAATTGGCATCGAGCTTGGTCAGGTTTTTGCTGAATTTGGCTGCAAAGTATGTGTGGTTGAAATGATGCCTCAAATACTTCCAGGTCTTGATAATGCTGTGGCCAAACGGCTGATGCCGGTATTTAAAAAATCCGGCATGGAAATCATGACCGGCAAAAAAGTCGATTCTCTTACCGAAAAAGATGGCCGGGCTCTTGCGGTTATCGACGGGGTTGAGCGGGAATTCGAAAAAGTCCTGATTGCGGTTGGTCGCCGCGTAAATATGACCTTCATGCAGGATACCGATCTGCAGATCGATACCGAACGTGGATTGATAAAAACCGGCATTGATTATCAGACCAGCGAACCTGGAGTTTATGCAATCGGTGATGCGATCGCCGGGCCAATGTTAGCTCATAAAGCGAGTTATGATGCCATGATTCTCGCTGCCCAGTGGCAGGGAAAGAAAATGGCGGCCGATTATTCGCTTGTGCCATCATGTGTTTATACTCATCCTGAAATAGCATGGGTAGGCCAGTCTGAAGAGGCCCTCAAAGAAAAGGGTATCAGCTTCAAGGTTGGTCGAAGTCTGTTTTCAGCAAATGGCAAAGCTCTGACTGCCGGTGAAGGCGATGGCCAGATCAAAACTCTGATTTCTGAACAGGGAAAACTTCTTGGCGCTGTTATCTGGGGGCCTGAAGCCAGCAATATCATCAATGAAGCTACGATTATGGCGCAGTTTGGCATTGACAGCCACAGTTTTGCCGGCATGATTCACCCGCATCCGACACTTTCTGAAGCATTTATGGAATCTGTAGAAAATGCTTCCGGAGAAGGAGTTCATGGCTGAACATGAGTAGCGCCGGTTTTTTGAATCTGCCAGACTGGAAACGACGACTGCAGGAAATTCTTATCGTTCAAGGCTGCCAGGAAACTGCGAAATTGCCTGTACTTGGGCGCGAAAATGCAGAAAGTCCATGGATGACGCTTGACCCGGGTGATTTTTTTGCTGCTGTGCAGACTGGAATTCATTTTGGCAGTGGTAACCATGTCAAACGTTTCCCTGAAAACGTTGTAACTACAGATTCTGAACTGGCTATCCAACGTCTGCTTGAAGGGAAACACCGGCAAACCTTTTTCAGTGCTGCAATTGGTGGTTCTTTTCCTTTTCAAAGGCTTTTGTGTTCAGCTTATGCTGTTTCAAGACCTGAAAAGATTATTGTGCAGAACGACTCAGTTACCGGGTTCATTCTTTCCCGCATGGAAAAAGAAGGCAAGAATCTCGAGCAGGCCATTCATGAAGCACAATGGGAAAAGCTGGTAGGTGGAAACCCGAGTCTGAATCTGCATGGAATGGTGGCGAGAAATCGTCTGATTCTGCAGATTGCCCAGATATTCGGTTATCTGCTGAGGCCTGATCAGGTTCCGACTATTGGCATCAATACTCTTTCAGTCGATGATGTGCGTATTGCCGGGGAGCTGGGTTATGCGATAAAGCTCCTGGGCATTGCCCAATGTCAGGGCGGGATAGTCAAAGCGGTCGTTGAGCCATGTATGATACCCGATCGTTATCTGCTGGCTCAGGTTCGCGGCGGATCAGAAATGATCTATGCTCGAACTGCCGACGGCCAGTCGCATGTATATAATTGCCCGGGCTCTTCACCAGAGGTTCAGGTGCGTGGCATTCTTTCTGATCTTTACGACCAATCCACGACCAGGGTTGAAAATCTTGTAACCGCAGAAAAAGTCGAGAGTTTTGCCGATCATTTTTACCTCAGGTTCAACATAGTAAATATGACCGATACTCTGGCCATGCTTCTGCAGATGCTGAACCGCAACGGTATCGAGGTTGAAAAAATCCATCAGCCCATGGTTGCGGTTACGCGAGAAACGTCTGATAATGCTGGTTATACAGTAGTTCTGATTACCAGCCGCACCAGTCGTGATACGCTGGAAAAAGCACTGGGTCAGATTGGCAGCCAGATAAAGCTGGCAGGTCTGAAGGCCTGTTTCCGTTATATAAGGCAGGCCTGATCAGCATGTTTGCCAATGGTGACGTTTTGGTGCAAAAATTTGGCGGCTCTTCGATGGGCTCTGTCGAGCGCATTCGCAAAGTTGCGGAACGCATTGCCATCAGAGCACGCCAGGGCCATCGAATTGTGGTCGTGGTCTCAGCAATGGGCGATACTACTGATGATCTTATAACTCTGATGAACAAAGTCACGCCGGTGCCTGAGCGCCGTGAACTCGATCACATGATGGCAACCGGAGAGATGGTCAGTGCGTCTCTGGCAGCTGCAGCTCTCAAAGATCTAGGCATCAACGCCAGATCTTTCAACGCTTTCAATCTCCAGCTTTTTTCTGAGATGCAGGGCGAGGATTACAATATAGTCAGAATCGGGCGTGCCGCTCAACTGGCGGATTTTCTCGAGCCGGGTCATGTTGCCGTGGTTGCCGGTTTTCAGGGTATTACCAGTGAAGGAGATCTGACGACACTCGGGCGCGGCGGCTCAGATCTGACCGCAGTGATTCTGGCACGTGAGCTGGGCCAGAAAGTCTGTGAAAAATATACTGACGAAGATGGCATTTATACTGCCGACCCGAGAATTATTCCTGACGCCCGCAAAGTCTGGCATCTGAACTATGATGAAATGTTGATGCTGGCCGGTTTTGGCAATGGTATTCTCCACCCGCGTGCAATTTCAAGCGCCAGAGATTGCGAAATCAGAATTCATGTGCGTTCGAGTTTTTCAAATGCCGAAGGCAGCGTTGTTGGCCCTGATGGCGACGATCAGGTCGCGGTAAAGAGCATTACCTGTGACAACAAGCTTGTTTTTGTCAGAATTCATGGTGTTGGCAGGCCTGACGACCTTTTTGTTCAGCAACTGAATCAGCAGCCTTTCAAGCCGACGGTTATTCAATTCAAGCCTTATAACGAGATGAAGGGCAGTTTCAGAATTGGCTTCAGACGGGCGGATGCCTTCAATGCCATACCTTTCTGCTGGGATCAGGCAGCCAGAATGCATGCCGATGAAGTTGACTGTTTTGCCAATCTGACCGCTGTCACTCTGGTTGGTTGCGGATTGAAAAACAACCCTGATCTGGTTTCTGCATATTCCAGGGCTCTTGGTGACATAGTACCGGTTGTTGAGCAGCATGACAGAATCAGACTCAGTTTTGCGGTCGAAAAGGCGGAAGTGAAAACCGTCATGGAGACTCTCCACCGGATCATACAGCAACAGTGCTGATTTTACTTCCGGTTTGTCAGACAGTAGAACACCGGCAGAATTACCAGGGTAAATACCGCAGAAATACTTATGCCTCCTATGGCTGCCATGCCGATACCGCTGCGCAATTCGCTGCCCAGGCTGTTGTCGATGGCCATGGGCAGCATACCGGCAATAGCCGCAAGGGTTATCATTGTTATAGCGCGCATTTCGTGGCGTAATGCCTCGAACATTGCCTGGTGGGGTGCCAGACCGGCTTCACGATTAATCTGAACCCTGTCCATGATCAGAATGGCATTGTTGACGACAATACCGATCAGCATGACGCCGCCGAGCAGCACCATCATTGAAATCGATTCGCCGGTTAAATAAAGTGCCCAGATACAGCCGATCAGCCCGAGCGGAATAGTAAGCAGGATGATCAGAGGCTGGGTAAAGGAATTGAGGATGGCAGCCAGCAGCAGGTAAGTAAGAACGAAGGCGATGGTGCCGACTTCGATAAAGTCTGCCATGCCTTCTTTCATGACTTCGACTTTGCCGATATATTGCAGCGAATAGCCAGCCGGTAAAGGCCTGTCGGCGGTAACCAGACCGGCCAGTTTATCTGCGGCTTTTCCCAGAGGTGTTCCTGCACCCGGGTTGGCATAAAACATTGCAACTCTGCCCTTATTGCGCCTGGTAATTAAAACCGGTGACTGTTGCTGTTCGATACTGGCAAAATTTTTGAGAATAATCGGATGGCCGGGAGGGCCTGGCATTTCAAGCTGGGCGATCTGGCTCAGGCCTTCCTGCTCACTCAGTTTGACGCGAATATCATAAGTTCTGGCATTCTGTTTGTATGTGCCGGCAAGCGATCCTTCCAGATTAGTGCGTAATGCCATACCAAGCTGGGTGGCCGGCACTTTTAGATCGCCAAGTACGGCTCGACGCGGGGCTACTCTCAGCTCGTTTTTGCCGGTTCGCACCGAGGTGTCGATTTCTCTGAGCCAGTCTACCTGCCTGGCCTTTTTAACCAGATCTGTGGCAATACGATCGAGTTCGGCAAATTCGCTGCCTCTGATCACAAGTTTCAATTCAGCGCCGGTTCCGCTCTGATCAGGCAGACTGGTGCTACTTATAACATCAGGCAGTTTTGCCAGACGACTTTTTATCTGATCACGCAACGCGTGAATTGTCACAGAGCGCTCAATTTTCTCGCTGAATTTGCAGAAAATCTGCGCCAGATAAACACCTTCGGACGTTTGCCCGACATTGCCGTCGATTTTTCCGACGGTGGTCAATCTATGCCGCAGTTCAGGCACTTCTGCCAGCAGGTTCTCAATCTGTCCGGTGCGCTCAACGGTATTTTGCAGTGAGAAAGAAGCCGGAAACTCAAGTTTTACAACTACCTCTCCACGGTCGGAAAGCGGCAGAAAAGAAAATCCGACTGCCGGAACCATCGACAGCGCATGCAGAAGAAGTGCGAATGTGACCAGAAGCGTAATAACCGACAATTTGCGCCTGGCGGCGAGGGTTTCGACCAGTTTTACCATCATCCCGGTGAAACAGCCGAAATAGTGATTCCATAGCTGTTCGATCTTTGGCAGCAGGCCGCTGCCGGTCGATTCCTTTCTGATAATTCTGGCTGCGACCGCAGGAGTGAGGGTAAATGACAGAAACAGCGAAATTGCGGTAACACCAACCATGGTCGTCGCGAATGGAATGAAGAATTGCCCTATCTGGCCTTTCATACCAAGAATCGGAAAGAGGACGACGATGTTGGTGCCGGCACTTGCCAGCACTGCGACAAGAATTTCACTGCTGCCCTCGATTGCTGCGTCGTCACTGTTCTGCCCGGCACTGATTCTGGCGACGATGCTTTCGAGAACGACGATCGAATTGGTAACCAGAATGCCGATAGACAGGCCGAATGATAAAAGTGTGACTGTGTTCAGGGTGTAGCCCATCAGGTAAATGAAAAATACTCCGGCTATGATGTTCAACGGCATGGTAAGCGCGACGGTGAATGTCGAACTGAAGTTATATAAAAAGAAGAACATCAGAATTCCGGTCAGAAGTATGCTTTGCCAGATGTTACCGACAGCGTTGTCAGCAGAAGACTGGATGTAGGCACCCGCATCTGAAACCCATATCAGTTCAATGCCCCCTGGCAGCAGGGTATTGAGATCGGCTATACAGGATCTTACCTGTCTGACAACTTCAACCGCGTTGGCATCGGCTTTTTTGATAATCTGAACGGCAATGCAGGCGCGACCATCGATTGCAGCCGCCTGACGTCTTTCTTCACCTGCCATCACCACACGGCCGACGTCTTTCAGATAACAGCGCTGGCCATTACGGTTGGCTATCTCAAGAGTTTCAAGTTCAGAAAATTCACGGTAATCAGCGTCAAACTTGACAGTATATTCAAAACCCTCATGTCTGATTCTGCCGGCAGGAATAAGCTTCACTTCCTTGCGCAGAGCTCCGACAACATCAAGACTGCTCAAGCCGCGTGCCGAAAGGCGTTCTCGGTCAAGCAATACCTGAACTTCATGTTTTGAACCACCGGTCAGTTTTACTTCTGCAACTCCTGGCACGGCTGCAAGCTTATCGCGAAAATCATTGTCGGCATAGTCGTAAAGCTCGTCGACAGGTCGACTGCCAGTGATTGCCAGATTGATGATCGGCTGGGCATTGATGTCGTATTTGAGAACCTTTGGTTTTTCTACCCCATCAGGAAAATCGCGACTGATCAGGTCGAGCTTTTCTCTGACGTCATTGGCTGCAAAATCGACATCGGTGCCGATGTGAAATTCAAGAAGGGTCTGGCAGGCGTTTTCCATACAGGATGATGTCAGGCTTTTCAAACCATCTATGGCGCCGGTAGCATCTTCAATTCTTTTGGCTACATCCGTCTCGATTTCACCGGGTGAAGCGCCCGGGTAAATCGTAACTACGGTAATATAAGGCATCTCTGTTTTAGGAAGTTCTTCAAGCGGTAGTTTACGGTATGAATTTATGCCGAGGCCGGTTATGGCAAGCATCAGGCAGATTATTGCCACCCAGCGCCTGACCGAAAAACTGATGAAATTCATTTCTGAGCTCCTTCAGTCTTCTGCAGTTCGATTTCCTGGTCACTGTTCAGCAGATGCTGGCCTTTGATGATGACCAGATCACCGGCCTTGAGCCCGTCGGCAGTCACTTCGCAGAAGCCGTCGTTTTCAAGACCTGTGGCTACTTTAACCATACGGGCCCGATTTCCTTCGGCAACGAAGATCACTTTGCTCTGTTCGCGGTTCAAAATAGCCGCAGCCGGAACGGCAAGACCTTTTCGGGTTGAGAGAATCAGAGTTACCTCAGCGAGCGCTCCAGGAACCATGGAGGCATTGTCTGCAGAAACAGGGCACTTGATCTGGAAGGTGCGCAGATCAGGGCTTATTTCCGGACTTTTGAAAGTGACGTTGCCTGTATATTTATTGCTGGAATATGAACTGATAATTGCCTGGCATTGCCCAACCTTGACCCGATTGTAATATTCAGCCGGAAGATAAGCGGAAACTTCTATGTTATTCGGATCCTTGATCAGAATTATCGGTTTACCCGGGGCGGCGATTTCGCCAGGTTCCTGCAATTTTGTCGATACCAGCCCGCTGATCGGAGCCAGCACCGTAGAGTCGGCAAATTCCTTTTCGGCGATACTGAGTGCCAGCTGAGCTTTTTTCAATTGCTCGCGATCGAGTTCGATCAGAGTTTGAATATGCTCCAGGGTTGCTTCACTGACCTTGAATTTCAGCTGAGCTTTTTCATAGTTGTCCTGACTGGTGGAATTGTCTTCCCAGAGCAGTCGCGACCGGTTGACATCGAGTTGTGACTTTTCGAGGTCAGCCCTGGCCTGTTTAAGCCTAGCTTCTTTTTCTTTCAGTGAAAGATTGGCAATTGCCAGTTCCTGGCGTCTGATTTCGACGTTTTTTTCCAGTTTCAGTGGATCGATGACAAACAGTCTGGTTTTGTTGGCTTCGACCGCATCGCCTTCCTTGACGAAGATCGCTTCTATTGGGCCTGGAATGCGGGGGGAAACCCTGGCTATGCTTGCAGATTCAGCATTGCCCTGCACGCGAAGTTGCTCGGTGAATTCCTTCTCTTCAATTATCAATACCGAAACCGGCAACTTTTCGGCAGATGCCTGGCAGTTGACCGCGAATAAAAACAGTGCCGGAACCAGAATTTGTAAGGAGATAAAGGTTTTGTTGACCATGCTGCGCAAAAATCGGTGGTGTTTCATTGGTTTTTCCTGCTTTCTGTTTCTTTTGACTCTGCAATTTGTCTAAAAATCACTGTTCGGCAGACAGACACCAGTCAATCCGCCGGCCGAAAGGGTATAGATATGTTTTGCGATAGCATCTATGGTTTTTGCTTCGAACCGTGACTGGTTGTTGGCCAATAGAATCATCTCGCGTCCGAATACATAAAAGAAAATCTGCCCAACTACCGAATATGCCCACCATCTTGCAGAAGCGGCACATAGTTCCGGTTTAATGCGACCTGCCAGAGTTTCGAGATAGTCGAAGTCCGGTTTATACAATTCAATGCTTTCCTGGTTGAGCGACATTTCAAATCCGGCTCTGACAATAAGCTTGCCATACCATTCCGGGGCTTTGCCGCTGAGAAGAAACTGGCATCGGTCTGAGATGTATTGTTTCAGCAGATTCTGCGGAGAAACGGCATTCTTGGCCGGCATTGGCGTCATGATCTGGTCGATGACGAATTTGACTGTTTCGGTCTGCAGATTTTTCTTGCTGCCGAAGTGATAGTTGACTGCTGCAATGTTCTGGCCGCTTGCCTCAGCAATCATCTTGATGCTGGTGCCTTTGAAGCCATGTTCGGCAAACAGCTGTCCAGCCGTTTCAAGAAGCTGGTCGCGAGTAGAATTTTTTGCCATAAACCACCGCCTGAACTTTTTTTGTCTTTCAAATATTTATTTTAAATGATTATTTGAAAATATGCAAGTGCTGTGGTGCCCAAAACCGATTTGATTCAAGGATAGTCTGTCCTTGATTATCAGGGGGGGGCGTTATATATGCCCTTTTTGGTAGTTTGTCAGCAGAAACGCCTCGGTCAGGAGTTGCTGTCAGCTATTTAAAACGTGGTGTCCTGAGCGGTTTCTACTACGAGCTGGGTGTCCTTGGGCATGTCGATGTGTTTGCCTTTGACAAAAGTGCCGCCGATAAGACCAATGGGACCAAGCAGCACGTAACCGCCGAGAGAAGCACCGGCCGCCAGTCCCATTTCTTTGTTTGTTTTTATAGATTTTTCGCCAAGCGTTATCGGAAGTTCTTTGCCATTGGCGGCGGTGACCGAAATATATTTGATTTTTAGACTGCCATTGCGCCCAAAACTACCGGGTCGTCTGACTTTTTCCAGCTGGGCGGTGGCTTTTGCACCTTTTTTGATAATAATGCGACTGCCAATTTTGATTTCTTCAACAACGGTGAATTTGACCATCGCCCCGGTTTTGCTGTTTCTGGTCGAAAGAGCTTCTTCAAGGTTGAGACGCACCAGAGTTCCGGCCGGCAAAACCAGAGTATTTGCTGCCAGCAATGCCGGTATCTCGATACAGAACAGAAAAGCCAGAATTGCTGCCAATACTCGAAACAATTTCATATGTTTTCTCCTGTCGGGTTTTGAGAAACCGGGCAATCGTTCGCTGAACGGGCTAAATATCTTTCTTGTAGATGCGGGAGGGTTGACCGGTGAACAGATCGATCCCGTCTTCAATACGCTTCCAGGCGTATTTTTCGTAGTAACCATCATGGTCGGTGGTCAGGTAAATGCTCGAAAAACCTGCTGCTCTGGCCTGGTGTTCTGCATGCGTCATCAGCAGATTACCGAATTCATTGCCTCTTTCCTTCTCGGCAACGTAGAGGCAGGCCATCCAGGGATACAGGTCATGTCTGCTGATAAAATCGTTGGTTATGAGAGCAGCGCAACCTATTGCTTCGTTTGACCGCATCAGCAGATAAAACTGCGGTAAACGGCCGCCATTGAACGAATGACGAATGGCATCCTGATAATAAGCCAGGCTTTTGGCATTGCCCCAGATGCCATGTATGAACTCGACTGCTTTTTCGATTCCACCACTGTATTCATGTGCGTTTATGACTTTTATCATGCTATTAATTTAACCCACCTGACAGATTCTGACAACTTCGAGGGAATTTTGGCTTTTCTGTGAAAACTTTACAGGATTGAGCATAGTATAATGTACTGTATTCTCAGATGAAGGAGGCTATTTTTATGAACCTTCGTATCAATTGCTGCCATAAGGCACTTTTTCTCCTGCTGTTGCTGATCAGCATTGTCGGCCCGGTCGCAGCCAATCCTTTTGCTGAACAGAGTCAGATCACCATCAGAGAAAGTACATCCCTTGACGCTTCTGAAGCACAGTTTAATAAAGTTAACAAGGCTGATGCTAAAGATGATTCAAGAGATAAGCCGGTCACGGTCGCAGTATTGAGCGATCTGCATTGTCGACCAGCCAATCATGATGCTCTGGTAACCGCGATCAAGGCAATCAACAAACTCCCTGGTATCTATGCCACTGCAATTACCGGTGACCTGGTAGAAAAAATTGGTTCTCCGGCAGAATATTCTTATCTGATCAAGACTCTCAGCAACTTTTCTGTGCCTATTCTTGCGGTTCAGGGCAATCACGATATGCTTTACAAGGATCATTACAATCCAAACAAGAATGCCAAGAACCCGAAACTTCGCACTACCCCTTCAGAAAGAAAAGCCAAAATCGAGCGCTTTAGAAAGCTTCTCAAGTTAAAGGCACCCCGCTATACCCGAAAGGTCGGCGGCCACCTTCTTGTTTTTCTGCCTAATGACGATCTCAACGCCAAATGCCTGGTCAGATTGTCTGAAACGACCCTTGATTTTCTTGCGAAAACGCTCAAAGAAAACCATGATATGCCAACGATCATTTTCTGCCACGGTCCACTGATGGGTAGTTACCATCGCAAAGGTGGCCTGACGCTTCCTCAGGCAACTGCTCAACCGGCAGAAAAGATTCGCAAGATTCTGAAAAAGAACCCGCAGGTCTTTCTCTGGGTATCCGGCCATGTTCACATGAGCCCCTCTTCGTCCAACTTCTGCGCCAAAGTAAACAAAGTAGACAAAGTCACCAATATTCATACCCCGGCCGTCCAACCGAGTATTGCCTGGGTTCAGGTGTTGAAACTGTCCCCGGATAAAGCGGTGGTCAGAACCTATAACCCGAAAACGAAAAAATTCGTCAAAAAGTTTGACCGGGTCTTCAAGCATAAGGTTGTCAAAGACAAGCCAAAGAAAGATGAAGAAAAAGACAAGCAACCCGATAAAACAACGCCGGCACCCTCTGATGACGAATCACAGAAGCCTGAAGAACAGGTTGAAGAACAGCCTGTTGAAGAACAGCCTGCCGATGATACGGTGATTGACAACGATAACCCGCAGGATGCAGTTGAAGAAGACCCGGATGAAGAAGAACTTGCTGAAGAATCTTCAGACCAGAACCAGGACGGGCTCGAAGAAACTTCCGACGACGCTGACGAGACCGCCGCCGAAACAACTGAAACCACTGAATCTGCAGATGCTGATGCCAGGGCGATTGAACGCATACGTGAACTGATCAGTATCGCCATGGAATACATCAACAACCTGTTTTCAAATTTCATCAGAATTCTCAGACCCTGAGTTACTAAAAAAAGGCCGCCACCCTTGTCTTTCGGGTGGCGTTTTTTTTTACCCGTCAGACTGGTCGTAGATTTGCCAAATTTGCTGACCTGATGTATACAGGCTCTTTGTAATGCTTTTCATGAGAAAATTTCGCGATAAGGATCTACAGCATGCGTAAAATCTGTTATTTCGTACTATTGTTCGTTATAAGTGCTTTAGTTCAGGCGGATGCAACTATCATTGCCATTGAAAAACCCGCTGAGTTCAATTTAAGCAAAACAGAAGAAACTATTCTGCTAGAGCTTGCCCACCCCGGCGACCGGATGCTGGCACTGGCCGTCGATTTTTCCGGTAATGCTTCTTCAGATGCCGGGTTTAAAATTGAAGGCAACAATGTGATCACCGTCGGGCCGGTCACCTGGAACAACAGTTTTGAACGCGAAGTTTACGCTCATGATGGCCCTTTAAGCATTGTCGACAACATGAAGCCGGCACCCGGTGAATGGAAGCTGAAGCTGGTCTGCCTGGCCGGCCCTGTTTCCGGAAAAATTAGAGTAATCGATCTCGGACCGGTTGAAAAAATTGACTATTCGGAAAAAACCGGGGCAATTCAGATCAAAAAACCTGATAACAGTTCGATCATCGCTGTCGGTGACGTCAACCATCCTGATTTTCAATATACTTCAACTGAATTTTCCGGGTCGGTTACCGCTGAAGGTGATCTTCTGATACCGGTGCCGGTCGGTTTTTACACCCTGTCTCAGTTATCACCGCTGGTTTCGACTGTGCAGGCACGTATGATTCCTGTGCAGCCTGGCAAAATAACCCTCATCGAGAACTGGCCGAAAGCCCCGCAGCCAGATGCTTATGAAGGCAGTGAAAAAGTGGCGGCCGCCATCGCTTCAGGAACAATGCAACTTGAGCGGGAATTGAAGATCAGGTCGGTCAAATTGCTTGATAGCGACAAGGTCTCGGTACGGTTCGCGACGCCAAACTGGCAGGGTGTCGTGAAAAAGGAAGAGCTTGAAGCTCAGGAAGGGGGCATGCCGGCCGAAGTTATTTCAGCCGGTCCGATTGCATCGCCTTTGCATCTGACCATTCTTCTCGATTCCTCCGGATCCATGAAGAGCGATATGAAACTGGCTCTTTCTTCGGTAGAGCAGTTCGTCAAACTGCTTCCGGCCGACAGCGAAATCGTTCTGGTCGATTTCGATACCAAACCCCGCGAAGTTAAGGCAAAAGACCGGGCCGGTCTTATTAAAGGCCTGAAAGCGGTCAAAGCAGATGGCGCCACCTGTCTTAACGACAGCGTCATGGTCGGGCTGCAGAAATCCACCGGCAAAGGCCGACCGGCCATTCTTCTCTTTACTGATGGGTTTGATGCCAATCATAACGATACCGGCCCGGGCAGTACTACTAAGCCTGAAGAGATGTTCGAAGCGGTTAAAGCTTCGGAGGTTCCTGTTTTTACGATCGGTTTCGGCAAAAAGCCTGATGAAGCGACTTTGAAGCGTCTGGCAACCCTTTCTGGTGCCAGCTATAACAAGGCAGATAAAGATAATATCAGCAAAGTATTCGCGCAGGTCGCTTCAATTCTGGGTCGTGAGCACGAGATGGTTTATCGGCGGCCAGGTGTCCGTGGTAATTCCGATGCCCCGGTAATCAGCGTAGTTCTCGATACCAGCGGCTCGATGGGCATGCCGCCGAGCGAAGAGGGTTGTGATTATCGCCTCGAAAAAGCGAAGGCGATTCTGCGCGATCTGTTCGTAAAACTACCTGAAGATGCGATTGTACAGCTGATGAGCTACCACATGTATATGGACGTGCAGCAGGTATTTACCGGCAACAGATCACAGCTGCTCGCCGGTCTTGCGCCGCTGAAAGCTTACGGTGGTACCGCCACTCTCGAGGCTTTGCAGGCTTCTTTCAAAATGCTCAACGAGATTCCGACCGATCGCAAATACCTGCTGTTCATAACCGATGCCGGGCTGGAACTCGATCCGGCGGCCGTTTCGCCGGATTATGAAGCGATTCTGGGAAGTCTGAAAGATGCTGGAATACAGACCACCTGGATCGGCATGGTCGATGAGTCACAGAAAGCGCCGTTCGATATGGCGGCAAAAATCTGCAATGGCAGAGCGGTCGTTTCAACCAACCTTGAAGCGGTGCGTGAGGCGGTAGAAACTTTTGGCCGAACACTCGTTGTTGCGTCGGGAACCGGCGATACCAGAACTCCGGTGCAGCTGACCTTCAGCAGGCGCGATGACAATGGCCGGCTGTTGATCATGAGCGCCGGCGAGAAAACAGTGCTGCCCCCTTCCCCGGTCGTTTCGAAAGCAGCTGTGAATGGTCTGAAGCTATCTTATGCAGACATGCCGCAGCAGCTCGAACGCTACAGTCTCGATCTGAGCCGTTCTCTGTATGGCAGCAGTCAGACCCGTGAAGAAACGCTGATAACCCAGCGTATGCCGATGAATGCCAGTAAAACAAATGCCGCTATGCGTCTTTCGGTATTGGAAATGTTGATGATGAGCAAGTTTCGTGGTATCAGCCGGCCATGTGTGGCGTTGAAGCTGCGTTTCGAGAACAATCTTTCCGGTCAGGAAATACCGGCTGATTCAGATGCGGGAGCGAACCAGGCCTCTGTCGTTTCCGGCACCGGTAGCTCCGGAAAAAGCGTGCTCAAAGTGCCGCCCTACGAGATCAGTGATGTGCGCATGCACTTTTTTGCCAGGTTCAATCAGCTCGAGCCCGCGCCGGTATCTGATCTTTCGTGGCTTGTCGAAGATCCGCTTCTGACTCCTGATGACGAAAGTCTGACGGTGGCAGCCGGTTCAGCCGTAGAGGGATGGCTGGTTTTTGATTATGGAGACTCGGGCAGCCTGGCGAAGGCGTCGCTGACTTTCTACGACAACATCAATGGCAATGTGCATATTCCTCTGATCGGGAACGAAGATGCTGCACAAGACGAATTAAAACTGCAAAAACTGCCGGAAAATGTCGAAGGCAGTCTGTCTGCAGCTTTTAAACTGAAGGTTGCCGGTTGTGGCGATCGGCAGATGCCGGAACCTATGGAAAACTACCTGTTGCGGACAGTTGATCTGCGGGTAATTTCGCAGGTGCGGGCATTTCTTGACATCAATCCTGCTGAGCGACTGTCGATGCTGTTGCCTACCAGGTTCGGCGATCTGGTAATAGCTCCCTCGGCAAGAACTGCGAGCCTGCCGATGGGCTGGTTTCGCCAGATTCTGTTTCTGCCGGGTTCTGACAACCATCTGCGGCAGGCTTATGTTTTGCCGAAAGCTCTTGGCAAAATAGGGGGCACTCTGCGTGTCGATATCGCCGGCGGCGAGCTTCTACTTTCCTGCGGCAGCAGCCGCGTCAAAGCTGATAAACCTCTGGGCAGCGGTAAGGGTGATAAAATCAGTATGGCGGTCAACGCGTTCAGCCGCGATGGCGCGAATCTGTATCTCGACCTGACGCTGACCGATGAGAAAGACGGAGAAGGCACGGCAATAGCGGTTGCAGAATTGTGCAGTGTTGAGGCCGGTGGCGATGTTCATACGCCCGAAACCGACAATCAGGAATACATGTTTCAGGCTGCCGACAGGGTTGAAGTTGCCGATGGACACAGCCGCAGGTTTCTTCTAGTCATCAGTTTGCCAGGTGTTGAAACTCTGGCAGGGTCTGTGCTGAAGTCAGGTCTTTTCGGGCTCGAGTATAAATTTCCGGCTGAGAATGGCGGGAGTTTCGATGAGTATATGCTGGCTGCAGCTGATAACTATTCTGGCGATATTTCGGATGATAACTCGGTCAGAACTCTTGCAACAGCTGTTCATGCCGAGCGTGTCGCCCGTGGCTGGAAAAAGAAAGGGGCAGCGGAAGGTATCATATCTGCTTCAACTGGCAATACCGCCGGGACAGCATCTGAAACCTCCGAACTTGCTGAAGATGGGAAGATTCTGGTTGCGCCTGACTTTAAAGATGCTGTTGTCTCGAAATATGAGGCGATGCTTAAGCTGAATGTCGAAGATTTTCTACAGGCTTTGCGTGCTATCCGCTGTATTCCTCCAGAAAAAAGTGCGGCCGGGGCATTCTACGCGCCAGAAGCTGTTCTGATGCAGAACTGGGGAACTCCAAACGACCTGCTCGAACTGGCCCGGCATTACTTTAAATCGACGGGTGCGATCGTTTCTGATGGCTGCAAACTGGCAACCTTGACTGAAAAAGGAAAAGAGGAGCTTTTCCGGCTGACAGGATGGAAATCGGAACTTTCGCAGGTTCCGGTCCTGGCCGCCGGTGGGCGCAATCTGGTTTTTCCTTTCATCAAGGATGTTGCGGAGCTGGGTGAGCTGATAGAAGCTGAAATGAGCGACGAGGCCGATGACCCGGTGAACGATATTGCCGGAATCAAATTCAGTCTCAAGGTAAAGCCCCGCAAAACAGGACAATCGGCAATGATGGGTTCAATGGGCGACGCTCTCGGCGGCGGCTCTGAAGCTAACGATCTGTATGAACTGCCGCTTTTCGAGAGCAGCCAGCTGGATTTTGCGACCCTGTCGCGGTCACCGTTGGATTTCTTCTATTTTTCCCCGGATGGTGGCAATACCCTCATGGTAGCGGCTGAAGGCGCTGCCGGCAAGTTAGAGAACCTTGTCGAGCCAGTTTCTCTTGCCGACAACGAAGTGATAGAGGAAGTCATACAGATAAAATTCGGCGAACAGGAACTCAGCTTTGTCAGGCCTCTGGAAAAAGGCATTTCGCTTGCTGACACCTTCAGAACTATTGCCCTCTGCATGCCTGATATGAACGCTTCGGCGGCGATAGCTCTCAGTGAGAAATTCTGCAACAGCAAAACACCCGATGCTCCCGGAACCAGATCGACCGCCAGGTGGTTCACAAGATCGAAGATCTATCATTTTATGGCATTACACAGTGAAGCCGAGGCTGAAGCAGTCAGATGCACCGGCGTCAAAATCGGTCGGCCCGGCGAAAAGATGCGGGCGATTATCCTGACTATGACTGGTGAAAAAGGTGCTCTGCGGGCTGTTTTTGACCTTCGTCAGATCAATCCGATGGTTCAGGGCGAAGAAAAGGCCGTGCGGGCATTCAATTTCTTCATGGGTATTGCCAATACCTTGATTGAGCATCAGGTTATGGGAGGCGGCAGTCTGTTCAGCCGCTGGCAGGGCGGTGACAAGCAAAAACTGCTGGTGGTCGGGCCTGATCAAATAGATACTCTTATCGAAGGTCTCGATACCGAAGCTCTGCCGGAGCAGACGATAACTCTGTTGCAGCAGGCAGCCGAAAATGGCAGAGGCGTCATTTTTCCAACGATGGCGCCTGTGGTTGCCGGCAAACTCAGAGCCGGATGGTTCGTGTTCGACCCGGCAACCGGTGAAATGAATTCAGTTCTTGATAATGGTTCGCACGGTTCCATGGTCGAAAAACCGATTACCGAGATCATCTCGGATGCATCTAAATACGCAGTCGGTTTTCTTATCGGCACCAATGTATCGCTCTGGTCAGTTGTCGCCTATTCAATCAAATACAGCGACATGAAACAGGTTGTTAAAGCCGCGAAAGACCTGAGCCTTCAGATTGCCGAACAAATCAAGGATGTGGGTAAACCGCTGCGCGAGCTTCTGCCTGAAATTCCGGATTCCTATACCGGACATGAAGTCGAAGTGTCTGCCGGCCCTGCTTCAGTCAAAGTCGGGTTCGCGAATCTTTCTGCCGATGGGTTCAAGCTGATGACGAAGCCATCGATTAACTTCAATTTCAGCTATCAGTCTGGCTTTGAAGATGCCGTGAATCTGTATTTCAAGGGCAACTGAACGCCGACGGATAAACTCGAACCGTTTCAACGAGGCCTGGCCTGTTTGTCGGGTTTCATCTGCTGTTAATATAACTTCTGCCGGCATGTTGAAGCGGTATTAACAGACAGGAAAATGAAAAAGGCCGGCAACCATCTCGGTTGCCGGCCTTTTGAATCAGGTCAGATATCACTCATGGTTTTTAACAGGAGTTTAACGGGTCGGCTTGTTTTGTAGCCTGAAACCATTTCCAGAA
>CAYYUI010000044.1:0-41494 GCA_964474705.1 uncultured bacterium
TTCCGAAAAAGCAATCCCGTCTTCTCTCCGTGCCTGTTTATGATTTATTAGAGGGGGGGTTAAATTATGCAGTTATCAATAATTCCGGCAAAGGCAACATTGAGTCGATTCGACGCCTCGGCCGGCCAGTCGGGCTGCTGTTACTGCAGATTCAGCCGATTTTCAGATATGACTCTTTTTCTTGTCGTCAGTCTTGCGGTGACCTACGACCATGAACTCAAATTCATCGAGCGAAATCGGCCCACGTCGCCAGTTTCCGGCGGTTCCGCCCCAGATGTGATCGACCTTCAACCCGACACGATTCACCATTCTGACAATTTCAGGCGGCGTATAATAACGCTCGATCGCCTGAATCGAAACATTGCGGCCGTCGACATCGACATCGCACGGGTTTCTGGTGGTCAGAGTGCAAAGATCGGCAGCCCCGGCCGCCACCTGCTCGTCAGTGAGCGATCTTATCATCCTGAAAGCGCTCAACACCGTAATTAAAAAAGGTTTTTCGGGCAGAAGATGCTCGGCCATGCAGGCAAATACGCCCATATCCTTGGCCCAGATGTCATCTTCTTCAGAAAAAAGGCACAGAGCGCCTTCGCACAAAGAAATCGCGCAGTCATAGCGTCTGGCGCCGGCAAAATTCTGGGCCGGGCTTTCGACAAATTCGACATCGACCCCGGCAACCGCAGCATTGCGTCTGGCCACCTCGAGCATGCCGCCCGAAATATCGACTCCGGTAACCCGGTAACCGCGTCTGGCAAGTTCAATTGCATGCCGCCCGGTACCGCACCCGAGATCGAGAACTGCAGCGCCATGCGGAAGTTGCAGCACCTCTTCGATAAAATCGATCTCAGCCAGGGTATTGCGGGTAAAAATCTCTTTTTCGTAAACAGGCGCGATGGTATCGAAAAAATTCTTCCAGTTGTTATTTGCCATTTTTGCCTGCCGCCTCCTTCAGACCCGAAAAGAACTTCACAAAATCGGCTTTTACTGCCGCTTCAGCATCGAATGCCGCACCAGGAGCTTCGACAGCGTTCAGATCCACCACTTTTTTCATCATTGCCAGACTTTCTTTCAGCTCAGTCTGAGTCAGGCCGGTTTTAAGTCGCTGCATGCTTATCTGGTGTTTGACCTTGCCCTCGCCGCCGGTGGTTTCGGTATAGCGCTCGACGATCAATGCAGTTATCGACCCGACCTGATCGACAGGAATACGATTTTCGGTCAAACCATAAATCAGCCGTCGGACCGTTTCTGCACCTTCGGCATCAACCGGCAAGCCCGGCCCCGCTTCGCCCGAGAGTTTATTCTGGCGGTAGAATGCAAGCAGCATCGCTTTAACATGCAGGTTTGCTTCAAGCTGCCTGGTGGTGTTGGCGAGCAGTTCGACGAGGCCGATATCGCCCGATCTCACTCTGTCGGCAATTTCTGTCGCCATACTGGCTATTTCACCACGGTCAGCATCACTGAAAGCCAGTTCAGTAACTTTCTGCACGCTTTTTTCCAGCCCGTCAGCGGCGTATTCCTTGCCGGATTCATGCAGAAAGCCCAGGCCAAAATAGCCGCCGGCAACTATTGCAACCACAACCAGAAAACAACCGATGCCAAAGCAGCCACAGCAGGTATTTTTATTCATATAAAACCTTTTCCATCAGATAATGCTTAATATCACCGAAAAGAAGCTTACTTTCGCCAACAACCTGGTAACCCAGCACCAGATAGAAGCCGACGGCATTTTCACGCGCATCCAGCCTGATCACTTCGATACCCTGTTCCCTGGCGACCTCTTCGAGGGCGTCGATAATTATTCGGCCGATGCCGCGCCCCTGATATTCAGGTGCGACCGCCATAAACCTTATCTGGCCTTCAGAAGGGTCATTGAGCTGCAGACGACCGATGCCGACCAGTTTGTCGCCGGAATAAACGGCCCGATGCCATGAATCGTTTTCGCGGGCATCACGTTCGCTGCCCCGCGGCTGGTTCCATGGCCGACGCATGACTTCCCAGCACAGTTCATGGTATTTTTCCCATTCCTCGGGGGTTTCCGGGGTTCTGACCACAAATTCTTCACGGGTCATCGTCATTGCCTCACGTTCTCAAGTTCATCAACCGGAACCATCAGATAAACCTGGTCATTTTCGCGAACGAGGCCGGCCAGTTTAACCCCGACCAGGGAATTTTTGCCGGCGCTCTGAACCGGTTTGAATGCTTCTTCGATCGACTCGACTTTCATGCTGACCACACCGGTGGTCGCGCCCTGAAACATCAATTCATCACCGCATGAAAAGCCGCTGCCTTCGACTCTGATTTCGGCCACCATGACCTTGCGGAAAAAATTGGTCACCACCCCGACGTGAACCTTGCGATGCGTGGCTTTCGAGCCATTGCCGCCGGTCCAGTCTGAAATCTGCCGGCCAAAATAGAAGCCATCGGAAAAGCCGCGGTGAAATACCGAATCGAGTTTGCCCATCAATTCTGTTTTCAGCCCGGCAAGACGTTCGGCAAAGTCTGCAGATTCACGCTGCTCATACCAGAAATCGATGAACTGCCGGTAACAGGCGGTGACGACACTGACGTATTCGGGGCTGCGTCCGCGGCCTTCAATCTTGAGACTGTCGACGCCTGCTGCGATGACCTGTTCCAGAAACGGCAGGGTGCAGAGATCTTTCGGGCTCATGACGTAATCCTGACCAAGCAGAAACTCCTTGCCTTCACGCATATCCTTGATCAGATATTCGCGCCGGCAGGGCTGCCGGCACTCACCGCGATTAGCAGAAGCGTCGAACCCGAACTGCGACATGAAGCAGCGACCGCTTACCGAAACACACATTGCGCCATGGGCGAAGACTTCCAGCTCGATATTCGCCGCCTCGTCGCCAAGCTTTTCGCTCAGATGCCGCCTGATCTGCACAATCTCTTCAAGAGTGCATTCACGCGCAAGTACGAATCTTCTGATGCCGAAATGCCGGTAGAGAAAAAGCAATGAAGACGAGTTGGCCACCGACATCTGGGTCGATACGAACACCTGTATCTTATGCCGCATCGCCAGGTCGACGACGGCGAAATCCCAGCAGATTACGGCGTCAATTCCGGCAGCGGCAGCGGCTTCGACAAGATTTCCCGCCAGCTCGAGCTCGCGGTCGAAAACGATCGTATTGAGAGCGAGATAAGCTCTGGCATTATATTCATGACACAGAGCCGCGATCGCCGGCATATCTTCGACGGCAAAATTTCTGGCACTGGCACGCATGTTCATCGACACGACGCCAAAATAGACCGCATCGGCACCGGCATCGAGCGCAGCACGCAGGCTGGTCATATCACCGGCCGGCGCCATCAGTTCAGGCTTTCTCAGTTGCTGGGTCATGATTTTTTCCATATCGCTCAGACTATCACGCCCCAACAGTTTTTTCACCCTGCAAATTTCCAGTCTGGATCCTACAACCGATACCAGCTTGTCGCAAAAAACGAATTTTTCTTGTTACAAGTCTGGCTTAAATATCAGAAACACATCCCGTTTCATATAACTCTTGGGCTGATTGCGTCTGATCGGGTGGTTGTTCCAGTCCTTTACTGCACCTGCGTTTTCGTTCTTTACTATTTTGTCTGGCGTCTTTCCGCCGGAATCGTGCTTCCATTGACCATTACGCATGCCTTTTACAACACTATTGCCAATTTCACGATCGGTCGCACGCTCGATCTGGAAGGCAAATCCGACACCTGGCTTTTCTACTACTGCCTGATAATTGCTCTTGGCATTTCGTCATGCACAGCGGCAATCATAACCAGGCGATTCAGCGTCAGGCCGGAATTTGAGCAGCAACTGCTGAAGGTACGAAACGGGGTGGAAATTTTGTCGGGCAGGGAGTATAATTATTAATTTCTGCAGAGTTTCATTTTCGCGGAGTCGAGGATACCAGGATGATAAGAACGGAAAATCAGAAGCAGCTTTCGGAGCTGATCGTGCAGGCGTTGTCAGATGAGAGCATCAAACAGGCTGAACCGCTGAGCGATTTTGAAATACAGGTTTTTTCTGCGACCATCGATCGTCTGGTCAGCGAAGATTCCCTGCCCGAAATCTCTGAACTGGTCATTGAACCGCGCCGGATCATCACCCTGCTGCAGACCGACAAACTGAGTGAAGAAACCGCCCGCAAAGCTCGAAAGACTCTGCGGCGCTTCAAGGAAGTCATCATCAACCTATCTTCTGAACCGGAAATAAGGATTCTGAACTGATATGCCCCCTTCGATAAAATCACAGAACCTGTCGATCATGATGACCGACATTCAGGGCTATTCAGCGGCCGTTGCCGAAGCCAGTCGCGAAGAAGTGGTAACCCTGATCAGAAAACACAACAAACTGATGCGCCCGGTTATCGAATTTTACCGCGGCACCGTGGTCAAATCCATTGGTGATGCTTTTCTCTGCACTTTTCCGAGCGCTACCGATGCGGTCATCTGCGCCATCATCATTCAGCTGCTTCTCAAAGAATACAACCAGCGCATGACCAACAAAGCCAACAATCTCAATCTGCGCGTTGTCATCAACTCCGGTGACGTAACGCTCGAACAGGGCGATATCTTCGGCAATGCCGTCAATATCACCGCCAGAATGGAAGGTCTCGACTGTTTCCCGGGCGGTTCGATCGGCATCAGCGAATCGACACACCTGCTGATGGATCGCAGCGAAATCATCGCGGAAAAAATTGGCGCCAAAACCCTCAAAGGCGTGCCAGACCCGGTAACCGTCTATCATGTACCGCTCGAAAAGCAGAAACTCAATAAATTACCGGTGCATCTGCTGAATCTCGTCGAAAAGGTCGTCAATTCGAACGCCCTCGATTCAGAGTCTTCTGATTCAAACGCCAGACTCAATGAATGGGCTCAATCGATCGGTTCTTTCCTGACCCAGACGAACTGGGGCGATAACATCAACAAAGCCACCAAACAGATTGGTAACCTGCAGAATTCCCTGGTCAAAACTTTCGGCAAAAAAACTATTCTTGAGAAAAAACAGGATTTGAACGATGCCTCACTCGGCAAACGCATAAAAAGCAGCATGATCGACATAATTATTCTGCTTGCCGTTTCAATGGCCCTGCGTGGGCTATGGTGGCCGGTGCATCGCATTGTCTATGGCCCACTGACTGTCAGCTCCTACCAGGATATTTCGGGCGACCGCAACAACTGGGATACCACCTACGTCGACGGCAAAGCGGTAATAACCAGAAGCATGAATGCCGCCGAATGGATCGTCAACTTAAACGTAAACTACCCCATTCTTTTCTACTGGCTGTATTTTGCTGCATTCTGGAAATTCAGAAAAGCAAGCCCGGGCCAGATCGCTACCGGAACCGCGGTTATCGACGAGAATGGCGACACTGATCTGCCGCTGTTGCTGGTATTCAAGCGCAGTGCCATTTATGTAATTTCGACACTCAGTGTTGTCGGCAATCTGGCAATATTTTTCGGCGAAAAAAAGACTATTCACGATAAACTCTGCCAGACCCGAGTTGTCGAATAATCTACATATTTTTTGTAACCAAATCATAAAAGCGGGCAGACCGTTTCACATCGGCCGCCCGCTTTCGCTTTCCGGTCAGTTGCACCTTGCCCGCCTGACCGCGATGGCTTATCTTCAGGTCAGGTTATATCAACTGTTGAATTTCGACAGACGATGAACAAAACGGCGTTGTCATCGCCATACCTGAATGACAGACTTTGCAAAAACTTTTTCATTGCTGCCTCAGGGCGGCAATTTTTCTTTTAGGCTGCATTTCGCGGTAAACTTGACAACCCTGAAAAAATGGCGCAATTTGAATGAAACTAGCAACGGAGAAAATTCAATGTTTGAAATTGGCAAAGCTGGCTTTTTTATAGCAATAACAGCCCTGATCATTCTGATCATCATCATCGTTCCCTCCGACATTGCCGCTGCTGAGCCACCGGCAACCGAAAAAATCAATGTTTTTGCTGCACTTTCAGGTGAAATTGAAACAGCCTGTCGCGAAGCGGCGACGACCCTGAAAAACGAAGAGGGTCTTGAATCTTTTCCCATCAAGGGCTATCAGGTGCACTGCACCCTTTACATGACTCAGTATCCGCTCGGAAGTCTCGAAAAAGTCGCTTCGGTCGTAGCCGAGCTCGCTGCCGGCACCAGTGAATTCGACATCCAGACCACCGGCCTCGAAATCACCTCAGGCAGCTGGTTCTTCATGAACCTTGACCGCAATCCCAATCTTCAGACTTTCTCTGACGCCGTAGTCGTAAAACTGGCACCGCTGCGCCATCCATCGAATTTTGTTCCCGACTGGGCCAAGGACAACCCCACCAAGGTTGAATACATCACCAAATACGGCAGCCCCAACGTTTATGCCGAATTCAATCCGCACCTGACTCTGCTGGCCAAATCAGACGAAGCAAGATTGAAACGCTTTCTCGAAAAGCATACCACTGAAAGCTTCACAAAACCGGTTTCCGGCAGGGTTGTCGCCATTGGCCTCGGCATTGCCGATCGCGATGGCCAGATCAAGGAACCGTTCAAACTGTTCCCGCTGCAGCCTCAGGCGAAGAAATAATTCAGGCAGTTCAAGCCCTGTGAAGCTCGCCCTCGCGGCCCGACAGATGGTAAAACCAGACGGCAACGGCAAGAATGCCGGCACCCTGAATGATGCAGACCCGGTCGGGTGAGACGACATCGCCCAGATATCCGAAAACCAGGTAGGCAACCGGAAACGAAAAACCGATGATCGCCTGCATGGCAGCGAAAAACCTGCCTTTGATTTCGTCGGCGACCACTTTCTGAAACAGGGTGATGAATTTGACGTTGTTGATTCCGAGTGACATGCCCGCCATGAACAGAGCGATGCCGAAAGCCCCGGCGCTGATGAAAATGCCCGGAATGAACATGCAGATGCCATAAACCAGCATGCTGGCTGCACCCAGTCTGATGGCACGCCTGCCGGTGCGAATCAGCGATGCGACGAAAGTTCCGATAAGAATGCCGACCCAGAGGGAAGCTTCGAGCAGACCGAGGGTTGATGCTTCTGCATGCAGAATCGTTTTAACATACAGCGGAATGACTACCAGTACAGGCGTAGCAAAGAAATTGACCAGCCCGAAACCCACCAGCAGCGACTTCAGCAACGGAAATTGCTGCCAGTCGATATTGCCCGGCTCAGATGCCGGCTCAGACGCGGTATTCTGATCAGGAACCGCTTCGGATAATTCGTCAGGCAAAGGTTCCTTCTCTTCAGGAAAACGGATCGTCAGCTCGATCATGGCTGAAATAAAGTAATTGAGCGCGGTCAACGACACCAGCAGCGGAATTCCCAGCCAGCCGATCAGCATGGCGCCGAGAACTGAACCGCCGAAACTCGCAAGATACTGGGTTGAAGTCTGGAAGGCAACCGCCTGCTCAAGGCCGTCTTCATCGACCAGAGACGGCAGACATTTGGTCACTGCAGGATTGAAGAACCCCTCGATGGTGGCAAGAATGAAACTGAGTGCAAATGCCAGCTTCAGATCGAGGATATTGTTGAAAAGTGAATACCCGGCGAATGCCAGAAAACATGTCGTCGTGAGATCGCAACCGACCAGCATCTGCCGAGGCGGCATACGATCGACCACCCGCCCGATGTAGCTGCAGAAAAGCAGCGAGGGCAGAGCACCGGCGACCATGAAAGCTCCGAGGGCGAAGCCGCCGTGTTCCGGGTAGGTCTGGAGAATCCACCAGATGATGGCGATCTGATAAATTTTATTGCCGGCCTGGCTGGTTACCTGACCAAGCCAGAGCCTGAAGAACTGCCGATATCTGAAAAAAAACGGAGCGCGTCTGGCGTGCATCACTTTACCGCCGATCTGGATAAGGGGGAACTTCTGGCTATGATATAGAATTCACCGGCCATTTTCAACCCTGGCGATCTTCTACTGCGGGCTTTTTATTCTCGAGGGCTTTCTTCAAAATCAGCCAGACGACCGGAATAATCAGCAGAGCGGGCAGAAAGATCAGCAGTTCGACGAGATCAAAAACGGTAAAAGCCGGCCTGGTGGCGTTGAATTCCTGCAGATGGGCCTGATAAAACCGGCCATTCATATCGGTGCCATGATAGATGCAATAGACTGTGCCGCTTGCCGGCAGGTCGCCAAAAGACCTGAAACTGCAATAATCGGTAGTTTTCAGCGGCATGGGTCTGAGATGCTCGAAAAATGGCGAATCATCACTGTAGATGAGAGCGTCATCGATACGATTGAAAGGCAGATGGCCGGCAGAGGCGATCATTCTTTCCAGACCCCGGTAAATTCGGCGCTGCATTTTGAAACAGGAGTGATAAGAAGGTTCGGAGCCCATTCCGGAAAAGAATTCAAACCGCGCCCGAAATTCATTCACCAGATTTGCAATAGTTATCTGATCGGTTTTGCGGAAGTATTCGGGATAAAGAAGCTCATCTGGAATCGCAGCCGAACTGGCGAGTTCAACCACATAAGGTTTGAGATCGAATTCTGCCCGGGCGGTGCCGGCAAGCAGACACAGCAGCAGCACAAAAATTCGCAGCATAATTCCCCATCTGCAGTATATTTTCTGCATGATACCAGATATGACGGGGTAGTGTTACAATCTATGCAAGTTTCTTTCAAGGAGCGCGAAGCATGCAGAAAATTCAGCTTCCGGGCCGGTGCTACTGGGTGGTTCCGGAAAAATTTCTTGCGGGTAATTACCCATATAACCCCGGAATCGATGAACCGGAAGAGTTTCTCAGGGTTTTGCTCGCCGCGGGCATCGATGCATTTGTCGATTTGACCGAGGAAGATGAACTGCCTCATTATCAGCCGATTCTGCCCCGAATCACCGAGCGGGATATTATTTACCGGCGTTTTGAGATTCAGGACTTTTCTGCGCCGGGCCTTGAGGCCACTCACCAGATAATCAGCTGCCTCAACGCCCTTCTGTCAGAAAACAGACACATCTATCTGCACTGCCGCGGCGGCATAGGGCGAACCGGCACGGTGGTCGGATGCTGGCTCTGCAGCCAGGGACTGAGCGGCACCGAAGCGCTCGCAGAACTGGCGCGACTTTTTTCGGCGAGCAACGCGGCCCGTTACACCCGCAGCCCTGAAACTGACGAACAGATACGACTGGTTCTCGATTACGCCAGTTCCTGTCGGGCATAGACGGTGAGCACCTGATTGAATATCTGGCCGATGCGCCGTCGCGAGTTATCGATGCCGGTCATGTCATATTTCTGCAGACAAGAGTTGAGATTCTCGGCCTCGATCGTCAGATGATTGAAAGAATGCCTTACTGAAAGCGTTTTAAGAGAATCGGCCAGCCGGGCGGCATCTTCGATGGAAACAGCGCCTTCGAGTTCTTTCAAACGCGGCAGCCAGGTATTACTGATGCTGTCGACGAGCTTCCAGGGTTCATGCAGCTGCTCGAATGCTTCTGGAGGCATTACCAGATGCTGAACGGGGGCAATGACTTCTTCTTTGCCGGTGCCATGCTTGAGATATCTGGCCGCTTCAGCAAACAGCCGCACCAGACTCACCGGCTTATAGATGAAGTTATCGAACAATTCAACCAGTTCTTTCTGTTCACGGGCGCTGGTCGAAGCGGTAACCGCGATGACGGGAATCTTGGCCATTCCGGGCAGGCTTTTCAGTTCTCTTGTTGCAGCGATGCCATCTTTGACCGGCATCCGGATATCCATGAAAATGAGTTCCGGCTTTTCCTGGACGGCAAATCTGACCGCCTCTTCGCCATCACTGGCACAGATAACCTGCAACCCGGCGCCGCGCATCGCTTCAGCCATCAATTCACGGTTAGAGGCTGTATCATCGGCAACCAGAATTTTCTGACCGTCAAAACGATAATTCTGTCTGCCAACTTTGCCGGAAGTAACCGCAGAAGCTTCCGGCTGTGCAACGCGGACATCCTTAAGAATTACATCAAAGCGGCTCCCGCACTGAATTTCGCTTTTAACCTTTATTTTTCCGCCCATGAGTTCAACCAGATGATGACAGATGATCAGACCCAGACCTGTGCCGCCCGAGTGCGGCGGACGCTGAAGTTTCTTTTCTGCAAGAGGTTTAAAAAGCTCTTTCAGATCATCCGAATGTATTCCCTGGCCGGTATCCTGAACACTGATCGTCAGATCGGCCGTCTGCCCGGCATTTCTGACGGCAGCACTCACGCTCAGGCTTATAAAACCAGATGAAGTGAAGCGAATAGAATTGCTGAGAAGATTGGTAATTATCTGACGTATTCTAAATTCATCGAGCAGCATCGATGCCGGCACCGATTCGCCAATCGAGGTTTTGAATTCGAGGCCGCTGCCGGTAATGTCAGAACTGTAACTGTGTTTTATATCGTTGATAAGATCTGAAATGCACACTGGTTCAACTATCAGCTCGACTTTACCAGCTTCGAGACGGCTGAGATCGAGCATACTATTGAGAATATTGATGAGACTGCGACTGGAAGAAAGAATCGAGGCAACATAATGGCGGGCCCGCGGATCATCGGTCAGAGGTGCCAGCAGTTCGCTGAAGCCGATAATTGCATTCAGCGGCGTACGCACTTCGTGACTGATTCCGGCGAAGAATTCAGATTTCAGACGACTTTCGGCAACCGCAGTTTCAACCGCGGCAGACAGTTTTTCTTCTGCTTCTTTTTGCCTGGTCACATCGACAAACACACTCTGAATAAGTCGGTTTCTGCCATCTGCAACAGCCTCGAGCCGGATGGCGGTGAAACTCAACCAGCGAATGGCCACTTTTTGATTATTATCGACGCGACAGATGCGAAACTCGACAGGTGCCCGGTCACCGGCTGTAAGGCTTTCACAACGGCGCAGACGTTCCAGCCAGCTGTTTATCCGCGCCAGGTCTTCTGGATGCACCAGACGCTGAAAGTTTTTCAGTATGGAAACTTCTGACATTACAGGGCCGAAAAGGTCAGCGACCGCCCCCTTGAACTGCAGGCGATCGGTTACGGTTTCGAACTGACCAAAAACGATCCCGGAGGATTCCATTCCCTGGCGGAGGAATTCTTCATTGCAGCGCAGCCGCTCATCAACGAGTTTGCGTTCGGTAATGTCAATCAAACCACCTTCGCAATACTGAACGCCCTGAAATGTGTAGAGCCGCCCAAAAATGGCTCCCCAGAAAACACTTCCATCGGCGCGTCTGAAGCGTAATTCGAGATTTACGACCTGATCGCGCTTCTTCACTTCATCGAGAAAAAATGAACGTTCGCCGGGATTGAAAAACACATCACGACTGATGCTGCCTATGCTGCTGATCGCCTCTTCAGGCGAAGCATAGCCAAGCAATTTAGCCATTGCCGGGTTCAGATAATCATAGCGGTCCTGCTGACAGATGCAGCGCCAGATGCCCAGCGGGCTGTTTTCGTAAAGATGGCGGAAATTGTCGGCAAAATTCTGCAGCTCTTCTTCATGCCTGCGAGTCAGACTGATATCTTTGAAATACCCGGAAATCTGCCTCTTGTCATTGTCACCAGACCAGAAAAGGTTAACCTGCAGACATTTTTCACTGGTGTCTCCGGTTTCGCCACCAATAAGAGCGGCATGGATCTTCACTTCTATCACATCGGAACCATTGTCTTCAGAGGCCAGCCGGGCCTTGATCTCGTGCCATTTCTGCCTGAAGGAAGCGCGCTGAGAAGAGTTTGCCAGACCAACCAGATCGCCGGGTGTTCTGATAAGAGATGCATTCAACCAGGAAATGCCGGCAGTACTGCCATTGTAAGTGAATGTTTCGCTATCCGGAGAAAATGAGAACCAGACTGTGCCAGAATTGATCAACAGTTCATCGACCTGTCTCGCTTTCAGATCTTCACGGGCGAGCAAACGATTGAAAAAGCCGACAACGGGTGTCAGTTCATTATTAACCGGACACTCTACAGGGCTGCTGTCGACACCATCGAGGCGGTTACGCATAGCAAGCACAACTGCCTGAGCCGGTTCGCCGATCATCGCGTCGAATGCCACGAAGAATGCGGTGATCGACGCGATCGTAATTAAAATGAGTATTATCAACTGATAAATCATGAAACTGTCAAGAAGATCACCAAAGGCTGAAATACCCGGTGCCTGAAGAGAAACATGCCATTGCCTGTCGATTGCCCCGCCATTCTTGAAAGACAAAGGGAAAACCAGATCGATTACCTGCAATGGAACTTCTCCCGATGAAAAGGAAGCGACGCAGACGTTGCGCTGATCATGAACTTCGATTTTGTTAATGCCAAGCTGGTCGGCGATCGTCTGAAGCTGAAGCGGCAGTTCTGCTTCTTTGCCACCAAGAATGAGCATCTGCAGACGATCTGCGTGCGGGCTGAACTTCTGGGTCAGAAGCACCTTTTGCTGCTGAATCAGGCTGTGATAAGAAATCAGCATCAGAACGACCGTCAACAGACCTGCGACGATAAGCATGAATGGCAGATAACCGACCAGAAAGCGATGTTTGAAGGAACCGACAGACCGGTCGGTCAGATCGGTGTCTACAAAAGAAATCGCCTGTCTCTGCATAGGTTTGGGCTCGCAGATCAGAGCCACCCTCTCTATTAAGCTAACCAGTCACTAATTTCTGTATCTTTTTCTAATATTTATTATAAGGTTTTTTTGTCTTGTTGTAGCAATTATTTTGCTGACGGCAATTCAATCTTGTGAGGCTTGTCGGCAAATGGTCGGTACAAAATGATGACTCGGCCGATGGTGCGCACCAGACTGGCACCGGTCGCTGCAACTACGACATCGACCACTTCATCGACATCAACCGGAGAAGTGTCAAGCAGCTTGATTTTGATAAGTTCCTGTGAGCTGAAGGCTTCGCGCACACTGCTGACGATCTTGGCCTCGAGGCCCTGTTTGCCGATACGAACCACGGCATCGAGATGATTAGCCAGAGCTTCGAGATGTTTTCGCTGATTTGATGTTAGTTTCACGCTTTCTTCTCCTGTGGTTTGGCGTATTATATCATGGCAAAAACAGGTTGTGCAGCGATTATTTTCTCAATTTCGCCGGGGGAATCGACACGCCAGGCCTGCAGACCAGAAGACTTCGCCGCGGCAATATTGGTCTCGCTGTCATCGAAGAAAAATACCTGGCCGGGATTGCAGCCGGTTTGCCTGCAGACAGCGCTGAAAATTTCGCGGTCAGGTTTGACCAGCCCCAGTTCATAAGAAAAAAACAGGTCGTCGAAATGATCGAATACCCGGCTACAGCTCCTCAGAGAAGCGACATGCAGTTCATTGGTGTTTGACAGCATCGCCAGTCTGCCTTTTTTGGCCAGACGCGCCATGACTTCAGAGCATCCTGGCTTGTCAGCGCCAAGAATTCCGACAAACTCGCGCTTGAAAATTTCAAAATCCGTATTACTGCCGGTTTCATTGCAAAACTGCCGGTAAAAATCGGCAAAATCAATTTTTCCTGCTTCGTAAGCCCTGACGGAAACCAGGCCAAGCCATCTGGATTTAAGAGTTTCGGGCGACATGCCGCCCCCAAAAAGCGACACAGCATGAGAATGCCAGTTCAGATCGATCAGCACCCCGCCAAGATCACATAAAATAAGCAGATCAGAACTTTTCATTCGCCGGCCTCGATCTTTTCAGGTTCTTTATCGCTTCCAGGCTTTGACGGAAAAGTCGCCCGGTTTTCTGCAGCCTGACGCGCAGCTTCGATTTGCCTGAACGCCAGCCATATCAGCGTCGGAACGATAATCAGATCATCAACATAACCGATTACCGGTATAAAATCAGGAATCAGATCGATCGGCGACAGAAAGTAGGCTATAGCGGCTACCAGCAAAATCTTCGCCGAAAGTGGCGTATCCGGAGAGCCAATTATATCGAAGTAGCCGCTGACCCGGTTTCTGATGTCGTCAATCTTCTTCATATCCCGCCTCCTGCGCAAAGTGCCTGATTATAACACGACCCTGGCACATCGGCATGCGTTTTTGTGCAGATGGCAATCAGCGTCAACGATTACAATATCACTGCTGCGAAGATGCCGGCAGGCGGTCAGTGATTTCGGTGAACCGGTAGCGGCCAAACCATGGGGCGAAATAGCTGCGATCAGGGAGCCGTGGCAGCTTTTCCCGAAGGAAGCGGTTCATTACCACCCTCATGGTGTTGATCGGGCTTATCTGCGGGTAAAGATCGCGATAATCACGGTCGGGAAACCTGACCGCATTCAAAATGGCGAAACGCTCGCGCAGATCTGTTTTTTCAGAGCTCTGCCAGTCAAGCACCGAGCCAGGCCCGTGGTCAGACTGGAGGATGACGATTCTCTGCCGCGAACGGTCAGCAAGTAATGAATGCAGCATATTTTTCACCAGACGATTCATATAGACCAGCTGATCGCGATACTGGCGCCGATAAGCCGCGGCGTCATTTCCCCAGTGACTGCCATCCTGAATGTGAAAACGCTCACCAATGTTGAGTTCTTTGCCATCTGCCCCAAAAACAAATGGCGGATGCGGGCAGGTAATATGGGCAAAAACTACGGCTGGAGCGGCTGGCAGTTTGCCTTCACCAAGTGAAGTAAACGTATCTATGATGCGATTTCGATGAATGTCAGCCTGAGAAACGGCCATATCGAAAAATGGTAATTTCAAAGCCGCCAGAAACGTGCTGTTGACAAGAGTATCGAAAAACTCTCTGCCCATAAGAGTGCGCGAAATGTAGATATCGGCATTGCGCAGTTCTGTGCCTGAATAGCCGCTTGAATATGCTAACGTCGTGTAACCTGCCTTTTTGAGCGTTGACATGAAGCGACTGTTCTGAACCATCGAAATCAGCGGTTCAACACTGTTCTGGTCATGATAACGCGCCGCCAGATCATCGAGATAGGAGCAATTCAGACTCGAAGCCAGAGAAAGGTAAGTCTGCGGATAATTGGCATAGGATTGTGACGCGACATAGAAGCCATGCCTGGTCAGGTATTCAACGAACTCCGAATTGTCGGAGGCGTACATGTCGCTGAGCACATCCTGACGGGCGTAACCATCAAGAATCAGATAATAAATGTCAGGCAACGGGCTGCCTTCAGCAATATCTGAAGCAGGGCCGGTTTCGATACCTTCTGCCCGCGAAAACTTCGTATATGATGCATGGAATGAAATGATCAGCGATACAGCAACCATAAAACAAAGAAACAGAGCCATGGCGTTGAGAAATCCAACTGCTTTATCCTGGGGAGTCCGGTTGCGCCAGACAATGGTTTCACCAACAATAAAAGCGAGAAACCAGATGAGCGGCAACCAGACATTTCTCATGGACGGGCCAAAATTCAGGCTGGCCACCAGACCCTCAAAGGCACCATAGGCATAAAACGCGAAGCATAAGCCAGTGACCAGCAGAGAAGCCCGCCCGATATCGCCGGTCAGTTTCCGCAGGCCAGCAAGAAGGAGCAGCGCGATAACCAGACCTGCCCCCACCGGAATTGACGCATCGATGAACTGCACTTCAGCATAATTCGCTGAATACAAATAAAGAATTGGATAGACTGCAAAAAACAACGGGTGAAACCAGGCCGTTAACTTCATTGAATTACCTGTTTGCCAGAGGCAATTGCCTGTTGCATTCTGCAGCAACAGTGTGAACAGGCAACTACCCAGCCGGTCAGCGGCGATCGAATTATACAGTTATCGATAACAGCCGGAAGCGGTTATAGAATCTGCACTCCTTCTGATTCACACCTGGCAAGAACATCATCGGGCCAGACGCTGACCTGAACTTCGCCGATGTGGCGTTTCTGCAGCAGCAGCATGCTGAGACGCGACTGCCCGATGCCGCCACCGATCGTCTGCGGCAGTTTTCCGGCCAGAAGCGATTGATGCCAGGGCAATCTGGCCCGTTGCTCGCAGTTTCTGATTTTGAGCTGTTTTTCAAGAACCTCGGGGCTGACCCTGATACCCATCGATGAAAGTTCGAACGCCATATCGAGCACCGGATTGAATACGAGAATGTCGCCGTTCAGGCCATGACGGCCAGGGGCAGTCTCGGTTGTCCAGTCGTCATAATCAGGGGCACGGCCGTCATGAATCTTGCCATCCTGAAGCAGACCGCCGATGCCGATCAGAAATACGGCGCCATGTTCTTTGCAGATGGCATTTTCACGTTCCTTAGCGGTTTTTTCCGGATATTTTTCGAGAAGATCTTCACTGTGAACGAAAGTGATTTTTTCAGGCAGAAACTTTTTCAGACCATAGCGGCTGCAGATGTGATGTTCGGTTGATAGAATCGCATTATAAATAGTTTCAACAGTCGACTTCAGATAGTCGAGATGGCGCTGACCGTTGCTCATCACCCGTTCCCAGTCCCACTGGTCGACATAGACGGAATGTATTGATGTGCTGATGCTTGGCTCATCAGGCCGCAGCGCATTCATATCGGTGTAAAGACCTTCGCCCTGAGGAATACCATACCTGGCCAGTGCCATGCGCTTCCATTTGGCAAGTGAATGCACGATCTCGAACCTGGTGGCGCCGATGGCCGGCACTGAGAATGATACCGGGCGCTCGATACCGTTCAGATCATCCTGAAGACCGGAATCAGCCGATACGAACATCGGAGCTGAAACGCGATGCAACCGCATGCTGCTCGTCAGAGTATCTTCGAAATGCCGTTTTAGATCGAGAATGGCACGTTCTGTCTGAATCAGGCTGAGATGCGTTGAGGGTGAAGACATAATTTACCTCGCTGTTAGTCTGAATGCGCAACAACTGTATACTATTTTTTTCGCATGTACAAGAGCGAATTTGTCTGCTGGGCAGCTGATACCCGGTGAGGTATAATCTGCAGAATCTTAATTGCCATGCACGAGGTTTGCCATGATTGAAGCCGCTCTCTACGACCTTCTCAATGAAGCAATCAAAATTGAAAAACTGATATCGCCCGCCGAAGTCGGCGAATATTTTGAAAAAACCGCGGTTTTCGACAACCGCTTTACCAAAGGCTCAGGCTATTATTCATTCGGGTCAGGCCAGTTCAGCTGTTTTTTCTACACCGAAAACACTCCCGGGGAAAGCGCTGCCGGCACTGCGCTGATCAGCCTGGTCAACCTGCTGCAGCGCGGCACCTGCAATTTCCGCCACCTGCCGGTAACCTGGCACTTTGCACCGAACCTGGATCTTAAAGACAATCGAGCAATCGGTGCCTTCAGAAAAGCCATGAAGGAACTCAAACCGGATCTCGTCTGTTCCATGCAGGCAGCTCCGGTCGCCGCCGGCCTGCCGACTGCCAGATTTCTGCTGCGCAAGGCTCTACCTGAAAAACATTTTAATCTGATACGTTCGATGTTCGTAAAATCCGGCGTCACACCAGAGACGGCAGCGAGCAGCCCGCTGATGGGGGCTGGCTTCAGATTATTGAAGCCGGCAGAAGAACCACTGCTCGTTGAATTGCCTGGGGCCTGTCAGTATTTCAAAGTCGAGCTGGCGATCGACCATGATTTTCAGCCTGCTGATCAGGCTTACCTGCTGATGTCGGCAAGTCTCGTCGTGGTTGATTCCCTGCAAAATTGTGATATAACTAACTGACAGGTTCAATAATTACAAGGAGAAGAATGGTAATGTTTAAAACTGCACAGGAAGCCGTCAGGTACATAAAAGAGAACAACATTGTCAGTGTTGATCTCAAGGCTTGCGATCTTTTTGGCAAATGGCGCCACCTTACCACCCCCGCCCGTTATGTCACCGAAGAAGTCCTCAAGGAAGGCTTCGGCTTCGATGGCTCGAGCTACGGTTTTAGAGCCGTTGACAAAAGCGACATGATTCTTGTTCCCGATCTGTCAACCGCTTTTCTCGACCCGTTCTGGGAACAGCCAACCCTTGCCTTCATCTGCAATATCCATGAAATTTCCGACGACGAACCACGTTTTGAACAGGACCCTCGCTATGTCTGCGATAAAGCCGAAGCGACCCTCAAAGACCTCGGTGCCGGCGAAGAAATGCTGCTTGGGCCCGAATACGAATTTTATCTGTTCGACGACGTCACCTTCAGCGACAACATGAATTCAGCGTCATTCAATATCGACTCTGCGCAGGCTCACTGGAACACCGGCAACTCCGAAAAGGGCAACGGCGGCTATCCAATGCCCCTGAAAGCCGGCTATCACGGCGAACAACCTGCCGACCGTTTTGCATCCTTCAGATCTGAACTCTGCGAAGAGCTGTTCCGCATGGGCATCGGGGTCAAGTATCATCACCACGAAGTTGGCGGCCCCGGCCAGGTCGAAATCGAAACCGAATTCGATACTCCGAGACGCATGGCCGACAAAACCATGCAGATCAAATACGCCACCAAGAATTTCGCCCTTGAAAACGGCCTGTCGGCAACTTTCATGCCCAAGCCCATGTTCGGCGCGCCTGGCAGTGGTCTACACGTGCATTTCAAGCTGATGAAAAAAGGCAAACCGATGTTTTCCGATCCGAAGGGCTATGCCGGAATGAGCAAGACCGCCATGCAGTTCATGACCGGTATTCTCGTGCATGCCCGCGCCATATCGGCATTCGCCAACCCCTCGACGAATTCCTATAAACGCCTGGTGCCTGGTTATGAAGCGCCCGTTTCGATAGTAATGGCGACCGCCAACCGTTCAGCGGCGATCCGCATTCCGGGTTACGTCAAAGAACCGATCGACAAACGCTTTGAATATCGCGCCGGCGATGCCACTGCCAACCCGTATCTGATGTTTGCCGCCATGATCATGGCCGGCATCGACGGTATCAGAAACAAACTGGAACCACAGAAACACAATGTCGGCCCGATCGAAGGCAACATTTTCGATCTGAGCGAAGAAGAAAAGGCAAAAATCGGCGCCCTGCCGCGCAACCTGCTCGAAGCCCTCGAAGCTCTCGAAGCCGACCACGACTTTCTCAAACACCAGGGCGTTTTCACCGACGGCCTGATCAAAACCTGGATCAAACGCAAACGCGAAGAAGAAGCGATGCCGGTAATGCTCCGCCCGCATCCTTATGAATTCCAGCTTTCTTACGGCTGCTGAAACCTGCGGGGGGGGGCTGCTAAGGCAGCCCCCCCTTTTAATAACAGATGGCAAATTTTATCGCAGAAGTGCTCGCTGGCTGTTCTGACTTTTTCCGCGCCTGGCGCGGTTTTTTTGCTTTGCAGAGTCTGGAAAGTGACTGGCAAAAAATTGTTTTTTACGCCGAAAGCCGAGCCGACTGGGCTCACATGGAACCTGTCGTCAAAAAGCTCATCGAAAAGCACGCAAGGCAGATAACCTGCATCACTTCTGACCCGGCCGACCCGGTTCTCACCACTACCCAGCCCGGAGTCAGATCATTCTTTATCGGCTCAGGCTCGGCAAGAACGGCTCTTTTTCAGGCCCTCAAAGCCAGAGCCTTCGTGATGACGCTGACTGACCTTGATTCATATTATCTGAAGCGTTCAAATCATCCGGTGCATTATTTCTACATTTTTCATGCGCTGGTCAGCACCCATGCTGCCTACCGCCAGCACGCCTTCGATGCTTACGATACCGTTTTCTGCGTCGGCCGCTATCATGAAGAAGAAATAAGAGAGCAGGAAAAAGTATATAGCCTCAAACCCAAGAACCTTGTCGCCGGCGGGTATTGCCGCCTCGATCTGCTGATCGAGGAAGTGCGCAGCCGTCAGGCAAAGCAGGCGGATGCCGCTCCTGGGCATACAGGGCCGACGGTGCTCGTCGCACCGACCTGGGGAGATTCTTCTATGGTTGGGAACTGTCTTGAAAAAGTACTTGACGGCCTGACCGGCGCCAGGATCAGAACTATTCTGCGTTTTCACCCCATGACGCATCGACATTACCCCGATCTGCCCGAAAAAATGCGTAACCGTTACGGCAATACTGGTTGTTTTGAATTCGACGACCGCCTTAAATCAATAGATTCGCTGCTGCAGGCAGATATTATGATCGCCGATCACGGCGGCTCCGGCATCGAGTTCGCGTTCGGCCTCGAAAAACCGGTGATCTGGGTCGCCACACCGCCTAAAATACATAACCCAGGTCGCGACCGCATCAAAGTGGCGTTGTTCGAAGATATCATCAGAAGCACTACCGGCATCGAAATCGGCACCGACCGCCTGGAGCAACTTCCCGAAACGGTCAGAAGCCTGTTTGGCCAGGCAGAGGCATGGCAAAGCAGAATTGCTGACCTGCGCGAAAAAAATATCTTCAATGTTGGCAAAAGCGCCGAAGTCATGGCAGATTATATTGCCGGTCATGCAGCTGCAAAATAACGAGGAGACCATCTTGAGCAAAAAAGTTTATGTCGGCATGAGTGCTGATCTGATTCACCCGGGGCACCTGAACATCATCAAAAAAGCCAAGGAACTCGGTGAAGTAATCATCGGGCTGCTGACCGACAAGGCAATCGCCAGTTACAAACGGCTGCCGTTCATGACTTACGAGCAGCGCCTCGAAATCGTCGAGAACATCAAGGGCGTTTCGCAGGTAATTGCCCAGGAAACCCTCGATTACGTGCCTAATCTTGAAAAACTGCGCCCCGACTATGTCGTGCATGGCGACGACTGGAAAGAAGGCATACAGAAGCAGACGCGTCAGCGGGTTATTGACGCCCTCAGTCAATGGGGCGGCAAACTTATCGAGGTGCCATACACCCGCGGCATTTCATCAACTCAGCTGCATAATGCCCTCAAAGAAATCGGCACCACTCCAGACGTGCGCCTCAAATCGCTGAAGCGACTGCTTGAATCAAAGCCGCTCGTAAGATTGCTTGAGGTTCATAACGGCCTGACCGGGCTGATCATCGAGCATCTTGCCGAGACCACGCCTGACGGAAAACTTGAATTCGACGGCATGTGGGCCAGCAGCCTAACCGATGCCACGGCGCGCGGCAAGCCTGACATCGAGGTCGTCGGCATTGCGTCGCGCCTGAACACCATCAACGACGTGCTCGAAGTCACGACCAAACCCATAATTTATGACGGTGATACCGGCGGGCAGCCCGAGCATTTCGTCTTTGCGGTCAAAACTCTCGAACGTCTGGGTATTTCTGCAGTCATTATCGAAGACAAGACCGGGCTCAAGAAAAATTCGCTGTTCGGCACCGAAGTTGACCAGTTTCAGGAAAGCATAGACGAGTTCTGTCACAAGATTCAGATGGGCAAACGCGCCTGTGCCACCCGCGATTTCATGATCATCGCCCGCATCGAAAGCCTTATTCTTGGCAAAGGTGTTACCGATGCCATTAATCGCGCCAGAGCTTATATCGAAGCCGGCGCCGATGCCATAATGATTCACAGCCGCCAGAAAACCCCCGATGAGGTTTTCGAATTCTGCCGTGAATATAAGAAACTGGCGGAAAGGCGACCTTTGATTGCAGTTCCCAGCACCTACAGCGGCACAACCGAAGACCAGCTCATGGAAAACGGTGTCAACATCGTCATTTATGCCAACCAGCTGTTGCGAAGCGCTTACCCGGCCATGATCGAAACCGCCCGCGAGATTCTGCGCCACCGGCGTTCATTTGAAGCAGAGACCCGCATGATGCCGATTCGCGATATCATCAGCCTGATCCCCGGGGGCGGCTGATTGATAAATCCAGAAAGTTTCATCGCTGCGCTGCGCGAATACGGCATAGATCTTTTTGCCGGGGTTCCAGATTCACTGCTCAAGGAATTCTGCCGCACCCTGCAGCATGGGCCTTATCGCCACATCATCACCGCCAACGAGGGTAACGCCGTGGCCATGGCCATCGGCCATCATCTGGCGACCGGCCGGTATGCTGCCGTATACATGCAGAATTCAGGCCTCGGCAATGCCATAAACCCGCTGGTATCACTTGCCGCCCCCGAAATTTACGGCACCGGCATGCTGTTGATAATCGGCTGGCGTGGCGAACCCGGTGTCAAAGACGAACCACAGCATCTGCTCCAGGGGCAGATAACTACCGACCTGCTCAAAACGCTGCGCATTCCGTATGAAATTATCGACAGCACGACTTCGGTTACCGAAAAACTGAGCGCTCTGCTGGCAGATAACCGGCTGGCTCGAGGGCCTGTCGCACTGCTGGTTCGCAAAGACACCTTTGCATCAGCACCGTCTGCTGACAAGACAGAACGACAGGCTCCAGAGGCAGACAGAGGCATGCTGCGCGAAGCCTTTATCGAACTGCTGCTCGCGCAGCTTCCCGATTCAGCTCTTCTGGTCGCCACCACCGGCTTTACTTCCCGCGAAGTATTTGAGATGCGCGTCAAACGTTCAGAACCTCAACGCGACTTTCTGACAGTAGGCGGCATGGGCCATGCATCTTCGATTGCGCTGGCTATTGCCCTCGATCGACCCGATCGCCGGGTTTTCTGCCTCGACGGTGATGGCGCCATGCTGATGCATCTGGGTGCCATGCCCGTTATCGGTTGCGGCGGCCGGCCGGCAAATTACGTTCACATTATGCTCAATAATGGCGTTCACGAGTCAGTCGGCGGGCAACCGACCGTAGCCGGCAGCATCGATACCCGCATGCTGGCTGAAGCCTGCAGATTCGAGAAGTTTTTCCAGACTGCATGTCCTGAAAGTGCAGTTAAAGCGATATGCGAGGCAAATAGCTCTGCCGGCCCGGTTTTCATCGAAGCAATCATCAGGCCGGGCACACGTAAGGATCTTGGCCGGCCAACCAGCAGCCCGGCAGACAACAAGAGGGATTTCATGAGGTTCATCGATGAACGCAACTGACTGGCAGTTCAGCCACCCTGTCAAGGTTATGTCGGGCCGGCTTGAAACACTTCTGTCGACAATAGATGCACCAAGAATCCTTCTCGTTACTACCGCAGGCTTTTCCCGCCGCGGTCTGAGCGACAGAATCATCAGCGCTCTAAATCACAGTCTGGTAAAGGTTTACGACCAGGTCAAACCCAACCCCGATCTCGCCGACCTGAACGCAGCCATCAATAGCCTGAAAAGCGAATGTTTCGACCTGATTCTCGCAGCCGGCGGCGGCAGCGTCATCGATGCCGCCAAAGTCATCGCGGCCGGCCTGCACATGCCTTATGAGAATCCTCTCACCAAAGTTCTCATCGAACATTACCCGGATAAAAGACAGGGCCGGACACCGGTTTATGCGGTTCCGACCACCGCCGGCACCGGTTCTGAGGTCACACAGTTTGCAACCATCTGGAACAGCGCTGATGGCAGCAAATATTCACTCGAGGGCGAGCATATTTTTCCCGTCGTCGCGTTTCTCGACCCGGAATTGACTCTTACACTGCCTGCTGACGAAACTTTGTTCACCGGCCTCGACGCGGTCTCACACGCACTCGAGTCGATCTGGAGCAGAAAAATCAACCCACACAGTCTCATGTATGCTGAAACGGCGCTGAACTATGCTGACCGACATTTTCAGCGGGTGCAGCAGTCTCCCGAAAGTCTTGCCGACCGGGCCGGAATGCAGCTGGCCAGTCTTTTTGCCGGTTACGCAATCAGCGCCACCAGAACCGCCCTGGCGCACGCAATTTCCTACCCTTTGACCGCGCACTGCCAGATGCCGCACGGGCTGGCATGCAGTTTCACACTGGCTGCGATCGGCGAACTGTTTCTGGCAGCGCCTGATATTCCAACTGCCTTCAAGGAACAGGTTGAGAAAGGCATTAAGCTGGTCAACACCATCGATCTGAAGCAGAAGGCGCTTGCCTATGCCAGTCGCGAAACAATTATCAGCATGCTACCTGAAATGTTCAACCCATCGAGGGCCGGAAATTTCGCCCTGTCTGCTGACGCAGCCACCGTCGAACAAGTTTTGCGCCGCAGCCTGCAATAAAGTCGCTGTCTGCAATACCGCCCCTCCGGCATAAAAACAAGCACAGTAATGACGCAGCCCCTTGCTATTGAACCAGGCTTACGCGCCCTGCCGACACCTCTGCGTCCATGACCGAAGTTTTGTATAGCCGTACAAAGACAATATTTACCATTCGATCAACTGCATTATCAGCTTTATCGCTTCGCTCAGCAGAACCGCTCTATCGTGCGCGTTTCTGCATAAGTACCTCCTGTGCGTAACAGGCTTCCGAAAAAGGCCATGGCGCTCCCATTCCTGTTACGCCATGCCATAAGCTCCCTCCTGGCGTAATAATCTCACCTTCTGAATGCGCCCGGGCATTCTTCACAAGGGCAACAAAATCTGCTGCAATTTTTGCAGTTCTAATTAATTAAACACATCGGGCAAAAGCTGACTGCAAGCTATTTTTTAAAGCTTGAAACTTTTTTCACAAAATTCATTGACGTTTTTGCCGATATCTTTTATATTAAGAATGTAATCAGGAAATTTTTATCGATAAAAAAACATTGATTAAATTTCTCGATTGGCGATCGACAGAATAAAGCCGGGTCTGAATCAAATAGACGGAGACAAGATGATGGTAGAAAAACTCGTGAAGGTTCCAGAACCAACCCTGAGAAGACTGCCTCTCTATTATCAATATCTCAAATCAGTTCTGGCAACCGGCAGAGAAGTCATTTCCTGCACGCATATCGGCAATGATCTCAACCTCGACCCGCCGCAGATTCGCAAAGATCTTGCCTATACAGGTATTCGAGGCCTCCCCAAGGTCGGTTACCAGATCGAGGCCCTGTTGAACAGCCTTGAAAGCTTCTTTGGCTGGAACCGCATCGACGAAGCCTTTCTGGCCGGCGTCGGCAATATCGGCAGAGCCCTGCTCAAGTATGAAGGTTTCCAGCGCTATGGCTTCAAAATCGTTGCAGCCTTCGACCGCGACCCATCTCTTGTCGGTCAGTCTTTCTGCGACGTTAAGGTTCTCAACATCAGTAAACTTCCAAATCTTTGTTCCAGAATGAAGGTCAGAATCGGAGTCATCGCGACCCCCGAATCAGCTGCCCAGGAAGTTGCCGACCAGATGGTCAGCGGCGGCATCAGAGGCATCTGGAACTTCGCCCCGGCAGCACTCAAGGTCCCTGACGGCGTTATCGTCCAGAACGAAAATCTCGCCGCCGGCCTTGCTGTTCTCTCGAAAAAACTGCAACTGCTCATGCAGTCAGGAAAATTAAGACAGGAGGTCGTGAAATGAACGGCCAGACAGACACCATGATGCGCAAGTTCGAAAAAGTCTGTGAGATCATCGAGCGCTACAACAATGACAGTTCCAAGCTCGTTCCGATTCTGCAGGCAGTCCAGGAAGAATACCGTTACCTTCCCGAAGATGTCATGTATTACGTGGCAACTTCCCTGGGCATCCCATCTGCACAGGTTTACGGTGTCGCCACTTTCTATTCACACTTTGCACTTACCCCTAAAGGAAAGTATCTGATCAAGGTCTGCGACGGCACTGCCTGTCACGTCAAGAAGTCGATTCCGATTCTTGAAGCCCTGATGAAGAAGCTCAATCTCGCTCAAGGGCGTATGACTACTCCCGACATGCTGTTTACCGTCGAAACGGTCTCATGTCTTGGAGCCTGCGGTCTGGCACCGGTTCTGGTCATCAATGATGAAGTTCACGGCCTTATGACCCCTGAAGCAACAACCAAACTCATCGACGACATCATCGCCAGGGAGGAAACCAAATGAGCAGCCACAATATCGATCTGACCAAAATAGCCGCCGATTTCAATGCCGGCCTCGAGGAAAGGCGCGTCATTGTCTGCGCCGGAACCGCCTGTGTCGCTAACGGCGCCCTGGCTTTGATCGACGCTCTTGTGAAAAAAATCACGGCAAGCGGTCTGAAGGTCCGCGTTGAAACCCACGAAGAAGGCAAAGGCGATATCCGCGTATCGAAGAGCGGCTGTCACGGCTTCTGCCAGATGGGGCCCCTCGTGACCATCATGCCCGAAAACATACTTTATACACGTGTCAAAGCTGCTGATGCCGATGAAATCGTGGAAAAAACCCTCAAAAAGGGCGAGCTCGTCGACCGTCTGCTGTTTGTCGAACCGGCTACCGGCAAACATGCCAAGGGCAGCGATGAAATAACTTTCTACAAACGCCAGAAACGTACTGTTCTCAAAGAATGCGGTCATATCTGCCCCGAAGACATCCGCGAATACATCTCCCACGGCGGCTACGATGGCGCAAAAACCGCGATTACCAAAATGAAACCCGAAACCGTCTGCGAAGAAATCCTGCATTCCGGCCTGCGTGGCCGTGGCGGCGGCGGGTTCCCGACCGGTAAAAAATGGCAGCTGACCCTGGTTCACAAGAACCCGAAAAAATACGTCATCTGCAACGCCGATGAAGGCGATCCGGGTGCTTTCATGGACAGAAGCGTCATGGAAGGCAATCCGCATTCAGTCATCGAAGGCATGATGATCGCTGCCCGGGCTATCGAAGCCAATGAAGGCGTCATTTACTGCCGCGCTGAATATCCGCTCGCAGTTAAACGCATGCGCAAAGCCATCGAAGACGCCCGCAAACTCGGGGTTCTCGGCAAGAATATTTTCGGCAGCGATTTTGAATTCGACGTGAACGTCATGGAAGGCGCCGGCGCCTTTGTCTGCGGCGAAGAAACCGCCCTGATAGCTTCTGTCGAAGGCAAGCGCGGCATGCCCACCCCCAAACCGCCGTTTCCGGCCGAAAGCGGCCTGTTCGGCAAGCCTACCGTCATCAATAACGTCGAAACTCTCGCCTGCGTGCCGCTGATCATCAGAAACGGCGCCAAATGGTTCAGAGAGCAGGGCACCGAAAAATCTCCGGGCACCAAAACCTTCGCCCTCACCGGCCATGTTGCCAATACCGGCCTTATCGAAGTGCCGTTCGGCACTACCCTGCGCGAGATCATCTTCAATATCGGCGGCGGCGTCACAGATGACCGCGGCAGACCGATGCCGGACGGCTTCAAGGCCGTGCAGATCGGCGGCCCTTCCGGCGGCTGTCTGACTTCGGAACATCTCGATCTGCCCGTCGATTTCGATTCACTCAAGGACAAAGGTGCCATGGTCGGCTCAGGCGGCCTGGTTGTCATGAACAAATCAACCTGCATGGTTTCGGTAGCCCGCTTCTTCATGCAGTTCACCCAGAACGAATCATGCGGCAAATGCGTGCTGTGCCGCGAAGGAACCCGCCAGATGCTGAGCATGCTCGATGACATCATGCGCGGTGATGCTGACGAAAGCACGCTGGTTAACCTCGAAAAACTGGCACGTGCCGTCGCCAAGGGTTCGCTCTGCGGCCTGGGTAAAACTGCCCCGAGCCCGGTTCTTTCAACGCTCAGATATTTCCGACATGAGTATGAAGCGCATGTTTTCCAGAAAAAGTGCCCCGCCGGCCAGTGCAAGTCACTTGCCCACCCGGAAATCAACCCGGAACTCTGCAAAGGCTGCACCCTCTGCGCCAAAAAGTGCCCGGTAGGCGCCATCAAGGGTGAAGTCAAAAAACCTCATGTCATCAACGCCGAAGTCTGCATCAAGTGCGGTGCCTGCGCGGCTGCCTGCAAATTCAACGCCATCACGGGGGTGTGAGCCATGTCAAACAATGAAAAAGGTTTTGTTCAGATAAACGGTCAGAATGTTGCCATCGGCGAAGAACGCAATCTGCTTGAACTCATCAGAAAATCCGGAATCGAAATTCCGACTTTCTGCTACCATTCGGAACTCAGCATCTACGGCGCCTGCCGTCTCTGTCTCGTCGACATCGAAGGCCGCGGTCTCCAGGCTTCATGCTCGATCAAGCCGGAACCGGGCATGAAAGTAAAGACCGCCACCGAAGAGATTCGTGAAATCCGCAAAATTTCAGTCGAACTGCTGCTCGCCAATCACCGGGTCGAATGCCCCACCTGCCCCCAGAGCAGCAAATGCAAACTCGAAGAACTTGCCCGCAAGCTCGGCATCACCGATGTGCGCTTCAAAAAAGCCAAACTCGATCACCCGCTCGATTTTTCATCCGACTCACTGGTTCGCGACCCCAATAAATGCGTTCTCTGTGGCGACTGTGTCAGATATTGCCGCGAAATCCAGAGCATTGGTGCTATCGACTTCGCGCACCGTGGCAAACACACCATGGTCACTCCTGCTTTCAACAAGGAAATCGGCAAAGTTGAATGCGTCAACTGTGGCCAGTGCGCCGCCGTCTGCCCGGTCGGTGCCATCACCGTCAAGCAGGATGTCGACAGAGTCTTCGCCGCCCTCGACAACCCCGAAAAAGTCGTCGTCGCTCAGATCGCCCCGGCAGTTCGCGTTGCCCTTGGCGAAGAATTCGGCATGACTTCAGGCGATATCGTCACCGGCAAAATCACTGCCGCTCTCAAACGCATGGGGTTCGATAAGGTCTTCGACACTTCGTTCTCTGCTGACCTGACCGTCATGGAAGAAGGAACCGAGTTTCTCGATCGCTTCACGAAAGGCGAAAAACTGCCGCAGTTCACCTCCTGCTGCCCGGCCTGGGTTAAATTCGCCGAACAGTATTACCCCGAAATTCTGCCCCGACTGTCTTCATGTAAATCACCACAGCAGATGTTCGGTTCACTGGCCCGCGAAACTCTGCCAAAAGTCCTCAACGTCAAGCCCGAAAACCTCTTCATCGTCTCGATCATGCCCTGCACCGCCAAGAAATTCGAGGCAAAACGCCCGGAATTCAAGCACGAAGGTCTGGCTGACGTCGATGCGGTCATCACCACCCAGGAACTCAGCCGCATGATCGATGCCAGCGGCCTGAGCTTCATGGATCTCGAACCCGAATCGCTCGACCTGCCGATGGGCTTCAAAACCGGCGCCGGCGTCATATTCGGCACCACCGGCGGTGTCACCGAAGCCGTTCTGCGCTTTGCCGTCGAAAAGGTCACCGGCGAAAAACTCAACAACGTCGATTTCCATCAGGTGCGCGGTGAAGCCGGCATTCGCGAAGCCACTCTCGAAGTGGCCGGAAAACCGGTGCGCATGGCCATTGCCCACGGCCTCAAGAATGCCCGCAAACTCGCCGAAGAAGTCAAAGCCGGCAAATGCAACTACGACATTATCGAAGTCATGGCCTGCCCGGGCGGTTGCGTCGGTGGTGCCGGCCAGCCGGTCAACTTCACTCCCGGTGCCATCAAACGCCGCGCCAAGGGCCTTTACGATGCCGACAAGATGCTGCAGCTGCATAAATCGCAGGAAAACCCCTATATCATCGAAACCTACGAAAAAGTTCTCGATAAACCGGGCAGCCACAAGGCTCACCATCTGCTGCACACCAAATATCAGTCACGGCGCCGCATTTCCGACAAGGGTATGCCGCTGATGACCGGTGAAGGCACCGACAAGCTCTCGATCAAAGTCTGCGTCGGCACCAACTGCTATCTCAAAGGTTCGCAGACCATACTCAAAACTCTCACCCGGGAAGTCGAAAGTCGCGGCCTGCAGGATGCAGTGGACATTCAGGCTACCTTCTGCTTCGAAAAGTGCGGCCAGGCACCAAACGTAATGATCGGTGACCAGCTGATCAGCAGCTGCACTCTCGAAAAGGCCCGCGATGCCCTGAATACCGCCCTGAAGAAAAAGGCAGCATAACCAACCGCAAATCAGGGCGGCGGCCCTGCCGATGCAGAACCGCCGCCTGAGTCCAATCTTGAATCTCTCTATTTTTCCGCACCTGCAGTGTTTTTCGCTGCCGGTGCGATTTTTTTTGCGACCCGTTTTCCTCTTGCCGCCATCGGCGCCGGCATGACTTCTTTTTTGCCGGGCAGATAGCGATAACTGACGAGGCCTTCAACCGGGCAGACCATGCCGCAGACCATACAGCTGAGACAATGGTTCTGATCAGGAACAGGGCGACGCTTTTCGCTGTCCCAGCCAAGGTTCTGGCCCCCGGCATCCTGACAGACGATATAACACTGACCGCAACCTATGCAGCGGTCGAGATCGAACTCGGCAGCACCCTGCTTCGTCAGGTCGAATGCATCGGTCGGCACGGTATGCTTCAGCGATTTGCCGATAGCGTCGCGAAGGCGTTTGAGCTTGCGGTCGTCCATCCAGTCAGAGAGGCCTTCGGCCATGTCTTCGACTATTCTCTGACCATAATGGATGATTCCGGTGGTGACCTGAACCGCTGAGGCTCCGCAAAGCAGGTATTCAGCCATGTCGACCCAGGTTTCGGCGCCTCCGCAGCCAATTATGGGAATTTTGAGCTCCCGGCACTGTGCCAGTTCGGTGACGCACTTCAGGCCGATCGGCTTGATAGCAGGGCCGGACATACCGCTCATCGCACCTTTCCCAAAGATATTCGGCCTGGGAACGAAATCTTCGAGGCCCACTTCGGTCAGCGCTCTGACAGTGTTGATCGCGGTGATGCCGTCAGCACCGCCACGCTGCGCATAAAGCGCCGGCACGGTAATATCGGTGACATTTGAGGTCAGTTTTGCCAGAATTGGAATATTAACGGTTCGGCGCACGGCACTGGTAAATTTTTCGATAAGTTCCATCGCCTGGCCGACTTTCATGCCCGAGCCTTCTACAGTCATGTGGGGGCAGGAAAAATTCAGTTCGAGCATATCAGCGCCGTTATCTTCGCCCATTTTTGCCAGTTCGACCCATTCTTCGATCGAGAAGCCCATAATGCTGGCAATGAGCACATGATGCGGGTAATGCTTTTTGAGCCAGCGGACATCTGACCAGTTGTCGGCCATCGGCCGGTCGGTCGTCTGTTCGACGTTCTGCAGGCCAACCAGGGGCGTGGTATCGTAATTATAGGCAGCCATGCGCGGCGAAGGATGAATGATTTTGGTGCGGTCGTGCGCAATCGTTTTGTAGGCAACTCCACCCCAGCCGGCATCAAAAGCCCGGGCGACCATCTCGGCAGTATTGGAAACCGGCGATGAAGACAGCAGAAACGGATTGGGAAATTTCACTCCGCAGATTTCAATCGAAAGATCACGAATCTTTGCCATGTTACTTCGCCGCCTTTCTGGTTTTAACTGGGCTTTTAGCACTCTTTTTACCTGAACTCAACATCTCGACAATCTTCTGACCCGCCGCTTTGCCGTCGGCAACCGCTTCAACGACCAGAGCCGGGCCGCGAACGATATCGCCGCCTGAAAAAATTCTCGGGTGCGCAGTCGAAACCCCGTCTTTGCTTGTTTCCACCAGCCCGCGGGCGTTGAATTTGATTTTCTGACAGGCCTTGCGTGCTTCTGCTTCGGGCTGATAGCCCAGCGCTGAAATGAAGAAATCGATCTTCAGGTGGAAATCGGTGCCGGGCTGATTGACCAGATTGGCCGCCGAGGTGTCGCCAGGCTTTTTCCAGTCAGTTTCAAGACCGTCGAGACCGTTGATACAGCCTTTGCCGTCGCCGGTAAGTCTGGTAACCACCGACATGGTTCTGAAGCAGACATTGTTGGCCAAAGCCATCTGCACATCATGCCCCGAAGCCGGCATCTCGCGGAAACTGCGACGATATATCAGGTATACCCGGTTCGCCCCGAGGGCAACAGCGGTTGTTGCCGCATCCATGGCCACTGAGCCGCCACCATAGACGGCAACATTTTTGCCCTTAACGGCTTTTGCCAGCGTTTTCTGATCACCAGTGCGCACTCCGGCAAGAAAATCTCTGGCCGTGACGACATTTTTGAGTTCGCTGCCGGGAATCTTTATTTCCACAGGCTTCCAGGCCCCCGGGGCATAGAAGACCGCATCATAACCTTTTTCCAGCAATTTTTCCGCGCCGGCATCACCAATCTTTTTCCCGCAGCTTATTTTGACGCCCAGGCTCTGAATGTCTTTCAGTTCACGATCGAGAAAGTCTGGATTGAGGCGAAAAGAAGGCACGCCATAACGCAGTACGCCGCCGGCCTTTTCCATGCCTTCAAAAACCTCGGCCTGGTAACCATGACGCGCAACCTCGGCCGCGCAGGCAAGACCTGCCGGACCCGATCCGATCACCGCCACCCTGCCATCTTTCTTCTCCGGCTTTTCAAGCGGGTTGAAGCCACTGGCCCAGGCATGTTCCACAAGAAACCTTTGAATCTGGCCAATATCGATGGCCCGGTCGAGGCCGGCCGCCACACAACCTTTCTGACAAAGCTGTTCGGTCGGGCAGACTACCGCGCAGACGCCGCCAAGAACGTTATTTTCCTTGATCGTGCGAATTGCTCCCTTAACATTGCGCAGGCGCAGCTTGCGAATGAACTCTGCCGGGTTGGTTCCGGCCGGGCAGGCTTTGGTGCAGGGCGCATCATGGCACAGATGGCATCTGGCGGCCTCTTTCACCGCCTGGGTCAGCGACCATCCCTTTTCCATGGCCGTGAGGCATTCGACGCGCGCAGAATTTCTCCATTTTTCTTGCATGGTTCCTCATTTCTCCTTGATGTGATCACAACTTAACTTCAGCTATATATATGTGTGACTTGCCAAAGTTTAGCACACCATCTCCCCGCTGCAAACATTATCTTTCAATGCGCCAAAACAAAAAAACAAACAAAAATAGCCAGTCGGATCTTACAATTCATACCGGTAGTTACCGCCGCTTTTCATACTTCCTGCCATGCCTTGAGTCATATTTAAGATCAAAACGCTCAGAAATCCATGAATGACACATTCATAAAAGAACGGAGTATAATTAAACAGCCGATTAATAAAACTTTGCGACAGGGAGGACAGAATATGAACTTCAATAGACCGTCGGCAGCTTTTCTGGCAGCGGTTTTTGTTTTGATATCGGGCTTTCTGCATGCAATGCTGCCCGGTCACATCTACCAGGGCAGGATAGCCGGTTCAGCAATTCAAGCCATTGCCGTCGTTAAAGCAATCGAAGAAATTACGCCAGGCAAGGAAAACAGAGCTCCTGATGCTGCCCAGCTTCCCAGACCAAAACTAATGGCCCCGACTTACAGGTCGAAAACCTATTCGAGCAAACAGGCCGTTTTTGTCATCGAGAAGCTGATCAAGCTCAAATCCCTCTCAGATGATGATGCCAATGCTCCTATACCAGCCGCTCCGATTCAGGATGACCAGGTATCAGCAAATGATGCAGACTCAGGAAGCAAGCCTCTGGAATTATCTGAAGGCAGCGAAGTGATCGGGATTTTTCACGTTCCTATCGTTCAAACTACCGACGACCCGTTGTTTTTTTCTCCACAGGCCGGAGAAAGGGTTTTCGTAACCATCAGTTCCGCTGGCGGCGAAATCACCAGCTACACAATTCTTGACAGCGACCTCGAAAATGCTTTGCTCAGCAACCCAGAAACAGTTGGTATCGGCATCGGCAACGTTTTCCGGCGGTGAAAACACTAAAGTCTTACCGACTTCAGGTATGGAATAATCGTTCGTCTGGTTTCTGAAACATACTGGTGCGGAAAATTTCGTTTTATCCGCAGCGTATGCCTGGCCATCAGCTGGTGAAACGTCGATATATAAAACGATACGGCCACCTCATCCTGGTAGTAGGTCACCGAAGCGGGTATGCGGCTGTAAAATTCCAGGTCGTCGTAAAAAGCGTGCCAGTAGAGATAGAAATTTGCCCCGATCAGATGCAGCGCCGCCAGCTGAATGAATCCTTCCCGGCTGCCGTCTGTTTTTATGTGCAACAGATATTCATCGGCGGCATCTTTGCGAAAAGTGGTTCTTACCCCGCCAATACTGTAGTTTCTCGGTTCGTCTTTTTTTCTGGCATACAGAATAGGGTTGCCTTCGGGGGATGACAGATAATAGCGGTAGTCCAGCACGTAACCCTCTTCCATTTTCAGGCGGTTGAATACCTCAAAATACCTGTTGGCATCGAATTCAAGGGGAAGCAGGCGTTCCATTTCTGCATTGGCCAGCAACTCTTCAGACTTTGAGAACTCACCCATCTCAATTTTCATCCAGATAGTCGAAACTTTTTTGTGCAAATCGCCCTGTGGATGAAAGCTCCTTTTCGGCTGCAATTGCCTGATACTGGTGATTCGCCCGTGAATATCAGGCGGAAAGACCTGAAAGAATACCACGATGAAAAACACCATGGCGCAGATGATCGGCAGCGTATTCTGTCTTCGGAATACCTTGCGGCCAAACGCCTTCAACTTCTCAACCGTTTCGGGTGAAATAACAAGTCCGGCTTTTGAAAAATTCATTTTACCCCCGGCAAATTCATCAGAAAGCAGAGAACGCTTTGAAAAGCTGCTTCATATCAGTAATACCCTGCATTAGAACAAATTTCAACGGCGATTTGCTGCCACACGTGAGCCCATGATCAGCATGATATCTTATTGATAACTGCAGATTTAAAACCGGTTTTGCTGACTTCTTACGAAGAATAATCCAGGCGTGGACAGAAGGCGGGATTATTGCGCCAGAAGGGTGCTTATGGCATGGCGCAACAGGAATAGGAGCGCCATGGCCTTTTTCGGATGCTTGTTACGCACAGGATGTGCTTATGCAGAACCGCGCAGGATAGAGCGGTTCTGCTGAGCGAAGCGGTTTGCCGAAGGCAAAGGCCAGCTCTGAGCCAATCGCTGTAGCACCAGACAGCATCTATCCTGATGCTGTCGAGTATCGCTGACTTCCTGTCAGCAAAAAAGTAACCCGACTGATGGCCGCGCCGGTGAAGTAAGTTGGTTTTATTTTTGCAGGATTCAATAAAAGAAGTTCTGCGGTAGATATGTGATTTTTCATTACCGCCTTCATAATAGGCGCTTTGCATCCAGCTCGCTTCCGATCGGATCAACAGAACGGGGTTTAAGGAAATCGAAACATCTGGAGTCTTTGGCAACAACAAAATCATTCAGACCGAAGGGCTATCGTTTACTTCATTCCCGTTGCAGTCCGACGCTTGAATTCACGAGGTGTAAGACCACAGATTCGAATGAAGATCCTGCGGAAAGCGCTCTGCTCTTTGTAACCGATTCTACCGGCAATCTGCTCAAAGGATTCATCAGTCTCCTCGATAAGCTCACATGCCCGCTGAATGCGCAGTCTTTGCCGATATTCCGTTGGCTTCATCCCCGTGGCTTTTTTGAAACGTCGCAGGAACATCCGCTCACTCAGGCAGCTCTGACTGGCCAGCAACGCAACCGGGATTTCCTCAGCCAGGTTGGCATGCAGAAACTGCTGCGCCTGGAGAATCGCTTTATCCTGATGATCAAATCCTGGCACAAACCGCTGGTAGTATCTCTGTTCTCGCCTCCCTGAATCGACCACAAGACGCTTGGCAAGTTCGCGCATGGCGTCAACCCCTGCCCACCGGGCGACAATCTCCAGTCCGAGATCAACCCAGGCCATAATGCCACCCGAGGTAATGATGTCCCCATCATCGATCAGTATCCGGTCTGAATCAAGATGAATATCAGGAAACCGCCGTGAAAATGTTGCAGCCAGCCCTCAGTGAGTCGTGGCCCGTCGTTTGTGTAACAGACCGGTGGCTGCCAGCAGAAAAGCCCCGGCGCACACCGAACACAATACCGCACCTGCCTCGTGCTGCCATGACAACCAGGCACTGAGAGTTCGATCCGGGGTTTCGCACAGCTTTGATGCGAGACTTGGCGGAAGGATGACCAGGTGGAAATGCGGGTCGTTCTGCGCACCACGGCTCGCCATGCTTCGCTGTCGAATTGCATCGAGTCCCAGGATTTGCGGAAAGAACTCGACAGCGGGCCTTCTGTCTTCGATCACGGCATTGGCAAGCAGAAAAAGCTCCTCAAGACCATACATCGCTGACCTCAACACACCTGGATACTCGATGATAGCAATAGAAATCGGGTTCTTGCGCATTTGTCTGTTTTGAACCTTTTTATGTCAGATTAGACGCTAGTCTATCACGAATGGTTGTGTCAGAGTTATGAGACAGGTGCTTCACAAATCAAGTGCGGGAGAAACGGTATGAACAAAACAGTATGGGTAATCTTGCTGGCAGCAGCGCTGGGAATTGCTTCGTCCGTCTGGGCAGAACGCCGCCAGCCGGAAAATGAAACTTCACTGCAACTGCTCAGAAATGCAACCATGAGGCTGAATTTCGCCGGGCATGTCTTTCTTACCGACCCGATGCTGTCGCAGAAAGGGGAGATCCAACCGTTCGCGGGCGTGGCCAGCAACCCGACGGTGGATCTGCCCATGTCAGTCGATGAGATTCTCACCGGCGTCGATGCCGTTGTCGTATCTCATCTGCACCCGGATCACTTCCATCGTGCGGCTGAACAGGCTGTCCTGAAAACAAAGCCAGTTTTCTGCCAACCCGAAGATGAAGCGCAGATAAGGTCTGCAGGCTTTGAAAACGTAATTCCGGTTGCAGAAACCATTAACTGGAACGGAATCACGATCACCAGATTTCGTGGTCAGCACGGAACCGGCCCCATACTTGAAATGATGGGAACGGTCTCGGGTTTCGTCTTTCAAGCCAAAAATGAGCCAACGATACTGTGGTCAGGTGACACGATCTGGTGCCCGCCAGTCGCCGAAACCGTCCGACGGTTCAATCCCGATTTTATCCTCACTCATTCCGGAGGGGCACAAAAGCCTGGTTTTGAGCCCATCGTCATGGATGCCCGGCAAACTATTGAAACAGCCCGGTCTGCTCCCCAGGCCAGGATCATCGCCATTCATATGGAAGCCCTGGATCATTGCAGGGTGCGGCGTCAGGATCTTCGCGATGCTGCCAGCGCGGCCGGCATTGCTTCCGATCAGTTGATCATTCCAGAAGACGGTCAGACCATACCGTTGCGCATTCAGGCTCAGGCAAACGGCAACCGGTAACAACAGCAGTTTCTTCAGCCTCGAATCAGGCAGAAAGTCAAAGCATGCTGTCTTTGAGGCGAAGAATGACCCGTTTGAGAATCTCGCGGCAAGCAATGTTGATCTGCTGATTCATCATTCTGAAGCCGGTCAGTTCTACCGGCGCCAGATCGTCAGTCAGCACATGCTGCGATTCTGCAGCCGGCTCGAGCGCTGCCTTTGTCGCCAGATCGCGCAACTGATGATCTTCAGGCAGGGTGCTGACACGACCGGCAAAAACCGATTTCAGCTGCTGATTCTTTGAGGCAAAAATGATGCGGTTGTAGTAATCAGGGTGCTCACAGACCAGCACAACCGGAAACACGCCTGCCAGGGTGCCGGTCAGATAATCGCCGAGATCGGGTTTCTCGAGGGAACGCATGTTTACATTTATGGCGAGCACCCCGTCGTCGGTAAGTTTCTGTGCGGCTTCCAAAAAGAATTCCCGGGTTGCCATGTGAAACGGATAAGTTACATCCTGAAACGCATCGAGAAAGAGAACCCGATATTTTTTGTCAGTGCGCTGCAAAAACATGCGCCCGTCATCGATAAAAACGTTTGCATCATCGTCGTTCAGGGCAAAGTATCTGCGGCCCAGCCGCACGATTTCAGGGTCAATTTCGACGCCATCGATCAGGCTCTCCGGGAAAAAACGCCGCGACATCTTCGCAAAAGTTCCGGCAGCGAAGCCGAGAACCAGCACAGGAATGCGTTCTTCAGCAGCAACCGGCGGCAGAAAATAATAAGCCAGCAGGGCAAGATCGTAATAGAGGCTGGTAAGACCTGAATCAGGCGGACACATAGATTGCGTTCCGAGAAAAACATGAGTCGATAGTGAGCGGGTGCCGTTATTGCTTTTAACCTGCAGATAATTGTAGGCAGATTCAGTTTCGACTTCTGGGTGGTCCCAGAACGCATAAGACACAGAAAAAGGCGACAGCGCAACCGCCACGATCAACAGCAGAATTGCGACCGGCGCTTTCCGGCCGGCCTTGTAACGCAGGGCGTTTATTACAGAAAGGGCGCAGAGAACTGAGGCAAAGAGATAAAAAGTGCGGTCAGTGCCCAGCAGGGGAATTGTCAGAAAGGTGGGCAGAAAGGTGCCGCAAATGCTTCCCAGCGTCGACAGGCCATAAATCTCGCCGGCAATACTGCCGTTGTTGTCGAGATTCTGCGTGGCCACCTTGATCATGCAGGGCGAAGTCGCGCCAAGAATCAGACATGGCACAGCAAAAAGCGTTATGCAGGCAAGCAGACTGCCGGCAAGCACCGGGTTGCCGGGAAAAAGAAAAATGGAGCCGGCAGCAATGGCCGCGATAATATACTTGCCAATAACCGGGATCAGCGCGACCCAGACGGATGCCGCCAGGATCAGCTTATAAAGCCTGGTTTCAGGGTCATTGCGGTCGGCAAGACGGCCGCCGGCAAAGTTCCCGATGCTCATGGCCACCAGAATAACCCCGATGATTATTGTCCAGGTGATCATCGACGAACCGAAATAAGGCGCCAGAAAACGGCTGGAAGCGATCTCGACGCCCATCACCGCCGCACCGCACAAAAAAGTGGTCAGATATAGAAACATGTTTCGCCGCATTAACACAGCCTTTTCGTCTGCTACGCAATCATGATCGAACTGATGCAAGTATACAATTACCACCCGGGGCAATGATATAATTTGCGCGGCTTAATTTTTTAGAGAGGCTTATCCGGCATGAAATGGGCAAAAGTTTTTCTGCTGGCAATTGCTTTATCGCTGGCTTTCTTCGCCTTTGTGATCTGGCGGGGCGCCATGACAATGCGGCAGGGAATGGTCGACTGCCTGACCTGGCAGGCGAACAGTCTGGCCGTGCGCTTCATTATCGATGACCGCATGAGCCACGAACTCGTTTCAGAGGTCACAAAATTCGCCAATCGAATAGAAGATGGCAGTCAATCGATCATGAGCGGCTTTGCAGTGTTGCGTGCCTTGTATGACGGCCCATTGCTGCTGGCACTGCTGCACACCAGTCAGGTCAACCACATTGACAGCATCGAAGCGCCGGAAAATTTTGACCGGCAGCTTTTTCGAAAAGTATCACAGCAGTTTTTCGGCAGCATCAGCAATGGCCAGGTTCCGGTTGAAACCTGGCAAAAAGTGCGCAGTCTGCTGATGAAAAAAGAGATATGCGAAACCGAGAGTTCGATAGGTTTCGTTATACCCGACGAGGTAGAGTGCTTTCGCAAAAAAGCCGGTCTCACCATGCTTCATGATTGTCTCGCCATCATGCAGGGGGCCATCACCGGCGAATCCCAGTCAGGCGCGCAGATGGTTCCTGACCCTGTTAATGAGCTGAAAAAAATACTCGCCGATTCCAGCATCTGAAACTTCTGGCATCAAACCATGCAAATGGTTACAATAGGCTCTGAACACAGGGCAATGTGAATTCAATGACCCGGGAGAATGCAAAGATGGAAAAAGCAAAAGTATATTTCACCGATTTCCACACTGAGGCTTTCGGAGACGGACTGCCGACCAAACTCAAAAAGCTCGTTAAAAATGCCGGCATCGGGCAGATCGACATGGACGGCCGTTTCGTTGCCATCAAACTGCATTTTGGCGAACTTGGCAACCTGAGTTATCTGCGCCCCAACTATGCAAAAGCCGTGGTCGATGTTGTTAAAGAGCTTGGCGGCAAGCCGTTTTTGACCGATTGCAACACCATGTATCCGGGTTACCGCAAAAACGCTCTCGAGCACCTGCAGTGCGCCTGGGAAAACGGCTTTACCCCGCTCAGCGCCGGCTGCCCGATTCTGATAGCTGATGGTCTCAAGGGAACCGACGACGTTCTGGTGCCTGTGGCCGGCGGTGAATATGTGAAAGAGGCGAAAATCGGCCGGGCAGTTATGGATGCAGATGTGTTCATCAGTCTGACTCACTTCAAGGGTCATGAAGCAACCGGTTTTGGCGGTGCCATAAAAAATATCGGCATGGGCTGCGGCTCACGCGCCGGAAAAACCGAGCAGCACAGCAGTGGCATTCCGAAGATCGATGAAAATTTGTGCCGGGGCTGCCTTGCCTGCCTTAAAGCATGTGCCAACAACGGCCTCGAGTTTGACAAGGCCGCCAGAAAAATGCGGGTGAATCTGGAAAATTGCGTCGGTTGTGGTCGCTGCCTCGGGGCATGCAACTTCGACGCCATCGCTTTCGACTTTAGCGCCGCGGTCGAAATGCTGAACCGCCGCATGGCAGAATACACCAAAGCCGTAATTGACGGCCGCCCGTGCTTTCACATTTCTCTGGTGGTGGATGTTTCGCCGAACTGTGATTGCCACGGTGAGAACGATGTGCCTATTTTGCCGAATCTGGGCATGTTCGCTTCTTTTGACCCTCTGGCTCTGGACCAGGCATGTGTCGATGCCTGTATGAAAGCCGAGCCGCTTCCAGGCAGCCAGCTGGCAAATAACCTCGCCAAACCCGGCTTTGTCGACCACAAGGACCATTTTACCAACTCAAGACCAGAGTCTGAATGGCGCTCATGCCTGGAGCACGCCGAAAAAATCGGTCTCGGAACCAGAAATTACGAGCTGATAAAGCTCTGACCGCACTAAGATCGCATCAGCCGGCAGTTATTCGAAATTATCGAATAACTGCTGTCGATGGCCGCGATTGTATTCTCGGTGCAGGGTTTGAGGCAAGATCATGTGTTTAAAACACATTTCCCGAGTTAAAGCACCAATCATTTATTCCGAAGGTTCATCGAAAGCGACACCTGATGGAATCGGAGTTCCAAAATCCGGATTGCCGTAGCTGTCCCAGGTAAATTTCTGCATGCGGATATTGCGATCCCAGCCCGAGCCTGGGCGTTTTGCCGCATGATAGACGATCCAGTCTTCAGTGCCGTCAGGCGACCTGGTGAATGAGCAGTGCCCAGGCCCCGCCACTTCATCATTGCGGGCAAAAACCGGAACCATCTTTTTACGCCAGCTTTTCGGGTCGAGCGGGTTGCTGCGAACCAGACTGAGCTGGCCGAGGCAATAATCGTCAGTCCAGCTGCCGCTGGCCGAATAGATTATAAAAACCCGGTTGCCATGCTTGAGAACCTGAGGGCCCTCATTAACGAAGGGCTGACCGATTTTTTCCCAGGCGTAACGCGGAGTTGAAATCATGACGCGTTCACCGCTGATCGTCAAAGGGTCACTCATTGGAGCGATGTAGAGATTCTGCTCAATATTAGTATCACCTTCCCAGCCTGACCAGACAAAATACATCTGACCCTTGTGCTCAAGAACCGTGCCGTCAATGGCCCAGGTGTTCGTTGGGGCAGCAATCTGCCCTTTTAAATTGAATTTCCCCTGCGAGTCACCACTTTCACCAGCGAGCACATACATGCGATGATTGTCGTTATTGCCGTCATCGGCGGCAAAATAAACATACCAGCGGCCGTCGAGAAAATGCAGTTCAGGTGCCCAGACGTTGTCAGAACACGGCATATCAGGTTTTGCCTGCCAGATTACTTTAGCCCTGGCGTTAAGTGCATCCTGAATTCTCGGGGCCCTGCTGACCATTATCCGGCTGCCATCAGAAAAGCAATAATGATAGAGTCCGTCATGAAATGTTACCCAGGGATCTGCTCCGTCAGGGGCCACCGGATTTTTCAGTTTACCGGCTTCACAGATATTAAATGCAGAACAGAGAAACAAAAACATCAGTATAAAAAAAACTGTTCTTCGAGCATGCTTAAACAGCATCATAAACACCTTTCTCACGGTAAACACCGGCTTTGCCAATATTGATGAACCCAGCAACTCAAACTGCTGTACAGACAATTAAGATTCTACTCTATACAAAAGCTCATTGTAAATTACTCAAAACGGTGAGATTAGCTCAGAGCTGG
>CAYYUI010000045.1:0-41371 GCA_964474705.1 uncultured bacterium
CGCTGCTCCGGGCGCTGCTCCGGCTGCTGGTGCTGCTGCTCCGGCCGCTGCTGCCGCTGCTCCGGCTGCCGCTGCTCCGGCTGCCAAGAAAGCCAAGTAATTTTGGTTAACAACCAATAAAGACAACAGGGCCACGATAACCCTCGCAAGAGGGTTATACGGGCCTTTTTCTATCGACCTTCGACCTGATACGGCAAACAAATATTTTTCAGGAGTCAATATAGATGAGTAGTTTCGAAGTAGGTGCTCCCATCGTTCACCCGATCCACGGTGCAGGGATTCTCAAACAGATCGACAAACGTCAGGTGAGAGGGAGGCTGCTGAGTTACTATATAATCGACTTTCCTTACAGTGATCTTGGACAGGTCATGGTTCCGATCGATATGGCCGATAAGGTCGGTCTGCGTTCAATAAACAATCATTCAAGCATCGATGAAATTTTCTGTTCGCTCAGCGAAACCTTCACCGAAGAAGAAGAAGAAGAAAGCAAAAGCTTTCATCAGCGTTACCGCGATTATCTCGAGAAAATACAGAGCGGCGACCTGATTCAGGTTGCGCGTGTTTATCGCCTTCTGTGCCGACGCAGCATGATCAAACCTCTCGGAACAAAAGACAAAGCTCTTTTTGAGACTGCGCGCCAGCTGCTGATCTCTGAAATAGTCTTTTCGAAGGACGTTATCGATTCAGAAGCCAGCGCCATGCTCGATGAAGCGATGGAAGACATGATCTTCTAAGCATCAGCCTTCAAGCACAATGGCTGCCGGCACAAGCCGGCAGCCATTGTTTTTTATTTCAATTCCGGGGCAAATTACCTCTGATCTGCGAACGGGTCATAGATTGCTGACACGCGGCGGATATTGCCATAAGGCTTGTATTTTTCCTTGAGGATGCGGCCGGCACTCATGTTTCTGTCGATTTCCTGAATTGTCTGCAGGCGCCCGTCACGCAGGCAATCTGCAAACATGGGCGTTCCGTTCTTTGTTCCCATGTAAACAAACCAGTGATGAGCATTTTCAACCGGATTGTAAGCAGGGTCTTTATCATAGGCAGCTTTAACATGAATCAGCATCCCCGGTTTAAGTTTTCCGGCAAGAGCGGCATCATCGAGCGAACTGATTCTGGAACCTCGCAGCGATTTATCAGGTTTGTACGCATTATGCGGATAGATCGAGTTGCCGGCACTGACATGCGCGCCGGCCCTTGCGGCTACGGTTCCGGCAAACTGCAGACATTTGTCTTTTGTGGTAAACCACTGAGTTTTTTTTGCAGCAGCAAGCCCCTGCAGCAGACAGTCTGGAATAGACGGGCCATTGATGCCGCCTGATTTTTTGTCTGCCGTCTGTTTTTCAGTATTGTCGTTCTTATTGCTGTCTTTTTTGTTTGCATCGCGATAAGGCGAACTGTTAGGGCCGCCTCTGGCTGGAGTTCCTGGGATATCGATCAAAGAAACATGCACCCAGGCCAGACCGGAACCCTTCCTTATTATGTACCAGTCGCCTTCCCGTCGCACAACTTCAACCCTGGTTCCGGGGGCATAACCATCGATGATTTTTCCCCAGGGGCCGGTTCTAACATTGAGTCGCCATCGACAATTCACGTTTCCCTGACAGGGAAAACCGGCATCGGTCTTAACTGCAGCTGAAGAAGCATCCGCTGTTACCGAAGAGGCCTGGGAAAAGCTTACCTTGTTTTCGGAAAACGGGTTATCGGCAGATGCCGTGCTGCTGATTGTCAAAAGCCCAACAGACATGGCCAGCATTATAAAACGGCCCGAAAGTTTCAACATAATTTAATCCCCCATATGGTTAAGACAGCTGTCAGCGAGCCAACAGCCACCTGGTGGCAGTCTGCTTTTCAACCTTGTGAAGCAGATCTGCCGAGAAATTCACCATCTTTCAGGACAAGCGACTTAACCCAGACACCTTCTCTGCCATTAGCATCAGCCTGCAGCAGCAGCACCCGACCATCGGGAGCCATGCGGCAATAATGCTGCATTTCAAGGCCTTCCGGGCCGGGAATAACAAGCGAAGCCACTGCTTTACCACGTTTTACGGCATAAAGAGTATAAACAGCATCGAGTTCACCGCGGGCAGTGATAACCGAAAAAATCGATCTGCCATTCTTATCAGCTCCGAGAAATTCAATCGACATCACCTGCGCCGGCGGTTCAGGGGTCGGAGCTACCCAGAACAGGCGCCCGTCGTCCTTGTAAACCCGGCCGGATGCTGCAACGTTCTCGCCAGTCTGTGACGGAGGCGGAACAATCATGGTTCTGCCGCTGCCGTCTGATTCGAGCGCAGAATCTTTATCAAGTTTTACAGCCGTTTTGCCGTTCACAACATGATAAAGGTTGAAATCAGCATCGCGCACACAGATATCATCGCCCTTTCTGGCGATATTAAGAAGATTTGTAGCCTCTGCACCGGTTTTCAGCAGCGAAAACTGTGCCGGTTTTTTGGGATCGAAGGCATAGATATCGGGGTAGCGATAGCCGCAGAAAAAGAGTTTGCCACCAATAGCCGTCAGATCAGAAAACTCGGCAGGGCTGTTTCCGGCGGGAGGCAGAACGATGGAATTCTGTTCACCGTTGGCAGTCAGCCTGACAATCTTCTGGTCGCGGGCCAGCAGATAGATGCTGCCATCTTCAGCAGCGGCGAACGAACTGAAATTTCCGGCGACAAACACCCCGCGGTTGCTTGTTTCAGCGGTGGCAGGAGCCGAAAATACGGGAGCAGCGAACATTACCAACAGAAGCAGGGTTAGGATTCTCATGTTTTTTTCCTCAGAAAGTTATTGCAGGGTCATCACGGCGTGTTTCGAACCGCCACCGGTCCACCAGGCGGAAAAGTCGGCAAACGACTTCTGCTGCTTCACCTGGCTTCTGCCAGGATCATTATAATATATATTGCCGGAATCATCTATACCGGTAATACAGACATAATGCCCCTTAACATGAGCAATCATAGGTTTTCCGGCTTTGATCTGCTCGCGAATCCAGGACTGGCCAACCGTATAATGCCATCTGGCGTTAGGATAGCCGTAATGAGCGGCACCTTTGACAAGCCCCGAATGACCGGTGCCTGAAGCACCTGTGGAACCACAAATATTCCACAATGAAGACGCCAGCGAACCAGGATCTTTTTTAGTGTAGTAAGCGAGGGCCATTCCCAGTGCAGTAGGACCGCATGCAGAGCCCGGGGCCGGGCAATTCACCTGCATCTGGCACTTGGTCGGAACATCCAGAGACACTTTGCCGTTGGAACCGGTCTGAACACCGGGCTTAGCAGCGGTTGCTGTCGTAGATGCAGCAGAAGTGGTTGCGGGAGTTGCAGCACCGGCAGCTTTCGAGACTTTGACTCCTTCTGCAAGGCTGAGAGCACCACCATCACGGGTATCCCCCGGGTAATCCGGCTCGGCCTGTGAAGCAGCCTTGTCTGGCAGCGAAATGTAATTTCGGTGCATGTAACCCTGTTGTCCATTGATATCGACAAGGTAAAACTCGCCGGAGATTCCAAGGACGGTCAGGCTGGTTCCTGAAGAATGCGTCGAAATGACGTTACCCCACGGCCATGTTCTCAGACGCAGGTTTGAACCGCACGAAATCGTAGCGCTGACGGGAAAACCCTTTTCGGTTTCAACCCCGGCAGCTTCAGCGGTGTCGACGTCTTTAATATAGCCCGCCTGGGCCACGACATCGACAATTTTTACATCGGCGCCTTCGGTGAAAGGTGAAGGTGTCTGTGCGCCCGCCAAAACCGGAAACATAAATATAACGAGCAAAAACAGAAATGACTTATATTTATTCACAGTAAACCTCCGGCAGCATATTGAAATTATACTGCCTCTCAGGTGGATAGGTTTTAAAAAATTTGTTAGCATTTTGATCAGGACATCATTGAATGTCGCGGAAGGGGTGTGCCGATGCGTTTGATGATCATTTTTCTGGTGGCAGCACTGGCCGGCTGCGCAACGATCCTTTCTGCCTGTAATCCAGAACCAGGTCCCCAGCATTTTCCAGTGCTGAGTGTTCCACCGGCAAGAATTACCTGTGGCTATTTCAGCGTTTACAACGGCTTGAATGGATTGCCATGCAACGATATCAGGTCGATTCTTTTTTTTGACTCGACCAATGGCAAGAATTACGTAATAGCAGGCACCGCGGAGAAGGGCCTGATGATTTTCGCCGATGAAACATGGCACAAGAGCGGCGACGGGCTTTTTCAATTTCCTGAACTGACGGTCACAGCAATGATCAGGGTTACCGGCGACAGTTTTCTTGCCGGAACCCCGACGGGAATATTCAGTGGCAGACTCGAGAATGACAAATTTGTTTTTCACCCCGTTTTAACCGGCTACAAGGAAGTAATGAACGTCACGGCAATCGCCCGCAACCCTGAAGAAGAAAACAGCTACCTGGTTGCCTGCGACAGGACAGCTGGAATACTGACAAATGATACATTCCGGGAGTTTAAAATCCCGGCTCATCTCAGCCCTACCGGCTTTTCCGCAGTAATTTCCTGTGACCTCGGCAGTTTTGCCGGATGCAACGGAGGCATTTACCAGATAAACGGCGATGGCCTGAGCCCCTGTGAAGGCGAAATCGAACAGACCGGCTGGATTACGTGGTTTGCCACTGCCAGAGAAAGGTTATTCATCGCTTCTTCCAATGGGGTCAGCCTGCTCAAACCCGAGGGAAAAATTACCAGCCTGCTTCCGGGAGTGTGGTCGACCTGCCTTGCATTCAGTGCTTCTCCAGACGAATTATTAACAGGTAAGGACTTCAAATCTTTTGTCGTTGCAAATCCTGAGGGTTCAATGCGCCAGGAAGACGAACATCTGGACCTTCTGCGTGAGAGATACCTTCGTCTGCAGAGAGAATATGAAGCATACACGCGGCGTTTCGCCGGCCAGTCTCAGGCAGACCAGGCCGCAGTGGCGGAAATGTATCAGAAGTTTTTTGACTTTGAAGACGCATTTACGCGAGCTATCGCAGATAACCCCGACGAAAAACTTGTCAGCCCTCTGCTGAAAGGTCTCTGGATCGGAACGCAGGACAGTGGTCTGATTCTGTTTGCCACCAATGGGCAGCGCCACCATCTGACCACAGAAAATTCCAAAATACCTTCTGACAACGTCACAGCGATCGCCTGCGGTCCGGACGGCGAAACCTGGGTTGGCACGGCAAATGCGGGGCTGATGCGCTATTCTTCGCGTCCGATTGGCAGCAAAGGCAAAGTGAAAACCCTTCTGGAATGCCGGCCAACTCGGGTAAGAGTTCTTGCTGACATGCTTTTGATCGGAACAAAAGACGATGGGCTATATATTTACGACATAAAAACTTTGCAGCAGACCGGTCATTACTGTTTCAATGGATTTCACAGACAGGTAAGTGATTTTGCCGTTGATAGAGACGGCAATCTCTGGGTGACCGGAGATGCCGGAGTATGGATATGGAACGGCAGTGTCTGGATCAAAGCCGCTTTTCCTGCGGGTATAAGAGCTCCTGACGTAATGGCTTCAAGAATCGTTATCGACAGACAAAATAGAATTTGCATCGCCTTTGCCGCAAATTCGATGGTTTATGAACAGGTCTGCGTCTACAACGGAAGTTTTCTCGAGAGAACCGACCCGGCGACTGTTCTGCGTTTACTTCAGGCCACCGGCACAAGGCAGCTTGAAACAATGCAACTGCATGGCCTGACAGGCACCTATATGCGAAATTTTGACTTTGGAAATGCCAGTGCAGCGCTTGCAGCCTTCGAAAATGGTGAAGCAAGCCCGGTAACAGCTATGCTGAACACGGAACATTACCTGCTGACCGGCCTGGAAAATGGACTGCAGAAAATCTTCGACGGTGAAAGCTACAAGCAGCTTTCGGAACTCGGCACCGGCCGGATTGGTACGATTCGTAACCTTTTCCGTCTGCCGAGCGGGATTATCGTCATTCAGGGCCTAGAAGGCATCAGTGAGTTCGATGGCCAGCACTACCGGCTAATCGAATCACCGGCTTCAGGCATTGGCTGGTCAATCACCGACATGTGCCCGGATCAGCTGAATCCTGAAACCTACAGGGTCTCTTTTTCGGTTTCGGGCGGAGGTGGTTATGCACGCTACCAGGGCAATTTCTGGGAAAAACTGCATTTGAACTATCCGGTGCTGTCTCTTGCCCAGGCCGATCGAATCATTTTTCTGGCCACGCCGCAAGGCATTGACTATCTGATCGAGTAAGCGAAGATTTGTTTCATTAATCAACAGGAATCTGCCGAATCTTATTTAAAGGCAAACAATGAAAAGAAGATTCCTGTTAACCGCGATTGTGGTCATGGCGCTGTTTTTTCCAGTCTCCCGGGCATTTCTTGCCAGTGGAAGGAACAGCATGATGCACGGCGCCATCGCACCTGTTAACGGTCGAAAAACCGAAGTGAACTTTTATTCTCTTCTGAACAATTCAGGACGGGAATACCAGAGCTGGATCAGGGATGGCCGAAGATACCTGCAGCGACAGGAGTATGAGCAGGCAATCTGGGCTTTCCGCAAAGCTATCGAATTGCGTCCTGCCGCTGAAGAATCGCGGTTCCTGCTTGGTTATACTTATGAACAGCGCGGTCTTGAAGGGCTGCCCGGCGATATCACTGACTGGGATAACCTGGCCACCCGCGAATACATTACGGCCATCGAACTGGCAGATCATCTGCCATCGCGTTTCAATCTGGCGATTCTTTATCGGCGTCACGGCCGTTTTGAAGAAGCCCGGCGCCATCTGGAGCATATTCTGCAGATCAAGGATGCAGGCACTCTCGGGCGTAAAGCCGCCGACGAACTCAGCGCACTTTTCCATCAGGATGTAAGACCCCGCAGCATTTCGAGCAAAGTGAGGGATATCAGCTCACAATGATCAGAAAGCATTTAAAAGCAGGGTTTCTGACTCTTTCAGTCTGCCTCGCCGGACTCTCGATCAGCGGTTTCAGCACTTCTGCCAGCAATGATGGTGTCGAAGCGAGACTTTTCAGGAACATTGAAACCGCAGCCGGCAAGGGCCAACTTGCCAATGCCAAGGAAGATATACAAAGAGTGCTCAAGCTCAACCCCAGGCATCCCGGGGCAATCTTCTACGCAGGGCGATATTCTTATGAAACAGGCAACTATGCCAACGCCGAGAAATTTCTCAGGCGTATTCTGAGCAACCAGACCTACGGATCACAAGCCAGTCAGATTCTGGCAGAAATTGGGCTGAAAAAGTATAACGTCAAATTCAAGGAAACTCTGGATGTGTATCTTTCCGGGGAATCATTCAGTCAGGCCCTGGATCTGTGTGAAGAAGCGCTTGAAACCATGCCGGAAAACCAGGATATCCATTTCAAGGCTGCCTACAGCGCCTGCATGCTGGGTCGACAGGAAGTTGCCGAACGCCATCTCGCCGCTTTCAGCCGGCTTGCAGGCAAAAGCGGGGCGGCAGCCGAACTGCAAACTTTTGTCAATGCATGGTTTGCCGGCGATTATGATGCCGAAGCAATTCTGGATCAGCTTCTAACTATCACCAGCCGCGACCTGCTGACTAATCCAGTCAGAAAGCGCATCAAAGATCTGATCGTCAAAACACGGGCCATCGACAAATTTGAGGGCTTCATCAAAAGAGAAAAGCAGGCTCAGGGCGCTGATACCGGAAGTCTGGAGCGAGAATTGATCAACTTTCTCATTGAAGAAAAGCAGTATGAAAAAGCTTTGGAGCTGGTCAACATGCGGCCGGTCGATTCCATAGACGACAATCTGCTCTACATCAAAATTCTCGGCCTGACCGGTCAGGAAAAAAAGGCGATGAGCAGCGCCCGACACCTGATGTCGGCGGCGCCGCAGGACCTGCGCACCTATCAGGCCTGGATAGAAGCCTGGCTGACATATGTCGAAAATCACCAGGAACCGCCAGACGGCAACGACGATGGCGGCAAAAACTTCGTCGAAATGGCTGACGAGATTCTTGAACGCCTCAAACCTGACAAACTGGTGACCACAAACCCTGAATTACTAATGAATCTGCTAAGAATGGCTGTTATCATCGACAACGCGGAGCAGATAAAGCTTATCAAGCCTGAAACCCTGCGTATTCCATATAACGATGATCTGGCCAGGCTGCTAATCAAAACCTGCAATGAACTTCTGATCTTCAAACGGGAATCAATAGCGGTCGATCTGCTGGAAAGTGCCAGAAACCAGTTGCCTGAGAATCACAACCTGAGCATCAAGCTCGCCGAGATCTATTTGAGCAGCAACCCGGCAGCCGGAGCAAAAATTCTCGAGAGTGTCCTGCTTGAAAAACCCGATCTGATCAGGGCTTTTCTGCTGTGGGCAGATTGCATGAATATCGCAGGTAAGGCCACAGAAGCCGAAGTCGAAATTTTGAAACGCCTGGCAGCACCAGATGTAGACGAACTGGTCAAACGCCAGCTGAATGCAAAGCTCGAAGTTCTGCGCATGCAGAATTTTCTCAACCAGAAAGACGCACCGGCTGCAAGCGAAAGCAACCCCGAGGACCCCAGTGCCCCCGAACGTGATCTGTCGCCGGTAGAGCTCACTGAGGAGGAAATGAACCAGCTCTGAAACAAAGTTAACAAAGCCGATCAAAATCGATAACCCTGAGAATTATAAGTTCATAAGCGACGAAGGAGATAATATGCTGATCGAAATCTTTACCAATGGCAAAGTAATTATTGATGGACAGGATGCAGGGAAACACTATAAAGCTGAAGAAGCGCTGTATGACTATCTTGTCAATCCTGAAGGCTTTGTAACTGCAAAAACAAACGGTCGCAAGAACAAAACCGCCTGACGATCTGCTTACTAAAAACCTCAAGCCGTGTGCTCTCTGGCACACGGCTTGAGGTTTTTAGAGGGTTGAGAGAGAGAGAGAACTCGATCTTTAACGATCTTTTGCCGGGGCTGACTTTTTATCAGCGGGCCGATCATCATCGTCGGAGAATTCGTCGGCGGGCACTTCTTCGCCAAGTTTGCGAAGAATATATTTGTAGAGAAGTTCCCAGCTTTCGCTGTCTTTTACCAGGCCGCGAACGCGGGTGAAAAGCTCGTGAGCTTCAGCCGATCTGCCGGTTTTTTCAAGGAGCTCGCCTTTGGTGCAGATAGCCGGCGGATAATTCGGTTCAGCTTCGAGCACTTTTTCAATCTCGCGCAGGCCTTCTTCAAAACGACCCAGCTGCAAAAGAGCATCGCAATAATTATTGCGCGCCTTCGAGTCATTCGGGCGGTGCTGCAGGGTCAGCTCCCATTCAGAGGCGGCAACCAGATAGTCTCCGCTGTCATAGCTGCTGTTGGCAAGATTGTAATGAAAATCAGGCTCTTCGGGATCAAGCCTGACAGCTTCTTTGAACTCCTGAATCGCTTCGGCAAACTGGTTGGTATTATGGTATGAAAGCCCAAGATAATTATGGGTATCAGCAGCATCAGGATTGATTCTGGCGGCTTCCCTCAAAGCCTTTATGGCTTCGCGCATAAAACCCTTCTGAAAATGGTGGTAACCGATATTGAAATAAGCGTGATCGAAGTCAGGTTTGATTTTTATCGCTTCATGCCAGTAATGGATGGCTTTTTCGAACTGTTCCATCTTGTAATAAGTGTTACCAAGATTGTATAAAGCCTTGTAATAATCGGGCTTGATGTCAAGCGCAGCCAGATATTGTTCGATAGCCAGTTCATACTGGTCATTGCGGAAATACTGGTTCCCAAGCTCTTTTAGCAGTTCGGGATTTTTCGGATCAGCTTTCACCTTATCCAAGAATTGTTCGATTGTTTTGTCCATTATTCATTCCAGACTAGTTTGATTTATTTCCCGGGTGGGAACAGGCAAAGGATTTTATACAGGCCATATGATTTTACTTGTGCATAAAACTCCCGAACAGTTATTCTAAACCAAACAAATTTACTGTGCAAGGGTGAAAGTCTAATTATGAGCTTTTTATCGGGCGATTCATTCAACGGACCGAGGATCAGAAATTCTTTTCTTCTGATACTGCTGACATGGTTCATCTTCCTGGTGGCACAGCAGTCTCACGCCGAGATGCTCCTGAAAATATGGGATTTTCCACGCTGGCTCGAACCCGGGCAAACAACCGACCGTTTCACCTGGATCACCAGAAAAATAGCTGATTTTGAGAAGGACAACCCCGGGGTTCGCGTTGAGTTGACCAAGCTGACCTGGCAACGGGGGCACGAGAAGCTGAAAATTGCAGCCATCAGTGGCAACAATCCTGACATCGCCCCCGGCACCGTTCCTCTATTGTTCATTCGAGAAAATCTTATCGAACCGATCGATGAGTATATCGATCGCACCGACCTCGACGACTTTTTTCCAGGCGCTCTGCAAGCTTTCAGAGTAAAAAATCAGATATACGGATGGCCCTGGTATATGGGCGGGCAACTGCTCTACCTCAACACCGACATGTTTGCATCCGCCGGGGTCGAGCTGCCAGTCGGCGGGCGCTGGACAACCGAAGAATTCACGTCGAAAATGCAGCAGATCAGAAAATATCTCGGCAGCGAGCATGGGCATTACCCGCTTGGCGTGTATTTCCAGAAGGATGAAACGGCCAATCTGCCTTTTATCATGGCGTTCGGCGGACGGATAATTAACGACAAAGGTTTGTTCAGCGCTGATTCCCAGGAATTCATCAAAGGCATCACCTGGCTGAACGAGCTGAAAAACCAGAACATCATTCCGGCTGACAGCGGTGGTCGCACCGCCAACGACATCTGGACCGCGTTCGGTCGAGAACATCGTCTGGCAGCCGGGGCTTTCGGGCTCTGGGGCATCAACGCACTGCAGACGAAGTTTCCGATGAATTTTCAGGTCGTGCATTTTCCTGCCGGCACTTCAGGCATCAACGGTTCTTTTCTTGGCACCTCCGGCTTTTATGTCTTCAAAAGCCCTGACAAGGAAAGAATCCGCATGGCGATGAAGCTGGCGCGATTTCTCACCAGTGGTGAAAATCAGCGTGATCTGGTTCACTACACGCAATTTCCTACCCGGGCCAGCGCCGGTAATATTTATGCAAATGACCTGCAGATGAGCGCTGCCTGGAAAATCCTTCAGGAAGGTCAATCGACTTTTGCTGACAGCCGCTGGCCACAGATCGACGAAGAATTTGAATCATCGCTGCAGCAGGCCCTTCTTGGCAAAATGTCTGCTGAACAGGCTATGAAGGCAGTCGGTGAGAGAGCCAACCGCATTCTTTCTGTAGAAAGCGGTTCAATGAAGGATGATATAAATCAGAGCAGCCTGTTTGCACGGGTGATAGCCATCGTATCGATACTTGCGCTTGTGTTTGCTCTGCTTTCGAGACAGGCGCATCTGATCATGATTGTTCCTGCGGTCACCATCACCGGATTGTTTTTGTTCTATCCCCTGGCAGATGCTCTGATTCTTGCTTTTCGTGATTATCGAATTGGCGAGGTCGGCGGCTACACGATCGATAACTTCATCAGAGCCATCAATGATCCTAAATTTTTCAAAGCCTGCAAAAACACCCTTCTTTACAGTCTGATCGTCGTGCCGGCCAACGTTTTCACCGCTCTGGTCGTCGCCAGTCTGATCTATGGTATGAAGGGCTGGCTGAAGAATTTTTTCCGGGCAGCATATTATCTACCAGGAGTCGCGTCAGTTGTGGTTCTGACTATGGTCTGGCGCTGGATTTTCAACACAGAAGTGGGTTTGTGCAACACAACTCTGCGCTGGCTTGGAATGGCACCGATTGGTTGGCTCACAGACCCGGATATTGCATTCTGGTCAGTTATAATTTCGGGAATTCTCAAGTCGCCAGGCGGGTCGATGCTGATTTATCTGGCATCCATGGCCAATATTCCAAACTCACTCTATGAATCGGCTGATCTCGAGGGTGCCGGGCCGCTGCGAAAGTGGTGGCACATCACGGTGCCGCTGCTGGGAGGAACCACGACCTTTCTGATGATTACCGGGGCAATCGCCGCCCTGCAGGTTTTCGCTCAGGTATTGATGCTTACCGATGGCGGCCCGGGAATTTCGACCCAGGTAGTCGTCTATCGGGTTTATACATCAGCTTTCCGCGACTTTGATTTTGGTCTGTCTTCAGCAATGGCTCTGATTCTTTTCATCGCCATCATGGTCATAACCATTGCCCAGAAGTATTTCGCCAGACAGGAGGTTGAATACCTCGCATGAGCAGAAAATTCGCCAACCAACTCTCTCTTCTGCTGCTTTCCATTGGTCTGGTGCTTACCGGCGGGCCTCTGGTCTGGATGCTGATCACCGCCTTCACTTCTCCCGAAGCGCTGGCGGCCAATCCGCCCAGATACACGGAATTTTCTCTTGAAAACTTCAAGGTGCTGCTGAACGCCGGCAATATCATGCGCTGGAGCATCAATTCGTTTGTCGTTTCTGCAGCAGTAACAATTGCCCAGACCATTTTCAATGCTCTGGCGGCCTTTGGCTTTGCCGCAGGCCGGTTCAGGGGCCGCGAAGCCATTTTCATGGTTCTGCTTGCGGCCATGATGGTGCCCGGGCAGATTGTCATGCTGCCTCTGTTTCTTTTCATGGCCAAATGGGGTCTGATCGACAGTCTCTGGTCAGTGATCCTGCCGGCTATAGCTTCGCCGTTCGGCGTTTATATGGTACGGCAATATATGGATTCGATTCCGATACAGATGTCAGAAGCGGCTCAAATTGATGGTGCAAGCCAGTATCAGGTTTTCAGGCATATTTATTTTCCGCTATCGATGCCAATTCTGGCAACATCAGGCATTTTCACCTTCATAACCCAGTGGAATGCATTTCTCTGGCCATTGATAACCCTCAACAGCGAGCGCTATTACACGCTGACGGTAGGACTGTCGACGCTTCAGGATCAGCAGATGATGGATTTTGGGCTGCTGATGGCCGGAGCGACCCTGGCAGCTGTGCCGATGGTACTGGTTTTCATGTTCTTCTCGAGATATATGCTTGAGGGAATGCGCAAAGGGGCCATACAATGAGCCGGCTGACCCTCAGCATCGACTGGGGCGGCACGGAACTGAAGGGCGCCGGTTGCGGGGCCACCGGTCTGTTACGTGATTTTCGTTTTCCCTCAGTAAATCTGCGGGTAATAGACGCCGATGGACTCAACCACATCTGCCGCACTCTCAGCGACACAGCAGGCACGCTTGGGGGCGAAAGTCATCTCTGGCTAATCGGTGCGGCCGGAGCAGACGATATGGCCGCCGCCGATCGCCTCAAAAAAGCTCTGATGGCTACAGACAGCGCAGCCGAGGGAGTGGAAATCTATTCTGATTATGCCTGCAACCATGCAGCCTGCCTGAGCGGCGGTGACGGGCTGCTCAGCATCAACGGCACGGGTTCAGTGCTTTATGCCACCAACGGGGCAAAATCTCTCAGAACCGGCGGTTGGGGTTATCTGCTCGATACAGTTCCATCTGGCGGCTATTTTGGAAGATGCGCCATCGAGGGTGTTCTGCGACATCTCGAAGGCGAGCCCGGCTACGAAGCCTTTGCCGTTGCCTGGCAGTCCCGATTCAGCGAACCGGATCGACGCAGAATCATCGACGAGCTATATCGCGGCAGCAGCATTCAACAGCGCCTGGGAAACTGTGCTCCGATCCTCACCGATGCCTTCGAAGCCGGCAATCGTGCCGCTGCGGCAATGGTGCACAACTCGATCGAAAAACTGGCTGCAAGCCTGAAACATCTGATGAAGCAACTGGCCATGCCCAGAGCTGATGCATCGGGTTCAGGAGGTTTGTGGGCCGGCTGGGCTCCTTTCGCCGACCTTGTCGACAATGCCTGTCGACAGCAGAATCTTTCTATCAACTGGAAACCAAGGAGCTTACCACTGTTTCTTGGCCCGCTAATTCTGCATGCAAAAAACGATTATGCCTCTGCAGACATGCTGAAACTACTGCAAAACGGAGTGAACCGATGAGCGACAACACCCTGAAAACAAAAGCGACAAAGACAGAAAATACTCAGGCACTGACCGAAACCCGCAATCCGCGAACCATTTACATCGACCGGGTCAGTACTCGCGATGCGGTCAAACATTTTATAACTGAAGACCAGGCCATTTATAAGGCAATCGATGCCTGTTCAGAGAAAATCGCCCAGGCCGTCGACCTGATCGTCAATGCTTTCAAAAAAGGCGGCCGACTGATTTATCTCGGTGCCGGCACCTCAGGCAGACTGGGCGTGCTCGATGCATCTGAATGCCCACCGACCTTCGGCGTTTCACCGGACATGGTCGTCGGCATCATAGCCGGCGGTTATCAGGCACTGAACAATGCAGCAGAGGGTGCCGAAGACAATGTTGCCGCCGGGCGAGCCGATCTGATTGAAATCAATTTCTGCAAAAACGATGTACTGGTTGGCATTACCGCCTCCGGCACGACTCCCTACGTGACCGGGGGCATCGAATACGCCCGCTCTATCGGTGCCCACACGGTTCTACTGACCTGTAACCCATACGGCGACCTTCCCAGAACCGATGTTTTGATCAACCCGGTGGTAGGACCCGAGGTAATTACCGGTTCGACGCGTCTGAAGAGCGGCACCGCCTGCAAGATGGTATTGAACATGCTTTCCAGTATCAGCATGATCAAGATAGGCAAGGTTTTCGAGAATCTGATGATCGACCTGCGTGCTACCAATGCCAAATTGAGGCGTCGAGCTCTGCGCATTGTCATGGAAGGCGGGCAGGTGCCAAATTATCTGGCTGAAGCCAAACTGCAGGAAGCAGAAGGCGACGTCAAACTGGCAATTCTGCTGGCCCGCACTGAACTGACCGTTTCCCAGGCCAGACACAAACTTCAGCAGGCAGAGGGCATTCTCTACAAAGCTCTCGGAGACATCGACCATGAATAAACCTCTGGCGCTGCTGGTTCTATCAGCCATTTTCAACCTTTTTTCGCTTTCGATCGGGTGTGCTGCAGAAGCGCCTACGGTTAAAATAAGAGTTGCCCAGTATGAAAAGAGCCTTGAACTGGCAATGCCGGAAGGGGGCTCCTGGAATGCCGGCAGAAAAACCGGCAGGCTCCTTGCCGGGCGCGCCTATACAATTACCGGAAAGATGACAGCAGCTGCCCGACGACGGTATCACCTGATGGTCGGCTCGGGCAGTGCAGCCGAAGAAACACAGCTGCAGGAGATCGAAAGCAGATTCACCCGATGGAAGACTCACCGTTTTCACGCCGGCAACCCGCCTGTGCCTGGCTACCCTGACAACCGCATCGTATTTATCGGTGTTGGAATTTTTGCCGGCGAAGAAGAAGCCCGCAAACTTCAGGACAAGCTGGCCGCCGACAACCTCTCGAGCTGGGTTTTCATTGAAAATCTGCAGCCTGCGACAGGACTTCTGCAATTGAAGCTGGGAAAAAAGATCATTGCAGAGAGCAATTCGGGTTTCAGATTCAACCCTGAGAAACATATGGTTCTGCATCGCGCTGAATTCGCCAAAGGGTATTCATGGCATGGTTTTGAAGATCGCAAATACGCCGGCGACATTCTGGTGCAGTTTGGCTGCGATAACCTGATCGACTGCGTCGAGATAACCGATCTCGAAAAATTGCTGATCGGCATTGTTCCGTCAGAGATTTCTGCAAAAGCGCCGGTGGGCGCTATGCAGGCCCAGGCAGTGGCAGCACGCGGAGAAATGCTTTCCAAAAAAGGCGTCAGACACCTGAATGAAGGCTGTGATTTTTGTTCAGAGCAGCATTGCCAGGTATATAAAGGCCTTCAGGCTACCGATGAAGCAATTGGCACCACCATCAAACCAACTCGTGGTCTGGTTCTGCAGAATCATCGCGGCGGCATTCTCGATGCCGTATATGGCGCCAACTGCGGCGGTCATTCTTCAGCGAACCAGAATATCTGGACTTCGAACCCCGACCCGCATCTACAGGGAAGTTCTGACATCGTTGCCGCTACTCCAGTGGACCTTACCGATGAAGCTCAGGCATGTGCATTCATCGAAAATCCTCCGAAATGCTGGTGTTCGATTCCAGGAGTCGAAGGTGCTGACAAATTCAGATGGCAGAAAAGCCTGATCGCCAAGGACTGGCAGGCGGTTGAAAACAAGGCAGGCATCGGTCGGATCAAAGAAATTGGGAAATTTGTCAGAGAGATTTCCGGGCGCATCATCAGTGTGAAACTGGTCGGCGAAACCGGTGAAAAGACGGTATTGAAGGAACTTCCGATCCGGCAATTGTTTGGCGGCCTTCGCAGTTCATTCTTCAAGGTTGCCTGGCAGCGCGACAAGAATGGATTCATCATTGGCGGCGAGTTCGCAGGGGCCGGCTGGGGCCATGGCGTAGGAATGTGCCAGACCGGAGCGCAGAGCATGGCCGGAGCCGGTCATGATTTTACGGCGATTCTTCTGCATTATTTTCCCGGCGCGAAACTGATCGGACTGTACTAATAAAAGAGTCAATACCTGCCGATATGCTCAGAAAGTTCAGTGAAAAGGAGAATCAGCAGGTGAAAAAATACTTATGGATGCTGGTCGCGACGGCAATAATGCTGTCGCCGATAGTGATTACCGGTTGCGGCGCAGATGATACCGAATCTGACACCAAGGTCAGCCATAATACCATCGGGCCAGGTAATCTTGAAGATTTCCCAAAATGAGACGCTGAAATGGCAAAGAACATCGGAAAAAGATCAATCCAGGAAGGTGTCAGACTCGAAAAGGTGTTGCAAAATACCTTTGCGGCACTGGATCAGCTAACCGACCTGTTTAACGAAATTCGCCGCAGCTGATTTTTAACCTCACACAAGACAGCCCGCTCAACCTGCATCAGCATTGAGCGGGCTGTCTTGCGTATTACAATTTTTTTCTGTATAATCTACAGACAAAGTCGTAATTTGAGGTGAGACATGTACAACCTGAGAAAACTGCGTCTGCTGGTGTTACTGGTCGCGATGTTCCTGCCCGCCATGGTTCAGGCAACTGTTGATGTATCAGATATTCAGATCAACGAAAATCCTGATTTTACCGTCAGCGATTCAACTTATGGTCAGTTCGAGACCAGAATCATGGAAATGGACAAAGCGGTAAACAACCTGATCGTAGCCGTCGACATGGAAAAGGCTGAAAAAGCCATGGTGCGATGCTATGCCCGTTTCAAATACGCCAGCACCGGTCGATGGACCAGCTTTCTGGCATTCGACGCCGAATATCACTTCTCAGCCGTCGATTCTGTCAATGCATGTCAACTGATGTTCATCGTCCGTGACCCTGAAAAAGGCAAAACCACAATCAGTCGCTTCTCGATTCAGGGCAATTACCTCGAAGAAAGCAAGATGCAGTATTTTCTTCAGAAGCAGACCCCGTTTAATGTGAAAACCGTATGCGCAAAACCCACAGTCGTTGCCCGTGCCACCTGGGGTGCAAGACCGCCGAAATCAGCTTACACTCCTCATGCTCCCCAGCGTCTGATCGTCCATCACAGCTTCCAGCCCGATCAGGCGAAATACAAAGGAGCCACAACCATCCGCGGTATCCAGAACTATCATATGGATGACCCGAAAACCAGCTGGGCAGACATCGGCTATCACTTTCTGATCGGCCCGGACGGCGTAATTTATCAGGGTCGCCCTGAAGGCGTAGTTGGAGCCCATTGCTCACCTAACACCAATTCGGTCGGCATCTGCGTCATCGGAAACTATGACCCCAATTGCGACCAGCTGAATCCCCAGATAGAAACTTCTCTCGTCAATCTGCTTTCATGGCTGGCTTCGACCTACCGCATCGACCCCAATACCAGCCTTTTCGGGCATTGTGATTTTGCCACCAAATCATGTCCGGGTGCCACAATCTACCAGAAATTGCCGCAGTACAAAGCGCAGATTCTCAAGAACATCGGCGGCTGACCACGCTCTTACCGAAGGGGCGGCGATAACGAACCGGTTATCGCCGCCCCTTCTTTTTGCATTCGGAACAGGGGGCGAGGCCGGAAATACCATAATCAGATTCAGGACTTTTATCAATTTGCATGGAACGAGATCAGTTGCGCTCTCATTGTTTATTCATGCACAGGGGATGAGCAGTCACAATCGAATTGCCGATCAGACAACGACGCAAAGAACCAGAAGGAGCAAATCTCTGAGCGCATGGGAGTCATGGCGACTGAAAATTCATGTGCGCTGATCATTGATTATCAGCTGAAAATATAAAATGACAAAATCGACCGGTAATCGCTGTCTTCAACCATTTGCCTGAAAAAAGACAGCTCGCCTGACCAGTAACAGGCCAGGCGAGCTTTTAACAAACTGATGACACACTGCGAGGGTTTCTCAAAAACCTGAAAATTGTATCAATACATCTTTTTGAGAATGCTGCCCGGGAAATAGTGGGAAAGAATGCGCTGGAAAGTCCAGGCCTGTTTGGCCAGGCTCTGGGCACCGGTCTGGCACATGCCGACACCGTGACCAAAACCGGCGCCAAGCAGTTCGGCTCCAGTAATGAACCCGGCGGCATCTTTTTTCCAGCCGGCGATAAAGCAGGCGCTGGCAAGGCCACCGAAAAGCCTGCGGATATTGAGTTCCTTCATGACGGTTTTTTCGCCGGCTTCGCCGACAAAGGTCAGGCGATACATGCGACCGGAAACGCCACGGGCAATCTTTTTGATTTCTCTGATGCGACCGATTGCAAGAGTGGTTTCGACTTTCTTCCAGTCTGCGGTGCCAAGATTTTTTGACCAGCGGAAACGATTGCCGCCCTCGACATTGGGATTATTGCAATAACAGGCGGGAGGATTGCGGATGAATACGCCAACCTGCTCTTCTTCGCTGAGGTCGAGAGCAGGCGGAGCCCCGCAATCCCATTTGCCACCCAGTATCGGGTTCGGTTGAGTTGTCCAGACCAGGTGGCTGGCTTCGCTATGACCGCCACAATTGGCTGAATAAACAGCGTCAACGATGTTGCCACGGGCATCAGTAAGAACCTGCCCGGCAGTTGGAGCTATTTTACGGCCAACATCGATCGAATAGACGGTATCGCCTGAATAAACCTGGCAGTGCTGTTCACAACATGTATCAAAGCCTTCGCCGACATGGCGGGTGCCGATTTTTGCCATGATTTCGCCACGGGCGGCGACCGCCTGGGCCTGCAGGGCACCAATTTCGGCCTTGGCAGAGATTTCTGAAGGCACTACCCCGGCGAGAACGTTTTCGAACGAAGTGGTGAGAATGCAGTCGATGGCATCCTGAGCCCCGAATCTGATCAGAACCGAACCGGTATAATCGCGGTCGGCATAACCATGCCACGAATAACCGGCACCGTATTCAACTTTCTTCATATGAACGGTCTGCTGGGGAAGCAGTGCAAATTCACTGCCGGTTGCCTTGAAAATACCGTTAACCGTAAGAGTCAGGTTTCCCTGCGCCAGCTGCACCACCTCTTCGTAAATCCAGCTGGACTGGCCGGATGCGGCGAGCCGGTCGACAAGTGCCTGTGCTGAAACCTGATCTTCAAAAACACCGACTTCGACCATGGCCTTGCGGTTGTCGTAAAGCAGGGTTTTGCCGTCTTCGGCAAAAAATTCCCGGCCCACAACCATGGTTTTAACCTGATAACCAAGGTTGCGCCATTTTTCTTCGTCGGCCCTGATCAATTCATTGTCAGCAAGAGAGGTCGAAGATACCATGACATGAAAGCGCTTGCGGGCTTTGGCAGACATCGCACCGGAAAGAGTGCATTTATCAGCCGGTTGCAGGCGGCCGTTCTGGCCCCCGAGTTCCCAGGTTCCACCCTGCGGGCAGTTGAATTCAAGATCGCGGGCATACTGAGCGATCTTGATTCTGATCTGTTTCTCGGCAGCCTGCGCCGTTAGGCCGGCACCGAAAACAAGAAGCACAACCGCCAGAAAAGCGACATATCGCCATAAGACCCGCCTGCATTCCATCTTTTCTACCTCACAGCCTGAAATTTGCCAATTATACGTAATATTCTACCAGAATTCATTGCAAAGCAAAATGCCTATCCAGATCATCAGGAGGCAAACCTTGTTTTTTCAGACTTTATTGTTACTGTCGGGTGCAGCGGATTCTTCTGGCGGCAGCTTTTCCATGGTGAGGCCGGTGTAGCCGTAGAATATCGACACAAGAGGATTTACCAGATTTAGAAAGGCATAAGGAAGATAGGCAAACGGATGGATTCCCAACGCTGAGGCCATGAAGGCGCCACAGGTGTTCCAGGGAACGAGTGGTGAGGTCAGAGTGCCGAAATCTTCAAGGCAGCGCGACAGGTTTTTAGGATGCAGGCCCTTTTCACGGAAAATGTCTTTATAAATTCGGCCCGGAATAACTATCGACAGATATTGATCACCGGCGGCAAGGTTGCAGAAAATACAGGTAAAGAAAGTCGCGAGCACCGTTGATCCAGTCGATCTGGCATAGGTAACGATCTTCATCGACACAGCATTGAGCATGCCGGAGCTCTCCATGACGCCGCCCAACGAAAGAGCGACCATAATCAACGAAATCGTTCCCATCATACTTTCAAGCCCACCGCGGGAAAGAAGCTTGTCAACTGACTCAACGCCGGTATTAGAGACAAAACCGGTATGGGCGGCCTTGATTATGGCTGTCATATCTGAATTCTGAAAAATGCCTGCAAATATGGCTCCAAGAAAAACACCACCGAAAAGACCCGGAATAGCAGGAACCTTCATTATTACCATGACAATTACCAGTATGGGTGGCAGCATCAACCAGAGATTGATATTGAAGTTTTTGCTGATCGCATCGAGAATTGTATTGATCGAAGCAAAATCGAGCTCCTTGCCGGCGTAGTTCATTCCAAGGAAAGCATAAATCACACAGGCAATCAGCATGCTCGGTCCGGTTGTCCAGGCCATATGCCTGACATGGTCGAACAACTTTGCTCCAGCCATGGCCGGGGCCAGATTGGTCGTATCAGAAAGTGGTGACATTTTATCGCCAAAATAGGCGCCGGAAATTATTGCTCCCGCAACAATGTGAGTGGGAATACCGAGGCCGGAACCAACTCCGATCAAAGCGATGCCGACAGTTGCTGCGGTTGTCCAGGAGCTGCCGGTCGCCGTTGAAACGATGGCACAGATCACACAGGTAGCAAGCAGAAAAATGCCTGGGGAGATGATTTTCAGACCGTAATAAATCATGGCGGGCACAACCCCTGAAAGGATCCAGACGCCAATGATACAGCCGATGATCATAAGAATGAGAATCGCCTGCATGCCCATACCGATTGTGTGCAGAATACCCTTTTCAAGTTCATCCCATTTATAGCCGGACCATATGGCGACAATTGCAGCAAAGGCGGTGGTGGCAAGAAGAGGGATGTGAGGAGAAGCTCCGAAGAAAATGATGCCCCCGGTCAAAGCGACGACAAGAAAAGCTATCACCAGCAAAGCGCCGCCAAAAGTGATTTTTCCACCACCTGATTCCATCTTGAATGTCTCCCTGTTCGAAAATTTTAATCTGTCATAAATTTTGCGCCGCCCGCAAACGCTTTGCCATGGCGACAGATTTGATCTGCATTATGATAAAGTTCTGAAGCCAATTTGACAATCTTTATAAACACCAGTTTTCATAATCAGACAGTTTCCGTTCACACGCCGGTCCGAATTGAACGGGAGTCGGCGGCGTGTTAGGATACTGCAAATGAAAACGAGGAAGGATTAAGTATGGAAGTCATTATTAAAAAAGACAAAGATTCTGCCAGCCGGCTGGCGGCAAAAATCATAGCGAAGCTTATCAACAGCAATCCGGCAGCGGTGCTTGGTCTGGCAACGGGTTCGACGCCACTGGGGCTCTATAACGAGCTCGTCAGAATGCATCGCGAGGATGGTCTGTCATTCAGACATGTGAAGACTTTCAATCTTGACGAATATATCGGGCTTGACCCCGCTAATCCATGCTCGTTTTACAATGAAATGCACCGGAATCTCCTGCAGAAAATCGACCTGGCCCCGGATGCATCGAACATTCCCGATGGCAGGGCCGGCGATATCGTCGCCAGCTGCGAAGCCTATGAAGCAGCCATAAGAAGGGCCGGCGGCATAGATCTTCAGGTTCTCGGCATCGGCCATGACGGGCATCTGGCTTTTAATGAACCCGGATCTTCGTTGAGTTCAAGAACGCGAATCAAGACCCTTTCAAAGGTAACCATAAAGGCCAATGCAAGATTCTTCGGCAGTGAAGATAAAGTTCCGCGACACGTAATGACCATGGGGCTCGGCACGATAATGGAGGCAAGACAATGCCTCATGCTGGCCTTTGGGGGCGAAAAAGCCGATGCCGTCGCGGCGACTGTCGAAGGCCCGGTTTCGGCATCGTGCCCGGCAAGTCTGCTGCAGTTTCATCAGCGGGCGGTCATAATTCTCGACGAGGCCGCAGCCGGCAAATTACGCCACCATGATTATTATATCGATGTTTACGAGGGCAAACCAGACTGGCAGCGATACGAATAGACCTGACCCTCGAGCCGGCATGAAAACGGACGGTCAGGGGGTGGGCAGCAGCACCGGCTCTGTGGTAAAATGATTTACTATGAATAATCCACACCCTAAATTCATGCTCACCACCTTTGGCTGTCAGATGAACCAGGCTGATGCCCAGCGCATCCGCGGCCTTTTGCTGCGACTCGGCTACGGCGAAACCGAAGATGAATCTGCAGCAGACCTCATACTTTTCAACACCTGCTGCGTGCGACAGCATGCCGAGCAGCGCCTGATCGGGCGTATTCAGTCTCTCATCAATGCCAAGAAACGCAACTCAGATCTTTTAATCGGCATAGCAGGCTGTATGGCCCAGAACATGCAGGGCGAACTGTTTGAAATTCTGCCGCTGGTAGATCTGGTTTTCGGGCCTAACGACATTGAAGATCTGCCCTTACTCCTGCAGAGAGCTGCCGGAGAAAAGACCACCGGCAATTTTACTCCAAAAGGCGCTTTCGATGGAGAATCGGCAGACGGCATCGTGCTGCATCGACCATTCTCAGCCATGGTGAATATAATCAGGGGCTGTACAAATTTCTGTTCATATTGCATAGTGCCTTATGTTCGTGGTCCTGAAGTCAGCAGACCGATTGAAGAATTGACCGGCTTCATCAGCGAGCTTGCTTCCAGGGGGGTTAAAGAAATTACTTTGCTGGGGCAGAATGTGAACGCCTATGGGCGCGACCTTGGCATGAACGAAGGCTTTGCAACTCTGCTTGAAGCGATAGAAAAAATCGATGGCATCAGATGGGTGCGCTTCATGACTTCACACCCGCGTGATTTCAGCCTTGAAACCGTCAAACGACTGTCGCGTCTCAGGAAAGTCTGCGAACAATATCACCTGCCGGTTCAGGCCGGCTCAAACCGTATTCTTAATGAAATGCGGCGTGGTTATACGCGTGAACATTATCTTGAACTGATCAACCGGGTGCGTGAACATATCAAAGGCGTCAGCCTGAGCACTGATATCATCTGCGGGTTTCCAGGAGAAAGTGAAGCCGAATTCAACGAAACGGTTGACCTGATCCGAAAAGTGCGCTATGAAGCGGCTTTCATGTATTATTATTCGCCCCGCGAAGGCACGGCTGCAGCCGACCTGCCTGACCAGATCGATGAAGAAACCAGAAAAGCCAGACTGGCAAGGCTGATCGAAGTCCAGAATTCCATTGGTCTCGAGGAAAGCAGCAGGCTGGTTGGAAGAAAGTTTGAAGTTCTCGTTGAGTCAGAAGCGGCGCGCAACGAAGGGCACCTGGTCGGAAAAACCCGCACCGGCCGTTCGGTCGACTTTCCCGGAAATCGTGATCTGATCGGCACCTTTGTCGATGTGGAAATTGAAAAGGCCCGCAACTGGACCCTATCCGGCAGGCTGGCCTCAAATCAGGGGAATTTCTGATGGCGATCCTTTTGCATACCTGCTGCGGGCCATGTCTTGCCGGTTCATATCCCTTGCTGGAACCGACAGCAGGTGCCGGCAATACCGCCGTGTTCTGGGAAAACCCCAACATCCATCCATTCGTTGAATATCGCCAGAGACAGACTTCCTTCGTCAAAATGGCCGGAATCTTTGGTCTGGAGATAATAGCCGGCCATGAAGAATATGGTCTTGCAGGGTTTCTGCACGAGCTCGACGGCGAATACGGCCCCGGGCGCTGTGCAGTATGCTACCGGCTGCGACTGGAAGCCGCCGCCCGGGCAGCAGCCCGACTTGCATTCGAGGCATTCACAACCACACTTCTGATCAGCCCCTATCAAAATCATGAACTGTTGATTGCCACAGGAAAAGCTGCTGCAGAGAAAGTCGGAATCAGATTTCATTACACCGACTTCAGACCCGGTTTCAGACAAAGTCATGAAACAGCCAGACAGCATGATCTGTACAGACAAAAATACTGCGGCTGCATATTCAGTGAACATGAGCGTTTCAGCAACGACAAAAAGTATCTAAATCCGTTTCAGACCGCTGGCGTTAAAATTGTTGACGCGACTGAAACAGGAGCTTGAACATGCAGTTTTTTCACCTGAAGCAGGCCGATACAGCACCAGCTGAAAACAAAGCGTTTCTGCTGCTGACGGCATTGCTTCTGGTGATTCTGTTCTCTGGCACGGCCGAGGCCAGGAGAAGGACTGAACAAGCCCATACTGCCGGAAAAACAAATTCAGCAGAACCGTTACTCAAGGTTAAGCTGGGTTCATTACAGAAGAAACTTGCAGTTAAGTTTCCTGATGGCGGGCAGATCGTTAACCAGCGCGGGCGGCGCATCAAATCGTTGCGCCGCAACGAAACATTCACCTGGTCGTTACCGGAAGCTGGAAGAAAAAAACGCCGGATCGAGCACAATGGCGAAAGCCTGCAGCTGCAGGGAGCTGGTTCCATGCTGGAGTTGAATGGTAAAAGATACCGTGGCAACCTTCATATAAGCATTTCCGCCAAAGGGGCCCAGGTTGTAAACTATGTAGGTATCGAGGACTACCTGCGCGGTGTTGTTGGCAGCGAAATTGGTTCCAGAGCTCCTGCTGAATCGATCAAGGCTCAGACAGTTATCGCCAGAACTTACGCCTATGCGAGCCGTGGCAAACATTCTGCCGACGGGGCCGATGTCTGTGACTCAACGCATTGTCAGGTATATTCTGGTGTCAGCGCTGAACGCGACTCCATAGATCCGGCCGTTGCCGGCACCCGGGGCATCATAATGATTTCTGACGGAGAACCGATCGCCACTCTGTATCACGCAACCTGTGGTGGCATGACTTCAGACAACGACAAGGTCTTTGGCGGTGCACCGCGCAGCTATCTGCGACGGGTTGTCTGCCCGTTCTGCCGCGAAGGAACCAATTATCGCTGGTCGAGGTCTATCGGTCTCAATGAGCTTCGCACTGCCCTGCGCGGTGAGCGCATAGTTTTCGAGCGTCTTCTCGATGCCGGCATCGAGTCACCCGGGCGCATGGATCGGGTCACCAATCTGGTTTTATCGACCAACCGTGGTGTTTTCAAGATAAAAGGAACGACGATCAGACGCCTGTTCAATCTGCCAAGCACGACTTTCGTTCTGGTCGACAAGAAACTGCAGCAGAAAGTAATTGCGTCAAGCCCTGTTTCTTCTGCTGACAGCCGACCAGTTGTCCGGGTCAGAACCACGGTTGCCTCGCTCGATGAAAACTCACCCCGCCAGATATTCGTAATGTCAGCCATGGGTCTCAAGCGCACCCCCAGACCTGTTGAAGGGTGGAAAGTCATCGCCGCAGCCACCGAAACGGAGACCTCATTTGTCCCTCCAGCGGTTGTTTCAGGCAGAAGCGTTCCTCTCAGCAAACTCGAACTTTTCGGGCGCGGCTACGGACACCAGGTTGGTTTCTGTCAGTCTGGAGCCATTGAACTCGGTCGCCGCGACTGGTCTTACCGGCAAATTCTGGCCTTGTATTATTCGAACGTGGCATTGCGCAGTCTGGATTATTAATTTTTGATCACGAGTTGCGAAAAGCACTCAGGTTTCGTTCAACAGTGACCGATAGAAAACTGACAAGTAATAATTTTAAGCTGTCGGAAAGTAATTTCTGACGAACCTTGGAGGAAAGAGCGTATGGGTTTGTTCACCTTTGGGACAAGCAACACGGCAGTTGGTGTCGATATTGGCACCTCGGCCGTTAAGATCGTCCAGCTCAAAAAGACTCCTTCTGGCCCTGAACTGATTAACTACGGCATGGCCCCTCTGCCTTCGGATGCGATGACCGAAGGTGCTGTAAGTAATCCGCAAGCAGTTGCAGCGGTCATCAAGGATATCTTGAAAACACGAAAGATCAAAGTAGAGCGGAGCTTCGCCTCAATCTCAGGGCAGAACGTAATCATGCGCTTCACCAAGCTGCCGATTATGTCACCTGAAGAGCTTGAGCAGACTGTCAGAATCGAAGCCGAGCAGTATGTTCCCTACGCTATCGACGAAGTGAGCATCACGCACGCCGTTCTCAAGAACATCGAAGAAGAAGAAGAAGGCGGCGGCAAGTTCCTGATTCTTCTGGTAGTTGCTCAGAAAGACCTGGTCAACTCCTATACCGAAGTTCTCAAAAGCGCCGGGATTTCTCCAGAAATGGTCGACGTTGATACCATCGCAGCCATCAACGCCCTCGAAGATTCATATATGCAGACAGCCAGTTCTCAGGAAGGTGGCGAAGTAGTCGCCGTCATCGATGCCGGTGCGAGAACTACCAATATATCGGTTCTGAAATCCGGAGTTCTGCTGTTTACCCGCAATATTCCCATAGCGGGCAATAACATCACCGAGATGATCCGTGACGTAATGAAACAGGAATTCGACCAGGCCGAATCGATCAAGATCGAAGAAGCCGAGGTCAATATTGGCGAAGCCGGCGGCAATGAGATTTCCGAAGTGGTCAAAACAACGGTCGAAGAGCTTGCCTCAGAAATTCGCCGTTCATTCGACTACTTTAAAGCGCAGTCGCGTGAGCCTTTGATACATCGCATCGTTCTTTCAGGCGGCAGCGCCAATCTTCGCAGCTTCAACACCTTTTTGATGAACGAACTGGGTGTAGACGTAAACATGGGCAATCCTCTCGAAGGCATTGCCGTTACCGCACCCGACCCGGATGAGCTCTATAACAGCCTGCAGCAGTATACGGTTGCGATCGGGCTCGCATTGAGAGGGGTGAAAGACGAATAAATGATCAAGATTAATCTATTAACGGTCAAACGGCGCAAGCCAATTCAAATTCCCTTTGCCGCCATCTTCTTCTTTCTAGGCCTTATCGGCATCGGTGCCGGGTTCTATGCCGGCACTCTGGCCATTGAAGGCATGAATGACGAACTGGAAACCAAGCGTCAGGAACTGAAAGACGAAATTGCCCGCGAACAATCAAAACTCGACATCAAAGACCAGCTGCGGCAGGAAAAAGGTAAGATCGAATCTGATATTACCAAGCTCAAGCAGCTTTCAGGTGCGACTCTGTTGCAGTGGTCCCAGGCTTTCAGCAACCTGACCAGTGTTGTTCCTGAAAAGACTGTCTGGATCACCAACATGCGCATCGACTCTGACAGACGCGTTTCGATCACCGCTTACTCGTGTAATGAAGACGGTGCCGAAGAACCCAAAACCGGCGGTCAACTGACCAAGGGCATTCAGCAGTTCATTCAGGGACTTCAGGGCCACGAACATTTTGAAGAAGTTTTCCTGACGAGTGCGACCAAAAACATCTATGAAAAAATGCCCGTCTGGCGTTTTGAAATTCAATGCCGCATCAAACGTGACCTTGGCGAAAAGAATCTGGAGGGCTGATCAATGAATAACTTTGCAGTAGTAACTATATTCCTCCTGGTTCTGGCAGCCGGGGCAGGCGTATTTTTCTACATGAACTACTACCAGCCGCTGGTAGAAGAAGGCGAAAAGATCAAAACTGAAATCGAAGATCTGGAAAGGCAGAAAGCCCAGCTGGCCAACATTGAAGAAGAAATGGCACAGTTGAAAGCGCAGATTTCGAAACTGACGGAGCAGAAGAACAAGTTGCAGATGGAATCAAACCAGCTCAACACTGTTGTTCCCAAGCTTCTCGATTCAACCGAAACCATCGCCAACAAGTTCAAGGTAAAATTCCAGGACATCCGCATTTCTCCACTGGTAAGAGCGGAAGACTGGTCTGAACTGCCCGTAGAAATGACAATTCTTGGAACCTTCAAAGATATCGGCAGTTTCCTTACCATCATGGAAAAACGCAAGATTATCAATCTTGCTGCCGGTTCGATGAACGTCTCTGTTTCAGCTGAAGTGGACCGCGACACCAAGAGTCCGCTGCTCAGCGTCACTCTAAGCGCCAAGGTTTATATCATGGGCGGCGGAATCTAAGAAAGGAAATAGACTATGACTGGATACAACCCATTCAAATTTCTGGGCATTACCTGTCTGGCAGCATTCCTTCTTGCAGCTCCTCAGCTATTCGCACAGGAAAATCTGGATGACTTTGGCGGCCTTGACGATCTAAGCTCCCAGGCTGGAAGTGCCCCGGCCAGCGTCGGTGGCGACACAGGCGGTGGAGATGCAGGTGGCGTCAGTGATGCTACCGTGTCTGAAACCCCTGACCCAGGCCTCGGCGATGGCATGTCAGCCGAAAGCCCCGCAGGTGGCGACAGCGGTGCCGCCCCGGACACATCGAAACTCAGTGAACAGGAACAGGTCGAATCTCTGATCAACAAATACACCTTCGCTACCGAAAACCCGAAAAAAGATCCTTTCAGGCCAATCGTCGAAAAGAAGGTCGTATTGCCTCCGGTCAGACCGGTTCAGCCGGTTTCAAAACCCCAGGACAACAAACCGGCTCCGCCGCCGGTCAAACCGATCAGACTGTTTGTAACCGGTATTGTCGGCAATGAAGGTAACCGTCTTGCGGTGGTTAAGTTCGAAAACAACGAAATGACAATTACCAAAGACCAGATCGTCGAAGGAAAATTCAAGGTTGTCGATGTTCTTTCCGATCGCGTGGTCATTTACTCGAACAAGGAACAACGTCGTCACACTTTCAAAATAGATGTCGACGAGAAGGACTGATTAAAGAGTAATCTTCGAAAAGACTGTATCAGAGCAGCTATCCAGGATAATGCCCCCTGATACGGTCTTTTTGTATATTCGAAAGGAAGAAGTATGAAAAGAAACCTGTTCTGGACAGTGTGGGGAATCGTAGGTCTGGTCTTTCTACTCTCTGCAAGCATCAAGAGCTTTGCCGCTGAAATCAGGAAAAGAGTCGAGGCCAATGAGCACAAGTATATTTCTGAAGAAAGCAGAACAGAAACAACCACAGGTACAGTGAGATAAACCAGATCACAATGCAGTCTGCAGCGGTTGCAAAAACAACTGGCCCCAACAAAAAACGACGAAAGAATATTTTTAAATTTGCTTAAGAAATTCATCAAACTTGTCGATAAATCACCTGACATACCTGAAAAGGCATTTGTCGGAGATTCAGTTGTCGAACTTACCGTTCGGAGGTAAAGAGAATGAGTTCCACGGGTTACATCAGGAAACGAAGTAACATCTTATTACTGTTTGCGGCTCTGACAGTCGCTGTGCTGTTGCCCGGCTCTGTAAGAGCTGAAGACAACATTACCCTTGATTTCCGCGATACTGACATTCGCCAGATAATCAAGACCATCGCTCAGCAGTCAGGCACCAACATTATCGCTGAGAAGAGTGTTCGCGGCCAGGTTACCGTCAAACTGTCCGATGTATACTATGAAGAAGCGATGAACCTGATCGCCAAGACCAACGGTTTTGCAGTTCGCAAGATTGGCAACACCTGGATTCTTGCTGATGAAAAAAAGCTGGTGGAAGCTTTTGAAAAGGGTCTAACGATTACCAAACGTCTGCAGTATGCAAAAGCTGCTGATGTCAGCAAAGTAATCTCGTCGACCATCAGAAAAGACGTCAAAGTCGCCACCGACGAACGCATCAATGCGGTCATCGTATCTGGCGGCAAGGATCTTCTCGATGAAGTCAAAAAATTGATCGAAACCATCGACACTCCTGTTCACCAGGTCATGATGGAAGCCAAGATCGTTGAAGTCAAAACCGACGCTTCGAAGAGCATCGGCTTCAAGTGGACCGGTAAGACTGGTCAGGAAGCTGCTTACTCTGAATTCGACGCACTGCCGGTATTGTCTACCAAGGAATATTTCGCTGTGAACCCGGATTCTGGCCTGTATCAGGAACAGTTTACCGGTCAGCAGGGCGATATGTTCGGCCTTGGCGATTTCTACCGCGACAATCTGCTATTTAAGGCTACATTTGCCGCTCTGGAAAAACGCAGTGAAACCAAGGTTCTCAGCAATCCGAAGATCTCTGCTGTTAACGGCCAGGAAGCCAACATCGTAGTCGGCACCAAGGTAATTTATCCCGGCGGCGCTGACCAGCCACCGAAAGAAAAAGATACCGGTATCAAACTCAAGATTACTCCCCGCATCAATGACGACGGCTATATCACAGTTGACGCTGAACCTGAAGTATCATTCGTTGAATCATGGTCCAACAACAACATGTATCCGGTCATCGGCACACGTTCAGCCAAGACCACCGTGCGTGTCAGAGACGGCGAAGAAATTCTCATCGGCGGCCTGATCAGAGATGAAGAAGGCAAGGAAAACAACAAGATTCCGTTGCTCGGCAGCATTCCGATAGTGAAATCGCTCTTCAGCTTCAAAGGCAAAAAGGGCCAGTCACAGGAACTCATTATCCTGATCACTCCGCACATCATCGCTCAGAGCATCGAATCAGCAGCTCCGACCTCGCTGATTCCGGAAACAGGCATGAACCCGGTAGCTTCTACAGCTCCCGCCGCTCAGCCGGCCGGCACTGTCGACGATTCCTTCGATAACGCGTTCGATACTTCATTCTAAACCCTCCGACTTAATAAAGGGCCACCTCGAACAGAGGTGGCCCCTTTTTTTTACCAGTTTTATTTCTGTGACAGTCGACTTTGCATCTGGCTAAGACTGTTACCGCCTGTGAGAGCAAGCATTTCTGAGGCCAGCAGAATCGCGATTACCGACTCGGCGACAACAGCTGCTGCCGTGACTGCCTGAACATCCGAACGGTAAAAGGCGGGTTTTTCTGCAGCCATGGTCTCGAGATTCACAGAATCAAGTCTGGCATTGGCGGGCAAAGGCTTCATATGAAATCTGATTATCAGCGGCTGACCGTTAGTCATTCCGCCTTCAAGCCCGGCTGCAGTGTTGCCTCCGCGCACGAAACCGCTTTCCGGGTTATAAACGATACTGTCAGCCGCAGGTAGATTTCCGGCGGCCAGATCATTCGCCAGCCCAAGTTCAACACCGCGCACCGCCGGAATACTCATAATCAGCCCGGCAATTGCACCGTCAAGGCGGCGGTCATAATGCACATGGCTGCCCAGGCCAACAGGCAAACCCCAGAATATAACCGCCCCGGTTCCACCGAGACTTGTGCCTTCGCTTCCTGCCTGGTCGATCAGCTGCTGCCAGGATTTGGCTATTACTGAATCAGGGGTCAGAAAATCGTCTCCACCGGCCTCGACAGCAGCAGCCAGACTTGCCGGGTCAGCCGAATAATCTATTTTGGCTTTTGCCGGCCCGATTCTTTCAACGAAACATGTCATTCCGATGCCGAGCTGACTGAGCAGGCAGCGCGCCGGCACCGACAGAGCCGTTCGCATAGCTGTTTCTCTGGCAGATGCGCGTTCGCGAACCGGGCGACAATCTTTCAGCGAGTATTTACAGGTTCCAGCCAAATCGGCATGCCCTGGCAGCGGCACGCAAATCCTGCCTTCAGGGGCCGGCGGATCAAAAGGATGCATCCAGGCAGCGTGGCGTTCATAATCGGCATTGCGTATCTGTAATGCAATCGGACTGCCGGTGGTCAAACCACCGATGAGCCCCGCCAGCACTTCGACCTGATCAGTCTCGAACTGAGACCGGCGACCCCGGCCGTAACCGGCAAGACGGCGCTGCATCAGCCGGGTGAAATTCTGCGGGTAAACGGCAACACCGGCGGGCATTCCCTCGAGAATTCCAGTCAACGCGGGGCCATGTGATTCTCCGGCAGTCAGATAGCGCAGGGTCATTTTATCGCTCCAGAATATTTATTTGTCACAGATTAACTGATTTTGCGCCCGATTCCAACCGCCCTGGCAATAATATAGGGTAACGATTTCCCGGCGAGCTTGGCTGGGAATCGTTTTCTGTAGATTCTAGCACTTCAACGCATGGTTCCTGGCAATAAAAAATGGATTGAGATGATTTTTTTTGCAGAAAGCCTCAACAATGAGGCGCTGATTGCCGATCAATTTTCTGATCAATAAAAAAATCATGATCCCTAATGTCGAGAAGGTTTTATGCCGATAACTCGTTTAGGGAAGGTATCAACATTGGCAAACGAAGCAAAAGATTATCAGAACGCAATCAAACTGCTGGGCCGGTCGCCGAGAACGCCGTTTTCAGTGATAACCCGCTGCCCGGACGGCAGTCCTCAGGTTCTTATCGCCGATCCGGTTTTCATCGAGAACGGCATCTGGAAACCGTTTCCCGCATTCATCTGGCTGGTCTGCCCCCGCCTCAAACTGCTGGTAGCGGAACTTGAGCAGCAGGGATTCATCAGGAAATTCTCGAATCGTCTAGAAGATGACGCAGAATTCAGAGAAGCCTTTCTCCGGAGTCAAAACCAGATTTCGGCGATACGTGTCGAAATGGCCGAAAAAGTTTACCCAGGAGTATTGCCCGAGCATATTCGCGAGATACTTACCGAAACTACTATTGCCGGCAGCAGAGACTTTCGCGGTGTCAAATGCCTGCATTCGCACCTGGCTCACGAACTCGCTTTTGGTGGCAATCCTATTGGAGCTGAAGTTCTGAATCTGGTCGGCAACTGCACCCTCGCAGATGCATGTGGCAGCAAAACTGAGGCAGGAGGCGAAGAATGATAAGAGGAATTTATACTGCTTCTTCTTCGATGCTGTGTGAAATCATCAGACAGGATATGGTTGCCAACAATCTGGCGAACGTCGACACCTGTGGTTTCAAACAGGATCAGGGAATTTTCAAGGAACTGCCGACCATGGAACTGCGCCGCGTTAATGACGGCAAGCTCTACCCACCGCGTCCGATCTACAAATACCCGAAAATTGGTGAGCTCGGCACCGGTGTCATTCTGGATGAATCTTTCACTAACTTCAAAGCCGGAGCTTTCGACTATACGGGCAACGATCTCGATGTTGCACTTGAAAACGAAAAGGCATTTTTCACGGTTGAAGCTCCGAAGGGCGTGAGATTCAGCCGTGACGGCATTTTCACTATCAATCAGGACGGTTTTCTCACCAACATGCATGGTGATTATATTCTTGCCGAGGAAGAGCCGGTCAACCTGGAAAACAGCGGCAATCTTCTCAACGAAGATGGAAGTCGCGGTGCCGATCTGGTGAGAGTTCAGACCGGCAACGGTCAGAAAGTACAGATTGACCGGGAAGGGCGGGTTCTGATCGACGGAGTTGCCCAGTATCGACTGGTAGCAGGCATGGCTTCTGACCGCAAAGCATTTCGCAAAGATGGCGACAATAAGTTTGTCAGAGCTTACGGGGAGGTTGCCAGGGCCAACACGAATTTCAAACAGGGCTACATCGAAAAGCCAAATTTCAGCCTTGTAGAAGAGATGGTAAGGATGATCGAAGTTTCAAGAGCTTACGAAGCCAATTCAAAAGTCATTCAATCACATGATGGTCTTCTCGACAAGGCCATAAATTCAGTCGGCGCCACCAGACGCTGACGGATAATCTGAAAGAACCGGAGGGAAAAAGCCTATGATGAGAGCATTGTGGTCAGCATCTACCGGCATGAAGGGTCAGGAAACCAACATTGCAGTGGTTTCGAACAACCTTTCGAACGTAACTACCACAGGTTTCAAAAAGAGCCGGGTCGACTTTCAGGATCTGATGTATCAAACGATCGCTGAGCCAGGCGCACCGATTTCTACAGACAACACTTACCCGGTCGGTATTCAGCTTGGTCATGGTGTCAGACCAGTTGCCACACAGAGAATGTTCAGTCAGGGTGAATTCCAGCAGACAGAACAACCTCTCGACGTTGTTATCGAAGGCGAAGGCTTTTTTCAGATTCAGCTGCCGAACGGCGACATAGGTTATACCCGCGACGGTGCCTGGAAACTGTCAGAAGACGGGGTTGTCGTGACCTCAGACGGTTATACCGTCATACCCGGGTTCACCATTCCTCAGGACGCTCTCGGCCTTAATATCACTTCATCTGGTATTATCGCAGCCAAAATGCCCAACCAGGTCGACCTGGAAGTTCTCGGGCAGATCGAGCTTGCCGACTTCATCAATCCGGCAGGTCTCAAGGCGATCGGTCGAAATCTTTATATTCCCAGCGGCAGTTCCGGTGATCCGGTAGTCGGACTTCCCGGAACCCAGGAATTCGGTGAGATTGCCCAGGGCTTTGTCGAAATGTCGAACGTTAAAGTCGTAGAAGAAATGGTCAATATGATCGTAGCTCAGCGTGCTTACGAAGCGAACTCCAAGACCATCCAGACTTCCGACACCATGCTGCAGATAGCCAACAACCTGCGCAGATAGGATAATTGAGCGTGATTAACCAGATAAAACAGCGGATAATCGTTCTCGGGTGTGTAATCGGACTTGGCATCAGCATTCCTCTTTCAGCAGACATTTCGGCTGCACGCCGTGTCTCCGAGGCCACTGAATTCAAGGCCAACGTGCTGGTGAAGAACGGTGAAATCAAGGCTGACAGCCTGATAAAAAACGACGCTGACAGTCCGCTGAAACAGGAACTGGCCGCCATAAAAATTGGCTTCATTCCAGACCCGCTCGGGGAGCTAGTTATCGATCGCCAAACCCTGCAGAAAAAGCTTGGCACACTTGCCAAAAATGTTTCAATGCCTGAACGCGTCACCATAAAAAGAAACGGTTCGATTCTCAAAGGCGCTGACGTCAAGGCCCGCATTATCGAACTTTGCCGGCAGAATTCCGCCGATGAGCTGGAAATAGATGTTTCCAGAGTTCCTCAGACTCTGATTCTTCCGGGCAATGCCAGCGAATGGAATGTTAATACCTCGTCAAACAATGTGCTTGGAATGAAACTGTTTGCGCTGACAGCTGAAACAGACGGCGGTCCTTTCAGACAACTGATTCAGATTAAGGTCAGCCGCCATATTGAAGCTGCACAGCTTACCAGACTTGCAAAACCAGGCGAATTGATCTCAGATACTCTGATCAAGCCACAAAAGATGACGATCAAGAGTGACAATGCCAGCGTTCCCCTGCTCTATTCCGAAGCTCTGGGAAAAAGCCTCAGCCGTTACAAATCGGCCGGAACCGTTTTGCGCAGCAGCGACATTTCTACCATGTTAGAAGAAACTGCTGCCGGAGCAGTTCATCCGGTGGCATCCAATCAGGCCAGAGCGGTAGAAAAAGCGTCTCTGCTGATCAAACCTGGCGAGAACGTCGATTTCCAGGTCAAAACCGGCACTCTTTCTCTCAAGATTCCAGCCAGAGCCGTAAGCGGCGGCAACGCCGGTGACGAGATAACCCTGATCAACCTGCAGAACAAGCGTCGTATCAAAGGCGTGGTTACCGAGAAAGGCACTGTCGAATATGCGCAGAATTAAACTGATTGCAATGTTGCTGGTTATGATTGCGAATGTGATGCAGGCCGATGCAGCCTCTTTGTGGCTGGCAGGCAACGACCTCTATTCAACAAGGGGTGGGCGGGAATTCAAGCCTGGCGATATCATCACCATTGTGATCTCTGAAGAATCGAATGCCCAGTCAAAGGCAACAACCAACACCAGCAAAGACAGCACTACCGAAGTCACCACCGCTCCAAGAATTCCATTTTTCAAGAAAGTTCTCAGTCAGTTCGTCGGTAATAACCAGATTACCAATACATTTGACGGAACCGGCACTACTTCCAGATCAGGTAAATTGAGCGGCACCATTACTGCCAGCGTTCTTGAAGTCCTGCCCAACGGCAATCTGCTCGTCGAAGGCAGCCGTTCAATCATGGTGAACAAGGAAACCCAGATAATGAGAGTTCGCGGCGTCGCCCGGCCCAAGGATGTCGACACCGGCAACAGCATCAACTCCAAACTTCTGGCTGACGCGCAAATCAAATTCGATGGGAAAGGTTCAGTCGGACGAGCCAATCGTCAGGGCCTGATAACCCAGTTCATGGATGTAGTGTTCTAACCAGTCATTTTTTAACGACGGGGGCACCGGATTATGGTGCCCCCGTCATTGTTTTTCGCCGGTTTGCACAACAATATGCACCCGGGGCATTGAAAACCTGTCGGAGAATCTGGTACACTTTGCAAAATTCACCGCCGGTGCAAAATGTATATACTCGGAATCTCAGCCTACTACCACGATTCAGCTGCCTGCCTGATAAATGACGGTCGGGTTCTGGCCGCTGCCCAGGAAGAGCGTTTCACCAGAATCAAACATGACTGTGAATTTCCAACCAATGCGGTGCGCTACTGTCTTTCAGAAGCTGGCATTTCGATCAGTCAGATCGATGCTCTGGTCTTTTACGAAAAGCCTTTTATCAAATTTGAACGACTGCTGAAAACTTACCTGAGCTTTGCACCGGCCGGGCTGCAGTCATTTTTTCACGCTATTCCGGCCTGGATCAAGGGCAAGCTGTTCATCAAATCAGAAATAGCCGGCATTCTACAGGACCAGTTCGCCGGTTTACCTCAAAATTTCTATTTTTACAGCCATCATCGCTCGCACGCGGCTTCTGCTTTTTTTGCGTCCCCCTACCCCGAAGCAGCTGTTTTATGCCTGGATGGCGTCGGAGAATGGTCGACCACCACCGCCTGGCGCGGCAGCGGCAACCGGCTTGAACCGCTCTGGGAAATCAGATTTCCGCATTCGCTGGGGCTGCTTTATTCGGCTTTCACCTATTACACCGGCTTCAAGGTTAACAGCGGCGAATACAAACTCATGGGGCTTGCCCCCTATGGTCGACCGATTTACCGACAAACGATTCTCGACAATCTGCTCGACCTGAAGCAGGATGGAACTTTTCGCCTGAACATGAAGTATTTCAATTACTGCACCGGTCTGACGATGACCGCCGAGCCGTTTCACCAGCTGTTCGGAGGCCAGCCACGCCGTGCTGAAGAACCGGTTACCGAACGCATAATGGATCTGGCGCGCTCAATTCAGGATGTTACCGAAGAAATCATCATGCGGTTGGCCGTCAGCCTGCACAAGGAAACCGGCCTGAAAAAACTCTGCCTGGCCGGTGGTGTCGCGTTGAACTGCGTGGCCAACGGCAGGCTGCTTCGTGAAGGCCCCTTTGAATCGCTCTGGATTCAACCGGCTGCAGGTGATGCCGGCGGAGCGTTGGGGGCGGCACTTGGCGTCTGGCACGAGCATTGTAACCAGCCCAAAAAGTCAGACGATAAAGATCTGATGCAGGGCTGTTATCTCGGGCCAGAATTTTCCAATGAAACAATTCGTGAATTTCTCGATAAGCATGGAATACCGGCTGACTTTCGCGAAGACAGCCAGCTCTTTTCCATTACAGCTGCCGACCTTGAAGCGGAAAAAGTTATCGGCTGGTTCTCAGGGCGCATGGAATTCGGGCCCCGGGCGCTTGGAGCCCGCAGCATAATCGGCGACGCCCGTTCCGAGAAAATGCAGAAGATCATGAATCTGAAAATCAAATACCGCGAGTCTTTCAGACCATTCGCCCCTTCAGTATTGCGCGAGCGTCTCAGCGACTATTTCGAAATCGATACCGACACGCCCTATATGCTGCTGACCGCTCAGGTCAAAAAAGAACGCCTGCGCAGACTTACTGACGAACAAAAGAGCCTGACCGGCCTGCAGCTTCTCAATGTGCCAAAATCAGATATTCCCGCCATAACCCATGTCGATGGATCGGCACGGATTCAAAGTGTTCACAGCAAAACCAACCCGCGTTACCATGCGATGATGAAGGCTTTCGAAGCTCGTACCGGCTGTGGTGTCCTCGTCAACACTTCCTTCAACGTCAGAGGCGAGCCGATAGTCTGCTCACCTCTCGATGCCTACAAGTGCTTCATGCGTACGGAAATGGATCGCCTGGTTCTCGGCAACTATTATCTCTGCAAAGAAAACCAGCCGGTCGGCATCAAAGACCGCCTTGGGCTCGAGGAGTTCGCACCGGACTGACATGAAAAAGATTCAACCGGCAAACAGAGAATTGCGCAATTTCGGGCTTTCAGTCGGTGCCCTTCTGCTGGTGCTGACTTTATGGCCCGGGCTTCTGCAGCCGTTAACAAAGGCCGGCGTGGGCAGTATTGCTGCTCTTCTCATTCTGCCCGCACTCATACGACCAGGCATACTCTCTCTTCCCTACCGAAGCTGGATGCTCTTCGGCAGCGCACTCGGTTGGGTCAACACCCGGATCATTTTGACAGTTCTCTATCTGCTGGCAGTGTTCCCAACCGGGTTGCTGCTGAAACTGACCGGCCGCACACCCCTCAAACTGGATTTCGATGCCGGCAGCGATTCTTACCGCGAACCGCCTGGAAAAGATTCTCAAGGCAAATTAACCGAGCAATTCTGAGGCTAAAAAAATAATGCCAGACTCGACTTCAAAACTTTCTTCGCTACAGGAACTCTTTCGCTTTCTCTGGAAAAGCCGGCAATGGTGGCTTTTTCCAATCGTGATCGCCCTGCTGCTGCTTGGAGTATTGCTGACGCTGGCCCAGTCTTCAGCCCTCGGGCCTTTCATGTATACCATTTTCTGAAAGTCATGCCATGAAGAGCACAGCCCTCAAGACAGCGGCAAAAGCATTTTTGATCGCGTTGGTCATTCCATGTCTTCTGCTGACCGGGCTTGAATTCGCAGCCCGCCTTGCAGGAGCAGGTTACCCATCGCAGCTTTTCATCAGAGAAAAAGGCGGCGACGGCAGCGAATACCTCCGCGTCAATTACCGGGCAGCGAAACGCTACTTTCCCGGGCATCTGGCCCGCAGACCTCTTCCGGAAATCATGCCGGCGGTCAAACCTGCCGGGCGGCTGCGCATCTTCGTATTGGGTGAATCAGCCGCCCGGGGTGAGCAGCTTGCAGACTTTTCCTTTGCCCGCATGCTCGAAGCCTGTCTCAACGATGGCAGGCCCGAAAAGGTTGCCGAAGTAATCAATACCGGAATTCCAGCTATCAACAGCTGGGTTCTGCGTGAATTTGCCCGGGAAATCCTCAACTACAGCCCGGATCTGCTGATAATTTATGCCGGCCACAATGAATTTATCGGGCCATACGGACCGGCCGGCCTGAATGGTCTGGCAACACACCGTAATGCTGCTCTTGCAGGAATATGGGCATCGTCGTTGCGGTTGATTCAGGCACTCAAAGGTGACAGGATTCCAGAAAACCTCGCTTCTGGCTGGAAAGGCCTGGAAATGTTTCTCAGCAACCTGATCCTGCCGGGAAGTGAAGCCATTACCCGCTGCCAGAACAACTGGCGCGCCAATCTCAACGATATATTTTCTACAGCAAAGCAGGCGGGTGTTCCGGTCATCTGGTGCCGGGTGCCGGTCAACCGGCGTGATTGCCCCCCATTCGCTTCTGACGAAACCGGGTTTGACGACACCATCAGAGCGGCAGTAGCTTCGATTTCTCAAGCAATATCAACTGAGAATTTTTCAACGGCTGCACAGCAGCTGCAGCCATTGAAAAACAGGTTCGGCGGTAACGCGATGCTCAGTTATCTTGAAGGCCGGGTCAGGCTGTCAGAGGGTAACAGGCAGCAGGCCGCGAAAAATTTTGGCGAAGCTCTCGCAAATGACTGCTTTCGCATTAGAACAACTGATCAGTTCAACGACACAGCTGCTGAATGCGCACAATTGCATGGAGCATTGCTGGCAGATGTCGAAAAAACATTCACTGAAAACAGCGAAGCGGAAATTATCGGTTGCGATCTGGTCTACGATCATGTTCACCTGACTCTCAAGGGGCATTATCTGGCGGCTCGGACAATTTTCAAGGCGATGCAACAACTTTTTCCTCAAGCAAAACAGCTGCCGGCTGATTTTCCAACCCTCGAGGCCATGGTTGAATCGATCGGTTATACCGCCAACGATGAAATAGAGCATTGGCAGCATGTCATCGACAGCATGAGCCTGCCGCCCTTCACCCTGCAACCCGGAAACAGCATGCATTTGAGCGTCATAAAATCACGACTGGAAGAAAACAGAAAAGCGCTGAACCCTGAAGCATGTATAATAATGACCCGAGCCGCCGCCGGGCGGCAACCAGGCAACTGGGCGGTGCTGAACCGCCTGGCGATGCTGTGCCATGAAGACCCGGTGCAGGCAGAAAAATGTTTCATCCAGTCTCTGGCTCTGAATCAATTCAACATCGACACTATCAACAATTACGGGCTGCTGCTGCTGACTTCAGGTCGAAAAACCGAAGCCGAAAAGATGTTTCTGCAGGCGCTGGAGATCGCCCCGGATTTTGCCCGCGCTCATTATAATCTCGGTCTGATTCATGCAGAGGCTCCAGGCACTGTTGAGCAGGCCAAAACAGACTACATGGCCGCTACGCGCAACGACCCCGGTATGGCGGCGGCCTGGCGCAATCTTGCTAATCTGTATTTCAGGCAGGGCAGTAATTCTGAAGCCCTGAAGATTTATCGACAGGCCATAAAGTCATGCCCTGATGATATTCTGCTGCATCTGGGCGCCGGAAACTGCCTGCTGCAGATGCAGAAATTCGAAGAAGGGCAACGGGTTTTTTCTGAAGCTGCCGGGCGTTTTCCCGAATCGCCCCTGCCTCTATACAGTCTTGGCCTGGCATGCGAAAAACAGAAGCAATTCAAAGAAGCCGGCGATTACTATCAAAAATCAGGCCGCCTCAAGCATCTGCCGGCCTTTACCCGGCTGTTTGAACTGCAGTTTGCCGGCAAACTTTCTCTTTCGAGCAAAGCAATCGTTTCTGACGCCACCCTGGCCTGCCAGATAAGCGATTTTTCTGACCCATGGCTTATGCAGGTTCTCGCAGCCGGTTATCTGGAAAACGGCCAGAAACAGGAAGCAGCTGGGATTTTGCATCGGGCTCTGGCAACAGCAGAAGCTCAGGGAAAAAATGAACTGGCAGCAGAGATTAAAAGCAATCTAAAATTGACGGGCGCAGACTGAAAGCCAGCAATACCAGCTTCAAATCAGGCATTACACATTGCACACCTTATAGAGCATGCTGCAATTTCCTGAAACCAGAGATACCGCGTCGCTGCGCTCGCAATGACACTTTTAAACACCGTCATTGCGAGGAGCGTAGCGACGCGGCAATCGCAGGTATCTAGAATGCGATTGC
>CAYYUI010000046.1:0-40091 GCA_964474705.1 uncultured bacterium
AGAAAGAAAATTCGAGTAAAAAGTTGCATTTTATATTTCTCCATTATGGCCGAACATTTTATAAGCATAAACCATGACGCAAGGTGAGGGTCAATGGTTTTTTTCGAGTTGTTAAAACTTTGATTTCCGCGTATGATCAAGTTGTATACCTGACTGGCAGCCGATAAACACTCAGTTGCCTGCGAATAGTGCCCCGGAAAGAGAATTTCATATGGAACAGGAAAAAACAGGATCAGGCGAAAACAGCGGCGCCCTGAATGAATCTGAAAGAGCTAAAATGCGGCAGATTGTTCTCGAAGCTGCCGCGCCTCCACGGCCAATCTCATTTTTCAGGCTGGGTATCTACAATTTTTTCTTCATTCTGCTGACTCTGCATGGGCCGTACATGTTTCTTTACATGCTCCCCAACCTGGTGATCACCTCACAGGGCCTCGAATACGACATGGGCGGTATTTTTCCCCACCTCGGCGCTTCGATTGCCATTCTTGGCTTTCAGGGAATGCTGGCCTTCGGCCTGACGGCATCGATCTGCATCATCCGGTATATCTACCGGCGCATGGATGCGTTCACGGCTTCATTTATATCGCTGTGCGGGCTGCAGGCAATTGTTTACTACCAGATTTATTTCAAAACCGATGCAGCAATTCTTGCAGCAATAACCCCGTTCAGAATTTCACTGGTCTTTCTGGTCCTTTTTGCAGCCAGCTCCCTGGCCTATCTTAAATTCCGCAGAACTGCCTGAAACGCAGACGAGCTCAGACAGATTGAATGCGGGTCTGATTGCGGCTATGGTTGAAAAATATCGATGGCAGTTCATCGATGTCGAGATCCTTTAACGCCAGTTCAAGAAAGTCGAGCTCGGCCAGCGGCGAATCATCGGGGCGGGAAGTGTAATGCGGCAGACCACAGAATGCACAGATCGGTACAGAACGCGGCACCCAGGCTCCGACCGGCAAAGCTTCTTCAGCTCCGGCAATAGCCATAAACAAGGTTTTGAAAGACCTGGAAGCCCTCAACCGCCCGACAAGATCTAAAATCGATATGTCAGACGGTTGCGGAATTACCAGCAGTATGTTCTCACCAGCTGTCGCCAGGCGTTCAACAGCCAGAAAGTTTTGTTCGGGGCTGCCGGTGAAATGCAGCGGTGCCAGGCCATTGCGCCTGGCAAGATCAAACCAGCGGTCAACCGCATCTGCCAGAAGAACCACTCTTACCGGCTGTTTGAAGACACGCAGAGCCATCAGCCAGGTCTGCAGCCCATAGTTTCTGGTGATGAACACCCGCCGGCCACCATGCAGGTCGTTTTCTCCCCAGGCACGAAAATACGGAAAAAAAACACTGCCGACAAAACGGCCCAGGTAGCGGCAAAGTTTCCAGGCCAATGGGTCAAGTGCCTCTGAAAGAGGCTGGATGACGGGCACTTCAGTTATCTGATTTAATACCGGGGATTCGATCATAAATGCGGTTGATGTTATAGCGTTGCAGGACTTCAGAGAGAATGACGGTTTTCAGCAGGTCGTCACGACTGATTGCGAAATGCGACATTTGCGGCTCATCACGGAATAATTCGACCCTGCCGGCCTGGCCGGCTGATGAAGTTGCGCCTTTGCCGGCCTCTTCATAATTAGTGCGCCCGGAAACAGCCGGCAGGTTATCGTAGTTGCCGGACTCATAATCTTTGGCCGAAGCTTCGTAACTGCGACCGGTAAGGCTCGGCAGTTCATCGTAGTTCACTTCTTTTCTGGAGGGGGCAGCTTCGTAGCCTGCCGATTCAAGCGAGGGCAGATTGTCGTAATTAACTTCAGCCGCCGGCATAAAAATTTCACGGGGAATAGCTGCAGCCGGCTTTTCAGTGGCAGCTGGCCGATCTTTCTTTTTTGCCTTGCGTTTCGGCTTGTTGCCTGAAGTCAACCCTTCGAGATAGGCCTGCTGATCGGCAGGTTTATCGGAATTCTTGAAAAAATCGTCAAGGGTGGTCAGATCGGTGAAATCGATATTTGCATCTTCGTCCTTTTTCTTCTGGATTTCAGACCAGACAGAATAGACGACAGCAAGTATGATGATTACGATTTCCAATTGTCAGTCTCCCGTGCTTCAGCGCTTGGTGCTCTTGGGCGGTTCGGCCATGTGCGAGAAGGATTTTCGCATTTCGGTATCTGAACTGATATTTTTGAGCGTATAGTAGTCAAGAATGCCCATATTACCTTCTTTGAGGGCATCGGCGATTGCCTGGGGCACTGAAGCTTCGGCTTCAACGAGTCGGGCTTTCATTTCCTGCTCGAGGGCTTTCATTTCCTGTTCTTTTGCTTCAGCCATGGCGCGACGCTCGGCGGCTTTTGCCTGAGCGATCTTCATATCAGCTTCTGACTGGTCGATCTGCAGCTTGGCGCCGATATTCTCACCAACGTCGACATCGGCGATGTCGATTGAAAGGATTTCGAAAGCAGTATTGGCATCGAGGCCCTTATCCTGGATGGTTTTCGAAATGCGGTCGGGGTTTTCGAGGATTTCTTCATGGGTGGCGGCTGAACCGATTGTGGTAACGATACCTTCGCCGACGCGGGCCAGAATAGTTTCTTCAGTAGCGCCACCGACGAGTTTGTTGATATCGGCCTTTACGGTCACGCGGGCAATAGCCTTGACCTGAATGCCGTTCTTCGCCATCGCAGCTACCAGCGGAGTCTGAATGACTTTCGGCTTAACGCAGAGTTTGACCGCATCGAGAACGTCACGGCCGGCGAGATCGATCGCGGTAGCCTGTTTGAACGAAAGATTGATGCCGGCTTTCTGAGCGGCAATAAGAGCCGAGCAGACTTTGGAAACGTTGCCGCCGGCGAGGAAATGAGATTCGAGAGCCTGAAGAGCGATTTCTATACCGCCCTTTTTAACCATGATGGCGGGATTGATGATGGCATGCGGAGATACCCTTCTGAATCGCATACCGATGAAATCAAGAGGATTGACACTGACATCCGAAGCGATGGCGCTGATCCAGAGGCCTACCGGCACAAAATATGTAAAAACGAAAAAAATGAAAATCCCTACAAATGCGCCAATCAGAATGAAACCTTCAGACATTTCAGTTCCTCCAGAATGTTCGTAATCTTTAATTCAACAGTTAATATCGGTTAAAAGTGCCGTCAAAGTCAAGCCGATTCATTTTCGCCCTGAATCTCGGAAACGACGATACGCCCGGCAACGGCTTTCACAACTTTGACTTTTACACCCTTTTCGACGAATTCACCGTCGGTGATGACATCGAGGCGTTCGCCATCGATGCGGGCAATGCCGGAAGGGCGCAGCATGGTCGTCGTCAAACCTTCTCTGCCGATGTAGCGCTGCAGATCTTCGACGGCCACAAACCCTTCGGCAGCCGAAGACTCAGTTGCCAGAACAAAGTTTTTGCCAAGGCTGGTTTTGGGGAAAATGAAGAAAAACCACAGAAGCAGCAGAATCACGCCGGTAATGCCTGCAAAGGTCGCAAAAACAGCCATGCCGCTGCTCAACTTGATATATGCGGCAACTATGCCGCCACCAAGAAGAAGAATGCCGATAACACCTGTGATCCCAAAACCGGGAATCACGGCGATTTCCAGAAACAGAAACAGAAAGCCGGCCAGCATCAGAACCATGACCATCATCCCCCAGGCGGGCTTTTCAACCTGTCCGCTCATTCCGGGAGAATCTGAAGCCACTGCCGATGAAGTTTTTTCCGGGAGCAGTTCAGCGGAGTCTGAAGCGGCAAAGAGAGGCATTATCAATGTAACCAGCAACAGACAGATCAAGAATACCCTGAATCGCATGTGGTTTCCTCAACGTGAAATTTAATTATACTTTAACACAGCTTGCCGCACCGGTCAGCAAAAAACACCCGTAATCTGGTTAAAGTTCAGATGTTTAGCTGGCGAACGACGATACGGGTGCCTTCAACCTTTCGCACGACGACGCGGGCACCTTTTTCGATAAAATCGCCGTCAGATACTGCATCGTAACGTTCGTCACCGATCTGAATTTTGCCGGAAGGGCGACAGGGCGAAGTGGCGATGCCTTCAAGATTGAGCAGATGATCGAAAGCGCTGTTGTCTACTGCTACAAAGCCCTGGTCGGTGGCCATTTCCTCTTTGAGAATGAAGCGGTCGAAAACCCGCAATTTCGGCCCCCACCAGTAAACCAGCCCGGCAATGATCACCGAATAGGTGATAATAGCGGCTATAGCCGTCAGAGCTGAATAAATACCACCAAAAACCATGACGATGCTGAAGCATATTGCAATAATACCGCAGACACCGGTAACGCCAAAGCCCGGAATGAGAAAGATCTCGACGAGCAGCATCACCAGACCGGCAACGAACAGAATCAACGCTTCAAGACCTGCCATATAGGCGAACAGATGGCCGCCGAAGAACAGTGCAAGAAAAATAGCACCAACCCAGCCGAGAATGCCAAAACCCGCCCCTAAAAGTTCAAGAACGATGCACCAGAAACCGATGGTAAAAATGACGGTACTGATCTGCGGATTGGTGAGGTAGCGGGCAATCCATTCTGCCGAAGTCGGCTGAATACGCTCAACTCTGGCGTTTTCAAGATTCAGGATTCTCAGAATCGAAGTAACCGAGGCGACGATATGATCGCAATAACCATGTTTCAAGGCAGTCTCAGCAGTAAGAGTCAAAATTTCGCCTTTTTTGACCAGCCCTTCGATGGTTTCGTGGTTCTTGTCAACCATGGCTTCAGCCAATGCCGGCGGGCGTTTGCGTGCTTCGGCTGCAGCCCCGAATTCAGCCCGGAAGGCCGAAACAAATTTTTCTTCAGCGGCCTGCACTCCGGTGCCAAGCAGGATGATCGGCGTTGCCGCACCCATTTCCGACCCGGGTTCCATAAAGATTCTGTGGCAGGAAATGGCAATAAGGGCGGCGGCAGACAGAGCGCGTCCTTTAACATAAGCAATCGTCGAAACTTTTGACCGCAGCAAAGCGTCTTTTATTTCCTGGGCCGATTCGACCAGACCGCCATTAGAATTGATCTCGAGAATCACCGCGGTGGCATTCTCAAGTTCGGCACGGCGAAGCTGGCGCTGAATGAAAAACGACAGTCCGGTTTCGACTTCCTTGTGAACTTCGACCAGAAAGACGGTTCCGGAGGAGGTCTGAGCCTGGGCCGACATCGGCATGAGAATGCTCAGCAGAATGCCGAGCAAGATAAAACCCACGCAACGCAGGATGCGTCGCGTGGGTTGTCGTTCAACGGTTACACCAGCCGTTTTAGCGGCGGCGTCTCTGTTTGCGGCGAGCTTCAGCAGCTTTGCGTTTCTGCTTTTCACTTGGTTTTTCATAAGCCCTGCGGCGTTTGATTTCCTTTACAATACCAGCTTCCTGGCATTTTTTCTGGAAACGCTTCAATGCCTTTTCCAGTGGTTCATCCTTCATTACTCTTACTTCTGCCATTCAATTCACCCCCCTTCTGATTTCGTATCAGAGAGGTTTCCCTCGTAGTGTTCGATTTCGTTTCAGCCCGGAGGCCAGGTCAAACGACGCTTGCCAAGCACATGGAAGTGAATATGCGGCACAGTCTGGCCTGCATCATCACCGCAATTGGCGACAACCCGGAAGCCTTTTTCGAGGCCCTGTTCGTCTGCCAGCCTGGCAATCGTCGAAAAAACTTTCGCAAGCATTTTCCCGTCACTGGCGCCCCTGTCAGTAAGTTTTTCGACATGCCCGACCGGAATCACCAGCAAATGAACAGGCGCCTGAGGGTTGATATCTTTGAAGGCAACCACTTCATCGTCACGATAGACGATATTTGCGGGTATTTTGCCGGCAACGATTTTACAAAACAGACACTGTTCCATGGTGAGAACGATTGTACATCAGCAGAAAGCGTCTGTCAACAAATTAGTTCTCGGAATCGCGCAAAACCACTTCGCCATGCATTCCGGGATTGTATTTGCTCTTATTGGTTGAAATCGGCGAGCGCAGGAAACGGATAGCCCTGATTCCGGCTTCATAAGCTTCGCTGATATCTGAATCTGAATCGCCGTAAAAAATCGAGATATCATGCTTTCTGATAAAAACAGCCTTGCTGGTCTTGCCTGAAAACACAACTGGCGGCTGCCCTTCGAGCTTAAATTCGCGATGCAGATGTCTGGTGAGGATTTCGCCCTTGACCGGCGGGCGGGCAGTGATGAAATAGATTTTATCGCCACGTTTCTGGTGCATGTCAAGAATTTCGCGGGCCGATTCTTTGGGCATGCTGAAGCGGTCAAAATCACAACTCTGGTCTTTCCAGAACTGGTCGGAACTGAGTGGGCGGTCACCATATTTGTTGCTGCCGTTCGGGCCATCGGTATTGCTGAAGGCATAGTAAAAGCCTGGCGAAGAAAAGAGAACCGTGTCATCGACGTCAAAACCGACCGAAATCGGCGTTTCAGGCAGAGAAGCAGCGATCTCATCAACCGTGGTGGTGAGATAGGTGAAGGTTTTGGCCGGGGCCGGTGCTGCGACCAGCAGCATGACCATGAGCAGACTGAGAAGCCAGCGTCTGAAATTCATTATTTTTCTCCTCGAAAGAAATGTATGTAAGTCCATTTAAAGACGAACCCGGTACATTTTCAACAGATTTTTTGCCACGGCAGTTCGGGCAGGCGCAAAACCCGCAATTACACATACCGCTCGCGACTACCATCATGATGTTAATGACTGATAATGCGCATGAAACCGTGTTATAGCAATGAGCGCAAACACGAAGCCAGTTCAGAGCTGATCGGGCAATGAAAGATTGCGATTACTTCGCTGTGCTTGCAATTACACACCAGAGCGGGATTATTGCCAGACCTCATGGTCAGAGTGCAAAACCTCGGTAATTGTGCTAATCTTGGAACAGTTGAAAGTGGGGGTTAAACCATGAGCGCCAGTGCCGACATTTTTATCGACAGCAGCAAGTGTCTCAAAGATGGAATATGCATCAACATCTGCCCCTGCGGCATTTTCAGGCCGGGCAAAGCCGGCATGCCGGAAGTGGATGCTGCATTGAGTCGAGCCTGCATCAGATGCGGCCATTGCGTTTCAGCCTGCCCGGGCGATGCAATCACGGTGAAGGCTCTTGCCTCAGCCGATTTCAAGGCAGGAGCGAGCCCCCTTCCAGATCTCGATGTCTTCGCAAACCTGGTGATGAGTCGCCGATCGATACGCAGCTTTAAAGACAAACCGGTTGAGATAGAACTGCTGCAGAAAATGCTCGAACTTACCAGATACTGCCCGACCGCCAAAAATACCCAGTCACTCTCATGGCTGCTGGTCAACGGTCGCGAAAAGGTAAGAGAAGTAGCAGCCATAGTTGTCGATGCTTTCAAAGACAATGAAAGAATGGCACCGCTCGTCGAAGCTTTCAAACATGGCGAAGATCCGGTTTGCCGAAACGCTCCCCAGCTGGCGATCATATACGGCCCGGAAAAATATGCCTGGGGAACCATGGACGCAGCAATTGCAGTTGCAAATCTCGAACTTGCCGCCAAAAGCAGCGGAGTCGGCACCTGCTGGGGCGGGTTTGTTACTTCGGCGGCGGCAATCGACAAGCGCATTGCCCGCAAGCTCGGCATCGACGATTCCGAGAAAATATTTGCGGCCCTGATGATTGGCTACCCCAGATACCATTATCAGAAAATTCCACCGCGCAACGCCCTGCGACTGAAAATCGTCTGATTCGATGGATAGAAACTTTGACAAGCTCGCCGGCCGCCTGAAAAAGCATATTTACGGCTCTGACAAAGGCACGGTGCGCACCGCGATGCTGCAGCAGGATATGCTGGACGGCATCAAAGAACTGACCGGGAACCGGCCGCTGCAGATTCTCGACGCGGGCGGCGGCATGGGGCAGATATCGAGGTGGCTGGCCGCCATGGGCCACAAAATCACTCTCTGCGACATCTCTGCAGCAATGTTGCAGATAGCCGATGAAGAGAACCGCAAAGCCGGGCTTCACGAGCATATCAGACTGGTGCATGCCCCCCTGCAGGAAATGCCGGCAATACTGCCGGGGCATCAGTTCGACCTGATTCTTCTGCACGGGGTCATCGAATGGATGCAGATCCCTTCCGAGGCTCTGCAACTGCTGACACCACTTCTCAAACACGGAGGCCTCTGCTCGCTGCTCTATTTCAACCGCAACAAACTGGTTCTGCAGTGGGGCATCAACGGCCAGCTCGAAAAAGCCATTTCGGGCAAACCTCTCAATCCACGCACGCTGACGCCATCAAATCCGCTCAGCGAAAGCGATATTTTACCAACTTTCGCAACCTGCGGCCTCAAGATCGTTTCAAAAGCCGGCATCAGAATCTTTTACGGTTTTTTCACCAAAATGGTGCAGAGAAGGCCTTCCTGCCCGAGAACCATCGATCTTGAAAAAGCCTATTTCCGGTCTGAACCATTTGCCTCGCTCGGCGAACACACACATTTCATACTCAGAAAGCCCGAAGCATGAAACAAACCCACGATCTTGAATATCTGCCAGTCGGCAGACTGCTGCTTAAATTTGCCATTCCGGCCATGGCCGGCACAATCATCAATTCGCTTTACAATATCGTCGACCGTATCTTTCTCGGCCAGTATGTCGGCGAAGTGGGTATAGCGGCCACTACCATAGCTATGCCGCTGATGATGATCGTCATGGCGATCGGCATGCTGATCGGCTTTGGCACCAACTCACAGATTTCGATACGCCTCGGCGAAAAGCGTCACGAAGAGGCAGAACAGCTGCTTGGCCAGGGCATGTTTCTCTTCGTGATCACCTCGTTTGCCTTCACCTTTCTGGCACTGCTTTTCCTTGATCCGCTGCTGAAGCTTTTCGGAGCGACTGCCGGAGTATTACCCTTCGCCAGAACCTACCTCGCAATTGTAGTGATCGGCACACTGGTACACCAGATTTCGTTCGGTGCCAACAGTTTTATCAGAGGCGAGGGCAACCCGCGAATCGCCATGGCTACTATGCTGATCGGCTGCATCACCAATGTCATTCTCGATTACATCTTCATCGCCATTATGGGCTGGGGCATGGCAGGCGCTGCCTGGGCAACCGTTATCGGGCAAAGCATCTCGGCGGCCTGGGTTCTGCATTACTTTCTCAGCGGCCGCAGCACGGTCAAACTTCGCTGGCAGCATTTCAGAATCAGGCCTGAACTGGTTCGAAGCGTTCTGGTCATGGGTTCTCCCAGCTTTATCATGAATGTTATCTCCAGCGTTCAGATGTCGCTGTTCAACAATCAGCTGGCACATTTCGGCGGTGACACCTCCATTTCGGTAATGGGCGTCATCATGAGCTTCAATATGATCTGGCTGATGCCGATCATCGGCATGTCACAGGGCATGCAGCCAATCGTGGGCTACAATTACGGTGCCCGCAACTTCACCAGAGTAAGAAAAGCCTTTTTTCTCACCAACGCAGTAGCCACGGTCTTGAGCACCGTCTTTTTCATTCTGGTCATGATTTTTCCTGAATATGTCTTCCGGCTCTTCATCAAAATGGATTCTGAGGTAATTCCGGTCGGAATCGATGCTGTCAGACGCTTCATGCTCAGTCTGCCGATCGTTGGCTATACGATTATCAGCGGCCACTATTTTCAGTTTACCGGCCGGCCAAAAATCAGCCTGGCCCTCACCATCACCCGGCAAATCGGTTTTCTGATTCCGGCCCTGATGATTCTCCCTGAATTTTTTGGTCTGTTCGGTGTCTGGTATTCAATACCCGTCTCCGATGCCGGAGCCTGTTTGATAACGAGCTTTTACGTCATCCGTGAAATACGCCAGCTGTCTAAAAAGATCAGCAGCCAGTCAGAAGAAAACTCCCCAGACAACATACCCGAGAATGAGCATTGCAGCCAGAGTGAGGAAAGCATAATGCACTGAATTACTGCGCAGACCGGGAAATTTTAACCCGGCCATATTCAGAAGCGCATTACAGGTATAGGCCAGGCCTACGGCGAAAGGCAGCTGAAAAAAAACGAACTCGCGACCGGGATGTGCAAGGAAATGCACTCCCAGCGATATGACCACCCCGATTCCGAATATTGTCAAACCTCTCTTCAGCGAGGAGCGGTAGTTTTCCCAGAGAATGGTCTGGGTGTGCGGGCTTTTCTCGGCAAAGGCAACAGCCCGGGCAGCCAGTTCCGCCGGAAATTTCGAGCGCATGAGAGTCTGCATTGCCTTCGTTTTCTCGATGTGTCTGCGGTTTTCGTTCAATTCATCGAGATAACCTGCAACCAGCTGATAAACCATCTCCATGCCGTTTTTTCCCAGAGCATCCTCGAGAATTTTGTCTTCACCAACCGGTCGACCGACAACCTTATGTTCGATACGGGTACTGGCGGCAGCTTGCTTCTTTTCGGGCGATGCAACCACCGGCGGAGCTATTCTCGGACCGGGGGGAGGAGACGCAACAGGAATACCGGGTGGTGGAACCGTTGGCGTTTCCTGGTTCTCCTGGCGCTGTGCCCTTTGCCGGCCAGCCTGGTCAAGAATGCGATACTTTGGCTCATCGGCAACCAGAGAGTTCTTCTCATGAGATCCGCAGGTCGGGCATTTGATATAGGGTGCGGCATAGCCTTCCGGCAGCACAAAAACTGCCGAACATTGCGCGCAGCGAATCTCAGTCATCGATCACCTCTTCAATCTTCTCGAATTACAGTATAACGTTTTCTCCGCCCCGCAACAACCATCGGGGTTATGCGCAATTCGGTTGGCTAGGTTGCAGGGGCATGGTATCCTGAAATGCATGGGAAGAAAAGCCAGAATAGATGAACTGACGGTTTTGCAGGGGCTGGCCGATGATATAGACCAGGCAAGACGCCTGATCATGGCCGGCAAGGTTCGCAGCGGCGACCGGGTCTGGGATAAAGCAGGCGAAAAAGTGCCGGTTGAAACCCCGCTCGAGTTGAAGGGGCAGATCTGCCGCTGGGTTTCGCGCGGCGGCCTGAAACTGGAAAAAGCATTGACCGATTTTCATATTTCCCCGCAGGGCATGCACTGCATCGATATCGGAGCCTCAACCGGCGGCTTCACCGACGTATTGCTCACCAATGGAGCGACTTCAGTCGTCGCCCTCGACGTCGGTTATGGTCTTCTCGATGCTCGCCTGCAAAACGACCCGCGGGTCAGAGTGCTTGACCGCACCAACTTCAGAACGGTTGCCGAAAGCGAGCTGGGCGGGCCATTCGATCTTGTCGTCACCGATGTTTCCTTCATTTCACTGTTGCTGATTCTGCCAAAAGCTGCCGGACTTCTGAAAACCGGCGGCAGCATTATCGCCCTGATCAAACCCCAGTTCGAAGCAGGGCGCGGCGAGGTTCCTGAAGGTGGCGTGATAACTGATCCAGAGATGCAGATTCACATCATCAGAAAGCTCAAAAGAGAACTGGCCGGGCAGGGTCTCGGGCTTTTCGACCTGGCACCGGTTCCCCTTCTCAGCCATAAAAAGAACATCGAGTTTCTCTCATTGTGGAGGCCTGCCGCGGAAGACCAGACAAGCCTGGACATAGATGCGGTGGTGCTGGCAGCCCACTCAGACGCCGGCAGAAATCGGGAACAGTAACCTGACCAGGGTTCCGTCACCGATCTTTGAATCGATTCTCAAAAAGCCATCGCTGGCGTGCATAAACCCCTGGACAAAGGCAAGGCCCAGGCCGTTCTTACCAGCAATTCCGGTCGAAGTGGTAAAAAACGGTTCGCACGCCTTCTCCAGAACCGAAGTCTCCATGCCGATGCCGTTATCTGCGACCGAAATCTCGACAAACATGGCCTCGGGGTCTATTCTGGGGAGGGCAGCAATGTAATCTCTGCCGGAAACCATCGTGGCATGAAGCTTTATCTGGCCGCCTTCACCAGATATCGCTTCTATAGAATTCATCACCAGGTTGGTCAATGCCTGAACAGTATCTGCCCTTTTCAGCGAAATATCGGGGCAATTGGCAGAAATACCGGAGGTCAGTATTATATTCGCAGGCAAAATACCGGCAAAAGCCACGGCAATTTCCTGAAAGATTTCGGACAGAGAAATGACCGAATTATCGCTGGCTGATGCACTTCCCGGGTAATGAGCCAGCTGATCGACTATCTTCCGGGTGCTGCTGATGGCTTCGACAATTCGCTGTGCGTAGCCATGAACTTCAGAATCAGCTGCAGTCGCCGCTGCAATCAATTCACAATGCCCCAGAACTGAATGAAACATATTGTTGAAATGATGCGAAATTCCGGCGGCAATACGGCCTGCCAGGCGGGCCTTCTCAGAAACACTCAATTGCATTTCCCGTCTGGCGCGCAGTTCAGCTTCGGCAACCATGGCTTCATTTCGCTGTTTCAACTGCGCCTGCAGCCGACAAAGGCGCGCATGTGCTTCAACCCGGTGAAAAAGTTCCTCATGGTTGAACGGCTTACTGATAAAATCAGAACCGCCGGCCTTGAAACCCTCGAGAATGTATTCCTGGTCAGAATGAGCCGTCAGAAATATAACCGGGACATCGCGACAGCCGGGAAGATTTTTCAGTCGCCGACAGGTTTCAAAGCCATCGAGCTCGGGCATGATGATATCGAGTAGAATCAGATCTGGAGTGTTTCGGCCTGCAGATGCCAGAGCTTCAAGGCCGCTTCGGGCAAGAGTCAAAGCAAATCCCCGTGTTGCGAGGGTTGAGGCAACGACCGTCAGATTATCGGCATTGTCGTCAACGATCAATACACGGAATTTTTCACTATCAGTCATAAGCCAGACCGGAATTTCAGGATCTCTCAGAACTGCCGGTATTCTTGATCATCAGAATCACCTTTTCTATCTGGCGACAGATGTTCTTTTCGGTAAAAATAACAAAGGCCGGCTTGCCTGTAGATACCGAACGGTCAAGTTGCCCTTCAATGACTTTGCGGACTTCACTCGACAGATTCAAAAGTTCTGGAAACACCTCGGTGAAAGGCTTTCCGACTACTTCGACATTACGCCCGCCGAGTCGCAGATAATCAAGAGCGGCGCGGTTAAGGTGCAGAATCAGGCCGTCACGGTTCTGCACAATAACCAGATCTGAAGCATTTTCCATGACGTTATATGCGCCGGCCTGGGCTTCCATAACCCTTTCCATAAGGCGTGCATTCATGATCGCGATGGCTGCCACCAGAGAAAAATTTCTGAGAATCGCCTGGTCTGCATCATCAAAATCACCATTTTTCCGGTTCACAACCTGAAAAACTCCAATCAATTCTCCGTTTATTTCAAGAGGAAAAGTTATCAGATTGCGGGTTTTACGACCAGTTTGTTCATCAAACTGTTTGTTGAACCTGAGATCGGGGTGAATCTCGCTCAGGTCTCCATAGGCATCGCTGATGTGAATAGATTTCCGGTTCGCGGCCGTATAACCGGCTATCGAGGTGTTGTCAATCTTAACGGTGATCTCTTTGATGCCGCTGCTGTGAATACTTTGCGAGGTCAGGCAATAATCGAATGGATCGATCAGATAAAGGGTGGCGCCTTCTGCTTCAAGAAGAGAAGTGACACTGTCGACCAGAGCGTCGAGCAGCTCGGTCACGTCAAAGGTGGTAAGCAGGGTTTCGCTCATCGAAATAATGTTTTCGAGACTCTGCAGTTTCCGTTGATGATCCATTATGCGGGCTCCTGTTATTTATCTCAGAGCTGGTTGTGTCAACCGATGATTCTACTGTATTGCCGGGCAATCGGCAACACAAAAAACTTCCCTCCCTGCAGCGCTTTCAGGTTGGGGCCACGAAGCGCGCTGCAGGGGCAATTGCGTCAGACGAAGCTCCATGCTTGAATTGCAGAAAAAAGGCCTCAGAAGTTTTTTTTCTGAGGCCTTTTGCCAGCATAAGATTATTAAAAAATGAACTTGAACAGGTTGAAGAATTCCATGCGCATCTTTTTCATGAAATCACGGTTCCATGACTGAACTTCTTCGAGAGTGATTTCGCGGCATCGGGTGAAATCCTTGTTGAGCATCTGGCGGAAAACTGCGGCCACCCGGTAATCTTCAAAAGCGATGACGTCTTCAGAATCGCTGCTGTGACTGCGCGAATTAACATTGTAGGCTCCGAGGGTCACAGCGAAATTATCGAAAAGGCTGACCTTCGAATGCAGGGTCTGGGCGCCCTGGTATTCAAAGATACGGGCACCCGCCCGCAGAACTTTTTCGTAAGACTCTCGACCGGCCCAGCCGCCGCTCGGGTGGTTGTTCGACTCTATCGAGTTGGTGATCACCCTGACTTCGACCCCACGTTGAACTGCATCTTCAATTGCAGTGACCAGTCGATCGGTCGGAATGAAGTAGGCTGATTCAAAAACCGCCTCACTGCGAGCGCGGTTCAGATATATCTCAAAAAGATCGAGAATATTGTCGTCCTTGTCGGAAATCGGCGCAGTCGTGACAAAACGGGCATCGACGCCATCGCGCAGCGGTGGTTCGGAAAAATATACTGGAATTGGCCCGCGAATCAGTTTATCAACGTTTTTCAGCGACTTGAAGGTGTTCACATCGGTCTTTGCCTTTTTGTATTTGCTGAGTTCACCGGTTTCATTCCATTTGCTCAGCGTCAGGTCTTCCCAGTTGCGTTCGAACAGACCAAGAATCTCGCGAACAACCGGCCCCTGCAGTTCGACATCAGTATCACGCCAGCCGTATTCAGCAATTTCGCCCTTGGCATATTCATCGCCGATATTCATGCCGCCGACGATCGCCACAGTTTCGTCAATGATGAATAACTTCTGGTGCGATCTGAAATTCGCCTTGAGAAGGTTTTTAAGAATCGGGTTGTTGATCAGCACCTTGACGCCGCCATTGCGCAGGCGTTGAATGACGCCATCCTTCTTGCCGAATGAGAAGAAATCGTCGAGTATCAGCCTGACATCGACACCAGCCTGGGCACGCTCGATCATGATATCGGTCAGCTGGTTGCCGGTTTCGTCATCCTGGAAAAGCAGCGTCTGAACATACAGGCTCGACTGGGCCCGTCTGGCGTATTCAAAGCGATAATGAAAACTGGTTCTGCCGTTTGCCAGCAGCCGGACCCGATTCAATGGAATGAGGCGGGAACGGGTCAGAGCATCGGCAGAACCGGCCGGATAAGTATCGAGCACCGCTTTATCAAAGTCTTCAAGAGCCTTGTCGAGATCGCGGGCTTTGATTCGGCGCTGAACATTGTTTACCGCATATGAACCGAGACTGAACAGCTTAACCGGCAGTGCCAGCCAGGAGGTTGCGGAGTATTTTCCCCATCTGGTGATGGTTGTCTGCTGAATGTCGCGGAATGATTCGCGCTTCTGGGCGACAATCGATTTCTGGCGCAGCATCTTGATTCTTGCCATTGCCTGGCGACGATTCTCAGCATCTCTGGTTTTTCTGGCATAGTTCAGCAATACATCCTGAGCCTTAGATAGGCTGCCAGTGCGTTCAAGAACCAGCTCTGCAAGTTGAAAAGTCGCTTCTTTAAGCAGTTTCTCATCATCACAGACAGCGATAAAGCTTTCAAGCTGCTTTTGTATTGAATCGAGCCTGTTGGACCGGTCAGCAGCACTCAATGCCAGAACGATCGCATCGAACTTTTTCTGCAGAGCGCTTTTACCCTTTTTGCCGGTAACGACTTCCGGTTCTGACTTGTCTGAAGAACCTGAACGATCGAGAACCGGTTCAGTCGCTTCATCTGATTTGAAGGTTGCCGAAACTCCTATTGAATTGTAGTAATTTCTGCAGGCCTCCTGGAGATCAGAGGCCAGAGATTTGATGGTCTGTTGATCTGCCCTGGAATCGACGGCTTCACGATAGTTTTTATATACGGACTGATAACGGTCATATAAAGCCTTGGCGTCATCCTGGGCTCCGGAGCAGGCAAAAACACCGGCAAAAAATAGCGCCAGCAGAATCGAAAGTCTGATGCCCGTTTTTCTGTTCATAATTACCTCACAACTGAATATAATCATTTAATTATAATAAAAATCAGCTCATGCGCCAGAGCCTGAGTTCAGCGGGAAACCGCCTGCAGGTGGCGATATCACCTGCGACGCCGCATATCGAAAAAGCGCCGGGCGCCGTCGTGCAGCATTTCCTCTGCAAAACCTTTGCAGCCTTCTTCGATGGACGGTTTAACCAGAATGTTGTTCTGATCACTTATCTGCCCTGGATTGTCGAAAATTGCCGCCAGCATTGCCACAACCTCGGTGGGATTGAGATTTTCGGTAGCGGCAAGCAGAGCCCGGAAACCGACAGACTGAACCGCCTGCTGCTGCCCTGCGTAAGATCCGGCAGCAATTGTCTCGGCCGAAAAATATGGGAATTCACGAAGAATCTTGTCACGCACATCTGCCGGGACACTGACCAGTCGCAACGGCGTTTTGGCAGCGAGCCGGGTAATTCCATCGGCGGGAACAGCGCCGGCGTAATAGACCGCATCGACATAGCCGTCATGCAACGATTCGGTGGCGCGGGTAAAGCGCTCATAGACGAAAGTATAGTCTTCGGGTTTCAGACCGGCCGCGCCCAGCACCAGCATGACGCTTGCGGCACTGCCGCTGTCTCTTTCTCCGACCGAAATGCGCCTGCCCCTGAGATCATTGATGGTGTGAATATCTGAATCTGCCTTGACAACGATCTGAATCACTTCGGAATAAAGAGATGCCAGAACACGAAGTTCTCTGAAACGATTGCCGGCATATTCATGCAGGCCAGTGTAGGCCATCCAGGCTACATCGCTCTGAACAAGAGCCAGGTCGATCTGCCCGCGCCTGAGATACTCGATATTGGCCAGAGACCCGGCCGTCGGTTCGGCGATAGTTTCCAGCCCCTTGATTTTGCTGCTGAAAAGCCGCGAAATTGAGTTTCCCACCGGATAATAAGTGCCATTGATACTGGCGGTGCCCATGGAATAAAACTTCTTGATCAGTCGCACCTGGTAGTTATCTCCAGCAAGGCAGAGGGAAGAACCCATCAGAGCGATCAGCAGCGTCAGAAAAAGGATTTTAACTCTTTGCATCTACATCAACCTTTCTCTGCCAGGTCGTTGTCATATTGCCACGTTCAACACTTTGCTTCATGGCTTCATGAGTGCGATCGACAAGCTGATAATGTCTGTCCATAGAACTTTCATACTGACAGATGCCGACGCTGACCGTAACCTTAACAGAAAAATCATCGCGTTTTATTTCAAATGCCGAAATCCGCTCACGCAGGCGCTCGGCAAAAATCAGCGACTGTTCGGCATTCGTATGAGCCAGAATCGCCGCCATTTCATCATGCCCGGTGCGTGCCGTGATATCGGTTGCCCGCACCGACTCTCTGAGAATACGGGCTATATCGAAAAGTACCGCATCAACGGCTTTCTGGCTGTAGCGATCCTTCAAAGCCGCAAAACCATCAATTGAAAACATCACCAGAGTCAAGGGGAACCCGAACCGCCTGGCTCTCTTTATTTCGTCTTCGAGACGGATATCGAAAAATTTGCGCACGTACAGTTCGGTCTGCCCATCGACGATCGACATTTCATGCAGCCTGGCGTTATCGATCGACATGGCCATCTGATTGGCGACCGCAAGCAGCAGATCGAGGTCTTCTGAAGTGAAAGGTCTGCTGTTGGAACGATCGGCAAGGTTGATTACACCCATGGTATTACCGGTAACCGTCAGAGGTACGGCAATAAGAGTTTCCGGGGCTCTTGTACCGGCACTGCTGTCATAACTTTTAAAACGCTCATCGTTGCGGCAATCCATGCAGAGAATCGCTTCACCGCTCCTGGCCACCTCTCCGGCGATGCCTTCCCCGACTTTTAAAACAAATTTGCTTCGGGTGCTGGTTTGCGAACCGTCTGATTGCCCGGGCGGCGGCTCGGATTCTTTCGCTTCCCCGGAGGTTTTAAAACTTTCGACCCGCAGAACGGTGCGATCTTCGTTGAGAAGCATGATTGAACCGCGCCGCGCCTGAAAAAGTTCGATAAGATGTTCGAGACAGCCATCAAGAGCCTGTTGGTAGGTTGCCGAAGTGTTTATAAGCTGGGTAACCCGATAGAGAGCGCTCAATTCCATCACTTTTCTGCGGATGCGCCGACTCATATTATTGAAACAGCCGGCAAGAAAGCCGAGTTCGTCACTGCGATTTATATCGACCGTGGCATCAAGATTGCCCTCGCTTAGTTCGTCGGCTTTGCGGGCAATTTCGATCACCGGCCTGGTCATTCTGATGCTGAACCAGGTTGCGAGAAGAAAAGCGACAATCGACAGAACGATGACGAATTTAAAAGTCTTGCGACCGATCGATCTGGCGACCGCATAAACTTCACCGGCATTCTGAAACACGAAGATTCTCAGACCATAATGCAGAATCGGCAGCGAAATCACCACCTGTGGCGGCGTTCCGTTTGCCTTGGGCAAAAGATCGTAGGCACCACAGGGTTTTTCCATGAGATCAGAGATCAGTTCTTTCGGAAAATCAGGTTGTTCAAGAATGTTCTCGCCATTCTGAGTCACGAGATAATAGCGAAAGTTAGTGCCAAAAGTGATGCCTTCGAGAGATTTTCGCAGTTTGAGAAATGAAACCGTCGACATGACGACGGCGCCGCTATCTGAACCGGTGACCGCCGCCTTGACGTGAAAAGCTTCGGGTGAAAAGAAAATACTCTGAGAGGCATTCTGCAGCAACAGCTGTTCTGGAACGGACATCGATGTTATCGCTGCTTTTTCCGGCTTTGAATGACTCAGCAAGGTACCGTCAGATGCAACCATAACCAGGCGTTCAACGTATTCATACGCCTGATCGAGCTGTTGCAGAGCATGAGAAGCTCCATCAGACGCCGGGTCCTGCAATCTGACGTCAGAGGCGACGAAACGGGTCAGTTCGTCATAGACGGTTACATACTGATCGACTTCGTATTTGACCTGCTGAAAAGCCTGAATATTTCCTTCTATGAGGATGTCCCGGGCGATTTCGCCGAGAATGTTGAAAGCGTAGATTCCTAGAGATAGCAGCGGCAGAAGGGTCAGAATGAAAATTCCGATCCAGACCCTGGTTTTAATACTCTTGAAAAAGCCCGGCAGGGCTGTTCTGGTTTCGTTCATCATCACTACCTGATCGTTTGGTTTCGTACCCTGTCAGTGTAATAAACTTGGGGTCAGATAGTAAAGAATTATCGCATGGGTTTGTATTCACGCATCAGTCGGTTGAATCTGGCCGAAAAATCTGAGCGGCGCGAACTTTTCAAGGCCAGCGTTTCGGGCAGATTGCGCCAGATATCGTGAATGCCGGTTGTTGCGCCTGCTTCAAGCAGAAGTTTTGCGACTTCAAGATAATCAGCATCTGACTTCGACGCGGCCGGATAAGCATCGTGATTGTCGGAAGCACGCGCCGCCAGATGCAGCGGTGTCTGCCAGTCATCATTGAGGCAATCAGGGCTCGCCCCATGCTGCAGCAGATGTTTCACGATCTCGGGGCAGCCGGTTGCGGCAGCCATATGCATTGGCAGGTTTCCAAAACGATCGGCGACCAGAAAATCGCCGCGCCGTCCCAGCAGAAAAAGAAAGATTCCCGGATAGCGGTAAAATGCTGCGTAATGCAAAGGGGTCCAGCCCTTAAGAGGATCAATGGCATTAACATCAGCGCCGGCATTTATCAAAACATTCACCAGAGCCATGTGCCCGTTGATCACCGCGAGGTGGAGAGGCGAACGCCCAAGCTCGTCGTTCATGGTCGCCAGATCACTGTCATGCGCTATAGCGCGCCTGACAGCATCGAGTTCGCCTGCAACCACCAGCCCGTGAAAAGACGAAGCCCTGGCAATGCCTGGCATCGACAGCGCTAACATCGACATAATGCAGATGAGAATCAGATGATTTCGAGCTTTACATTGCTTAAACAAATCGGTTCACCAGCTTCAATAAACTCTGCTAGAATTATATTAGAAATTGAAACCAGGAGAAATAGCATGAAGAGATTTTTATCTGGCCTTCTGTTGGTTATGCTCTCGACTGCCATCTTTGCCCAGCAGCCTCCCGAAAACAATCTCCAGATGCTGATCAGCGGCCTTGGGTTCGCTTTTCAGGGCAAAGAATTCAAAACCGTCAAACTTGCGCTGCTCAGCGAAACATCTGATATAAACTCAGTTGCGACAGCCTCAGGATCATCTATTTACGCATCCGGGTCAGCACAGATCAAGGGGCGGATCGTCATAGGAGGCTATGATTACCATCTGAAGGTAACCATGTATGAAGGCATAAACATCGAAGCCGACATGTTCTCCGAAGAAGTCCGCCCGACCGCTTCCTCTTCAGACAAGGCAAACAGCCTGCCGGTTCCCATTGGCCACGTATCTCTCAATCTGAGCGAACCGGAACCGGGAAACCCTGTTATTCTCGGCTCTTTGCGTCTGAATGACGAAAAGGTAACGGCAGTGAACGGCGAATTCGAAATTTTTCTCAACGACATCACGAGAAAGCACAGACAAAACCAGCAATCTGACAAGGAGCAACAGGGGTTAGAGCAATGATGCCTCTCAGAACCTCAGGCGCAGCAGGTTGACCGTGTCCGCTTTTCCCTTCAACTGAACGCTGCCGTGCGGCTCAACGACACATTCAGTCACAGCCATTGCCGCTTCGCTCGCCAGGTATCTGCTTTCGGCAAGCTCGGCTGCTTTTGCATTGATGCGGGCTGCCGTGTTGACCGTATCGCCAATGATAGTAAAATCACGTTTGCTGCTGATTCCAAGAAGACCGGCAATTATATCACCGGCGTGAATGCCAACGCTGACCGGAAATGGCAACAGACCGTCTCTGGCAGCTGCATCGATAAGTTTTAAAGCCTGCATGGCCATGCGATTGCTTTCGCTGACACCGTCAGGACTGTAGAAATAGGCGAGAACTTTTTCACCGATGATTTTATCGGCTTCGCCGCCATTGTTCATGATTATGCCGCAAAGAACGTCGACCTGAGTGCTTATTTTCGCCAGCAGTTCATCTGCAGGCACCGAATCATACAAAGAACTGAAGCCGGGAACTGCAAGATACATAACGGTAACCTGAAGATGTTGTCCGGCTTCTGCCTGTCTGAGGCTATCTTCATCACCGACAACACGTCTGGCAGCCCTTGACACCATCTGGCCCATGAGTTCACGCTCCTGCAGGCCGCGAGCCATGCCGTTAAAAGCCTGCATCATCTGGCCAAGTTCGTCAAGGCGCCCGGTCCGTATCCGGTAATCGAAGCGCTGACCGGCCATGTTTTTCACCCCGGAAATCAGTTGCCAGACAGGGTCAGACATATCAGCAGTTACCAGAAATGTCAGAGCAGCGATTGCCAGCAGTGAAATCACTATCAACAGCAGCAACTGCTTTCTAAAGCCTTCAACCGAAGCGAGAATCTCATCTTCAGGAGCCATGGCGATCATGGTCACAGTTTCATTATGACTGCCGATTCTGCCTTCGATCAGACAATCGCGGCCGGCAAAACGTCCTCTCGTGCTCATAGGGCCCTTGAGTGCAACCGACCAGCGCACATATCTGCAGACGTCAGGGTCCCAGCCACCGGTCCAGGGTTGCTTCAAAGCACCATAACTCGATTTGGCTTCTGCATAAAGCGGATATGGGTTGGCTGCCTTTTTCAAGATTCGGCGCAGTGCGGAATTCATAGTGTCAAAAAACAGCCAGAAGACAATTCGGTCAGGATTGGCAAAACCCGGTATTGGAACCAGTTTTAGACAACCAGTACCAGTTGCATAGAACAACTTCAATGGCATATTCAATCCATGTACCAGTTTGAAATACGCATCGACGCCGAACATGGTACGGAAAATCTGCAGACCTGCATCACGGGTCATCTCATTCTTAACTGCTTCACCATCAGGTTTGTCGCCAGCTGCAGACGCCCGGTGGTCGACCCCCAGATCGATAAAAAGATTGGTGAGAAAAGCATTGATAAACCTTTTGAAATCGCTGGCGTCATGACTTATTGCATCTGGATACACTGCATGCTGCCACCCGAAGCTGCTGAAAACAACCATTTCTACGAAACTGGTTGGTCCGGTAAATTTATGTTTGACGCTCGCAGTATCTCTTACAAAGGTTTCAAGCTTCTTCAGATCTTCGGGGCCCGGTTTTGCCGCGACATCGGTCATCCGCTCGAATTCTTCGGAATCGGAAATCGCATGCATTTTGTCCCATTCTGCAGTTTCCTGCAAAAACTGGCGACGCTCGAGCTGTTCGAAAAGCGATATCATCTGAACCCGCTGTTCCTGAATCTTCAAGGCCTTCTGCTCGATCGCATACCATTCGTTTACCGCATAGACGCAGGTAATTGGAACAACCGCCGCCGCAAAAAGCCCAAGCCAGAGTTGAGAAGCAAAGTTTCTGGCAACCAGGATTTCTGAGTAAACACTGCGGTACCAGAGTATACTCAGCAGAAGAGCCAGCAACAGCACAATTGCGAAAGACAAATTGCTTCCTGACCAGGTTTCAGCAGCAACCCACAATTGATAATGGCAGTTTTCCACATTCAGACTGGTTTTCTTTATGAGCCAGCCCGGCAAATCGCTTTGAGAATTCTGCCCTAATTTTTCAGCTGGCAATGGAAACCCTGCAGATACGAAAGGGGCATTGCCATTTCCGGTTATGGCAAATTTTACTTTATCTGAGGTGAGAACCTGCTTGAGTAGATTCAGAGAGGATTTTTTCAACTCATCCCGAAAAATGAGAAAAACAACTACACCAATTTGCAGAATGTCTTCATTAGATGGGTTAGCACGCAGCATTGGCCCGGAAAAATCTGCTCTGGCTCGGGCGAGAAGCTCAGGATTTCTCAAAAGCAGCGGTTGCCAGTAAAGAAATCCCTCGCGTCCGTCGCGTTTAACTTCGATAATGCGTGCATACGCGTCATTGTAAAAGTATTTGACCTCGATACTGGTTCCGAAAAGTTTTCCAGCCTCCCTGATCACCTCCTGTGATCCTGGAAACATGCGATCATAATACTTCATCGCCAGTATCCGCAGAATTTCTTCAACCACCGGCCGTTCGGTCGGACGCCCCTGAAAATGCACCAGACGGCAGTTATCGGCTGGCATCGTCATTGACGCCCCACCTGGTTTATGGAGAACACCGACTATCTCAGGCTGCAAACCGATGCTTTTGAATCTGATCGCCATGGAATCAGCTGCAGTCTGCAATTGAGAACTCGAAATTCCATCTGAATTCCAGACCCAGTTCGACATTGTTTCGCTTTGTTCATCGAGAAATTGCTCGAGCATAACCTGGCTGGATTCATGCAGACTGAGCTTCGCAAAAATTTGGTCGCAGAAAGCTATGGCATTTTTCTCTGCCTGCAGTCTGCGGGCATCATCAGCAGTCCATGAAGAAAAAACAAAAGCCGTTGCCGGGAAGAGAATACACAACAAACCTGCCAGAAAGGCCAGATTTCTCCAAGGCAACGACAATCCCCGGCGGGCAGAATTTGCCACATCTGCATCAGAAGGTATTTTTGCACTCCCTTTGTCTTCGGCAACCGCGAGCTCGGCAGGTAAAGGCAGCTGAACCTCTGCAGCAGGCCGACAGAGATTGAACACATATTCCCCGCTGTGCTGCAGCTCATTCCAGGCAAATTCTTTTTTTGCGGCAGCTTCTACGACGTAATGATCAGCAATAAGCGGCCATTCAGAATACTGTTTCGTCAGAGCTTCGAATTCTTCAGCTCTCTTGAAAGCTGCTCCAAACATGGCGTAATCACGACGGCTGAATCTGCTGCCAACCTCTCCGGCAATCAGATCGCCGGCAGCCAGACCGATGCCGATTCTGTATGCAAACAGACCGGCATTCCGACGACTGCAATTAATTTCCTGGAGTCTCTGCAGCATCGCATTACCGGCCTGCACTGCTCTCAAACCAGGAGAATGCGGAAAATGATAATCATCGACAAAAACAGCTTCGACAGCATCACCGATAAACTTGTAAATTTTGCCACCAAAACTGTTGATCACCGTTGCCATTTCGGTTATATGGGTGTTAAGCAAAGCTGTAACCTGTTCGGCTGGCTGCTCTTCACACATCGTGGTAAAGCTCCTGATATCGGAAACCATTACCACGGCATTGAATTTTTCCGGCAAAGCCTTGCCGTCCTGCGAAACACTTGTCACCGCAGCAACTGCGTGCTCAGAAAGCATTGAAGCCAGACGATGCCTTTCTTCAAGCCCATTGATCATGCTATTGAATTCATGATACAGAATACCTATCTCGTCAGTACGCTGAGTAACCGGAAGTTTCATGAAATCTCCGGTCTCTACCCTGTCGAAAGCACCCTTGATGGCCTTCAGAGGTTCAATAATGCGGACCCAGACAGACAAAGCGCTGGCCACCAGAAAAATTCCGGCCAGAATACCAAGCAGACCAAAAATACCGATTCGCCATCGATGATCTTTGTCTTTTTGAGAATGATCAATTGCACCAATCAGAACAGTGCGATCAAAATGTTTTGAGGCATAGGCAACTACAGACATTCCGGCAATAGAAGCCTTGAGAACTCCTGATTTTATACTGAATGCCGAGTCGGAAACTTTACGACAAGCTCTTAATTGCTCGGCGCTGAAAGCTCGGTCGGGTTTGATCACCGTTTCTTCACCATTGGCGGTGCGTTTGAAGGCGGCAAGTCTTATCTGGGGTGCTTTAACCCCGAGAAGGCTGGCGCTGCGCCTTATCACTTCACGATCTATATCCGATTCCAGCCAGGCAACCATTAGAACATAACGGTTTCGACCGCCGATGGTCAGAAAATCATAAATATATCCCAGATATCCCCGGCCAAAATCGGTTCTGACCACCCGATTACGGTATCTTTCCAGCTCGTATTCGATCCCGGTATTCCCACGTCTGAAAGATTGAAGGGCCGCCAGGTTATTTTGATCGATTTTGTGCTCCGGAAGTATCAGCTCCGGTTCATCGCGGGCAGCCACCTGACGCAGATTGAGAGTGAAAGGTAGACCGTAAAATTTTGCGAGGGTTTCAAAATCGGCTTTTCTGATGTTGCCCCGGCTGCTGGTCACCAGGTTGCCGCCCAGATCGAAAAGGGCCATGCCTGAAACAGATATTTTGCCGGCCCGGTTGTCGGTGATCTGTCGTAATCTCTTAAATACTGCGTCACTGCCGGCCAGACCATCATTCTCGAGAGTCTTCAAAATTTCGGGATCTGAGCGCATCGATGAATAGACCGACATATATTCATTTTCGAGCAGTTCCTTACCGGCATCGAAATCAGAAAGACTGGTAACCAGCGTTTCTTCAAGATGGTTTTCATCGGCTTTGTAACGCTCGAAAACATAAGCGGTTGCTGAAGTTATGAACAGAGCGGCAGGCAGAGTCGCAGCCAGAATGAATACAACGGCGAATCTGCTGTTGATTCTTGAAAATGGCCAGATACCAAGAATGATGCCACGCAGCAACAGCATTAGAACCGTTACCGCAACTCCGAAATTTGTAAAACGCAGCCATTGTGGTTTCTGACCGGGTTGCTCGGCCGGCAGAACCAGCATAGCCAGATGGCGCTCAGCATTGAGAACTCTTGTGTAAAGCCGGTGCCTGCCAAGAGAAAGGCCCCAGGGAAATCCTTTCGATTCCCATTCTCCAAGCTTATCGTAAGCAACCCCCAGCTGGCTGCGCCAGTTCAGAAACAGCCGTGATTCGGCAAGCCTTGCAGGGTATAGCTGATCAGGGCTTCCCTGCGAAAAAATTCTGACAAAACCACCGGCAACTTCACTGCCAAGACCGGTTTTTTTTGCAGCCATCGCCATTGCGCAGGCATCGAGATCCTGGCTGCGTGGCACAATCATAAAATACCCCACCATTGTGCCATCTGGATTATGCAGAAAATCCCATACCAGAAGCGATGGAACCCGTCGGTAAATGACTGGCGTGGCAATGCCCCGCTGATCGCCCGCAAGCAACTGAATGGTACAGCCATTGCCGAAAAGTTTCTGCAGCAGCTTTTCGTTGCGACGATTCTCGTCCTGGCTGCGGCTGATTTCCTGGCTTTCCATCACCAGAGAATGAAAAACCATTTCCATAGGCCGCCTGCTGGCTGCTTTTTCGCTGCAGAATGCAACTTCAACACCACTTTGCCCGGGTTTGCCCGTAAAAGCCCACAGTTCATAATCCGGATAAGGGGAGGCAAAAATATTCCGCGCCAGTTCTTGAAAAGGCAGACCGCTCAACCTTCTGTTCGGGTATTCGGTAAGCAGCGAAGCCATTCCCTGGCGAAACCGTTTGCAATACTCGACAAGATGTTGCCCTAGATCAACGTTTGCTGAAATTTCGCCGAGTTTTTGACTGGCAAAACGTTCCTGCTCCTGGGTTTTCCAGCGTTCAACAATGCTGTCAACCTCCCGCCAGCCTGAATTTACGGCCAACAAAGGCAACAGCAGAAGAAGAACCAGAACCAGATTACTCAAACGATCTTTCATACTGATATCAGATTGTAAGCTGATATACAGATAAAGGCAAAGATTTCCCCTTTAATTCTACCTCACCGTGCTCGCGGGCAGTAAAATCGCGGCTGACCAGTTCAAAAACATTCTGAGAAATCAGACATCGCTGATATCTCAATTTTTCAGCCTGACCTTCGATACGGGCGCTGACATTTACGGCGTCTCCGATAACGGTAAAGTCACGTTTTTCGCCGACACCGAGAAACCCGTTAATTACCGAACCATAGTTGATACCCACCGACACAGGAAATGGCAACTGGCTTCTGTTTTCAGCGACAATAATCTCGAGCGCCGCCCGGCAGGCGGCAGTTGCAGCCTGACTTGAATCATGGTCTGCATTGAAAACGGCCAGAATCTTGTCACCAATGATTTTGTCGATATCACCGCCCTGGCCGATGATAATTCCGGCAATTGTCGATACATGTCCTTTAAGGTCGGCAATCAACTGTTCAGCGGACATGCCTCTGATCCAGGTTGAAAAATCAGGAATCCCGATGTAAACAAATACATAATCAGCTTTGCGGCTGCGCTGAGCCTGCTCTTTCAGCGTCACTTTAAGAGCTGTCTTTGAAAGCATTCGACCCATGAGCATTTTTTCTTCCAGACCACGCATCATTGCATCGAACGAGTCGCACAAAACGCCCAGTTCATCAGAACGATCGATGCGAATACGATGAGAATAGTTTTCTTCAGCGGCTTCTTTCATGCCATTCATTAGTCTGGAAACGGGTTTGAGAATATCAGAAGCCACTCCATGCGCTATAAAGACAATCAGCAGCAGTGAAAGCAGAAGAAGAGCATTGAACAGGCGGCGATTGGCATCAATCAAAGCCGAGATAGGGCCTTCGGGTGCCATGGCAAGAATCATGGACGTCATCTGAGTGATGCCAGGTCGCCCCTCCATGAGCCATGTTTCGCCTTCATATTTCACTTTTCCACTCACCGGCAGATTTGAAGCCGAAATCATTGAGGCTGCAGCAGCCAGTTCCTGTCTGATGCCGGTTTCTCCTTTGGTATCCAGAGTTCCATAGCGATGTATTTCGATCGGGAAAATTCTGTAGCTGCCCTTATAATTAAGCGCAATTCTGTTCAGATAGCCTTCAAAATTGAACATGACCATCCATACCATGATATAGTCGGGGTCTTGAATTGATGGAACCGGGAAAATAACTATACCGGCGGTCCCGGAAAGAACGTTCATCAGCACGGGCAGACCAAGGCCACGCGCCAGTCTTATATACACATCGTCACCGAATAACGATCTTACTGTCTGCAGACCTGTCTCTACCGCGATTTCGCCGGCAATTTCGCCAGTATTCAGACCATCATCGACGGGCTGCTTCCGGCGTCCGGCCAGATTTTTGGCAATCTGCTGCAGCGTCAGGCCGAACTGGGTTGTTTCTTTCTTGCCAATCCCGGAGCTTACAAAATCCCAGCCATTTTTACCTGCAACCGCAATATCATGTACCGAAAAATTAAAAACGTTCCGATCAAGCCTATTTGCACGGCGATGCCATGAATCGGTCATCTGTTTCAGCTTTGCCTTCAAAGGCTCGAGCTCTTCAGGACCGGAAGCATTGTTGAGCTGCTGCATCATTTCGCTGGTAGCGCTGGCATACGTCCAGTCGTTTACCATCTTCCAGCCCAGAGGTGAAGCAAAACTGTCGCGCAGTTCGAAAAGATCGATAAAACGCTGCAGATCAACTTTTTCCTGTGCGACTCTGGTGTTATAGTCTTCACTGAGGTATAACCCGTAAACGAAATAAACCGTCAAAACCGGTATTACCGCCGCTGTTAATAGGGTCAACCAGAGTTTCGCCGCAACCGAGGTATTGACACGGGATTTGCCGGTAACGACTCGATACCAGCTGACAACCAAAAACATGCCCATGATGACCGTAAACAATACAACCATGCCGAAATTATCGGAACCAGCCGGTTCCAGGCTTCTGGCAACCAGCAGACGATGTGGTTTGCCGGCAATTTCGAAATTGTCTTCGTTAACCAGGTAATTGTCAGGATACCCGGATCTGTGCAGGGCTGAATTTTCAGCGACTTTTTTCAATTCGACCGGAAAGTTTTCCGAATAAAGCATATGACTTCCGGAAGCGCCGAGAGCGACATAAACAGTTTCAGATGAATAGCCTTTGACGTAGACAGGCAACGAATGCTTTAAAAACGTCGCCTGAGTAGAAAACATCACCAGGCCACAGATTTCCTTGTGGCGGTCATATATATAGTCATAGAAGAAAAATTCCGGCCTGCCATCGATCAATACTTCGTTGGTCTTGCCCTGAAATTCCCAGGTAAACATCGAATTGGTGATCTTGTCACCAAAAACGCCTCGAGAATACCTGTCAGGCAGAGAAAAATCCGGCCTTTTCAAGGCACCGACATCCGTGCCGCGCTTCAGTGTAGCCAGAGCGGCAAGCTGCTGTACAACCGCTTCAGAAAACCCATCACTATAAATAATATCGGTGCCGATTTTTCCTTCCGCAGCCTGATCTATAGCTCTGAATCTGAAAACTGCGGTGCGCATTGGCCGACCAGCAGATGGTTCAAGGCCGGTATACAGCTCTGATATCCTTGAAGAATACTTCTGGTCGTCCACTCCTGCGATAACAGTCTCAATTCCGGCCAGAAACCGCCGACATATATTTTCAAAAGCTATCTGCCAGGCGGTTTCACATTTCATCTGCTCAATAAGTCGCAGGTTCTCAGCCAGAACATCAACTCGGTTATTGTTGAGTTTCGATTCTCTGAGTCGAGAGCTTCCGAAAATCACTCCGGCAGAAACCAGGACGATAAAAATCACCCCGGCCACAAAAGCTCCGATTGTTGACATACCACTGTCACTGCGGGTTTCTAATTTTTTCGATTCGCTCACAGATGGCAGGGTCGGCGATGTGTTGGCTTCACCAGACAAATCAGGATATGGGTTATCTCCATATTCCGGCAAACCGCCTATTTCTGCCAGAATGAAAGCGGGGTTGTCTTCACGGTCAGAGACCTGTTCGAATTTCAGACCTTTATAACCGAGGTTGTCGGCAATCAATTTATCGATCACAACCGGGAAAGACGGATTCTTGGTCGAGGCGGATTCCAGAAGAGCGGCTTTTTTGACCGGTTCGCCGACAATGGCATAATCGAGGCGCGATTCAACGCTGCCGATCGTGCCCGCGAACATCTGCCCATATGCAAGACCAACCCCTATCTGGTATTTGAACAATCCGTTACTGCTGCGCAGCTTGTTGATCTGCAGCAGGCGGATTATCATCAGCGAAGCAGCATTGAAGGCTCGTTCCGAAGCATTTTCAGAAAATTCCGGGTTTTCGGGAAAAACTGCTTCGACAGCATCGCCGATATATTTATAAATTCTGCCGCCATGCTCGGAAATGATCTTCGTCATCTGGGCGAAATGCTCATTCAGAAGATCGGTAACCATATCAGGCTGATAAGTCTCGCACATTCCTGTAAAATTGCGAATATCTGAAACCAGGGCCACGCCGGAGAATGATTCGGTATCTGAACCGCTGCCACCACTTTCGGACTTGCTGATTGCAGCGACTGCATGGTCAGAAATCAGGGTTGCAAGTTTTTCCCGTTCACGCAGACCTTTGGTCATACCGGTAAACTCATGACAAAGCAGGCCAATTTCATCGCGACTGCTGCTGGTAATTTCGATATCCAGCTGACCGGCCGAAACTTTATCGAGAGAGGCCTTAAGACCCGAAATCGGGTCGAGAAACAGTCTGGCTGACAGATAACTGCACCAGAAGACAGCGATCAATGCCAGAATCAGAATGGCACCCAGAATCATCAGACGATTGGCGACTGAACTCTCGAGTTCATAGTGTTGAGTGCCACCGGCGATGATAGTTTTTGTATATTTCTTCGATGGCATCGCAACGAGCGAAAGATTTTCATATCGTGAACTGGCATAACTGTCACGAAATGAGGCCAGCTCTGCCAGAGAGCGGCTCTTTTCGATAAAATCTGCATCAGTATGTCTGTCGGGCTTGTAGAGATGTACGAGACCCTGCGGGGTCACCCGGTAGGCGGCAAAAATGAATCCTGGATTGTTCAAGCCAAAATAGTCTACGGAATTTCTGAAAGTCTTGACGTCAAGCGCCTGGTCATCCCAGACGATGAAAATTGCGTAACGTTCTTCGCCGTCAATCTTTATTAGTTCATGCATCTGGGTAGCAGTTGTGGCACCCACCTGTCTCGTAATCGGAAATGAACGTCTTTTGTCGATCTCGTCCGGCAGATCATTGCCACTAACAGATTTGTAAGCCTCCATTGACGTCACATGCGTTGGGCCGGGCTCAAATTCACGCAATTTCAACCTTGGATTGGTGCTGATCATTTTTCGGCGCAGAACGCTGACCAGCGGAAACTTGAAAGTTTCAAAAGTCGGGTCAGCTTCAGCAGGAGTATGGCCTTCGTAAAAGCGTGCTCCCTCGCCGACTTCATCCATAATCGCGAAGCTCAACAATGGAAGAGGCTGGGCTCTATTTTTATAGATCGCAACAATTCTGTCTCTGGCGGCGATACTTTTGCCGCCCTGTTCTTTTAACAATCTTTGCAGCTGTTCATCGTTAATGACTTCGGCAAATGCCGTCTTGTATTGATCGAGAATCTGCGCTTTGCGGGCGTCGAACTGTCTGATACAGAACTGCAGCTGCGAAACGATCTGAAAGTGGCTGGCGCGTCGATACTGCATCACATAACCATAGGCCGATATAAGCAGCATGCTTACCGGCAGAGTTGCAGCCAGAAGATAGGTCAGCGTAAATCTTAATCGGAGGCTGATCACCGGCCATACACCGAGAATAAGGCCGCGCAAAAGCAGTAAAACCAGGGCCCCGCCGCACAGAATGTTTAGCAGAAACAGCCACATTGGCCGGGTTTCCGGCTTGATAACAGGCATCAGAAAAACGGACAAATGCGTCTGGCCTTTGCCAAGATATGAGAATATCAGGTATTCACCCAGCTGACTGACAGGCGGGCTGCCATCCTGCAACCAGGTTTTCAGATCGTTCTCGACCAGCGAAACTCTCTCTTTGACCCATCTTTTGAGCAGAACCGACCTGTGAAGAGGCGCCTGGTAAATTGCATCGCCGAATCCCTTGAAAAGAGGAATGAAGGCACCATATCCCAGGCGTTGTTCACGCAGATCACGGAGAGCAAGAAGCTTGCCGTCAAGTGCACGCTCATCGGCGCTGCGGGTGAATAGAAAGAAGCCGAATGTACCACGCCCCTTAACATCGAAGTAATCCCAGATAAACCAGTGCGGAGTAAACTTGTAAAAGGCAAAGGAAGGCTTGCCGCGCTGGGTTCTTGCCATAACATCAGAACGCGTGTCACCGCCAAGAATGCCGGCTACCATCGCTTCATTCTGGCGCTGGATGTCTGCAGGCATTTTTTCGTTGCGGTTAACCCTGACAAGATGTTCAAAGGCTTTGCAGAAAGCTCTTTTGCTCGGTCGTGACTTGCTGTGATTAAAAAGAAGTTCAGGAGCCGAAGGTTTTTCCGGAATCATGAAGGCAAAAAGCTCGTATTCCGGGAATGGCCAGCGGAAGATATTTTCACTCTTACTCTGCAAGAATGAGCTCAGCTGATTCTGCTTCAGATCAGTTTCACCCAGAGCCTTGAAGGCTTCGACAAAACTCCCGGCACTGCGGGCAAACTGGTAGGAAAATTCAGAACCGGCCGCCAGAGCCTCGACTTCCTGCTGAGCCAGTTCTTTCTGTTCCTGTCTTTGCCAGTGCAGATCTATGCCTGCAAGAAAGCTGTATGCAAGATTGAGTGCCAGCAACGGCAGAAAGCAGAGAATGACGGGAAGAGCCATGCCCTTTCCGCCGCCCGTCTGCAGTTGATGACTTCTGATCAAGTTTTGTCTCCAGGTTTGTTACCTGACGAATTGTTGGCTATCAGATAGTAAACATCGAAAAACGACAGTACATAAAGCCAGAAAGCGAAATCCATCCAAGGATTACTTTCCAGGTCAGATTGAAGTGTGTTGAGCACCCCGGTTTTTCCGGTCATGAGCGCCTGATTGACCTTGTGCTGAATTGCCGGCATTACCTGCCCCATATAGACAAGCAGACTCGCGGTAATCAGACAGAAAATCACTGTTCCCCTGATCCGGTGACCAAGCTTCCAGGCTCCCATGCCGGGGCAGAGAAGATTGAGAAACATGGCCCGAAAAATACCCGGCCGCCCGTCACTCTGCTGCTGCGCCCCTTCAACCAGTCTGGTTCTGCAGAATGGGCAAATCAGGGCTTCAGGCATAATCTTTTCAGCGCAGTACGGGCATTTTACCCGTCGAGATTCTTCTGACCCGTCCGACATTTTCAGCCAGACCCAGCCTTTCTCAATAATTTGCAGGCCATACCCAGCCACTGTCGCCTGCAGAGGAACCAAATAATAACACCACAGTCTGAGTGATATATAAAAAAGAACGGAAATTTCCACTACTTTTTTTTATTTTCTAAAAGTGAACGGGCGGGGTTAACCCGCCCGCCCATTCTATGGTTCCTTCCCTTGCTCAGGGCCTTGCTCGTAAATCAGTTGAGGTCGAGATCGCCAAAAATCTTGAATACATGTCCATCTCTGGCAACCTTCAGCTCTTTTCCGGGAAATTCCCGCGGTAACTCCTGCATCAGCAGTTCAATAACCTCATTTTCCAGCTTTTCGACCAGTTCTGCCGGCACACGTTCCAGAGTCGCCAGTTTAACCCTGAATACATAACCGGGGCCATATTTTGAACCAATGCCGACCGAAAAAGAAACCCCAAGGTCAAACAGACCGTCGGCGTCAGGGGTCACACCCCGGCCATGCCCGGGTCGATTCGGCCGCAGCGGATACAATTCGCCGTATTTTATTTCTAGAGCTCGGTCAACCCGGTCAAATAAATCCTGAAGCCGGTCTTCCCATTTTTCCAGTAAGGGATTCTTCAAAACTTCATCTCCAAAAATCTGGGTTTGTAGAAAGTATTATGATACAATTTCCGCATCTTATCAAACCTTTTTAAATAAAGCCATGAATCTCAACGAATTGCTTTTCAGTCTCGGAATCGCCTTTGCTCTTGGCTGCGATGCCTTCGCCGTCGGTATGGCCGTCGGAACCCGCAACCCCTGCCGCCGTGCCTGTTTCAGACTCTGGTTTCATTTTGGCCTTTTTCAGTTTCTCATGCCGATAATCGGCTGGACAGTCGGTAACTCGGTCTATGAATACATCAAAGATATCGACCACTGGATTGCCTTCAGTCTGATGTTTGTCATCGCTGCCAAAATGTTCAAAGAAAGCCTCGAAACTGATAAGGACGATGAAGAAATAGCAGCGGGTGATCCGACCCGGGGCTGGTCTCTGGTAGGGCTTTCAGTGGCTACAAGCATCGATGCGCTGGGAGTAGGTTTCGGAATGGGTATTGCACGAATGACTCTTCTCAAACCTGCAATAATAATCGGCATTACCGCCGCCCTGATGACCTACACCGGCATTTCTCTCGGGCGACGCCTTTCAGCCACTTTTGGCAAACGCGTCGAGACCTTCGGCGCCATAGTTCTCTTCGTCATCGCCTTCAAACTGCTCTACATCTAAAAAATCATAATGTAGAGATAGTGAGCCACAACCCCGGCCGCCAGCCCGCCAATCGTATGCGCAATCAAAGCTTTCGAAGTGAGTTCTCTGAACTTGAGCGCGTCGAGCATAGCGGTGTGAGTGCTCAGGTAACCGCTCCAGCACATGCCCATGGCAGTAAAAACCGCAATTTCATTGCCACCGACTACTCCATGCGCCAGAAAAGTGCTTATCAATGACAGAGCAGCCCCGACTGCACCCAGACTGGTGATCGGAAAAGCTATCAATTCAGGACTCTTGAAACCGAACAGAAATCTGAAAAGCCAGTCAAGCTTGCCCGCCAGCCATGGCATCACCGGAACCCCTTCATAAGCAAGACCCTGATAGCCACGGGCGGCATCTGCAGGTCCGAAAGTGAACAACATCACCAGCGAACTGATGATCAGGACCCCGGGAATGATTGCCAGGCCAAGATCTACCCCTTCCTTGCCACCATCGAGAATGGAGTTGAGAAAGCGCAGAAAAACCGGCCCCCGCGACTTGAAGGAACTGTCTCTGACAACCGGAGGCTCACCGGCGGGCCCGGTAATATCTTCTTTCTCTGTTATCAGGGGTCTGATCATCTTCTGCATCAGACGCGTCGACACGACACCGCCACAGACTGCCCCAGCAAACCCGATCAGAGCCGCCGAGCCGAATCCCTTGCCGACCATGAAGGTAATGACGATCAAACCCATGCCGAAAGCCGTACCAAAATTGGTCAGCGACACCAGCTCGTATTTTTTGAAATAACTGCGAAAGTTGCGATCGTTGGCCAGAGTTATGATGGCAGGGTTGTCGGAAAAAAAAGTCATCAGCCCGCCGAGCGCCGCAACACCTGGCAGATTGAACAAGGGCCGCATCAACGGTGCCAGCAGCATTTCCATAAGCCTGATGACTCCAAATTCAACAAGAACCTTGCCCAGTGCTCCAGCAAGAACCGTGATGCCCATTATGTAAAATACCGTGTTCATCAGCAGGTCGTGAGCTGTTTTCATTATGGTGCCCAGCATATTGGACAAGCCCATCCGATAACCGGCAAAACCGAAAATCGTGCCGAAAAGCAGCAGAAAAACGAGACCTTCAATTTTGCGCCAGGCAAGTTTGCGACGTGCTTGAACCAGTTTGCGTTGAATTTTGTTCATGTAGTGCGACCTTTCAAAAAAGTGTGACTTCTTCAGCTATTGACGACCGGGCACCCCCGAACGGTGCAGAAAATCCAGAAACCGCATTTCGAACTCTACCGGGCTCTCGTGATGAGCACAAACATGCCAGGCACCTTTAACCACCCATGTCTGTGCCTGTGGCAACCGCCCATGCAGCGAATCAAACGCCTCACGGGTTGCCCGCACGTCCTTCTCGTCGTGAATCAAAAATACCGGCCGGCTGCCAAAGCCACCGGTCCTGTCTTCAGGAGCGTTTCCGGCGTAATCGATGCCGGTCACCCGCTGAACTGCCCAGAAAACCAAATCGGTAAGAAATGTGTCAGGGAGATAAAACAGATTCCAGGCATCACGGGCCGCGATTTTGCGCAGACGCTCGAAGCTCGACTCAAGAATGAATGCCCGGATTTCCGGAAGATGTTCGCTGCCATTGATCAATGTCGCAGCCCCCATAGATCGGCCATAAGCGGCCAGAGGCGTATCATCAGAAATCAGACCGCCTTTTCTGGCTGCGTCCAGAACCGCCCTGATGTCTTTCCACTCGTGCACCCCAACTGTGCAGTATTTGCCGCCGCTGCGTCCATGTGCCCTGAAATCGAGGAGAAGCAAAGAATAGCCGGCCCGGCGCAAAAATCCGACCATGTCATCGAGACGCATCAGGTTGACGCCATGACCATGGCAGAGCAGAACCGTGCCTGCCCCAGGCACTCCGGGGTAGTGAATAGCGTGGATATCGATGCCATCATCGGTTCTGGCTTTGATTTCCGTGAAATCTCCTGAACTGAGGCGACCTGGAGTAGCTAACACCGGCCGATTGATCATTGCATTGACCAGCAGAACAACCGCAAAAACAACCCCGGTCACTACCAGGCAGATCAGAAGAAGGAGTTTTCGCAGGATGGGCCGCATCTATCAACTCTTGTAAAATTCCGCCAATGCCTTGTACATCGAAAGATTGTCTTCAATACCGCATAATTCACGAATCGAATGCATGGCCAGCATCGGAATACCAACATCTACTGAAGGAATGCTGACATGCGTCGATGAAATAGGCCCAATTGTAGAACCGCCCCGCATGTCAGAACGATTGACGAAGCGCTGGGTTTTGACACCCGCCTGGTCGCACACCTGCAGAAATGCAGCTCCTGATACGGCATCCGACGTATAACTGCGACTGGCGCTCAACTTGATGACTACCCCACCGTTCAGCACCGGTCTTGAAGTTGGGTCGGCCTTCGCTCCCATGTTTGGATGAACCGCATGCGCACCATCCGCTGAAACGATGAAAGAATGGGCCAGTGCTCTGAAGTATTCGCTGCGGCTGCCGCCACCTGCGATGACAATCCGCTCGAGCAGTTCGGCCAGAATCTGCGAATCAGCACCTTGACGGGTCGAACTACCGACTTCTTCATGATCGAAACAGGCCATTACGCATGTTGCAGCCGGCTTGCCGGCATCGCAGAGTGCCTTGATTCCGGCCAGAACCGAAGCCAGATTATCGATGCGCCCGGCCGAGATGAACTCATCGCGGGCACCGATGACACTTCCCTTTTCATATTCATAAAGAAACAGGTCGAAATCTAGAATATCAGCCGCTTTGACCTTGAGTTCGGCAGCCAGCAGATTCTGCAGAAAGCCTTTCTCTTCAAGCTTCTGGCTTATCTGACCGAGCATCGGTATCAGATCGGTCTGCTTGTTCGGAACAAAACCATTGTTGGCATCAGGATTCATATGAATCGCAATATTTGGGATTATGCAGACCGGCCTGGGTATATTCACCAGCTTGACTGAAGGGGCAAGGGCTGCCCGGCTGCGGCAGGCCACCCGCCCGGCAATTGCCAGAGGCCGGTCGAACCAGGTGCTGAGAATCGGACCGCCATAAACTTCGGTGTTCAGCTTGAGATACTTTTCTTCGGCGACCATTTCCGGCATTGGCTTGATTCTGAAGCATGGCGAGTCGGTGTGAGCGCCGACGATTCTGAAACCGTCGGTTTGAACAGGCTTGCTGCCGGCTACAAACGCCAGCAGGGCCGAATCGTTTCTGACCATGAAATAACGCCCACCGGCCTTGATTTTCCAGTCATCACCTTCGTTCAACTGCTGAAATTTATGTTTTTCAAGAAGTTGTCTGGTCGAAGAAACCGCATGAAATGCGGTTGGGCTGGCATAACAGAAGTCAATGAGCTGTCTGGCAAAATCAGTTACTTCAGGCATGATTAACCTCGAATCGAAATTTTCGTTATCTTAGCACAACGGGCCCCGATCCGCCGCGAATTTTTGTCTGACCTGACCTGTAAGCTTTTACCAACCGTATGCCGATAAACTAAAACAGATATCGATAAACAAGGACAGGCAGGCATGAACATTTCCAATCTGGCAGCATACCGCAATATTGGGTCAGCAAACATCAACAATCCCGATACCGGCACAGAAGAAACCAGTTCCGCGCGCCGCGCCGATCTCGCGCATAAAGAAGAGAGCAAAGCCGGAACCTTAGACACAGTCAAGAGTGAACGCCTGGTCAGACCGACAGAAGGTGTACTCAATCTGCAACCGGTCGAGAGATACCGCTACATGCAGAGTCAGGCCGGCAGCCGACCGGTACTCGACACTTCCGGCAGCGACCCGAAGAGAACGATTCAACAGGCGAACGATATCATCAACAACGCTATCATGCCACCCGGACGCGATAATCCCGACATGGCCGAACTCACCAGAGCCATCCAGATACGCCAGATGATGCAGGGCCGCCTCGACCTCGCCGCCTGAGGTTTATTGACCACTGCAGGGTTTTACTGTATAGTGTCCTTTCTACTTTCCGGTCGCGAGGACGCTATGCATAAACATAATAAATCAGAAATCGACAGACGCCGCTGTTTTGGCATTATCAGCCACCCCGACGCCGGCAAAACCACCCTTACCGAAAAACTTCTGCTGTTCGGTGGTGCTATTCAGATGGCAGGGGCAATCAAAGCCAGAAAATCAGACCGCCACGCCACCAGCGACTGGATGAAAATCGAACAGGAACGCGGTATTTCGGTCACCACTTCAGTGATGAAGTTCGATTACCGCGATTACGACATCAACCTGCTCGACACCCCGGGCCACCAGGACTTTTCAGAAGACACCTACCGGGTATTGACAGCTGTAGACAGTGCCCTGATGGTTATCGACAGTGTCAAGGGCGTAGAAACGCAGACTGAAAAGCTGATGTCAATATGCCGCATGCGCAATACCCCGATCATCACCCTGATCAACAAACTCGACCGTGAAGGCCGCATGCCTCTCGAACTGATGCAGGAAATCGAAGACAAGCTGCAGATTGAATGCGCCCCGCTTTCCTGGCCAATTGGCATGGGCAAAACCTTTAGAGGCGTCTATAACATCTACCGCAAACAGATTGTTCTCTTCAGACCCGGCGAAGCACGCCGACCCCAGGATATCATCAAAATCGAAGACCTTTCTGACCCGAAACTCGACGAGATTCTCGGTTTCCAGGCTCACGAACTGCGCGACGACCTCGAACTGCTTGCCGGTGCTGCCGCACCCTTCGACCGTGAGCATTACCTGCGCGGCAACCAGACCCCGGTTTTCTTCGGCAGTGCTCTCAACAACTTTGGTATTCAGGAACTCCTCGATGCCTTCGTAGAATTGTCACCACCACCTACGCCACGACCAACTGAAACCCGCGTGGTGTCACCTTATGAACCAGACTTTTCCGGCTTTGCCTTCAAGATACAGGCCAACATGGACCCGGCGCACCGTGATCGCATCGCTTTCGTGCGTATCTGTTCCGGAAAATTTACCCGCGGCATGAAAGTCATGCACCACCGCCTCGGCAAAGAAATTACCCTCGCCAACGCGACTATTTTCATGGCACAGGACCGTCAGAACGTTGAAGAAGCTTACCCCGGCGACATCATCGGTATTCACAACCGGGGCACCATCAAAATCGGCGACTCATTTTCTTTGAAGGAGCCCCTTAAATTTACCGGTATCCCGAACTTTGCCCCTGAAATCTTCAAGAGAGTCATTCTCAAAAACCCTCTCAAGACCAAGCAACTGCAAAAAGGTCTGCTGCAGCTCTCCGAAGAAGGCGCGGTTCAGGTTTTCCGACCGCTGTTCGGCAACGACTACATTCTCGGAGCCGTCGGCGTCCTGCAGTTTGACGTCACCATGTCGAGACTGAAAGAAGAATATAGTGTCGACGCTATTTACGAAACCGTTGATTACTCGATCGCCCGTTGGATATCGAGCACCGACGAAGCAAAACTCGAAGAATTCAAAAAACGTTACAAAACCAGTCTCGCTTATGATACGGCCGAAGCACTGACCTTCATGGCCCCCGACAAATGGCGCCTGAATTATGTCGTCAAAGAGTGGCCCGAAATCAAATTCTTCGAAACCCGCGAACACGAATAAGCCAGAATCGACAAAAACAGACATGCCATAGACGCGCATGTCTGTTTTTGTATTTGGCTGCATGACGAAAATGCCGATAATTAAAATGAGAATCTAATTTTGAGGAGGCCTGAATGAAACGAGATAAAAGTTCCAGACCCGCCCTTCAGCCAGAATGCAACAAATGCAGCAGATTCGCTATTTTCAAAGCACCCTGCGATGCTACTTCCTGCATCTATCGTGAAATCAGAGGCAAACCAGGCTGGCTCATCGACTGACCTGACAGCAAACCCCAAATATCAGTAATAGTACCTGAACAGTGCGGCTTCCCGGGAATGTCCGGCGGGTGATATGTCAGCAAACGGCAGCAGTATCAGACTATACCAAATGGTATTGAAAACTTCGCTTGAACCTGTCATTGGCCGGTTCGTTC
>CAYYUI010000047.1:0-39177 GCA_964474705.1 uncultured bacterium
ATTCCCATCCCAGCATCATGCTGTTGAGGCCGCTGCCGATGCCGATAAAACCGACTTTCTGCTTCTTTTCGAGTATGCCGCGTTCTTCGGCAATGGCAGCCGTCACCGGCAAAGAGACGGTACCCATGTTGCCGAGAAACGGAAAAGTCGAAAAATCTTTTTCGATTGGCAGCCCCAGATTATTTAAAATGGCATCACGGTTGGCACTTGCCACCTGATGCGAAATTATACGGTCGAGTTCTTCACGGGCCCAGTTCAATTCTTTGAAGAAAGCGTCACCAACGCGACGAATCAGGTCGCCGCCATGGCGCAGCATGCCTATGGCATTGGTTTCCATCATCTGCGGTGCCCGGGCTGGAATGCGCTGATCGGCTCCCCAGCGGCACATTCGGTGATGCTCGGGCGCTCCCATCGTTATTCCGCCCTTCAGCTGCGGCCGGCGCGTACCATAAGAACCATCGGTCAGGACAATGCCGACAGCACCGGAACCGCCGGTCATGGTTGCCAGCGCCTGTTTGAAGAATTCCATCGTGCCCTCGTCGAGCATTCTCTGAATCATTATTTCGGTGATATCGCGGGCGGTTTCGCAGGCCACCACGACCCCGGCTTTGATCTGCCCGAGTTCGATACGGTTGGCAACGTCGACAATGCCGGTCATTGCGCCAAGGCAGGCGTTTGAAACGTCATGAATAACGGTGCTGGCTTTGACTTTCAGCTCGGCGGCAACATGGCAGGCGGTTGCCGGTTCGTAATTGTCGCGGCAGACGCCACCATAAATGACCGCGCCGATATCCTCAGGGGGGACATCGGTTTCGGCCAGGGCCTTTTTGGCTGCCTTGGCGGCTTCTACGGCATTCACATGCCCAGAACCCCACCAGCGACGTTCGCGGATGCCGGTAAGGGCCTCGAGCTGGCCCGGGTGCAGATAGAGTTTTCGGTACAGCGGTGTCAGCTGTTCTTCGATCCAGGTCGAAGTAACAATGTGCTGAGGCAGTTCGTAGCCGATCGCTTCTAAGAATACCCGGGTGAATTTCATAATTTTACTGGTCGAGGAAGCATAACAGACTCAACGGTCAATTACAACTCTGAGCGAAAAATCTTTCATGCTGTAGATTATACGCCCGTCTACCTTGAGAAAGCCATCGGCGATCAGCAGATGATCGCTGTCATCAATGCGGCTGATGCAGCAGTCAACTGTAACCATGCGATCTTTCGGAATTACCTGGCCGCGATATGACCAGCTGTGGCGCAGCCCGGTGGCCATCGGCTGGAAATGGCAGGCCCGGCCGGACAGTTCTTTGCCCCAACGGTGTATAGCGGCGACTTTCATCAGCTGAATGAATGATTCGAGCCCAAGCGAACCGGGTATGACGGGATCCTGGTAAAAGTGGGCTTTAAAGAACCATTCAGACGGATTGACTTCTTTGGTACCGCGAACGAAGCCGAGCCCGGCAGGGCCACCGTCTGGAATGAACAGCTCGATACGGTCGAGCATCATATAACAGCTGCCCGGCATTGCCAGTGCATCAAGAGTAACCGGCGTCGGGTCGTCAGGAGTCATGGGCGCGACTCTGGTGATGGGGAAGGCCACCTGACGGGCTGTTTCGGCTGCCGCAGGTTCGTAGGGCTGCACGCCGCGCAGACCTACCTGATCGGCAAGTGCTCCTTTCGAGAAGAAGCCGAAAGTTGTCGAGCCTTCGTAGATTTTGCGGTCTCCCTGGGTAACCATAAGGTCGAAGGACTGAATCAGCATGCCGGCAGAATTGGCTGCCTTCGTTGATTTGACGGTAGCGGTGAGAGTACCGCTGTTGAGGTTCACATCTTCGTAAAGGATCGCCGAACCGTCGAGATTGCGGTAATGCAGGTCTTTATCGCTGGCCATCGCTGAACCCATGTAGCACGAGTACCAGCCGCACACCTGCAGAGGGAATTCGAGCATCACCGAGAAGGGGATGCTGCTCTGGCGGTTGGCTCTGAAGAACCAGTGGTCGGGCCTGATGTCGAACTGGCCCTGAACGGTTCCGCCGGTTTTTATCTTCATGAATTCGGCATTGACCATGGTGATGCGGTCGACAAAAAGAAATGGTGGATTCGGCAATCTGGCGAGGAAACGCTCGTTGTCGAAAACCTTGAATGCATCGCCGAAGCACAGAGATGGCCTGCCGATGGCATATTCGACGATCTGCTGTCCGGTATAGACCGCCGGCAGCATCTCGGTATTGGCGGGTTGCTGCATTGCCGGCCCGGTGTGTGCCTGAACAACGGGTGCCGAGGTGCCACGACTCTGCCAGAAAGCTTCAATGTCGGCGCGTGTGGCTCCGCTCAGGCGTATGCTCATATTGAGAACCTGCACGATGCGGTTGCCGTCGGCGAACATCAGGGCGTCTGCCAGAACGTATGGTTCCGGGTTGTAGCCCATTTCCTTGATAGAAATATCGTAAAGGGCTTTTTTGACTCCCGGAATAACCTGGCCACGGCAGCGCAGCTGGCTCTGAATATCGATTACCGGTTCGAAGGCACAGTTTTCCGCCGGGGCGATCCAGCCCATGCGCAGCAGAAAGACGCGCAAGGACTGCATGCATGATTCATACATCAGGGTGCCGGGCATGACCTGGTCGTCGCAGAAATGCTGGGTCAGGAACCAGGCATTGTGAGGAATGTCGATTTCGGCTTTTATACGTCCGAGGCCGAAGCGTCCGCCGGCCGGGTCGATTTCGGTGATCCGGTCGATCATGGCCATTTTGCCGGCAGGAACAGTTTGCGGCAGGATGTTTATGCCCTTGAACTGACTGCCGAAAGCTGTTTCGAGGTCACCACGCCGCAGAGCATCGAGTGCACGATCATCGAATGACTCGACCTGCATGGCAGGAAGCAGTTCGCGCCCGGGCAGGTTGGGACGTGGTTCCGGCTGGGTATCTTCGGCGGTCAGTACGATACCTTTGCCGTCAGCGAGTTGCTGGTCTGTGAAGAAACCGGCACAGCCCTTGCGCATGGTGATAAGATGCTTGCCGTCGATGCTGCCGTCGAATTCGAAGAAGAACAGGTAAGTGTCTGCCTGCCGAATGAACCGGTCGACGCGGATATCGTAGTTGATGGTATCGCCGGGGCGGGGCAGGGGACCGTGAAAAGTTACTACTGCATCGAGAAGGCGGTATTTTGCGATTCCCTTCGTTTTGAAGTCTATTCCAAGCCAGCCCGAAAGGAAAAGGTCGGCCTGACCGGCTTCGACTGCAAGACCAGTGGGCATGCAGAAGTTATCGAGATACCAGCCTTCGGGGTGGACGTCATGCTGGGTAACGACACGGCCTTTGCCCAGTGACCCCTTTTCGCCTTCTACCAGAACGATGCGGTCGACGAAATTGAGGGGAATATCCGGCAGCCTTACTCTGGTCGGGTGTGCATCGATCGGTGCGAAATATTCGCCAAGACAGTTGCCGATCTTGCCGACTGCAAATTCCATCGAGCCTTTCCAGTCAAGGAATAACTGACCGGTATATGGTTTTGGCCGTCGCTGCGGTCGCGGGGACTGAGCAGGAGCAACAGCTGTTCGCGGCACAGAAACAGGAGACTGAGCTGAATAAACATTAACGGCCCCTGAATCCAGGCTGGGGGTAATATTGCAGGGTTCACCGGCATAAAGTGCCGCTTCGAGACTTTGAATCTCTTCGGCGGCGAGGCCCTGCAGCATCTGCAGCTGGTTTGCCAGTAACGAGGTCTGGGCCTGCGTCATGCTGCTGCTGAGTCGCAAAAAGGCTGCATGGGCTTCAGCGGTGGCAATCTGGGCGTTTTTCCAGTCTTGCAGAACCAGCGAAGCCGGCGATACCTGAGTTATTACTGAAGGTGCAGAAACTGATCGCGAGTCCATATTTTGCTCCTGGTCGGCAGCCTGAAGAAGCCCGGTCGCTGAAGCTGCAGTCTGCTCACCGGAGACCGGCGAAGCGACTGTAACGGCGGGCTTGAGCCTTAATGGCTGTATGTGGGTTTTCTGTTCTATCTCGCTGACCTGGGGGGGGCTTAGTTCAATTGCCGGCGCTTTGTGACCCGGGTCGAAGAACGGCGGTGGCGGTGCATACAGGGATGAAAGCGTTGCCGACTGCTGTGAGGGGAGGTCGGTGATGCGGTAACCAGGTCTGACAGTTACCGGCGGCACTATGGCCCTGGGCGATATAACGGGAATCTCTTTTTCGCGGAACAGCGGAGCCGGATCAACCCTTATTCCCTCGGCAGCACAGTTGGCGATGAAACGCAGCAGGGTGCTGTTCTGGCTCTGGCCGGCAAGCAGGGCAGATCTGGCAAAATGCGGGCGGTTACCGAGAATATTGCTGATCATGCGCGACATTGAGGCGCGGGGGCCAATTTCCAGGAAAACGCGGGCGCCTTCACGCCAGGCGGTTTCAACACCTTTCGGGAAATTGATTTTACCTATGCACTGGGCTTTTATGGAATCGGCAGAAAGGCTGCGCTCAGGGGTGAAGACACTTCCGAGGCCGCTGCTGATGAAAGTCATATTGCGGGGCGGGTGGCAGTCGTAAAGATGCAGGGCACGGTATTCTTCAGCGACCGGAAGAGCGGCTTCACAGTGAACTGAAGAAACGCCTTCGAGAATAAAAAATGTTTTGCCGATTTTTCTGACCAGTTCTTCGACCTGATGGCGATTGCCGCCCACCACACATTCTTCGGGGGTATTTTCAATGAGAATATATGCCTGATCGAAGTCTTTGATCAGTTTTTCGACTTCAGCGGCCGGTGCGCTGACAACTCCGAGCAGCCAGTCGACTGCAGCTTTGTCGTCGAGGCCCCAGTGTTTTCTCGGAGCGTTGTATCTGCCGATAAGTTCGCTGGTGAAAAGGTTGGAACGGCGCATACGCCTGACCATCTCGTCTCTTTCGCGCCAGGTGCGCGTGGCAAAATTTCCGGCGGTTTCGCCAAGACTGTAGCCCATGATGACTTCAGGCTCGATGCCAAAACTGCGCACGATGTCACTGATCAGGGCACAGCACGAAACATGGCTGAAAACCAGCGAATTGTGATCGGCAATCAGATCGCGCATTGCTTCGTCTTCCCAGCCGGTGTTGTAGGCAAGCCGCCATGGCATTATCTGGCGAGGGGCAAACTGCGCGGCCAGTAATTCAAACTGGCGGTCGAGGCGACGCAGATGTTCAGGCCAGGTCAGTCCAAGCTCAGCGCCCATGCCGAGAAAATGGTTGCCTGAACCCGGGAAAACAAAGGCGATTTTGCCGTTACGAGCGTTGGGGCGCGGGTTGAAGAATACCCGGTCGTTGGTTTCCGGGCCGGCCGTGATCGGCTTGTCTTCATGATTATACAGGTGTCTGACTGCAAAATCGACACGCCGGCGCAGTTCTGCAAGCGAGTCGGCGACAACTGCACAGGTGAGAGATGCTTCGCTTCTAGGTGGGTATTGCAGCCAGTAATCGCGGGCCAGCTCGTGTACAGAAGAAGCCTCGAGATTTTTTAGCGCCGATAGTCTTTCACGCAGATCGCAGATATTGAGCCCATCGACCAGAAAGAGGGTTTCGGCAGGGTTTCCGGCCGGGAAAATGCGGGTGCGGTTATTGGCAGTCTGAGCTTTTTCGCTGAGAAGCTGCTCATCTTCGAATTCACTCAGAACGGCGTGATAGTATGATCCGTCTATGCTTGCAGAGTTTACTGCAGCAATTCTGGGGCCACTGATACGGTTTCTCAGCCAATATTGCGGATTGTCTGGGGTGAAGAAGAAATCATGGCGCTGTTGGAGCTTTGCAAGCGGTTTTTTCAGAGTTTTGAAGCCGGGAAGAATCTGCTGGTGCAGACAAATTGCGGCCTTGGCCAGCGAAAACAGCCCTGAGGCTGCACCGGTATGGCCTATTACCATTTTGGTGTTCGCAAGGGCGCAAAGGGTGACATCTTCCTGGAAAAGATCGGGTCCGGCTGGTGCACGTTCAGGCATAAAATCGGCCAGAGCCCCGGCTTCGATTTCATCAGCAGTGGGTGAGCCGCTGCCGCTGGTCTCGAGAAGGCCGGCCTTCTCAGGCTTGAGCCCTGATTCAGACCAGGCACGCTGCATGGCGCGCCGACATGCTTCCGTGCCGGCTGTGGCATCGTTAAAAGTCGTTGCCGAAGCCTTGCCAATGCCCTTGATGACGGCGATTATCTTATCGCCATCGGTGATGGCATCTTCTTTTCTTTTCAGAACCAGAGCTACAGCTCCCTCTCCGGGGAACGGGCCATCGGAATCTGTGTCGAAAGGAATTGAACTGCCCTTGCGGGAAAATGGCCGCAGCAGGTCAGCGACGAGAAGATGCCTGAGGTCGCCGGCAAAATCTACGGCACCGACCAGAGCAGTGTCGATTTCGCGGCGCTGCAGAGCTCGCATGGCGCTTTCAAATGCAGCCAGACCGGAATTTTCGCCACTCGAAAATGTATGTGACGGGCCGCCGACATGAAACTCACGCGCGATGCGGCTGGCGACGATGCCGCCAAGGGCGCCGACGGTGCGCGGATTGTTGAGGGGCGGGGTGACGGCATCACTGATTTTATCAGCAGCAAAACCCTGAAGATCGTTTGCCTGCAGATCGGTTCGCATGCCCCAGCGCGAGGCAAAGTTGGTGCTCTCGAAATCGAGGCTGATACCCATATAGACGCCCCAGCGAATACTGCTGGAGCGATTGCCGGCGAGGCGTGCCAGGGCCCCGTCGACGGTCTGCAGCATCAGCAGCTGCTGTGGCAGAATTTCCGGAATTTCACGCGGCGAAATTTTGAACTTGCCGGGAACAATATTAAGTTCATCGATATAAGCACCTTCGGCAGCCCATGATTCATTGAAACTGCAGGGATGACGGCCTTCAGGCAGCTTGTTACGGGCGGGTCGGCAGTTGAATACCGCCTGCTGGAATTCATCGAGATTTTTCAGATTTCCGGCTCTGGCATCAACAGCTACTATTGCTACTTCAGGGATCGGCTCAGCTATAGTGGTTACAGATTTGCTATGATTTTCGACATACTCTTCAATCAGCACGTGCCCGTCGATACCGCCAAAACCAAAAGCACTCAGGGCGCAGCGTCGCGGCAGACCTGGTCGGGCAGGGTTCCAGGGTTTGGGCTGTTTGAGTATGTCAAACGGCGATTTTTCCAGGCCAATAGCCGGATCAGGGCTGTTAAAACCGGCTTCAGGCGGTAAAGTGCCGTGTTTGAGCGCAAGCAGCAGCTTCATCAGGCCTGCCGCTCCGGCAGCCGTAAGCAGGTGCCCGACATTTGACTTTACAGAACCGATGATGCATTTTTCAGCCGGAGTCGGGGTTTCCTGCCAGAGAAGTTTCAGACTTTCGAATTCAACGGCATCGCCTTTCGGGGTGCCGGTTCCATGGCATTCAACAAGCTGAACTTCGTCGGGGTGCCAGCCGGCCTGACCGTAAGCGGCACGCATGGCGCGCAACTGGCCTTCCGAGTCGGGCGCGAGCAGACTGCCGCCGACATCGTTGGCAAGACCGATACCACGAATGACGCCGTAGATTTTTTCCTGGTTTGCGAGAGCGTCATCGAGGCGTTTCAGCATGAAGATGCCGGCACCTTCGCCGACTACAAGACCGTCGGCGTTCTGGTCGAAGGGGCGACAGACGCCGCTGGGCGAAAGTGCGTGCAGCTGCGAAAAACCCATCTGGGTAAATTGTGATGATGGTCGGCAGACGCCACCGGTCAGAACGGCATCGGCTCGGCCCGCGACAAGCTCTTCACAGGCCAGTTTTATGGCATAGAGCGACGAAGCGCAGGCGGCGTCGAGAGTGAAGTTGCCGCCGCCAAGGCCGAGAGCGGCAGCGAGCAGGCCGGCAGGAAGCTCAGCAGCATAGCGGTTGAGCGGATTGCCGATGCAGACGTTGTCGCTGCGCAGTGGTTCATTCTTCAGCCGGTTTCTCAGAATCTGTATATTGAGCTCGCGGGTAATCTGCGAAGTCGAATCAGTCGGCAGCACGATGTTGGCAAGAATGACCTGAACTCTGTTCAGATCGAGGCCGGCGGTACTTGCATCGAAAAAAGCGTCACGACCGGCCTGCAGGGCGATAAGGTAAAGAGGATCGAGTGAATCGAGAAGCTCTGCCGGCAGTTTGAGCCCGCCGTAATTGCGCGGAATGCTTCTTATGGAGCAATTGCGCGGCGACCTGACCTTGTCGGGAATGGCAGCCCGCGGGTCGTGATAAGCGGTGGCCGGTTCGGGCCAGCGACCTTCAGGAACTGTATCGGCAGCACTGCGGGCTCCGGCAATCATCTGCCAGAATTCTTCCAGGTTTTCAGCTCCCGGAAAAATCCCGCCAATACCGGTAATTGCTATTGCCAGAGGTGATTGACTTCGGTCGCGGGCGGTCATTATGCTGCTCCGATCATGGTTCTCAGTTTGAATGCATTTCTGAGGTTATCGTTCAGCGTGCATTCATAGCCTTCAAGACGGGCGATCAGTTTGCCTGCCGCATCGACGAAATCGATGTCAGCCGCAGCCATCATCGCTCCCTGTCGGCGGGTGCGGGCAACCAGAACAACATCGCTGCCTTTGAATGAAGGCACATACTGGCGGTAACGGCGGGCAAAGCCCGGCAGTGAAGGCATGCCGCATGCCTGGGTCGTCCAGAGAATCATCAGCTGGTAAGCAGCATCGATGGCAAGCGGGTCTGAACACCATGCTGACTGCGGCGGTCTGGCAAACCAGGCTGCCGGTGGCGTCGAGCTTTTGCAGACCGCAATTATGCCGTTTTCAGACCAGCCTTCGACCGCAGTAATGGATTTGAAGAACTGACCATGAAAAAGATGCTGATTGTAAGCCTCGTTGATTGAATCAGGGTAAACAAGCCGTGCATCAGCTTTAACCGGTGCCGGGACTGAAGCCGGCAGCTTATCGGTCAGCAGCACTGCCGATCTGGCGTTGACGATTTCTTTGCCGGCGACGGAAGTGCGGATTTCGCAGTTAACCATATAGCCTTCAGCAAGCTTTTCCGGGCGAGAGGTGAAGATTCCGAGGGTTACCTGACGATTTTTCAAAACCACGCCCTTGAGAATCCGCATTTCATCATAACCGGCAAACTGCAGGCCCGGGTTGCTCTGCTGGGCGCCCTGAGCCATGAGTTCGGCAGCCATGGCCATCGGCAGCACCGGGTCACCATTGAGAACATGATCTTTCAGCCAGGCATTCTCTTCGACATTCAGATCGAAGTCGAATGCCTTAACGAACTTTTTTCCGGGTTCCGGTGCCCCCTGTTCTTCAAGAGTTCCCATAATGCTGATTTCTACAGCATTTTCATCAGGGTTGGCCATTTCGATAATCGGCTGGCGCGCCCCTGCCTGCAATGGTATCAGACCTATGCCTTCGGCAATGAAGACATTACGCAGAGCCGGAGTGACCATGCCGCCATCCCAGGGGCCCCAGTTGAAAGACATGACCCGGCATTCGGGTCTCAGAATTTTTAACTTCTGTGCCACTTTGTTCAACACTTCGTTGGCCATGGCGTAATCGACCTGGCCAAGCCGCCCGAAACGCCCAGAGAAGGACGAGAACAGAACGACTGCCTTCAGATTGTCTTTTATGACTGCTTTGAGCACATTGCGCAACCCGGCTACCTTCGTGTCGATGACATCATCGAGCTGATCGCGGGTTTTGTCTTCGATGCGGCGGTCACGCAGCACGCCGGCACCGTGAATCAGACCGGAAATCTGCCCAGCTTCGGAGCGGGCCTGATCGATGATCTTTTCGGTTTCTTCGGCGTTGCGTATATCGGCGGAATAATAGAAAACCTTGCTGCCTGCTTTGCGGATGCGGGCAAGATTCTGCCTGACTTCGCGGCTGGCAATGATATTGCGAAATTCACTTTCAAGTTCTTTCGGGGTTAATTTCTTCCCGCTGTTTTTCATGATCGCCTGTTTTATTGCAGGTTCAGCGGTCAGGCCGCTCAACCATGCAGGTTCTTCCTGAGGCTCAGGTGATCTGCCGAGTAACACCATTGTAGTCTGATATCTTTCGGCAAAAGCGATTGCCGTTTCTGCGGTGACGCCTCTGGCGCCGCCGGTAACGATGACCACGTCACCCTTCTGGAAGTTGGCGGGAGCGTCAGGGTTGTCGCTGAGCGGAGCTTCAATTTCCGCCAGGGTGTTGCGTGCTGAACGGGTAAGACCTGTTTCGACAGGCCCACGGAAAATCAACTCGGCGGTGAGTTTGGCAGCGGCATCATCACTGTTTTTGAAGCGGTAATCGAGGTCGATGGCACGCGGGGTCACTTCGGGCCATTCATGACCAATTGTCTTGATCAGGCCGGCCAGACCGCCCTGAACCGGGTCAACGGTTCTGGTCATCGATTCAAGGCCAAAACTGCCATCGAGTCTCGAAATGGAGGCTATCAGGCCTTGATTTTTCCGCAGAACCGGGCCGGCTTTCTGAACGGCAATGAAAACATCCTTAAGCCACTCTTCAGACTGGCTTTCCCAGAGGTTCAAGGTCGCTTTTTCGGGTACCGGGGCCGGAATGATCAGACCTTTGATGCCGGCGTCGATGCCGTTACCGGCAATTTCCGTCAGGCTGCGTTTTTCTGCGGCGATGCCCTGCACTGCAAAACTGCTGACTATGGCTTCAGCAAGTTCAACATCGTCACAGGTCACGACCACGCGATCGCCATCCTGAAGAACAGCTGAACCGGACGCTTCGGCGGGCAGCTCAGTCACTTTCAGAACGGTACGTCTGATCGGGCAGCCTTCTGCTGCAGAAACTGCTGTCGCAGCCGGAGTTTCAGCAGCCGGTGTGCGGTTTGTCGAAGCCGGTGCTGAAGCCTTGAGATAACCGAGAATCTGAGCTATAGTTCTGAACTTGCCGAGGTCACCGGGCTGAACTACCGGTGCTTCAGGAACGCGTTCCTGGAAGGCAGAAAGAATTTCGACTCTTTTGATCGAATCGATGCCCAGATCAGCTTCCATATCCATATCCGGGTTCAACATTTCTGTCGGATAACCGGTTTTGTCGGCGATAACTTCGAGCAGAACCTTGTCGATTGCTGCATTGTCTGCCTGTTTTGCAGCTGGTGCAGCTGCTCTGGCTGACGGAACCTGGGCAGGAGTCGGCGCGTGAGCGGCAGCCTGCGCGGCTTTGGGTGCAGAACTGCCGATGAAGTCGATGATTTGCGCCAGGGTTCGCAACTTGCCAAGCTGGTCGGGTTGAATGACCGGCGCTTCGGGCAGGCGTTCCTGAACGGCAGACATGATTTCGACGCGTTTGATCGAGTCGATGCCGAGATCGGCTTCCATATCCATGTCGAGGTTGAGCATTTCGGCCGGGTAACCGGTTTTTTCGCTGACAATCTCAACCAGAATCGGTTTAACATCTGCTGAAACGCCTGCCGATTGTTGAGCAGCCGGACTGGCTGCTGTGACAGAAGACTGGCCGGCAGATACGGCGCTGCCAAGATGCTGCAGAATCTGTGAAAGGGTGCGCAGTTTGCCGAGCTGGTCGGGCTGAACTACCGGCGCTTCAGGCAGGCGTTCCTGCATTGCCGACATGATTTCGACGCGTTTGATCGAGTCGATGCCGAGGTCGGCTTCCATGTCCATGTCCAGATTGAGCATTTCTGACGGATAGCCGGTTTTCTCGCTGACAACATCGAGCAATACCGCCTGAACTTTGCCGTCTGCAATGGTCGAGGTGGCAGCCGACGCGGCTGTTACCGGGGCATGTGAAGCAGTGGCCTGGCCTGCAGTTGAACTGCCGGCGGCCAGGTGTTCGAGAATCTGGCTCAGGGTGCGGAGTTTGCCGAGCTGATCGGGTTGAACTACCGGTGCATCGGGCAGACGTTCCTGCATTGCCGACATGATTTCGACGCGTTTGATCGAGTCGATACCGAGATCGGCTTCCATATCCATTTCCGGGTTCAGCATTTCGACCGGGTAGCCGGTTTTTTCGCTTACCACATCGAGAAGAACGCCACGAATGCGCCCGTTGCTTTCGGCCGGCTTTGCGATTGCAGGTGCCGGTTTAACTTCAACTGCTTTAGCCGGTTGAACCGGCATTTTCGGTGCAGCAACAGGAGCAGCCATTACTGGCGTCTGAACTGGTGCCGGCATCTGTACGGGTACTGGCTGAGCCACCGGTGCATTTGCATATGAAGGTGCAGGCCGCGCCTGGGTAGGCTGAACGAAGACCGGAGCTTCTGAAGCAGTTCCGATACTGCCGCTGATCAGGGCCATAATTGTTTTCTGCGCCTGTTCCTGGCCTTCAAGAAAGCGGCGGTGCAGGTCGGCCGTCTGCTGCTGCAGCTGTTGCAGGGCTGAGAGGGTCTCGCGGGACAATCTGAGTGTTTCGAGGTTTGCTGGTTTCATGGTGTTCTCTGCTCGAAGTGGATTTGTTGCGGTCACTGGGAGAGATGGACTGACTGTCGCTGTGGCAACAGGAGCAGCAGTCGCGTGGGTCGGCGCGACAGCGACCTGTCTGGTAACGACGGCTGCCTGACTGGCTGCTGGCATCACCGGCATCTGGGCGGTTGTGGCCGCTGCTCTGACAGGTGCGGGTTTAGCGAGTTCTTCAAGAGCTTTAATCTGGCTTTTGGATTTATAATTGGCGCCGCAGACCGGTACAGTCAGTTTCGGTTTGTTGTCGATCGGGTGACTGGCCAGCCATTGTTCGCCATTCTGCCAGGTATTCAGGCGCAGTTCATAACCCAGAGCTGCCAGTTGAGCCAGAGTGCGGCCAAAATCGACCACTGATGAACGCTTGCCGGCCGAAGAGTCGAGTGCGATGACGCTGCATTCGCGGCCTTCAAGAATGGCTTTGACCAGGCCGGCCATTTTTCCGCCGGGGCCGACTTCGATGAAGGTTCTAATTCCTTCGGCATACATTCTTTCGATGATTTCGACAAATCTCACCTGGTTGGCCAGCTGAAAGCCGAGAAGTTTTCTGGCGGCATCGGCCTTGGCCGGGTAAACTTCAGCGGTGGTGTTCGCGTAAACCGGGCATTTCAGTTTTCCGAACTTTTCACCGGCCAGGAAAGCATGGAAAGGCTCGGCGGCATCGGCAACGAATGAACTGTGGAAGGCACCGGCGACATTGAGAACGGTGGCCCTGATCTTGCTGTTTTTGAAGACGGTTTTTGAGCGCTCGATTTCGGCCGTCGGCCCGGAAAGAACGACCTGCTGCGGCGAATTATGATTGGCCACGACCAGTTCAAGTTTTTCTTCAGCTATGACTGCTTCAACCTGACTTCTTTCGGCGGCAACGGCGATCATTCCGCCGCGGTCACCATTGCCTCTGGCCATCAGTTCGCCACGTTTGCGCGACAGGCGGGCAAGAGTGGCGCTGTCAAAAGCTCCGGCAGCACAAAGGCTGACCAGTTCACCGTATGAATGGCCGGCAAAACAGTTTGGCTCGATGCCGAAAGATTCGAGAGCTTTATACATGCCGAGTGATACGGCACCAATTGCGGGCTGGGCAATATCGGTGGCGCGCAGGCGCTCTTCGTTGAGCTTGTCTTTTTCTGAATCATAGGTTGGGCGAGGGTAAATATAGTCATGCAGCTGGTTTCCGGCAGTATCGATATTCTTGATTTCTCTGCAGGCATCGGCGAGCATGCTGAAAGCTTCGGGACTGGCACAGACGAGTTCCTTGCCCATTCCCGGGTATTGAGCACCCTGGCCGGGAAAGATTATGCCGATCGGTTTTGCGTCGGCCTTCTGGCTGAAGCAGGCACCATTTGGCAATACGAAGTTTTCCGGATTGCGGTCAAGCTGAGTGATGATTTCGCCGATCAGTTTTGATCTGTCTGAAGTTGCTTCAATAATGAAGGCAAGGCGGCAATGGTCTTTGTGGTTGAAACTGTGGCGGCTTTCGGCTGCTACCCGGCGCAGCTGGGCGGCGTTGCCGGCTTTTTCGACAGCCGTCAGTGAAGTTTTGATATCGGCAACCGATTTGCCTGAAATGGTAATCAGTTCGGTGCCGCGTTCCCAGTCCCAGGTTGGTTTTTCGGCGGTGTATTCAGAAACCACCACATGGAAATTGCTGCCGCCAAAGCCGAGGGCGCTGACTGCTGCATAGCGGGGACGTCCTTCTTCAGTCAGCCATGGCCTGATCTGATCGGGGAGATAAAACGGAATTGCTTCTGCAGCCAGCGATGGTGCAGGCTTGGATACTTTGATCGTTGGCGGAAGAACCTTGTGATAAAGTGCCAGAGCTGCTTTGATCAGACCGGCAGAACCGGCTGCCGCTTTGGTGTGACCGATCTGCGCTTTGACTGAACCTAAGGCACACCAGGGGCGGTTGTCGGTGGCGGGGCCATAGATTTCTCTGAGGGCGCCGACTTCAGCTTCATCGCCGGCACCGGTGCCTGTGCCATGTGCTTCAATCAGACTGATATCGCGCGGGTTGACGCCGGCCTGTTCGTAGGCGCGTCTCAACGCTTTTTTCTGGCCTTCGGCGGCCGGAGCATAAATGGCCTTGCCTTTGCCGTCACTTGAAGTGCCGACCGAATTGATACAGGCATAAATTCGGTCGCCATCACGCTCAGCGTCAGAAAGACGCTTGAGAACCACCATGCCAATGCCTTCACCGATGATGGTTCCATCGTTGTCGACGCTGAAGGGTCTGGCCTGACCGGTCGGAGACAGTGCCGGAGTTTTGCAGAAACACATGAACATGAAAATGTCATTGAAAGTATCGACACCGCCGGTAATGGCCATGTCGGTTTTGCCGGTCCACAGTTCCATGGCGGCGAGATTTATTGCACTCAGAGAACTGCCGCATGCGGCATCGACGACGCAGTTGGTGCCGCCCAGATTGAGACGATTGGCGATTCGGCCTGCTGCCACATTGCCAAGAAGGCCGGGAAAAGAGTTTTCCTGCCAGCCAACATAGGCTTTGCCAATGTTTTTGACCACTTCTTCGGTAATCTCTGGTGAAACGCCGGCGTGCTGCATGGCACGACGCCAGATCGGGTGCCCAAGACGTGCGCCAAGCGGCACGACGAGTTCCAGCGTACCGGTCAGGCCAAGAATGACGCTGACGTTGTCGCGATTGAACTCGCGCTTGGCGGTATATCCCGCGTCTACAAGAGCTCCCTGAGCTACCACCAGACTGAGAAGCTGGGATGTGTCGATGGAGTCAAGGTCAGAAGGCGCTATTCCCCATTCGGCCGGATTGAAATCAACCGGGTCGAGAAAACCGCCGTTCTTCGTATAAACGTGATCGGGGCGTTTCTTGTCGGCATCGAAGTAGTCTTCAGGGTTCCAATGAGTGGCCGCAGGCACTTCGGTTATCGCGTCGACCTTCTCTTTGATGTTGGCCCAGTAGTCTTCAACGGTTTGAGCCTTGGGGAAAAGACAGCTCATGCCAACGATTGCGAGAGGTTCAAAATTTTGTTTAGTGCGCTTCATAACGACCTTCCTGTGCTGTAAAGTCATACCGCAAACCTGACGCCAAGCCACGGCCTGCCGCAACGATCAATTGGGCTGAATGAGCGGCTGAGGGCAAAAGAAACAGGTCTGCCTCGTGTACCATAAAATTTGATGAAGATATTACCACGCGCAGGCTTATTTTTGAAGTTTTATTTGACCTGATTGCTTCACTGCTGATTCATGCAGGTATGAACCTGCTGAATTTTTATCTTTTGATCAGTTCGGCAACCACTTTGCTGAGCTCGGCAGCAGGAAATGGCTTGGCGATGAAACCGCCAAGGCCTGCTGCGCGCAGTTCATTCAGGTCATCCTCTCTTGAAAAACCAGAAGCGAGAAGAACTCTGGTGCCTGGTCTGATTTTCTGAATTTCCGCAAAACAGTCACGGCCATTCATTCCAGGCATCACCATATCGAGAATCACCAGATCTATCTCATTACAGCGCTCCGTGAATATCTTAACGGCATCGACCCCGTTAGCTGCAAGGGTGACACTGTAACCAAGGTTTTCGAGTATTGCCTTACCGGTAGCTCTGATGATCGATTCATCGTCGACAAAAAGTATGCTGCCACTTCCATGCACCGGAGCCGAAATGTTTTCGATGCGTGGCACATGCTTTTCATCAGCCAGAGGCAAAAGAATATTGAAGGTCGTACCCTCGCCAACCTTGCTGGAAATATTGATCGAACCTTTGTGCTGCTGAATGGTCCCGTAGACGACCGAAAGACCGAGACCCGTTCCCTGCCCTTCTGGTTTGGTGGTAAAGAATGGATCAAAAACCCGACTCAGGTTTTCGGGTGGAATGCCGCAACCTGAATCGGTAACCTTTATGCCTATATAGCGGCCTGGTGCCGAGACTTTTATCGGTCCCGGAGCATGCACATCCGGAAAGTCGATTTCGCTTGTCGTGAAGCTGAGGTCACCGCCATTCGTCATCGCCTGTGCAGCATTGATTCCAAGATTGAGAAACATATTGCGAATCAGGGAACCGTCACCGACGATCAAAGCATGCCTGGCGCTCAGACTGCATCTAATATTGATACGTTTGTCGACAGTTTTTTCCAGAAGAGCGATGGTGTCTTTAATAGCTTCATGAACATCGATGAAGGTCGAAACATTCTGTTTTTTCCGCGAAAAAGTCAGCAGTTGCCTGGTTAGATCAGCGGCCCGTTGTGCGGAAGAGAGAATGAGCTGCAGATAATGATGCGAATCCTTGTCGTTCTCCTGGATGCGCTGCTGCATCAATTCTGTCGCAACCATGATGCCGCTGAGCATGTTGTTGAAATCATGGGCGACCCCACCTGCCAGCTGACCGATCGCATCCATTTTCTGGCTCTGAGTGAGCTGTGACTGCAGGGCGTATTCTTCAGTTACATCTCTGAATACAAGAATTACTCCGACTACTTCACCCGAATCTGCCAGAATCGGGGCCCCGGAATCTGCTATCTGATGTTCTCTTTTATCTTTGCTGACCAGGATCGTGTGATTTCCGAGACCGACGATGCGGCCGGTAGCCAGAACCTGATCGACAGGGTTTGGCACCGGTTTGCGGGTGTCGGAACTGATGATATTGAATACTTCACCTAGTTTTTGCCCTTCGGCCTCGATGAAGCGCCAGCCGGTGAGCTTTTCGGCTACCGGGTTCATGCGCGTTATCTGCCCATGGGTATCAGTTGCTATGACGGCATCACCGATTGAATTAAGAGTGATTCGCAGGTTCTTTTCACTGTTGCGCAGCTCTTCTTCGGCTTTTTTGCGGGCAGAGATATCGATTGTGGCGCTCAGGACAGCCTGGCTGTCACCCCAGTCGATTATACGTGCCGAATACAGCACATAATGTTTGTTGTTTTTAAAATAGACGATGTTTTCTTCGTTATCGAGGTAGCCCTGCTCCTGAAGCTTCTTTTTCTGTTGTTCAGCCAGAACGGGGTCAAGGGTGCGCCCAAGTTCCAGATTGGTTTTGCCGATAACTTCTTCGCGATTGCACCCCAGAACCTGACAGAAACTGCGGTTTACCATGAGCAGGCGCTCGTCGAGACCGGTAATGATACATGAATATGGAGAAAGGTCGAAAAGTGCCTCGAAACGGTTCAGGCTTCTGGTCAATTCTTCTTTGGCTTTTTTGCGCTCAGTTATGTCGAAGAAGCTGACAATATAGCAATCTTCGAGTAAACTCGCCGATAGACTCATAGTCTTTGTCGAGCCATCTTTACAGGTAATATGATACTCGCCGGTTTCAATTTTTTCTCCTGATTTTACCTTCCCTGTGGCATTGTTCCATGCGGCAATATTGCTGCGGCGATATTCCGGGTCAGGGTAGGCACGCTGCCACCAGGCCTCGATATCGGGAAGATCTTCATGGTTATAGCCGAACAGTCTGTTGAACTGATCGTTGAAGTTTAATACTTTGCCATCGTTGCTGCATATGGCAATTGGATTCGGAGAACTTTTGAAAAGCCCTTGAAAGTGGGCGGCTGACTGTCTTGCTTCATTTCTGAGAAAACGCTGTTTTCGCAGCATGAAAATCAGGATGACTATCAGTAACAGCAAAATGGTTAAAAGAAGTGCAAGGGTTGAAATCTTCCACCTGAAGGCTTGAAACAGCTCTTCTTCATGGTTGAGAAACCTGGTTGTATCCGGAAATCTGGCCGGGTCGATCGAATAGGCGGGAAGAAGTGCTAAATCGGCAGTAGGTAAGGAAATTTCCCGATTGATCGCTTGAATTTGCCCGCCTGAGCCAGTCAGCAGATCAAGACCGATATTAATCATCTGACTGCCCTGCAGAAAACCGCTGTTCATTACTCCGCCAACTACGCCATAACGGGTATAGGTGTCGACATGGCTGAAAACAGGTGCTCTGGTCGTTTTGCACAGGGAAGCGATAAAAGCGGCCGGTTCGATGATGCCTCCGGCAGTGGTTCTATAATAATCGAGGAAAAAAATGGCGTCTTCGGCCGGATTGAGATTGACAGCCTTCTTTAAAAAAGCCTCCGGGGTGTCTTCAGTATTAGCGCCCCAGAGAATAAAGCTGACGCGGTCATTGAATTTTTCGAGTATCGGTTGAGCCTGCATCTGATTGGTCTGCCCGGTAATCGATGAGTCAACAAGAATAATTATTCTTTTGACTTGCGGCATTACCCTGAGAATAAGATCGATATTGCCTTCGATGTCGGTGCTGGCATGAATGCCAAAGGTATTGGCAGCCGGAATTCCGGGGTCTTCGACGCCGGTAAAAATTGCCGGAACCCCCGGAAAAATTTCATCTCGGACCCTGTTCAGGAAATTGTATGCATCCTGGTCGGAGACAAGAATGAGATCGAATCTGCTGCCTGAATACTTTTCCCGGAACAACTGGAACAAGGTTTGCCCGAGTGATGAGTCCAGTCGATTGCCAAACCTCTTTCCATCGAGGTATTCGACCTGCATATCATATTTATCTGGAACACGTTTGCTGAGAGCTGCGAACATGCCACTGAGAATATTGTCTGACCAGATGTAGCCTGGATGATAGGAATTCAGATAAAGAATTTTCCATGTTTTTGCTGCAGCTGGAATCTTGGCAGGCGTAAAGGCAGCTGGTGACTGCAGACTAATAATGACCATCAAAATGGCCAGCAGAAGCCGGCGGGCAGCTGAGCCTGTTAACGCGGCCAGATTTCTGACGTACAAATGCTTCCTCGCAAAATTCTTTTATAATTCAGTATAGCATGTCAGACATCTCAAACAAAATAATTGCTGTTGGCCTGCGGTTCACCGTAGATGTTTGTGTTTTTGCAGATAGGGAGAATCTTCTACCAGGTGGCGGTCGGTGCCCAGATGGTCATCCGGGCAGGCAAAAAGAATGATTAGAAGGTCATTGCTGTTGCGTTCAAGCTGATGAACACAGTTTGCCGGTATCGAGAAGGAATCACCGGTTTTCACTTCAACCGGCAAATCCCATTTGATGCTGAATGAAGCAGGAGCGCCGGTAATTTGCCCGCAATGTAACAACCCATGGCCGGCAACCACTTCGTATGTCTCGGAACCAGCTGAATGATAATGGCTGTTAACACGGACGGCAATCTCGGCAACATGCAGGCGCCAAATCGGGTCACCAGTGATCGGTGCATGCCTGATTCCGGCAACCGGGTCAGGTTGAACGCCGTTCAAGGCACTTTTCCAGAGTTTCTCGTCCAAAGCGAGAAGAGACGTGGCATGCCATTTAACGGTTTCCTGCATCATGACTGCGTGTCCAGCAATATTCTTTTCTGGAGGCCGCAATTTATTTCGGAACTACGAAATATTTGTTGGGATGCCTGAAGACATTGGTGCCGCAATGCAGCTGGCCCTGCAGGTTATGATATGGCAGTGAATCGATGAAGTTGGCGTGCAGACCGATTTTTCCCGCAGTAATGCTAATGTATTGCCGCATGGCTTTAACTTTCGGATCAGGGACGATGAGCTGATTGTTCAAAATCAGCTGGTTAACGCTGCCAGGAAGATAGGCAATGTGTTTGCCCTGATAGGTTTGCCGATACAATGCAGGGAACGAGAGAATTGAATGGGGTTTGCCGGCATCGTTTCGGACTGCAGAAATCTTTTCACAGGCCTTTTTTACGTTTGTGTCAATCAGGTTGCCGAGGGTCAGGTTGAGTTTTATGAATTCTTCAACTTCACCCTGAGCGATTACATGCCCCGACGACAGAGACACGCCTGAATCTGACCGGGCAAGCATCTCATCGCTGCCTTCGAGATATTCAAGAACAGCTTCGGAAAAAGCTTTTCGGGAACGTCGACGCCCCTGTTTCTGCGCTGCGGCACGGTCAGCTTCAGCTTTTATCAGGTATTTTTTTACTTTCAGCAGGGCGTCACAGTATTCTTTTTGGGGAATTGTTTTCAATTCGGCATCAGTGGTGTCTTTGATCAGTCTGAGGGCCAGCCTGGGGTTGGCTTTAATCAGCGTATAGCCACGCAGAGCTTTTGGATTAGGGCAGACCGAAATGTACTCGTCAACGTGCCCGACCTGCAGCCAGTCTGTTTCCAGGACTGCCATGCGATCCTTGTAGCCATGCTGTTCAAGATAGGCACGCAGTTCTTCGGTTGAGGTATTGCCAATCAGAAGAATATTGTCAGGAGTGACTTCGATATTTCCGCCGTAGTCTCCGCCGGAATTCTGCTCTGATGGATTCTTGACGAGATAGCTGTTCCAGAAATTTGCAAGGATCTGCGGCAGTTCAGCATTGTCGCGGCCGCGATTCGAGTCGAATACCGCTGTCTGCGGCTTGGCTTCACCTTTGACCTTGACGACGCCGACTTCGCCCCAGTCCTGCATCCACATATCGCGGGTAGAAAAACCCTTGTTGAATTCAACATACTTTTTTACACGTTCAGCACCGATTTTGGTGTTGATTTCAGCATAGTCGGTTTCCTGCATTTCCCAGCCTGGGATGACATGCACTTTAAAGGCGTCTTCTTTTTTTACCATGCCCTTTTCATGCATATCTGCAACTATATTGATCAGGGAAATGACGAAATTCTGATTCTGTTGCCCCGGTGTGTAGACGACAAGAACCTTCACCGGCATATTATTCGGGCTGAGGAACCTTATGCTTTCGATGTCTTCGGGAGAGGCTACGTTTCTGACCCGGGCTTCGGCCCCGGAAAACAAACCGCCCACAGCAATGAACACTGCCAGTGCGGTTCCGGTGAGACTGCGAAAACGACCGATGCCATTTGTCATAAAGCACTCCTGGTAAAATGTATTGATCAATTATAACAGAAGCAAATTTTCCGACAAGGTCAGGTTTATGCCGCTGTATCACTTTTGCTTTCGGTTTTGAAAACACATTGGCAACAAAATTGTTATAATAATTTCAGAATATGGATGATTTTCTGGTTGAATTGCGTACATTCTTAATGACAACAAAAAATAAGGAATCTTGAAAATGAGCGATCTGGAAAACAGTTCTCGCAATGCTTTCAGATTCCGTGCTTCTCTGGTCGATGACGCAATTGTTTTGCTGCGTTCTAGTCCCGGCAGCAAAGGGTTGACCGGTTACAGCACTGAAGAATTCGATAAAAACCCCATGCTCTGGCAGGGGCTGGTTTTTCCTGCAGATCTGGAAATGGTTCTGCGAATGGCAGAACTGGCCTCGGGAAGAAAAAATGCTGCTTCCTTCAAACACCGAATTATTAAGAAAACCGGGGAGATCATCTGGGTTCGCATCACTTTCATTCCTGACTTTGCAGCAGGTCAGGCAGAGAAAGAATTCGAATGGCTGGTTCAGTCTATAGCAGATTCCGAGGTCGGCAGTCTTGCAAAGACAGACACTGCTGATTTTTCTCTCAATAAAATGGCAGAAATCGAAGACGTCACCTTTGAAGATCTTTTCAGTCTCGATGAAATTCAGCGACTCCAGGACGAATTTGCCAAAGCGACCGGCGTTGCTACGATCATAACGCGTCCTGACGGTACACCAATCACCCGACCCGGTAATTTCACCCGATTGTGTAACGAAATAATTCGAAAAACCCCAATCGGCTGTGCGAACTGCTATAAATCTGATGCTGAGATTGGCCGCCTCTGCCTCGATGGTCCGATCATCAGAACATGCCTCAGCGGAGGCCTGTGGGACGCAGGAGCAGGCATCACGGTCGGCGGCAGGCACATTGCCAACTGGCTTATCGGCCAGGTTCGCAATGAACTGCAGACTGAAGAAAATTTACGCGCCTACGCGAGAGAAATCGGTGCAGACGAAGATACCGCCGTTGCCGCTTTCTATGAAGTGCCGTCGATGTCGATCGAACGTTTCGGTGATATTGCCCGCATGCTTTTTACTCTGGCAAACCAGATATCTACATTGGCCTACCAGAATCTGCAGCAGAAACTGTTCATCGCCGAGCGGCAAAAAATTGAACAGGCTCTGCGTGCCAGTGAAGAGCGCCTGGAGTTGGCAATGAGCGCAGCCAATGACGGCCTCTGGGACTGGAACCTCAGCACCGGCGAGATGTTTTTTGACTCCAGATACTATTCTATGGCCGGGTACGAGCCTGACGAATTTGCCCATCTTTACGATGAATGGAAGCAGCGGATACATCCGGATGATCTGGAAGCCTTTATGACGGCAATGAATGACCACGTTTCCGGAAAATCCGGCTCCTTTGATTCTGTGTATCGTTTTTTGCGCAAAGATGAAACCTGGATGTGGATTCACGGGCGCGGAAAATGCGTCAGACGTGATGAAACCGGTTCAATGCTCCGCATTGTCGGCACTCAGACAGACATCACAGATAAGAAGCACGCTGTGGAAGAACGTGAAAAATTGCAGGCACAGCTGCATCAGTCACAGAAAATGGAGTCTATCGGGCGTCTGGCCGGAGGTGTTGCGCACGATTTCAATAACATGCTTGGGGCAATTATCGGGTTTGCTGAACTTTCACTTTATGAAGTGAAGCCCGATCAGAAGTTGTATTCATATATTCATGAAATCAAGAAGGCGGCAGTGCGATCAGCAGAGTTGACCAGGCAGCTTCTCGCCTTCGCCAGAAAACAGTCTGTGGCTCCTAAGGTGCTGGCACTGAATGAGACTATTGAGGGCATGCTCAAAATGCTGCAGCGAATGATAGGTGAAGATATCAAACTCCTCTGGCATCCAGAACAGGATGTGGGAATGGTCAAGATCGATCCGTCGCAAATTGATCAGATTCTTGCTAATCTTTGCGTTAATGCCAGAGATGCAATCGATAACACCGGTATTGTCACCATCGAAACCGCAAACGCATCTTTCGATGAGGCATACTGCCAGCTTCATTCGGGGTTTGTTCCCGGCGAATATGTAATGCTGGCCGTGAGCGACGATGGGGAAGGCATGGATCAGGAAACCTTGGCCAGAATATTCGAGCCGTTTTTTCCACCAAGGCCAGTGGCCAGGGAACTGGTCTGGGTTTGGCAACCGTATATGGTATTACCAGGCAGAATAACGGTTTTATAAATGTTTACAGCGAACCTGGCCACGGAACAACTTTCAGGATTTACCTGCCGAGGCATGCTTCCGATAAAGCGACAAGTGAAGAAAAGATGCGACCGGAACCGCGTGGCAGTGAAACCATTCTGCTCGTCGAGGACGAGAAGGTGATGCTGCAGATTGCAACAGCGATGCTGGAACGGCTGGGGTACAATGTATACTCTGCTGCAACCGTTGCAGATGCCCTTGCTATTGCCAATGAAAACATCAGCAAAATCAGTCTGATAATCACTGACGTTGTCATGCCTGAAATGAACGGGCGCGACCTGTTTGCCAAACTTCAGGCCCTGAAGCCGGGTCTCAAGTGCCTGTTCATGTCGGGGTACACCGCCAACGTCATTGCCAGCCATGGCATTCTGCAGGAGGGCGTTTTTTTCATTCAGAAGCCATTTTCGGCAGGCGATTTATCAGTCAAGGTACGCGAAGCCCTTGGTTAAAATATGCCTCGACCAGGCGAATTTAATAATTATGCCCACAAAATTGCTGCCTGAGTCAGCTGGCACGATTCACCGACCGTTGAATGATGGTTTACATAATTCGTTTTGAAAACAGGTATCAATCCTTGTTATTCCAGCGGGAAATTTTCGACGTTGAGTTGCAGAGAAAGGGCCTGAAGCGCAACTGCCGCCTGGTAGCCTTCGGCCGGCTGGAAATCGCGAAAGCGCCAGCGCCCGGCTTCACCCGGGTCGTTCCGCCTTTCGATCAATGCTGCTTCTTCATCGGGGCGAAAAGAAACGATTGTGTGCCCGAGGCCGGCGATTCCTTCGCCGGTTGCTTTGAGTATGGCTTCTTTACGGGTCCAGCCTCGAAAGAAAGCTTCGGCTGGAGATGGAACCGGGTATCTTTCCCAGTCAGCCTGTTCAGCTGAAGAAAAAAAACGGCGCATGATCGAGGAATAATCAACCGATCGGTGGAGATACTCGACATCGACGCCGACTGGTTGCCGGGCGATAGCGATCAACGCCAGGTTGCGACTATGGGAAATATTGAAATGCAGGTCAGGGAAGTCTGGCAGGTAGGGCTTACCATGCTCGCGGTTGGCAATCTTCAGCGATGCAGCCGGCCGGTCGAGAATCTTTCCGAGCAGCAGACGCAGAACACCGCGCGATGCTGCAAACATGTTGCGTGCTGCCGAATTAGCATAGCGATTGAATCTTGCCAGATCTTCATGGTTCAAATTTTTTATGAGTGTTTCGCTGCAGCTTTCGGCTGCAGCGGCATCTACTACATAAACTGAAACCTGTTCTTTATCAGCTACCTGCACCGGCATCGCTGATTCAGGAAATCTTCCTGATTGCATCGGTTGGAATGGGAGTGACTGAACTGAGAGCGGCGGCCAGATTGATCCCCTGATTGCGCAACTGAGTCAGGCGAAGTTCGAGACCGGCTCCATAAAGCAGGTTCATGGCCACGTCGACCACTTTGCGGTTCTCTGGCTTTTCGAAGAAGGTGCCTTTTGCCCATTCATTGAAAGCGCCCATGGCCGGGCCACACCAGACCTGGAAATCGACTTTGCGGTTTTCTTCTCCGGCGACTGCCCAGCGTGGCGACAGGCCTAGATACCATCTGAAGATCAGAGCCATCTTGTGATGCGGGTCGGCATTGGCTTTTTCGAGTTGGGAGGGATCGCGCTGTTTGAAGAATTCAGCGGTTCCGGACCAGATATTGTCGAGGGTATCCTGGAAAACGGTTTTTTCAAGTGTCAGGCGTTCTGCAGCCGGTATGCTTTCGATGCTGTCATAACGGCGATAGATATCATACAGCTTCTGTGCACGCATGGCGAACATGGTGCCACGCTTCAAAACCTGAACGGTAACACCCATTTCGAACATGTCGCCGGCTGGAGCCATGGCGGTATCGGCCTGGCCAGCCTGGGCCAGCATCAGGCGGGCTGCGTCGGAGGTGCCTGATTCAATACAGGCCTGATGCACTGAACCGACAACCAGGTAGGATGCTCCCATAGCCAGTGCGGCAGCTGCTGAAGCCGGAGTACCGGTACCGCCTCCGAAGCCGACCCGGAGCGGGATATCATATTTGTATTCTGCCTGCAGGCGATTTTTTAGTGCCACCATTGTCGGATGCAGTGAAACGGCAGGGCGATTGTCGGTATGACCACCTGAATCAGCTTCAGAAGTGAGATCCTGGGCAACGGGGATGCGGGCGGCAAGCTTCGCCTGGTGCTGAGTGATAACTCCGCTTTCAACGAGTTTCTGCAGCATTTTTTCTGGTGGCGGGGCGAAAAATTTCGCGGCAACTTCGACGCGGCTGACTTTTGCAATTACCTTGTTCGGGGTAACGATTTTTCCATTGGCATCTTCATGAATGCCGGTAACCCGATAGCGCACCAGGGGCAGCGACATGGCCAGAAACGCAGAAGCCTCGATCAGCCTGATTTCATGTTTGAGGTAAAGATCGACGATTGCGTCTTCAAGACCTTTTTCGTTTGGGCTGTGAATGAGATTGAAACCAAAGGGCACCGGTTCTTTGAGATTCTTCATCTGCAGAATGGCCTGTTCGACCCGGGCCGGTGACTGGCCGGCAGCACCGATAAAGCCGAGCATGCCGTTGCGGCCAAGCTGAATGGCGATTTCGGGAGAGCTGATACCGTGGGCCATCGAGCCGCCGATATAAGCGTATTTCAGACCATGATCACGACAGAACGAAGAATCGCCGAGGTTTTCAAGGATAGAGGGGGCAGTGAAGCCAAGCAAAGGCTGAGCTCCAGCTGGTCTGGCACTTAGATCGAAAGATATTTCGCCTTCGTTCGCCAGAAAAATGCTTCCGTCTTTCAAAACTGCAAATACAGGCCGGGTTAAATCGCCAAGTTTGCTGGCAAGTGAGACCTGGTCAGAAACGAGCGCTGTGGCAGCGCCTTTCCACCAGCCGATGTGTGGTTGCTGTGCAATTGATGGCCAGATCAGGTTGCTGTTTTCTGAAAGACTCATGGGAAGGGCGCCTCCGCTGTTTCTATGTGGGGTGTGCTTTGTTCGGGCTATACTAACTTAAAATCCGGCAAAAAACAATGCACAAAAAATTGGCGCAGTGGTGCGGTGAAAAATGTTAAAATGCTGCAAATTCTTATACAAATGCGTCGCCGAAAGTTTTTCTGCAAAAATGAAACATTCTGAAGCGCATTTGTTAGCCACGGAGCATGGAGATTATGATGGCAAAGGTTTGCGCGTTCAATAGATTGAAAGTGACCCGATGTGTCGCTGCCGGCATTTTTGTCGATGCCGGTGAATTTGGCGAACTGATGCTGCCGGGTTGGGATGTCACTGCCGCCACTGATGCCGGGGCAGAAATCGACGTGTTCCTGTTTCCCGATGCTGATGGCCGTATGGTTGCCAGCATGCGGCGCCCTGTTGCCATGCCTGGCGAGGCCGCGCTGATGAAGGTAGCCTCAGTTACTGCCAGTGGCGCTCTTCTCGAATGGGGTATGCCAAAAAACCTTTTTGTGCCATTGAAAGAACAGCAGCAGAAAATGGTGAAAGGTTATTCATACGTAGTTTACATTCATTATGATGCCAGAACACGTTCTTTGACTGGCTCGACGCAGTTAGAAAAGTATCTGACCACGACTCCCGGTGGTTTTGAAATGAACCAGGAAGTATCGCTTCTGATCAGCGATGAGAGCGACCTCGGCTATCGAGCTATCATCAATAATCTGGCTCTGGGGTTCATCTATCGCAATGATCTTTTCCGAACCATCAGGATTGGCGAGAAAATCAGGGGCTATATCAAAAATATCCGCGAAGACGGTCGAGTAGACCTTTATCTACAGAAACCCGGCTTCGAAAAGATTGTCGATATCGGTGACCAGATACTTGAAAAGATCGCAGCAGCCGGTGGGTTCATCGCTGTTACCGACAAGAGCCAGCCCGAAGATATTTACCGGTTGTTCGGTACCAGCAAAAAAAATTACAAAAAAGCGGTTGGCGGCCTTTATAAAAAGGGTCTGGTCAATCTTGAAGAATCAGGCGTCAGACTGATACGCAAAAAGGAATAAACTGGCATCTGCTCAGGGCATGATGCCGGATTTTTCAACGCCCAGCACTATTCTGGATGCTGTTTCAATGAATTTTGCCGGCACGATTCTGCCAAGGGTTTCCAGGCGCAGGGGCGCAATCTGATCGCCGTCTCTGGCCGCAAATTCAAAGCAGCCATAAGCCATAACCGGGTGGCGCAGAAACCCCGGCCCGCCGGTCATAAAAAGTTCTCCCAGTTTGAACCATTTTTTTGACTTCTCGGCGGTGATTTTTTCGCGGAAAAGCGATTTCATCTGGCGTATCAGCTGAACCCGCCCATGGTGTGTATCAAGCCAGTCGCGGGCGTTTTTGTGGTATCTTGTCAGCTGGTCGAAGGGCAGGTTTTTTTCCAGGGTTTCCAGCGGGTCTGCAGCTGGAACAGGTGTTCCAAGAAATCTGGCAAGATGCAGCCATTTATGAGCTTCTTCAGGGTTGACCGGCATGCCGTTGCCATGCAGATGATTGAGCCCCCAGAAATTCAGCGCGATCGGGTTCCCACTGTCGATTTCGGCCATAATGCTGCTTTTCAGCCAGTCATGATCGATGGTCAGATCCGGGACTTTCTGGGTTTCATTCCAGGCAAATTCCATTGCTGGAAAATAGCGGCGGGTAATTGCATGCACCAGCCATTTTCCGGCTTCTTCCATGTTCTTAGGCAGCCATTTTCCCTGCATCAGCTTGAGAGCCAGATTGAACATGGCAGGCAGAAAGCCATCGGCTGCAAGTTTGCGGATAATTTTCTCCGCTTCATGAAAATCATTGAGAAAAACCTGAAATATCATGCCGTCGAATATTTCGGCATAGCGGTAGAAGCCTTCAAGTTCGCCCCGGGTCTTTCTCAGGTTTTCGATGATATGCGGCCTGGTATCGTTCTGGCGAAACGTCGATTTCAATTCTGCTGAAGATAGTTCCTGGGCTTTGAGTATCTCTTCGGTAGTCATTTCGCGGGCAATGTATTCGCGCTGGTCTGCGGCTGTATAGTCACCGAAAAAGGCACCGAGGTTCAGCCATTTATAGGCTTCGATCATATTGCAGTTTTCGTTGTCGCGTAAGGAAAACATTTTGCCCAGATGATAAAAGGCTTTGGCAACGCCTTTTCTGGCAGCTTTTGTATACAATTCAGCCGCCTTCAGCGGGTTGCGAAGCTCGGAGGGCCCCTTGTCATATACTTCGCCCAGGTGCAGGTCGGCCAGTCTGAACCCAAGTGTAGAAAAGGGCTGCAGCTTTTCTATAGCTGCCTGCCAGCAGCCGTTTTGAACTGCGCGCTGCCCTTCGAGAAAGTCTTCCAGTTCCTGATATGAAGGGGTTTTGCTTTTAACTTCCCTTTTCTGAAATTTTTCTTCCCAGTCGAAGTTGATGAAACATCTGCTGCAGGCAGGCTGGCCCTGATATACGGTTGCATCTGAATCTCTGAAGGCATTGCAGAACATGCAGTTGCGCATGTCTGAACGCAACTCGCTAAAACGCGAGTCATAATCGGCATTTTCGGTATAGTAATCTATATTGTCGGGCCGCCAGGTTTTAACGAAGTGCTTGTTGCAGATCGAACATTTCCAGACTTCATCCTGTGGGGCAAATGCACCGGTAACCCGGTTTGGTGACTCGCGCAGAAAAACCAGTTTTCCGCCGCATTCACAGATCAATGGGCTGGTATCAATGATGGCCATGGGTCCTCCGGGTCTCTCTGGTTTTTGCGTTATATCTGTAAGTTTCTCCCGCGATTATAACCCAACGCTTCTCCGGCAGCAAGTATAACCAGAAGTTACCTGCAATCGGAGTGGATGCTCAAACCCGTATCAGTACGAACCTGGCTTAGAATGAATCTCAGCACCGGAGTTTTGGTTCCTGAAACTGTCGAAGGGGTGGTCGGGTGACTTAAAGGCTTTTTTGACTGGAATTGCCGGTGGGGGTATTAAACAGGTTGACAAGTGCCGGGGGCGAACGCTATATTTGCCCGCGGGCGATGGAGTTCGCCATTAACCGCTGCATGCAGCTGATGACTCCTGCGTGATTCTTTGCGCAGGAGTTTTTAATTTATTCAGGAACCATGATCATGACTATCAACACCGTTGCCGTAATCATTTTGCTTGGTGGCTGGATTTTTGCCCGGCTTTTTGAAAAAATCAGGTTGCCAAATGTGCTTGGAATGGTGGTATTTGGAATTATCTGCAGCCTGACCATCAAGCCGATGGTGCCGCAATTGCTCTGGGATATCTCGCCATTTCTCAAGTCGCTGGCTTTGATTGTCATTCTGCTGCGCGCCGGTCTGGGAATCAGCCGCAAAAATCTCGAGATTGCCGGCAGTACCGCATTGCTGATGGCGGTGGTGCCCTGTCTTTTCGAGGGTCTGGCACTGACGCTGGTTTTTGTTTATCTGTTCGAGTTTTCGCCGGCAATCGCTGGTTTGACCGCTTTCATGCTCTCAGCGGTGTCGCTGGCGGTAACGGTTCCGGCGATGCTCGATCTTCGCCAGCATCGGGCAGCCATGGCTACGGGAGTTCCGACGACGATTCTCGCAGGCTGCTCGATCGACAATGTTCTGGCAATCACGATGTTTTCTGCTTTTCTGGGCATGGCCGGCAGTCATGATCTCGAGATTTCCAGAATACTGATCGAGGTGCCCCTTTCAATCATGGTCGGAGTGGCAGCCGGTGCCGTGGTCGGAATACTGCTGGTCAGATGGCTCGACAAGCGTTACCAGAAGATCAGGGCTACCGAAAAGACCCTTATATTGCTGTGTTTTGCGATTTTTCTCGCTGAAATCGGCAATATGGCGCATATTGCCGCATTGCTTGGGGTTATGACCATCGGTTACATTATGCTGCAGCGCTCAGAAAGAATCGCGCATGAAATTGCCGCCAAACTGGGAAAAATCTGGGTTTTTGCCGAAATCATTCTTTTTGTGCTGATCGGCCTGTCTCTCGATGTTCCGGTTGCCGCTGCGGCGGGCCTCAAAGGATTGCTCGCGGTAAGCATCGGGCTGGTTTTCAGATCGATCGGGGTTCTGGTAGCGACTTCATTCCGGCCAATGACACGCAATCAGCGCTTACTCTGCGTCATGGCTTACCTGCCCAAAGCTACCACCCAGGCGGCTCTTGGCAGCGTCGCCCTCAACGCCGGCCTGCCTGGCGGTTCGACAATTCTGGCGGTAGCGGTGCTGGCGATCGTTTTTTCATCGCCGCTGGGCCTGATCGGTATCAGATATGCTTCCCGGCGTTTTTTGCTGGAAATGGAGGGCGAGGCCGCTGCCGCTGACAACTACAGATGATCTTCACTGTTTCCGGCATTCCAAGGGGCTGATATAAGAGATTATCGAACCGGCTCCATTATCTTTGCCTGTTTTCTGCTATTTCAGCAGCCTGGTCCGGATAAGTGCGTAGAGTTTGTCCTGCCCGGGCTGGTTGAAAGGCGATTCGTGCACGAAAGCCAGGCGGTTGAAGCGGTCGATGCCCACGATGGTGGGAATATCGTATTCGATGCTGAGACTGCGCCCGATCAGTGAATGCTGGTCGATCGCCACCGGCACCGCCGTCTTGAAATCATTGAACAGGTCTTCGATGCGTTTGCGGTGGTCGGCGAACTCGGTGCTGCACGGATTGAAAACCCAGATTATATCGGCAGCCAGAACGTAGCGCATGCCGATGTGCTCGGCCCATTTGCGCAGATCGTGCCGCAAAGCCCAGCTGCCGGTGATGATGATCATCGCCTTTTTCAGATATGGGCGGTTGGTCCAGGTTTTGCCTTCGAGATCGGTGATTTCGAATGGCGTAAAAGGTTCGCCGATCGCGACCTTGCGCACATAAAAAGGCGGAAACGGCTTTTCTTCAACCCCCTGGCTATACAGCAACGCTGCAATCGTTGTTGCAAACAATATTCCAGCCAGAAAAATTTTGTTAACCTGCATATTGAAGCCAGAGCCTGCTGTTCATGGGTTCAGAGCCATCAACAACATGTATAGCAGAGCCGGATAAACGATGCAACCTCCTCGCTCACTTCTGGTTCAAACATGAGTTTTCCGATGACCGGAAATATGGTAAAATTTCAATCCTGCAAAACTGATCTATTTGTTTGCAGTAACCGGTTATCAGATTGGTGAGGATACAAAATGAATGAGAATACTATGACCCCGGAGAACAGCGATGAACTTCAGCGGCTGAGACAGGGCAGCGGCAAGCCGGCCGGACGGTCCTGCCTGTCGATGATTTTCGGGTTTTTCTGTTCAGCAGGGTTTATCCTTTCAGGGTTGGTGGTGGCTTTTGCCCTTTTCCTGCTTCGGGCGCCCCGTGACGAAGTTCTTATCGCGGCCGGCTTTTTTCTCTTCGCTTTTATCATGCAGTGGCGCGCCGCCCGGGTCGGGTGTTTCAGGCCGGTTTTTATCTTCGCTGTTTACCTGTTTCTCGAAACCGGGCTGATCGGCGTCATCATGTTTCAGACCGGCGCCTACAAACACATAGATTTCGACAAAATCCGGCAGACCCTGAAGCGCGAGGCTCCACAACTGCAGCAGTTCGCCACCCGTGTGCTCGACACTGCTGTAGAGCAGACCCGTGGAGCCATGGGCGGGGCGCTCGACGCGGCGAAAAGCGCGGTCGAAGGTTTTCGCAGTGATAACCGCGATCAGCGGCTCGCCGAACTCGAGGCGGCATTCCAGGAAAACCCTGGCGACCCGGCCGCGGTTTTTGCTCTCGCGAATGGTTATATGGCAAAAGACGATCTGCTGTCGGTGCAGCTGGCGATAGCCCTTTACAAGGCGCTGGTCGAGACCGGTGTCAGCGATGTTTATCTCGAACGCCTGGCAACCGCTTATCTGCGGATTTTCCGCTACGACCTGGCATTTTCGACTGCCGCCCGTCGCATCTGGCTGCCATATTGCGATGCCGGTCTGGTCGCCAGGCAGATAGCCATGATTGCTGTCAGCAGCGGCGACCTCGAACAGGGAATCAGCGAGCTCGAGAAACTTCTGCTCCTTTCTCCGGTTGAAGAATCTGAAGTCAGGCTGCTTCTTGCATCCATGTATGAAGATTCAGGTAAGCATGAGCGTGCCAGAGCGCTGGCCGGGGAAATTATCGCCGTGGAACCCTCCGATGAGCCGCTTGCCATACAGGCCGCCGCTCTCATAAAGCAGATAGAAGGTAAATAACCGTGAAAAAAATGCGAAAAATCATTCTCGTATTATCTCTCGCTTTTTGCCTGGCTTCAGGCATTTCTGCCGGAAAAGATCTGACGAACGATGAACTCGTCGAAATCGTTAAAACTGTTGCCGGTGGCAGGGCAACACGCCAGCAGAAGGCAATAGCTTTTTTCAACAACGACAAGATCAATCTGCTTACGCTTGGCGGCAAGATCAGCGATGCCGATTTCCAGGTCGTTCAGAGCGAATATTCCAGACAAGTCATTAAAAGATCTTCAGGTGCAGCGAAAAGTGTAGGTCTTGTAATTGGCGCACCGAAGGTAACCGAAGGTTTTAAGGCTGGTACTGATACCGATATCGCTCTGCAGCCGGGTGATGGCTCAGGTAAGAAAATCACCGCCGAACAGTCGATTAAGGTTCGTGAAGCTACTAACAAGTTTTTGGATGAATACGCCATTGAATCGGGGTGCCCTGAATACGCCGGCAAGGATCACTGTAGAAAGCTTGAGATAGACGCCTTTGCTTCGCCAGAAAATATGAGCGCCGAAGGCTATGCCAGGCAGTCGAATTATATCAACGAGCAGGGTGGTTTTGCCTATACTGATCCTGATGCGACCAAAGTTCAGATTGAAATTGACGCAAAGAGCAATAACTTTTCAAACGAAGAAGCCATGGCCTACCATCAGGAAATGATGAAGCACGCCCGCGCGAAAGAAGATAAAGCCATGAATGGTCAGAAGGAGCTGTCGAACATCGATAATCCTGACAGCAAAGAATTGCGCGAGTCGGACATCAGGAAAGATCGTACTAAGGCAGCCAAATACCGTGCCCGCGGCCTCAAGGTAACTGAAATAATTGCCGCCCGCAATAAGGCGAAGGCTGATGAAATTGAGGCCAGAACCGGCTCTAAACCTGAATCTTCCAATCTTCCGCCGGAATCTAAGTATTCAGGCAAAACCGATATAATTAACCAGGATGCCCAGCTTCGTGATTCTTCAAATAGGGCCCGCAGAGCTGAAGCTGCCGGCGGCGCCATGAACGAACATCTCTGCAACAAAGCGGTGCGCAATTTCAACTCGGTGATTGCCGATACGGTCAAGGTTGGCGGCAATGTCGACGAAGCGGTAAAAATAATCGCCAGAACCACGCATCGCCTGCCGCCCGGTCAGCAGGGGCAGTCGATCGATGATCTGATGATCAGAAACCCTGATCTTGCCGAAAAGGTAAACTTCGAACTGAAAAAGATGAACCTGAACCGGCCATCGGTGAATCAGAAGCCGACTGTATCGACTGGCGGCGGCAAAGCCGGGCTGATCGCCCTTGTTCTCGGCCTTGCGAACGCCGGTTTGAACGTAGCCAACAGCAGTGCCAGAGGCGATACGACCACGAAAATCCTCTGGGACATGAGTATCGTCGGCCCGGCAGTCGATGCGACATCGAATTATACAGCCTCCGAAGTAGAGCGGCTGATGAAAAAATATCGAGATGCCGGCGAAGATACCAATTCTTTTTATACGAAGCTTAAAGTGCTGGCAGAAGCATCTGTAAAAGGCACCATCAAGGGCACGACGCTTGGTCTGCATGAGGCCTTCAACAATCTCACCTTTACCGGAACCGTCATTTCGGCTGGTAATCTGGTCGTCGATACGCTCGGGCAGGGTCTCGATACCGTCAATGTGCTCGATACGACCTATGCAGAAATGCAGAACCAGAAAATGGAACAGGAAATACAGAACGCCATGGGCGCCAGATTTGGCCGCGAAGCCGTGGCAGAACTCAGGAAACTGGTTTCATTAGCCGAAAGCATCAGGTCGATTCTTCGGGTAAATATTACCGACGCGCGTCGGATCTGCCGGCAGGGCGACAGCCTTCTTCAGGATTTTCAGGCTTTTCTCCGCCAGTGCGGTGAAACCCCTGGCGCTGCCCCCGCGGGCGAACTGGCAGAAACCGAAGCGCGGCTTGCTGGCTGCCTTAAGGATTCGGCCGCTTCTCTTGCCGGCCTGAACGGCAGGGCGAACGCCGCCCTCGCGGCCCTGCTCGCCGGTGGCGATCCGATGGCCGCCTCGCGTGAAGCTGCTTCTCTCATTGATTCTGCAGATCAGGAAGCCGGAATTCTGGTGCGGACAAAAGCTGAGATCGACCGTCTTGCTGCCGGTGCCAGCCCGGTAGAAGGGCAGACTCAGGCTGTTTATGCCGACTATCTGGCCAGATTGCAGGAACTTTCAACTCAGTCTGGCAAGGATGCCGCAGTGATCAGGCAGAATGAAGTTGATTTCATTAAGGTTATCGAAAAATTCAGGAGTCTGAGAGAGAAGGTCGACAATGCCAGGCGCTATTTCGCTGACCGACGGCAATCAAGAGAGGGCGACTGGATGATAATTGAATCTGACCTGAAACGCATCGCCGCACCCGATGGAACCATGCCTGAAGGTTTTGCCGCTGAAATCGGCACCCTCGAGCGCCTGCCCGAGAAGATCAGGGCCGGCCTGGCTGCTGCGAAGGTGCCTGCCGTGCTGGCCGGTTCCGGTCAGGGCGATGGGGCCGCTATTGCTCAGGCGGCCGTCGGTCGCCTGTTGCCGCCTTATCAGGCCGATGAACAGGCTCTGGGGGCTCTCAGAGAAGCCATAAGAAGATTGCTTGGCGAAGTTGATAAAAGAAAGGTTTCGTCTTCTGAGCAGACTGAAAGGCGCAAGCTGCCCTGCGGTCACTTCCCGGGCGATCCAGAATGCGGAACTTCGCGTTGCCGCATTATCTGCCAGGATGCCGGTTGGATTGTCGAATGGCCCGGTACCAGACCGGATGCCGGTGACCAGAAACCGCAGAATGACGATGCAAAGCATTCGGGTGGTATTGATCTGAAATCTCCGTCAGTGTCTGTCGGTGGCACACAGGCCCCGAACTGTTCAGATAATCCGGATTTCCAATAGAGGAATAAATATGTCTACAGATGCAGATTTCATTGAATTCGTCGTTGACCAGATTGAATGCCGCGACCGCGTCAGGTTTTGCAAAATGTTCGGCGAATACGCGCTTTATCTCGATAACAAAGTTGTCGCGCTCGTGTGCGACAACCAGTGCTTTGTAAAGCCGACTCCGGGCGGCCGGGCATTTATCGGCGAAGTGACTGAAGGTTTCCCTTACCGGGGCGCTAAAGCGGCTTTTCTCATTGAAGACCGCCTCGAAGACCGCGAATGGTTCACCGAACTGCTGCAGATCACCGCCCGCGAACTTCCCGCCCCAAAGCCAAAGAAAAAGCGCCCCAGATGAAAATCCTGTTTGCCCTGAGGTTCAAGGCTCTGTGAGAGCCTTGAACCGGGATGGTGATAGTTTGTATTACATGGTTGCTGAGAATTTATTGGAATTTTTTCTGAAAATAACTAGATTTAGGTTGAAAAGATAAAATTGAGGATCTTTGCTTCAAACCCTTAACCGGGCTGCTGCAGCCCTTTGCCGGTGCGGGCTTTTTGCTGCCGCTCCTTTGCGTAGATTATATCAGGCAAAGGTGGTGAATTTTTCCAGTTTCGTTTTTGGGAAGAGCGTCATTAGAAATAGCAGAAAAGTGAGAATCAGGGAGGTCACGCATGAATAATTCGCTGAAATTGCTTTGTCTGTTCGTCTTGTTTTCCCTGTTTGTCGCCACGCCAGGGTGCTGGTTGCATCGATCCAGTGATGATCAGGTCTGGCCGGCATCTACGGGGGCCATAAAACTTTCTGCAGTAGCCGATGCCGGCCCGGGAAACTCATTTGCCGCTTCTCTCAAGGCAGCTCTGAAAGATGAGGTCATGGCCGCAAAGGCGATTAAATTTCAGGCCAGGATAAAATTCGGTGCGGCGATGCATAGAATCTTCAGCGTCGAGCGTTCCGATTCAGGCCAGACTCTATCGCTCGATGCAACCCTTGATTCATTAAGCGCCGGGAAACAGCAGGTGACGATTGAAATCGTCGCATCAGGGGTTGAAAATGCCGATCCGGTTCTTAAAACCATCGCCACTGCTACGGTTGCCCCGGGGCAGACCAATGAAAACGACATAAAAAATGCTCCGATCAACTATGAAACAACTGCCAGGGCGATTGTTTTTGAATCGTTGCCAGACAGCAGCACAAAATCGATCGACGACTTTTCACCGCCGGCAGAATCGATTCAGGCTCTGGCAACAACGATACAGAATACGCTCGGGGGCTCGATAGATGGCAGCAAAACCCTGAGTGACCCAACAATCAAGGCTGAGGCAGATAAGGTTGTCGAGGTTGTTTCCAACCCGCAACCTGCAGTGGTGACCCTTGCCGCGATTGCTCTCAGCGCGCCATCAGGAACAGTAGCCGCAAACGCAACTTTTGACCTGGCCGGCATAGTTGTGACGGCAACCTATTCAGACAATTCGACGAAAACCGTCACCGGCCATTCCTGGTCGATTAAATCTGGCGGTGGCAGTATCGCCGGATCATTATTCACTCCGCCTGCCGCGGCCGGGGAAGTAGTCCTGACCTGTTCCTACGCAGAGAACGAAATCATCAGGACCGCCGATTTTGCCGTGACCGTTTTGCCGGCGGCTGGTTCAGGCTCATTGAGCGGCACGATCAGGGATGCCGTTACCCAGGCACCGCTTGCCGGAGTGAGCGTCAGAGTGTTGGATGCCATGGGAAATGCTGTTCAGAGCGTGGTTTCCGATGCCGGCGGCAATTATCTTCTGAACCTGAGTGCCGGTTCGGGTTACCGGGTGGTATTCAGCAAAGAAGGCTATCTTGAAGCCAATTATGAAAATGTGGTGATCGAAATCGATGTAACCAGAATTCTTGAAAACATAATGCAGATTGACACGCAGCATGCAGGTACCGGCAACGTCGGAGGCATAGTATCGGAAGCGACGACGGGTAACGGCCTGCCGAATGTTACCATCAGTCTGCGCCAGGGTGTGAACGCGCTGGCAGGTAACATCGAAGCGACTACGACCACTGATTCTTCGGGTAACTATCATATCGATGGCCTGGCGGCCGGCCTGTACACCGCCGAAGCCGTCTGCCCCAATTATATAACCGGTCATTTCACAATTACTGTCATTGGTGGCATGACTACCGGCAACCAGAATGTTTCGATCTCGCCATCGATGTTGACTGGTGAGGGTTTCAGGGTTCAGCTGACCTGGGGCGCCAGTCCCGAAGACCTCGATTCTTATCTTTCAGGCCCCGGTAACGACGGCGAAAGATTCTATGTGACCTGCGGTGGCGATTACTATTATAACGATGAGTTGATGGTCGAACACGATGTCGATGATGTAACCAGCTATGGGCCTGAAACCATAACTGTGCTCAGGCAGCTGACCGGAACATATCGCTATCTGGTAAAAAACTTCAGCCAGGAAGCAGAGATGTCAACCTCTGGAGCCAAAGTCACCCTTTACCAGGGCGACCAGGTCAAGGCAGTTTTCAATGTTCCAAACAGTTCAGGCAGATGGTGGACGGTCTTTGATCTGAACGGTTCGACTCTGACGCCGATAAATACCATGAGTGATAACTATTCACTGCATCCTTGAATTTCGCTTATTCATGGTCAGAAGATTCAAATAGCCCTGAAGCAATTGTTATCACCGCCATAAATTCATCTAAAGGCAGCGGCGACCAGGCTATACCTGGCCGCCGCTTTTCTATTTCTGGCTGTTATAGTTCAATAGGGAATGAGCGCCCCTTTGCGCACAGGATTTTCATCAGTAATATACACATTTAGGGAACTATCGACTGCAATACCCAAAGCCCTTCTAAATCTAGCGGCTGCGCCTGTTCCATCCACAATCCCTGGGGAAGCGTAAGCACCACAAATAGTGGTTACTATACCTGCAGGAGTAACATGCCGAATCACATTGGTGCCATCGCAGACATATATATTTCCTTCAAGATCTACGGCAAGAGCTTTAGGTACCTGAAATCGTGCAGCAGAACCTGTTCCATCAACATGGCTAGCTGAACCGGCGGTTCCGGCAAGCGTTGTTACTTCCCCGGCTGGAGTTATTTTTCGAATTGTGTGATTGCCTGTGTCGACAACATATAGATTTCCGGAGCTATCGACTCCGATCCCAGTTGGGTTATTGAATCTTGCTGCTGAACCCGTTCCGTCAGTACTGCCAGTCGAACCGGCGGTTCCGGCAAGCGTCGTTACTTCCGCGCCTGGAGTTATTTTTCGAATGGTGTGATTGCCTGAGTCTGCCACATATATATTTCCTGAACTGTCAACTGCAATGTGGCCTAACATTCCAAATCGTGCGGCCGAACCTGTTCCATCAGCACTGCCAGTCGAATAGGCGGTTCCGGCAAGCGTCGTTACTTCCGCGCTTGGAGTTATTTTTCGAATGGTGTAATTTCCATCCGTCACGTAAAGATTCCCCGAACCGTCAACCGCAATACCCCGCGGGCCTGCAAATCTGGCAGACGTGCCAGTTCCGTCTGTGCTTCCACTTTGAAATGCCATTCCGGCAAATGTAGTAACGATTCCGGCGGAAGTAATTTTTCGAATGTTTTTACAGTTCTGATCCGCAACATAAACATTCCCGGAGCTATCCAATGCAACTCCATTTAGGGTCTCATTCTGGGATGGGTGAACCCCCTCGCCTTTAGGCGAAGCCTTCA